>NZ_PNXY01000020.1 GCF_002879865.1 Paraburkholderia rhynchosiae
GGCAAAGCAGCGCGGGAAAAAACTGGCCCCACGGCTGCTGCATCTGTTTGATCGCGGTGCCGAGCGACCTGGGGAGCAATTCCGGCAGCACGAAATACCAGAGGAACATTTGCACCAGCAGCGGCACGTTGCGGAACAATTCGACGTACGTCGCAGCAATAGTTCGCGCGATCTTCGAATCGACCGTACGCATCACGCCAATGATCGAGCCGAGCAGCAGCGCGATGGCATAGGCGCTCACCGCGAGTGCGATGGTCCAGCATGCTCCACTCTGCATCGTCTGCAGGTAGGTATGGACACCGTCGGGCGAGAGGTCGTTGAAACTGGCCCAGTTCCACTGATAGTTCATGGCTGCGCGGCCTCGAAGTAGGGTTGCTCAAGTGGCTTATTGATAGGCCGCGGGATCGCCGGAATCGGAGGGATGTTCGAAGGCACGTTTAAGTTCGGCGCTCATCGGATACTTCAGATTGATGCCATTCGGCGGCACGGGCGCGTTAAACCATTTGTCGTACATCGCGTAGATCTGTTTTGACTTCATGAGCTCGAGTACGGCGCCGTCCACGGCCTGCTTGAAACGGGGATCGTCCTTGGGCTCGACGATGCCGTACGGTGCGAGCAGCATTGCCTTCGTGCCAATCACATAGTCCTGTGGCTGGTCTGAAGTTGCGACCAGACCGTAGGCGAGCCCGTCGTCCGTCGAGACGGCCATCGCGCGGCCGGTCTTCACCGCGATGAAAGATGCCGCCGTGTCGTTGACGGGGAGCACCGAAATGTTCAGATGTTGCTGCGTGCTGATCTGCTGGATGACCTGCAGGTCCAGGCCCCCTGCAAGGCTCGTCACAGTCTTGCCGCTGAATGCAGCGGGCGTGTTCACATCAAGCCCACTGTCTTTGCGGGCCATGAGCACAACCTTCGCGACGTATGTAGTCGGCGCGAACGAGACGAGCTTGTGGCGTTCGACCGTGTTGGTGGTGTTGCCGCATTCCAGATCGATTGTGCCGTTCGCCAGTAGTGGCAGACGCGTGGCCGACGTCACGGGCAGATAGCGGATTTTCAGATCGGCAAGGCCAAGCGTGCTCTTGAGACTGGCAGCGATGCGCTGGCATATTTCGACCGAGTAGCCGACCGGCTGATGGGCGTTGTCCAGATAGGCGAAGGGCAGCGAGGTGGTCGGATAGCCCACGGTAATCGTGCCGGTTTCCTTGATGCGATCCAGCCGGCTGGAGCTATCCGCATAAGCTGCGGTCGTCAGGCCAAGTCCTGCGTAGAACCCGGCGAGCATCATCGCAGCGGTCAGGATAGAAGAAACTTTCATGTGCTTAGCTTCCCTTAATGATCATTCTCGACCGCGATTCCGGACCGCTGCAGTGCGATTCAAAACAACGGAATTTGCTTGGCTACGAACCAAATATCGGTCATCAATATGCTAAAGTCCAATGCGTCTCTCGCATTGAACGATACAGAAACGATATGCAGAAGCTAAAGTTAGGATTTCGCCACATCGAGGCTTTCCGTGCGGTCATGTCGTCAAACTCGATGACGAATGCCGCTCGCGTCATGCATACGTCGCAGCCGCAGGTGAGCCGCCTGATATCGCAGCTCGAGAGCATCACGGCGTTCCCACTTTTCGAACGCAACGGTAGCCGGCTTAATCCCACTCAGGACGGATTGCGTTTTCATCGCGAAGTGGAACGGACCTTCGCCGGGCTGGCGGAACTCGAATCGGTGGCTGCCAACATCCGTTCGTTCAGCGCCGCGCGGCTGAGCATCGCCGCGATGCCGCGGCTGGCGGGCGATCTGCTCGTTAAGGTTGTCGCTGAATTTCACGCTGCGCACCCGGATGTTCTGGTGTCAATTCACTCTGGCAACGCGGTGAATGTGGAGGAATGGGTCCGCTCCGGCTTTTGCGATACGGGCCTGGCTCTGCTCACCGGGGATGCGCCTCACATCCGTCGAGAGACGATCGCGACCCTCCGGTGCGTCGCAGTACTGCCGAAAGACCACCCACTTTGCCGCCTGCGCAGGCTGAAACCCGCGCACTTCGCAAATCAGCGATTCATAGCGCCCACCGGAGAAAGCGCGCTCAGATCCACGATTGACGATGTATTCGCGGCCGGGCATGTGTCTCGTCAGATCGTCGCTGAGGCGAGTCTTGGTTCGTCGGTGTGCGCGTTGGTGCGCACAGGCATGGGAATCAGTCTGGTCAACCCGCTAGCAGCTCGCGATGAATCTGTTAATGGAGGGATCGAGGTGCGGCCCTTCGCGGTGAATATACCGAGCGAGGTTGCGCTGCTGTTCCCGCCCTACCAGGCTCAGACCCGGCTGGTGAGTGCGTTTGCACAGATTGCGCGTCCGGTTATTCGCGAAGAGATGGAAGTGCTGAATAAAATGTACGTGTAGCCGGCGATGGATAGCCGGTAGCGACGCCCCCGCCCCATCGGCAATCGTAACGAGACGGTGTGCAGGATTGTCCAAAGAACACTGCTGCGCTTTTCTATTGCAATACGTATTCTTCACGTACGGGCAGCCCGCATCTTGATGTCCGCATCCTGATCGGCGTTCACACCTCCGGGACCGCCGATTGCCTGCTTGACGCTGATGAGCGCCATGCCGCCGCCTGGCACGATGCTTTCTTGAACTGCCGCGCGCGTACCGTGCAGCGCATCGTCGACGCGATCATTCATTTCTGTCACTCGGTCCCGGTCGTGCCGCCAACCTTGATCATGGCCACCCGTCTGCGTGTTCGCAACACGCTCCTGGCGCTTTCGCGGTGCGAAAAAGCGGAAGGGGAATACCGCGTCGTGTACCGGCCGAATCACGGCTGGGCGATCAACTGTATGCGGGCGTACGCCGATAGTCTGAACTCAAAGCCATCATCTGCAAGCAGCCGCTCATGCGTAAGCGCACATTAAACGGCGCGGCCAAAGCGTACTAATCGTTTGGTCAGGAGATTCAGCGTATGGCCGCCGCGCTGGATCAGCGGCGCCCATCGCGATCAAGAAGGAAAGTCCCAGCAGACCGAAGGCGATCAACCGACGGTCTGCCGCTCGACCACATTGCTCGTCGCGCGCCGATCAGCGAGCCAATGCGACAGACGGTCAAACCACAGGTGCACGACCGGCGTCGTGAACAACGTCAGCATTTGCGAGACAATCAGGCCGCCGACGATCGCGATGCCGAGCGGCACGCGCAACTCCGCACCCGCGCCATGCCCGAGCGCAAGCGGCAGCGCGCCGAACAGCGCGGCGAGCGTCGTCATCATGATCGGCCGGAAGCGCAGCACGCAGGCCTGCCGGATCGCTTCTCGCGGCGACATACCGTGTTCGCGCTCCGCCACTAGTGCGAAGTCGATCATCATGATCGCGTTCTTCTTGACGATACCAATCAGCAGGATGATGCCGATCATGCCCATGATCGACAGATCCTGACCGCACAGCATCAACGCAAGCAAGGCGCCCACGCCCGCCGAAGGCAGCGTCGAAATGATCGTAAGCGGATGAATGGCGCTCTCGTACAGGATGCCGAGAATCAGATAGACGACCACGAGCGCCGCGGCGATCAGATACGGCTCGCTTGCGAGCGACGCCTGGAACGCCTGCGCCGTGCCCTGGAAGGAGCCCGTCAAACTATCTGGCTTGCCCGCCGCGACTTCGGCCTGGCGAATCGCCGCCACGGCGTTGCCAAGCGACTGACCCGCCGCCAGATTGAACGAGATCGTCACGGCCGGGAAAAGCCCCTGGTGATTGATCGAAATCGGCGACACATTGTTTTCGATTCTGACGAGCGTGTCGAGCGGCACCAGTTCGTTGGTGAGCGGCGAACGCACGTAGAGATGCGCCAGTGCATCCGTCGTCAACTGAAAGCGCGGATCGACTTCTTCGACGACATGGTACTGATTCAACTCCGTGAAGAGCGTCGCGATCTGCCGCTGGCCGAATGCATCGTAAAGCGTATCGTCGATGGCTTGCGCCGTGATGCCGAAACGCGAAGCCGTGTTGCGGTCGATCACGAGAGTCGCGCTGGTAGCGGCGGCCTGCTGATCGGACGTGACGTCGGCCAGTTGCGGCAGCTTCGACAGGCGATCGGTCAGCGCGCCCGCCCAGTGATTCAACTCGTTGATGTCAGGGTCCTGCAACGTGTACTGATACTGCGCAGCGCTGATACGGCCGCCCACCTGAATATCCTGCCGGACCTGCATCGACAAGGAAATGCCCATGACTTTCGCCAACTGCGGCTTCAAACGGTTGAGCACCTGCGCAGCACTGTCCTTGCGCTGAGCGAACGCTTTCAGGTTGATCATGACGCGCCCCTGGCTCACGGTCGGGTTAGGACCCATCCAGTAGTAGACGTTGTCGACGGCGGGGTCGGTCTCGATGATATGGCCCACCTGCTGCATCTTCTGCGACATCGAGCGGGGCGAAATATCCGGCGCGGCCTGGGCAACGCCCATGATCAGACCGGAGTCCTCCTGCGGGAAAAATCCTTTGGGAATCGCGACGAACAACGCGCCAGTCGCCACAATCGTCGCAACCGTGACAGCCAGCATCAGCTTCTGGCGGTCCAGCACCCAATCGAGGCCGCGCTCATAGCGCCGCTCTACGGCGCTAAAGACCGCTTCAAGCCATGCTTCGAGCCTGCGCCCCCGGCCGCCGCCACCCGGCTCGGGCAAGCGGATCAGCCAGCCGCACAACATCGGCGTAACGGTCAGCGACACCAGCGCCGACATCACTATCGCGGCGCTTACTGTCACTGCGAATTCGCGAAACAGCCGGCCGACGATGCCGCCCATCAACAGGATTGGGATGAAAACGGCGATCAGCGAGATCGTCATCGAAATGATCGTGAAGCGCACTTCCATCGCGCCAAGCAAGGCCGCCTTCATTCTCGGCACGCCCTCTTCGATATGCCGCATCACGTTTTCGATCACGACGATCGCATCGTCCACCACGAAGCCTACCGCGATGGTCAAGCCCATCAGCGACAGATTGTCGAGGCTATAGCCGAGCAGGTACATGACGCCGAACGTGGCGACCAGCGACAGCGGAATCGTCAGGCTTGGAATAACCGTCGCCCACAGGTTGCGCAGAAACGAGAAGATGACCATGACGACAAGTGCGATTGTCAGCATCAGCGTGAACTGCACGTCGTGCACCGACGCATCGATGGTCTGCGTGCGATCGCCCACCACATGCAGATGCGCTGCCGCGGGCAGTATCGCTTCTAGCGCGGGCAACTTCGCCCTGATGTTGGCGATCGTCTGCACGACGTTGTAGCCCGGCTGCTTGTGAATGTCGAGAATGATCGCGCGTTCATGCTGGAGCCACGCGGCCTGCTGATTGTCTTCGGCGGCGTTCAGCACGATGCCGAGATCGGAGACGCGAATCGGCGCGCCGTTCTTGTACGCGACCACCAGATCGCGATACTGCGAGGCGGTGGTGATCTGGTCGGTCGCGTTGAAGATCACCGAGCGGTCTGGACCGTTCAGGCTGCCTTTCGGTGCATTGACCGTCTGCACACCGACGATCGAACGCACATCTTCGAGCGTCAGGCCTCGGGCGGCGAGCTTGTCGGGGTCGAGTTGAATACGCACCGCGGGCCGCTGCTGGCCGTGGAAGTCAACCAGACCGACGCCGGGCATCTGCGAGATCTGTTGCGCGAGATAATCTTCGGCGTAGCTGTCGAGTTGTGTCAGCGTCAGCGAAGGCGACGTCAGCGCCAGTGATAACAACGTGAAGTCGGCGGGGTTGACCTTCTGGTAGGTCGGCGGGTTCGGCAGGTTCTTCGGCAACGTGCCGCCGGCTGCGTTGATCGCCGTCTGCACATCCTGCGCCGCGCCATCGATGTCGCGCGAGAGATCGAATTGCACGGCAATGCTGGTGTTGCCGAGCGAGCTCGACGACGTCATCTGCGTCACGCCCGCGATCAGCGAAAGTTGCCGCTCCAGTGGTGTCGCCACCGAAGTGGCCATGGTCTCCGCGCTTGCGCCGGGCAATTTTGCCACGATCTGGATGGTCGGAAAATCGACCTGCGGCAGCGGCGCGACCGGCAGCAGAAAATACGCCACCGCGCCAACCAGCATCACCGCGATCGCCAGAAAAGCGGTCGCGATGCGCCGCCTGATGAACAATTCCATGAGACTCATGACGGATTATCCTGATCAGTCTGGCTCCCCGCCACATTTGCGTTGGGCGGCGCTTTCGCACTGGCGGGAATGGTGGTCGCGGCCACTTGCACGCCCGGGTTCAAGCGGCTCTGGCCATCGAATACCACGAGATCCGTGGGCGCGATGCCGCTTCGGATCTCCGTCATGCCATCGACGATGACGCCGGTTTGCACGGGGCGCATCTGCGCCGTGCCGTTCGCAGCGATCACATAGAGCTGCGTGCCGTTCTGCGAGTTCACCACTGCGCGGCTCGGCACCGCGAGCCGCTGCATATCGGTGCGCACCAGCACGCGCGCGTTCACCAGCTCGCCGGGCCACAGCTTGCGGTCCTGGTTGGTGAACGAAGCCTTGAGCCTGATCTGGCCGGTCGTGGGATCGACCGTGCTGTCGATGAACACCAGCCTGCCATCGGCGAGCGGCGTGCTGCCGGAACGTGTGGTCACGCTCACCGCCAGCGGCGCTTTCGCCTGATTCGCGAGCAGTTCGGGCAGCACGTCCTGCGGCACGGAGAACAGCACGGTGATGGGCTCCATCTGCGTGACGGTGACGATGCCGGTCGTGTCGGCCGGATGAACGATCGCACCGATATCGGCCTCGCGCGCGCCGACGCGTCCCGTAAACGGCGCCGCGAGCGTGGTAAAGCTCAGTTGCAGCCGGTCGCTCTGCACCAGCGCGGCGTCCGCTGCGACCGTCGCGGCGAGCGCCTCGACTTGCGCCTTCGCGGTGTCCACCGCCTGGGTCGTCGCCGCGCCGATGTTGACCAGCTTCGAGTAGCGCGCGAGATCGAGCCGCGCGTTATCGAGCGATGCCTGGTCCTTGCGCTGCGCCGCTTCCGCTTGATGCAACTGGGCGGTGAGCGGTCCCTGATCGAGCTGTGCGAGCAGTTGGCCGGCTTTGACGTCCTGTCCTTCATTGAAAGCAACGCGCTGCAACTGGCCGTCTACGCGCACTTTGACGTCCACTGTGTTGAGCGCCTGGACCGTGCCCACTGCGGCGACGCGAATCGGGAAGTCACGGCTCACAGGATGACCAGAATTGACCGGCACGGCAGTCGCTGCCTTGACGGCAGGGTGCCGCGGCCAGAACCAGACAGCCAGCAGCGCGACAACGACGGCGAACGCCAGAATGAGCGGCGCGCGGCCGCGGTCGCGTTGCGCCTCGTGGTTCGGAAAGTCTGCAGGTTTCATGAGCGGGATGACGTAAAGGAGGAGGCGGTGCTGCTATCGCTATCGTCGGTCACGCCGAAGCCGCCGCCGAACGCGCGAAACAGGCTCACGGACGCTTGCAGGCGGGCGAGCCGCGCCTGCACCAGCGTGTCTTCGGACTGATACAGCGTGCGTTGCGCGTCAAGCACGGTCAGAAAGTCGACGGTGCCGAGCTTGTACTGGGCTTGCGCGAGCATGGCGGCTTTGCGGGCGGCGTCGGCGGCGTTCTGGTCGGCGGCTTCCGCGAGCTGCTGCTGTCGAGCCGCCGTGAGCGAGTCCTCCACGTCCTGCAGCGCGGTGATTACGGCTTGCCGGTAATCCGCGACGTCCTTCGCTTCGGCCGCCTTGCTCGCGTGCAACTGGCCCCGCAGCGCACCGCCGTCCAAGATTGGCGCCGCCAGCGAAGTGGCTAGACTGGCGAACGGGCTCGAAAGGAAATGGGACAGCGACTTACTGCTCAGCCCGCCGTCCGCTGTCAGTACGATGTTCGGCAGAAAGGCCGCGCGCGCCGCGCCGACACTCTGGTTCGCCGACTGCAACTGCGCTTCCCTGGAACGGATGTCGGGGCGCGTTTCCAGCAAGCTCGCGGGAAGGTTGGGGCGCGGTCGGGGAATCGGGATGTCGGCAAGCGCGGCGTCGCTGATCGTGAATTGTTCAGGCGCGGTGCCCGCTAGCACCGCAAGCGCATGGATGTTGATATCGAGCTGCTGTTGCAGCGCCGGAACAGCCGCCTGGAAAGTGGCGAGCGCGTTACGCTGCTGCTGCACCTGCAATTCGGTCGCGACGCCCGCCTGCTGCTGTGCGAGCAGCAATTGCAGAATGTGCGCAGCGTCGTCGGATATCGAACGCGCAAGCGCGAGCCGGCGGCGCAGGCTCTGCACCTGAAAATAAGTGTCGGTGACCGATGCGGTCAGCGTCAGCGCGACCGTGTCGCGGTCGAACGCGGACGCGCGCGCGAGCAGGTCCGCGGCGCTGGCATTGGCGGCGTGGAAGCCCCAGAAGTCCACCTCGTAACTCGCTTCGGCGAACAGGCTCTGGGTTTTCGTGGTCGAGCCGCGTCCCTGATGGCTGCGATCGAACGCGCCGCCGAGCGACAGCGACGGATACTGCGGCGCACCGGCTATTTCGGCGTTGCCCCGCGCCTGTTCGACGCTAGCAATCGCGGAAGCCAGCGTGAAGTTATTGCGAATGCTGCGATCAACCAGCGCGTCGAGCGCGGGGTCCTGATACTCGCGCCACCAGCCGCTTCTGACGGGCACCGTATCGGTTAATGACGCGCCGGCCGCGCCGTCGAAGGACTGCGCGAGCGGCGCGCCCGGCCGTCGATAGGCAGGCACGAGCGAGCAGCCGGCGAGCACCGCGAGGCCGAGCGCGCATAACGCGGCGCGCACCCAGGAAAGGCACGGGTGAGGACTCACGGTGCGCGGCAACCGTGTGGAACGGGACAGCCCTGACATGGGAGAAACCCTAACAAGGATATGTCGCCAGACTAGCTGGCCCGTCCTGTCGGCGCTTTCGCCCATTGGTTAAATTAATTTAATGCAGCACAACATGCCACGGCGGGGCGCCCGGCTGGGGCTTCCAGGCTTGCAGCGCGTGTCAGGGCGCCGGGTTCAGCATATATCCCGCGCCGACCACTGTTTGAATCAGCGCCACGGGAAAATCACGATCGACCTTAGCCCGCAGCCGATGCATGTGCATATCGATGATGTTGCCGCGCGGCTCGAAATCGTAATGCCATGCGGCTTCGAGCAACATGCTTCGCGTGACGACCTGCCCCGCGCGGCGCGCGAGACACTCGAGCAACAGGAATTCGCGATGCTGCAAGCGCAGATCGCGTCCGGCGCGGCTTGCAGTGCGCGCCCGGGTATCGAGCATCAGGTCCGCACATTCGAGCCGATCGCTGATCCTGGTACGATCGGCGCGCCGCGCGAGCGCCTCGATTCTTGCCAGCGCTTCGACGAAAGCATACGGCTTCACGAGATAGTCGTCGCAACCGGCGCGAATCGCCTCCACGCGGTCGTTCAGACCGCCGATGGCCGACAGCATCAGCACTGGCGTCGTATCCCCACCGGCGCGCAACTGCTGGACGAGGACCAGGCCGTCGAGCGCCGGCAAGCGCCGATCAGTGACGATGACGTCATAAATGCCCTCTCGCCCATAGGCGAGCCCGGTCGCGCCGTCGGCCACTGTGTCGACAATCAGACCGCTCTCTGTCAGGCCACGCGCCAGGAAGCGGCTGGCGCGCATATCGTCTTCGATCAGCAGGATTCGCATGCGCAATCGAGGCTTACATTAAAATTTTTTCATGTTTGCGCGAAACGCTTGTAGCGCTTCGCACGGCATACTACAGAGATCGTAGGTACGAGCGTAGTGTAAAACGGCCGGCTAACGAAGGTTCGACGCTCTCTTATTTCTGGAAAAAAGGCATGTCGAAAGTATTGGTCGTCGAGGACGACGAGCACACTCTCGCGGAGATCGTTGAAGCGCTCACCGATCACGGCTGCAACGTTGAAACCACGAGCACCGGCCGTGACGGTTTGATGCTTGCGGTCGCCAACAGTTATGACGCTATCGTCCTCGATCGTATGTTGCCGGGCGGCCTCGAAGGGCTCGGCATGCTGTCGGCATTGCGCAGCGCCGGCGTGCTGACGCCGGTGCTGATCCTGAGCGCGCTGTCCGCGGTCGACGAACGTGTGCGCGGTTTGCGCGCCGGTGGAGACGACTATCTGACCAAGCCGTTTGAGTTCATCGAACTGACGGCGCGGCTCGATGCGTTGATGCGCCGTCGCGAGACGGCCCCCGGTGTGCAGGAGTACCTGGTCGGCGCGCTGCGTCTCGACCCGCTTAAACGCGAGGTGACTCGCGCCGGCCGCCCGGTACCGCTGCTGCCGCGCGAGTACCGGCTGCTCGAATACCTGATGCAGCACGAAGGCCAGGTGGTGAGCCGCACCATGCTGTTCGAAGCGGTATGGGACTACAGGCTCGACGAGCGTACCAACGTGATCGACGTGCACATCAGCCGCCTCAGAAAGAAGCTCGACCCGGACGGGACGGCTCCGATGATCGACACAGTGCGCGGTTCAGGGTACATGCTACATGCGCCTGAATGAACTGCACCGCACCACCGGCTTTCGCCTCGCTACACTGTTTCTCGTGCTGTTCGGCGTGATCGCAATGCTGCTGTTCGGTTACCTGTACCGCGAGATCACCGGCTTTGAACAGGAACGCATCGACGACTGGCTGATTCGTGAGCACGCAGAGTTGAAGCGCGAAGCGCCCGATGAACTGGCCGCCCGATTCGAACATCAGAACCGGTTCGATCCGCGCCACCAGCGTCCCTTCGGCCTGTTCGAAGCCAGCGGCAAACATCTTGCCGGCGGCTATGCGGGCGATCGGCCGGCGATCCCCGTATTCGACAAGCCTTTTTCGATGCGCCTCGCAAATGTGGCGGGTCACCCGCCCGGCCGATGCATCGCCGCGCACGTGGCTGATAGCCGCATCGCTTTGCAATGTCAGGACACCCTCGAGCTCGACCACTTCGACGACGAACTGGTGCAAGCGCTGCTTTCCACCGCAATGATCACGCTTGTGATCGGCCTGATCGGCGCGAGCCTGATTGGCATCTCGGCGATGCGGCGCCTGGATGCGGTGACCGCATCGATCGAGGAAATCGTCGCCGGCAACCTCAGCAGGCGTTTGCCAGTGCATTCGAAACGCGACGACGTGGATCGTCTCGTTGGCGTCGTGAACAGGATGCTCGACGAAATCGAGCGCCTGATGAGCGAGGTCAAAGGGGTGTGCGATGCGATCGCGCACGATCTGCGTACGCCGCTTACACGCATGCTGGGCGGCCTCGAACGGGCACAACGGCGCGCCAGAACGGAGCCGGAATATCGCGCGGCGATCGAGGAAGCCATTCTTGAAACCGCCGGCCTTTTGCGCACCTTCAATGCGTTGATGCGGATATCTGAAATTGAAAGCGGAGTGCGCCGCGCGGGCTTCACTGCGGTCGATCTGGCCGCTGTCGCCGATGACGTTTTCGAATTCTACGAACCGACTGCCGAAGACAAGCAGATCGCATTTAAACTCGCGCGGACTGTGTCCGGCCCGCTGGAAATCCAGGGAGATCCGAATCTGCTATTCGAGGCGCTGGCCAATCTGGTGGAGAACGCCGTCAAGTTTGCACCGCATGGCGGAGCCGTGCAGGTGACGCTGTGGCACGACGAACGAGGATCCGGCGTGACCGTACGCGATGATGGACCCGGCATCGCGCCGAGAGAGCGCGATGCCGTCCTGCGCCGTTTCTATCGTGGAGAGGCGAGCCGTCATACGCCCGGCAGCGGCTTGGGGCTCAGTCTTGCGACCGCCGTGGCCGGCATGCACGGCATGATCCTGTCTTTCCACGACCCGGACGTCGGTTGCGAGATCAGTCTGTTCAAACCTACGCAGAGTCAACTGGCAGATAGCCGATGACCGACCGGGTGGATGAGGTCCACCTTGAGACCCATTTCGGTGCAGCCAATCAGGTTATCGCGAACAGCTGGAACATGATTCCCATTCTGGCTGCCGATTGTGGGGAACTGTCAGCACGGGGCAGCCGTGACGTGTGAGAACACCATGTGGATCCTTGGCATGGCGGGTTCGTCAGTGACGCCGGCAAGCTAAATTTCTGTTGACGGATGTTTTGACGGTGACCGATAGTCACTGCCGAAAGATCTGTTAATTCCAGGCTCCCGCGTGAAAGACACAACCCGCTCACCCTCATCGCGCGCTGACCATGTTTACTTCAGCGTGCGGGACGATATCTTCGACATGCGCCTGCTTCCTGGCGATCGTATGACCGAAGGCAGCATCGCCGATCGCTTCGGCGTATCGCGCACACCGGCGCGCGAGGCGCTGCAACGTCTTCAAAGCGATGGACTGATGCGCGGCTATGTACGCGGCGGCTGGGAAGTCGTGCCGATCGACTTCAAGCGCTTTGACGATCTGTACGAAATGCGCAAGCTGATAGAAACGTTTTCTGTGACCCGGCTCTTTGACGCGGACGGCGCCCTGTCCGCCACGGCGTCGCAAATGCTGGAGCGGCTCGACCGCATCTGGAACGTCCCTCACGCGCAACGCATTCGTGACGGCCGGGAGATGGTGGCGCTTGACGAAGCCTTCCACGAGGCGCTTGTCGTTGCCGCCGGCAATGCAGAGTTGAGCGCCGCAATGCAGCGCGTGACCGACCGCATCCGCGTGGTGCGGCGGCTCGACCTCGTATACGGCGACTGCATCGACGACACCTACGACGAACATATTGCGATTCTTGCCGCCATCCGCGATCTTGCCGCCGACCGTGCTGTCGAGTTGTTGGGCCGGCACATAGAAGGAAGCAGGGCCGAGGTGCGCACACTGACCACCGAGCGCCTGCAACGCGCCCGCACCGCATCGGAGCCTCACAGTGCTCCGTATGCACCACCGAGGTTGCGGGGCACCATCTAGTAACACGCACTGGGGAGTCCGCATTTCTTAAGCGCCCTCCGCACTCGGCCTTTGCGGGGACTTCGCACGTTGGCATGGTATTCGCATATGCACTGGCTATGTATACAAGCAAAAGCCCCGTGCGTCCGATGCCTTCTGAATTCCTGAACCCGAGCCGCGGAACCCGCGGCATGGCGGTTGCGCCTCACGCGCTCGCCGCACAGAGCGCTCTCGCGATCCTGCGTGAGGGCGGCAACGCCATCGAAGCGATGATTGCCGCGGCCGCGACGATTGCGGTCGTCTATCCGCACATGAACAGCATTGGCGGAGATGGCTTCTGGCTGATCTCGCGTCCCGGCGCCGAGCCGGTCGGCATCGAAGCGTGTGGCGCGGCGGCGCTGGCCGCGACCATCGACGAATACCGTTCGCGCGGGCTGTCGGCCATTCCGGTGCGCGGCCCACTCGCAGCCAATACGGTGGCCGGCACGGTGTCTGGCTGGCAGCGCGCATATCGCTGGTCGGCCGAAACGCTCGGCGGCAGGTTGCCGGTCGAACGCCTGCTCGAAGACGCGATCCATTACGCGAAACAGGGCGTACCGGTTACGCGGAGCCACTCGCAGTGTGTCGAAAGTCGCCTCGGCGAATTGCGCCCGATCGCGGGTTTCACCGAAACTTTTCTGCATGGAGCTGGCGTGCCCCTCGCCGGCGAGCGCTTCGTTGCGCCACGTCTTGCCGCCACGCTCGAACGTCTGGCCGACGCGGGCTTCGACGACTTCTATCGCGGCGACCTCGCGCGTAGCATCGCGAGCGATCTTCAGGCGGCCGGCTCTCTGCTAAGTCTTCCGGACCTTGAACGGCACGAGGCGCGCCTGCGAACGCCGCTAGCACTGGAGCACTCGCTGGGTACGATCTACAACATGCCGCCGCCCACGCAAGGGCTGGTGTCGCTGCTGATTTTAGGCATTCTCGATCGCGTGCTGACGAAGGACATGGATCCGCTGGGTCCCGAATTCGTGCATGCGTGCGTCGAAGCGACCAAGCTCGCGTTCGCCGTGCGCGATGCCGAGATCACCGATCCGGATCACATGCGCGTCGATCCGCGTGAGCTGTTGAAGCCGGCCGCGCTCGACGCAATGACCGCGCAAGTGTCGCTCACGCAAGCCGCGCCGTGGGGCGCCGGCCGCGGGCCGGGCGATACGGTGTGGCTCGGCGTGACCGACGGCAACGGCGTCGCGGTGAGCTTCATCCAGAGTATCTATCACGAGTTCGGCAGCGGGATCGTGCTGGCGAAGTCGGGCATCAACTGGCAGAACCGCGGCTGCAGTTTCTCGCTCGATGAGCGCGCACGTAATCCGCTGATGCCGCTGCGCCGGCCTTTTCATACGCTGAACCCGGCGCTCGCACGTTTTGCCGACGGCCGCACGATGGTCTACGGCAACATGGGCGGCGACGGTCAGCCGCAATCTCAAAGCGCGGTGTTCTCGCGTATCGCGACGTTCGGCTGGAATCCGCAAGCCGCGATCGACGCGCCGCGTTGGCTGCTGGGCCGTACCTGGGGCCAGTCGACCGACACGCTCAAGCTCGAAGCGCGTTTCGCGCCGGGCACCGTCGCGCGGCTCGAGGCGCTCGGCCATGAAGTCGAGACGATGCAGGTCTATGACGAAGCAATGGGGCATGCCGGCGCAATCGTTCGGTATCCCGATGGATTGATCGAAGCGGGCTACGACCCGCGCAGTGACGGGGCAGCCGCGGGCTGGTAGACGCACACGCGCGCTTTTTTCAATCAGATTGCAGGTCCGGCCTTCGAGGCCCGGAGGACGCTGCACGTCTGCCGGTCGCCGGCAGGCATTCGCTCAGTAAATGGAGTCACCATGACCACACGCTTGCAATCTTCTTTGCAACCTATCGCATCGGCGGAACCCGGCGCCACTTCGTCGGGCAGGACGCATAACCGCTGGCTTCAGCTCGCGCTGGGTCTCGTCTGCATGATGGCGATTTCGAGTCCGCAATATGTATGGACACTGATGACCAAACCGCTCGCCGCGAAGCTCGGCGTTGCGTTACCTGAACTGCAAGTCACGTTTTCGCTGCTGATCATATTGCAGACGTTTTTCTCGCCATTTCAGGGCAAGCTGATCGACCGCTTCGGGCCGCGCATGCTGATCTCGATCGGCACGGTAATGTCGGGCCTGAGCTGGGTGCTGGCCTCGCAGGTTCATAGCGCGCCGATGCTCTATCTGACCTACGGTCTGGTGGGCGGGCTGGGCACAGGCATCGTGTATGTCGGCGTGGTGGGGCTGATGGTGCGCTGGTTCCCGTCCAATCGCGGCTTCGCGGCGGGCGCGGTCGCGGCCGGCTATGGCATGGGCGCGATCGTCACGACCTTTCCGATCGCCTCGTCGCTACAGGCGCGCGGCATCGACGCCACGCTGTGGATCTTCGGCATCGCGTTCGCGGTGGTCGGTCTGCTGGCTTCGCAAGGTTTGCGGGTGCCGCCTTCGTACGACGCCGCCGCTCCTTCTGATTCGGCTGCTTCCGCCGGTTCGGTTTGCGCGCCGACGGCCATGAATTTTCGTCCTTCGCAGACGTTAAAGACGCCGCTCTTCTGGCTGATGTTCGCGATGATGACCATGATGTCCACGTCGGGCCTGATGGTCACCTCGCAGATGGCCACCTTCGCCGCCGACTTCGGCGTGACCAAAGTGCTCGTCTTCGGCATGGCCGCCTTGCCGCTGGCGTTGACGATCGACCGCTTCACAAACGGGCTCACGCGGCCGCTGTTCGGCTGGGTGTCGGACAAGGTGGGACGCGAGAACACGATGTTTTTCGCGTTCGCGCTCGAAGGCGTGGCCATGGCGCTGTGGCTGCTCACGCGCGATAACGCCGTGTTGTTCGTCCTGCTGTCGGGCGTCGTGTTCTTCGGCTGGGGCGAAATCTTCTCGCTGTTTCCGTCGACGCTCACGGACACTTTCGGTACGCGGCACGCCACCGAGAACTACGGCTGGCTGTATATCTCGCAAGGGATCGGGTCGATCTTCGGCGGCCCGCTCGCCGCATTGATGCATCAGCACGCGGGAGGCTGGGTGCCGGTGTTTTCGACGGCGATCACGCTCGACATCGTTACCGCGCTGCTCGCCATTGCAGTGCTCAAGCCGATGCGCCGGCGCTTCCTGGCGACACAGCGGGGCGCCTGATTCCACTCGCCGTGTGCCGCAATGCATTCCGAAACGTCGTCGAGGAACACATGCCAATTCAACTTGCGTTACGCAATATCCGCAAATCGTTTTCGAACAAACTCGGCTCCGTCGACGTGCTCGGCGGTCTGACCTTCGATATCCATGAGCGCGATTTCGTCAGCATCATCGGGCCTTCGGGCTGCGGCAAAACGACGGTGTTCAACGTGATCGCCGGCCTGCTCGAAGCAGATAGCGGCGATATCGTCTATCGCGGGCAAAGCGTCGATGGCTTACGCGGCAAGGTCGGTTACATGATGCAGCGCGACCTGCTGCTGCCGTGGCGCACCGTGCTGCAAAACGTGCTGATCGGACCGGAGCTCTCGACGATGCCTGCCGCACAGGCACGCGACATGGCGATGGAATACCTCAATACGTATGGCCTCGCGGGCTTCGAGAATGCCTATCCGCGCATGCTGTCGGGCGGCATGCGTCAGCGCGTGGCGTTGATCCGCACGCTCATCAACGATCCCGACATCATCCTGCTCGACGAGCCGTTTTCGGCGCTCGACTACCAGACGCGTCTGTATCTGGAAGGCGTGTTGATGGAAGCGGTCGAAACGTTTCACAAGACAGTGGTGCTCGTCACGCACGACATCGACGAAGCGGTCGCTTTATCGAAGCGCGTCGTCGTACTTGGCGGCCGGCCTTCGCAGGTGAAGAAGATCTACGACATCGACATCGCCGCGCGCTCGCCGATTGGCGCTCGCAGCGATCCCAACTTTGCGGGTTACTTCCACGCGTTGTGTGGCGAGCTCGACATTCAGACGGAGGTGAAGGCAGCATGACCCAATCCGCTTCCATGGAGAAATCTTTGCCGGCCCGGCGTGCGCCGAAAGCTCCCGTGCGGTTCGTGCTCGACAGCGGCTGGGGCCGTTCGCTGTTGCAACTGGCGGCAGTAATCGCGTTCTTCGCGGTATGGGAAAGCGCTGCGCGCCTGGGCTGGGTATCGAATTTCCTCGTCGGTTCGCCGTCGAAAATTTTCGCCGCGCTGCTACGCGACATGCAATCGCATCAGCTTTTCATCGACACCGGCTATACGCTCTTCGAAGCCATTCTCGGCTTCGTGTTCGGCACGGCAGTCGGTTCTGTATGCGGACTCGCGCTGTGGTATTCGCCGTTCGTCGCGCGGCTGATCGAGCCGTTCATCGTCGCGATCAACAGTGTGCCGAAGATCGCTTTTGCACCGATCGTGATTCTGTGGTTCGGCACCGGGCTCATCTCCAAGGTCGCGCTGGCTATTTCGCTGACCGCAATCGTCGCGCTGATTGCCGCCTATGAGGCGGCGAAAGACGCCGATCCCGACCTGCAGGCGCTGCTCGTCACGCTCGGCGCGAACAAGAACGACGTGTTCATGAAAGTGGTGGTGCCGTTCACGCTGCCCTACGTGATCTCCACGTTTCGCATCAACGTCGGCTTCGGTCTGGTGGGCGCGGTGGTGGGCGAGTTCATCTCATCGGAGAAAGGCCTCGGACACATGATCTTCACCGCGTCCAGCCTCTACGACCTCAACACCGTGTGGGAGGGCCTGTTCGTCCTGATGGCGATCGGCTTCGTCCTTTACTTCCTGATCGATATGGTCGAGCGCAAGCTGCTGCCGTGGCGGCAGGCGTCGAACACGACCACGCTCAGGGTTTAACGCATTTCCGGCAGTCCAATCACTTCATCCAGGGACAGACGATGGCACTAACCGCAAGAAGAGCGCTGACCGCGCTGAGCACCGCTTTGGCACTGACCGTTGCAGCCGTTTCAACACCGACACTTGCGGCCGACAAGAAAGTCACTATTTCGCAGGCGTTCCAGTCGATGCTGTATCTGCCGCTCTACGTGGCGATCGACGGCGGCTTCTTCGAGAAGCAGGGACTCGACGTGAACAAGCAGACCGCCGGCAGCCCGAGTGCTGCGCTCTCCGCCGTACTGTCGGGGAGCGCCGATTTCTCGCTGCACGGACCGGAGTGGACGGCCGTGGCCGCCGAGAAGGGCGCCGATGTCGATGTGATTGCCAACGTCGTAAACGGCGCGGCAGTGTGGATCGCGGTTGCGCCGGGTGCAAAGTTCAGCGGCATCAAGGACGTGAAGGATCAGGTGGTTGTGTCGGGACAGATGCCGACTACGAGCACGTCGCTGTTCTTCAAGCTGTTGAAGGAGAACGGCATGTCGCAAAGCGACGTCAAGCTGGTTCAGGTGCCGCTCGGCTCGGAGATCGGACCGCTCGTTGCCGGCCAGGCGAAGATTGCGGTGATGTATGAGCCGGGTCTCGATCAGGCTGTCGCGAAGGGCATGAAAGTCGCGCTCGGGTTTCCGAAACTCTATGGCGAATACGCGTTCTCTTCGATCTCCGCCAAACGCAGCGTCGATCCCGACGCGGCCGCGCGGTTTGTAAAGGGGCTGCAAAACGCGCTGCTGTACATGCAGAGCCACCCTGCGGAAACCGCGGCGATTGCGCGCAAGGAATTCCCCACACTTGATCCCGCGGTAGTCGACGCAGCCGTGAAGCGCATGCTGGACGAAGGCGTGTATCCGAAGGACGTCGGGATCACGCCGAAAGCGCTGACTGTTGCGATGGATACGCAGATCGCGCTCGGCAACCTGAAGCAGCAGCCCAACTACGACAAATTCATCGTTCAGAATTACATCCAGCCGGCGCTTGCCGCGAAATGACACCGTTCGCCGACTCTTCCATGACCATGTTCTCTGCTTCTTCAAACATCGGCCCGATTCCCACCATCGCCCGGATTCGCGCCGAGGTTGCCTCGGGCGAGGCCGGGCTCGAGCAGTATGTGTCGCGCGCCTACGATGCGGCGTACGAATCGCAGGCGTCCTTGCATGCGTTCTGCTATTTGCCGGATGCCGCGCCCGTCAATGCCGTCGATGTCGCTTCGCCGCTGGCGGGCGTGCCGGTCGCGGTGAAGGACGTTATCGATACCGCCGACATGCCGACCGAATTCAATTCGCCCGCCTACAAGGGACGACGCCCTGAGCACGATGCGTGGGTGGTCGCGCGTTTGCGTGCGGCGGGCGCGTCGATTATCGGCAAGACCGTGACCACCGAATTCGCGTGGCGTCAGCCGGGCGCGACCGTCAATCCGTGGAATGACGCGTTCACGCCGGGCGGTTCGTCGAGTGGGTCCGCGGCGGCGGTGGCGGCGGGCATCGTGCCGCTCGCACTCGGTACGCAGACGCAGGGCTCCGTGATCCGGCCGGCGGCGTACTGCGGCATCGTCGGTTTCAAGCCGACTTACAGCGCGATCGCCCGTACGGGCGTGTTGCCGCTGGCGTGGTCGCTCGACCATGTCGGCATGTTCGCGACGAAGGTTGCGGATGTGGCTTACGCATTCGCGCTCGTCACTGGCGCGGATGCAGCTGATCCGCATGTCTCGCATGTTCCGCACTCTGCTGCGACCGCGCGAGGCACTGGGACGCCGCGCATCGGCGTGCTGTCGAAACAGGCCGGCGGCGAAATCGAGCCCGCGCAACAAGCCGCGCTCGACGGGCTCGCGGCCCAGCTCGCGCGAGACGGCGCTGAGATTGTCACGGTCGATCTGCCGGCCGAGATTTTCGACACGCCTTCGCATGCGTTGAAACTGATGTCGGTGGAAGCGGCCATCACGCACGGCGAACTGGTCGACCGCACGCCCGAGCTCGTGAGTCAGGCGATGCGCGGTCTGGTCGAAGACGGGCGCAAGCTGCCCGCGACCGCCTACGCCGGCATCAAGGCGGCGCAGATGCCGATGGCGCATCGCTTTCACGACTGGCTCAGCCGCGCGATGGCGCTAGATGCGCTGCTGGTCGCGCCAGCCACTGGCGAACCGCCGCGCGGTCTCGACTATACCGGCGACGCGGCGTTCTGCGCGCCGTGGACCTTTCTCGGGGTGCCGGCCGTGACTATGCCGGTGGGGTTCGGACCGGCGGGCTTGCCGCTTGGCGCACAACTCGTTGGCGTCGCTCACGGCGACCTGGATTTGCTGATGCTGGCGCAGTGGGTCGAAGCGCGCACCGGTTGGCACGCGGCGGTGGCGCTGTCGCGCAGCTGAACGCGGTGGCACGCCGGGACAATAGAGATCCGCATGACGCACAGGCGCCGGTCGAACTGGACGGGGCTTGGTCGGACGATCCCGCTGACTGGCAGCGACCTGCTGGCACGATACTCCGCCCAGCGCTCCGTGGAGCGCTGGGCGAAACTCCATCATTCGCAGCGCGCGCGGTGGCGTACCACGTCAGAAGCGATGAATCATGGCGACGCGATAGACCATCTGGTTCTCGCTGCTAGACATGCCGGCCGCAGCGGGGATTTGAGCAAAGTCGAAGTCAGTGCCGGTATGCGCGCTGACGACGTGTTGGTAGGCGCCTTGCACATAGACTGACGTGCTCTTGCTCAGGTCGTAGTCGAGCGTGAGACCGAACTGATGCCATTTGGGAGTAAAGGAACCGCTCGTCGAGTGAAGGTGGGCGACCGTAAACGTGTAAGCTGCGCCGAGCCACAGGTCCGGTCGGAAGAAGTACTGCTCATTTGCTTCGAAGTTGTCGAATTTCCACGAATTCCATGTGCCGCCCGAGGGTCCACCTTGTGACGCGAAATACGCGTTGAAAGTCGGGTCATACACGTCGACATGCGAATAGGCGAGTGCGGCCAGCGAATGGGCAAAGCGGTAAGACGCCGCCACGCCGATATCCTGCTGCGACGAACCGGCAAACAGCACGTCGGTGGCAACTGAACCGCTTGAGTTCGCGCCGGGGTTGTCGAGCTTCAGATAGGACGCCGCCATCGTCAAACCACCGTTCTGGTAGTTCAACGTTGCACCCCAGGTGCGGTTGTTCGCGAACCCGCCCGCCTGGTTGCTGAAACCGTACATCGCTTCCCCAGTCAGGCCGCGGTATGTCGGGCTCACGTACTTGACAACGTTGTTGACGCGGAAATCCCAGTCTGCGTTGTCGTTGTCGAACGGATGCGAGTTGACATCGCCAGCGTAATTTCCGGCTGCGGTAAGGCCGGCGAAGCCGAGGTCGTCGACGCTGGTATCGTACTGACGACCGAAGGTGAGGGTGCCGTACTGATCGGACGACAATCCCACGTATGCCTGGCGGCCAAACAGACGCCCACCCTGGCCCGCCTGCCCACTGTTCGTATCGAAGCCGCTTTCCAGCTTGAACACAGCCTTCAAGCCCCCACCGAGATCTTCATTGCCTCGCAAACCCCAACGGCTGCCGTACGTGTCTCCGCTTTTCATTTGATAGGTGCCGTGTCCGTTTGCGTTGCTCGTGAAGTTGAGGCCCTCATCAAGAAGCCCATAGAGCGTCACGCTGGATTGTGCATGCGCTACGCCGGTGACCAGCATCAAGGAGGCCAAAGCTGCCCACGTCAGGTTCGTCTTTTTCATTTTCGCTCGCAATTTAAGAGTTGTCCGTATGATATTTGCCAGGGAGCCGCAGACGATCGACCGAAAAATTGCCTACGCTAGTTTCGGCCGTTCGCTTGAAAGGCAACCAAGTCTAGGTAGCGAGAATTGACTGTCGTTCACCAGAAAATGAAATCGAGCATTCAGGAAAGTTGAACAAAACGCGTGAACTCTTCCAGGCGCGCAAACTGCCCGGGAGCCAGGCGTGATGCGGTGGCGCACGCCGTTGTATTTGGCTAACTCCCGCTTGACTTACTATTTTTAGTGTCGGTGACGACGCGAAGCAAAACTAAAAAAGGCTTCATAAACGTGGAGCGGGCACTTTAGAGGAAGTCAGCAATGATGCGTCCATCGTTCAACCACGGACATTGCATCATGAATCAGCTTCAAGCGATGCGCGTCTTTACCCGTGTAATCGGGCTCGGCAGCTTCAATCTGGCGGCGCGGCAGCTTGGCGTCTCAGCGGCATCGGTCACGCGCAGCATTGGCTTGCTGGAAGCTCATCTGCACACCCGCTTGATCAACCGGACCACGCGCACGCTGTCGCTAACGGAGGCAGGTCGCGATTATCTCGAGGGCTGTCGCGCGATTATCGAGCAGTTGGATGAAATGGAGACGTCCCTCGTACAATCCACCCGGGAGTTGCGCGGGGCGCTTCGGGTTGCAAGCGTCGCAACGTTCGCGGACGGCGGCCTCGTGCGCCTGGTTGCGTCCTACCGGGAGATGCATCCTGGCGTGTCTTTCGAGGTGACTACTTTCGACGTCCATATCGACATGGTCGAAGGTGGCTTCGATGTCTGCTTTACGGACGATCCTGGCCTGTTCAGCTCAGCGCTCGTTTGTCGGCCACTGCTGCGAATTCCACAAATTGTCGTCGCGTCCCCTCACTACCTATCCAGGCACGACACGCCACATATCCCATCGGATCTGACCCGGCACACGATGCTGTACCGGTCAGGAAATGGGGCTCGTTGCTGGGAGTTCGTCGATCGCAACCAGGTTTCACGCGTCACCGCATCTGCCGGGATTGCATCTTCCAGCTATGCGATGCTGAAGTCTGCATGCATGCACCACCTGGGAATCGCTCTGTTACCTCGTTCGATAGTTGAATCAGAATTGCAACGTGGCGCGCTGGTCGAGCTATTTGAACAGTTCAATGTCGGCAGCGGCGCGAGAAATCTGTGCGCGTTGTATTCGTCGCCAGGGCTGTTGTCGAGGAGGGTGCGAAGTTTCGTTGACTTTGCGGTGGACCACTATCGCACAATGGATCGTACGTCATCGCTTAAGGCGGTCGCCTGAGCTCGAAGCGGCCGTCTTTCGATGACGCCTCGCCACACGCTCCACACATTGCACCTTACCGCTGCGCATCGAGCCGGCTGCGTGACAGGTCTGCAGTTCTTCATGGCGACTCGGTAGTCGCTGAGCCGCGCCACGCTTCGAGCGTTGCGTGGCTGCGGATTCGCAATGCGACGAGGCAATGCGCTCAACGTAGGGTCGCTTCTGGGAGAGACCGCCGCAGGTCCCGCAGCGGGGCCGCAGGGCGTACGAGCGTCCCGGACCTCTCGGTTTTCTGCCTTCCAGTTCCCGTCCATACGAGTGTCGTGAACTAAAAGTTCCTTAATGTTCGAGGTAGAACCCTGTTAGCGCCCTACGTTCAGAATCCCCACATAAACAAGCGTGTCATGCATCGAGCGCGTACCGATGCCTGCGCGCGATGACCATGCGCTTTCCTGAATGGAGCTGTTCCGATGTTGAAACTGGTCAGGCTGGCGTTGACGCGGCCCTACACATTCATCGTGCTCGCGATGCTCATTTTACTTTTGGGCCCTTTATCGGCATTGCGTACACCGACGGACATTTTCCCTGACATACGAATTCCGGTGATCAGCGTCGTATGGAGCTATACGGGACTACAGCCTGACGACATGGCGGGTCGAATCGTTACCTATTACGAACGCACGCTCGGCACAACAGTGAACGATGTCGCGCATATTGAATCGCAGTCGTTCACGGGCTACGGCATCGTCAAGATATTCTTCCAGCCAACGGTCGACATCCGGACCGCAACAGCCCAGGTCGCATCCATCTCGCAGACTGTGCTCAAGCAGATGCCACCCGGCACGACTCCGCCGCAGATTCTCAACTACAACGCATCCACTGTTCCCGTATTGCAGTTAGCGTTGACAAGCGACACACTCGACGAGCAGCAACTCGCCGACTACGCGACAAACGCGATTCGTCCGCAATTGCTGAGTGTGCCGGGCGTCGCCATTCCGACGCCCTACGGCGGAAAGACGCGAGAGGTGCAGATTGACCTCGATCCCAAAGCGTTGCAGGCGAGAAAGCTCTCGGCAGAAGACGTCGCGGCGGCGCTCGCTCGGCAGAACCAGATTATCCCTGCCGGCACGCAGAAGGTTGGTGCATTCCAGTACAACGTCAAGCTGAACAATAGCCCAGTGGACCTCGATGAGCTGAATGCGCTGCCCGTGAAAGTGGACGGCGACGCGACAATCTACATTCGCGATGTCGCGCATGTACGGGACGGATATCCGCCGCAAACCAATATCGTCCGTGTTGACGGCCGCCGCGCGGTGCTAATGAGTATCCTCAAGAACGGGTCCGCTTCGACGCTCGACATCATTTCTGGCGTCAAGGCGAAACTGCCGCTCGTCGAAGCTTCGCTTCCCCCGCAATTGAAGCTGGTCACGATGGGCGACCAGTCACAGTTCATCAAGGGTGCCGTGAGCGGCGTGGTGCGCGAAGGCGTCATTGCAGCGGCCCTCACGTCCGCCATGATTCTGCTTTTCCTCGGCAGTTGGCGCTCGACGCTTATCATCGCGGCGTCGATTCCGCTGGCCTTGCTCGCGGCAGTGGCGGCGCTTTCGATGATGGGCGAGACGCTGAACGTGATGACGCTAGGCGGGCTTGCGCTGGCCGTAGGAATACTTGTCGACGACGCCACGGTCACCATCGAAAACATCAACTGGCACCTTGAACAGGGGAAAGACGTGCGGCGGGCGATCATGGACGGCGCACAGCAGATCGTCACGCCCGCACTGGTTTCATTGCTGTGCATCTGCATCGTGTTCGTTCCGATGCTATTGCTCGACGGTATTGCTCGCTTCCTTTTCGTGCCGATGGCGGAAGCCGTGATGTTTGCGATGATCGCTTCGTTCATTCTGTCGCGCACGTTTGTGCCGATGATGGCGCAGTACCTGCTCGCGCCTCATGCGTCGGGCGGGCATGCAAGCGGTGAACTCGCGGCGATAATCGACTCTCACGGCAGCATGTCCACACGTCCCACGTCGCGCAATCCGTTTGTGCGCTTCCAGCGCGGCTTCGAGCAATGCTTTGAGCGCGTGCGAGATGTTTACCGTGTGCTTCTCGGCCTTGCGCTGACGCACCGCAAGCGCTTTGTGGTCGGCGTACTGGCCGTCGTATGCGTGTCTTTCGTGCTTTCACCATGGCTCGGACGGAACTTCTTTCCGGACATCGATGCAGGCGAAATCGCCCTGCATGTGCGCGCGCCGGTTGGGACACGCATCGAAAATACGGCAAGCATTTTCGATCACGTTGAAAACACTATTCGCCAGGTTATTCCGCCGGGTCAACTCGGCAGCGTGGTCGATAACATTGGCCTGCCAGTCAGCGGTATCAGCCTGGCATACAACAACAGCGGCACCATCGGCTCACAGGATGGCGACATCATGATTTCGCTGCGCGAGAATCATGAGCCAACAGCGCGATATGTGAAAAGGCTACGCGAAGTGTTACCCCTGGCATTTCCAGGTACGACCTTCTCTTTCTTGCCGGCGGACATCGTTAGCCAGATCCTGAATTTCGGCGCACCGGCACCGATCGATCTGCAAGTCGCCGGGCCGGACCAGACTGGGAATCATCGGTACGCGAACGAACTGTTGCGACGTGTGCGGATGATCTCCGGTATTGCCGATAGCCGTATCCAGCAGGCGGTCACTTATCCGCAGTTCACCATCGCGGTGAACCGCTCTCACGCGGGACGACTGGGCATTAGCGAGGAGGATGTGACGAACTCCGTCGTTGCAACGCTCGCCGGTACGAGCCAGGTAGCGGCCACGTACTGGCTCAATCCAACGAACGGGGTTTCATACCCGATCGTCGCGCAAACCCCCGAATACTGGATGGCATCGCTGTCCAGTCTCGAGAATCTCCCGGTAACAGACGCAAGTGGCAGCTCGCAATTGCTCGGCGGTGTCGCGAATATCGCGCGCGGCGTCGGCAGCGCGGTGGTATCGCATTACAACATCGAGCCGCTGTTTGATATTTACGCCACTCCGCAGGGCCGGGATCTGGGTGCGGTCGCCAGCGACATTGACGGTATCCTGCACGCAACATCGAAAGACGTACCCAAAGGCTCGACGGTCACGCTGCGAGGTCAGGTGCAGACCATGAACAGCGCATTCACCGGGCTGCTACTTGGCCTCGTCGGTGCGATCGCGCTCATCTATCTGCTGATCGTCGTCAACTTCCACTCGTGGGGCGACGCCTTTGTGATCGTCTCAGCGTTGCCTGCGGCGCTGGCTGGCATCGTGTGGATGCTGTTTGCGACACACACGCCGCTGTCGGTGCCGGCTCTTACTGGCGCTATTCTTTGCATGGGTGTGGCGACCGCGAACAGCGTGCTGGTCGTCAGCTTCGCACGCGAACGGCTCGCGGTGACCCACGACGCGCTGCGAGCGGCCTTCGAAGCCGGCTTTGCGCGGTTCCGTCCTGTGTTAATGACGGCACTCTCGATGATCATCGGCATGGCTCCGATGGCGTTGGGTCTCGGCGACGGCGGTGAGCAGAACGCGCCGCTCGGAAGAGCCGTTATAGGCGGCCTGATCTGCGCAACCTGCGCCACGTTGCTGTTCGTTCCCGTCGTTTTCAGTCTCGTGCATCGGCGCGACGCCGCACCACGAGACGCCGGACCGGGCGAACCTCAACGCGGCTCACACGATCATTCATCTTCCGAACCTGGAGTCATCCATGTCCACTGACATCGACATAGCAGCGCCGCGACGGCTGCGGCCTCTCAAACTCGCAGGACTCGTCTCTCTGCTGGCCGCGGCGGGGGTCGCAGCAACGGGCATCGCAACGCGCATCCATGCTAAGGAGCAGATGACCAGCTGGTCGGCCGCGCGGGCGATACCAACGGTCGTCGCGAACCCGCCGTTGCATGACATGTCTGCGCAGGCGCTGGTCTTGCCAGGTCAATTGTCGGCCTATGTGAAGGCGCCAATCTATGCACGCGTGCCCGGTTATCTGCATGCGTGGTATGCGGACATTGGCGCGCACGTGAAGGCCGGACAGTTGCTGGGCGAGATCGATACACCCGATCTCGATCAGCAACTCGCCCAGGCACGTGCCGATCTACGTACCTCACAGGCGAACGAAACACTCGCGGCATCCACATCGCGACGGTGGACCGAGATGCTGCAGCAGGACTCCGTATCGCAGCAGGAAACAGACGAAAAGACCAGCGACCTTGCGGCAAAGCGCGCAATGGTCGCAGCGAACCAGGCGAACGTTGCGCGGCTTGAGGCCCTTGAATCGTTCAAACGGATCACCGCACCTTTTGATGGCGTTGTGACCGCGCGAAAGACCGATGTCGGCGCACTGATCAGCGCGGGCGGCGGCAGTGGGCCCGAGTTGTTCACCGTCTCCGACGCGCGGCGGCTGCGTGTGTACGTCAGCGTGCCGCAGAACGAAGCCGCCGTTATCCGGCCCGGACTGGCCGCGAGTCTGACCGTGCCCGAACGCCCCGGCATGCAGTTTTCCGCAAAGCTTGTCGATACCGACGACTCCATCACGCCTTCTTCGGGGACGCTGCTGGTGCAATTGGCAGTCGACAACTCTGGCGGCGTGCTGATTCCGGGCGAATACACCGAAGTTCATTTCGAACTGCCCACGGACAAACATGCGATGACAATTCCTGCTAGCGCGCTGATGTTCCGGGAAAGCGGTTTGCAAGTGGCGGTGGTCGGTCCTGGCAATCGCGCAATGCTGAAGCAGGTGAGCGTCGCTACCGACCTCGGTACGAAGGTTGTGATTGCATCGGGTTTGACCGCCACCGACCGGGTGATCGACAACCCGCCTGACTCACTGGAAAACGGCGATCCAGTGCAATTTGCTTCGACATCTGCGACGACAGCGCTGACACAGAACAATGACGTGGAGCCCAGTCATGGTTAGGCGTGGCGTATGCACGGTTCTGACTGCGGCTGCACTCGTGAGCGGGTGTTCGTTCGCGCCGCCGTATCAGGTACCGCCGTCGGCCATGCCGAGCGGGTTCAAGGAGGCCCGGGGATGGCAACTCGCACAGCCTGCCGACCGTATGCCGCGCGGTGCGTGGTGGACCGTGTATCGCGATCCGGTTCTCGACGGACTGGAAAGCCGGGTGGCGAGCGCTAACCCCGACGTGGCCGCCGCGATCGCTCGGCATGACCAGGCGCAAGCGTATCTGGACCAGGCTGGCGCTGGCCTGTTTCCCACCATCGGCGCTTATGCGCAGGTCTCACGCTCGCGTCAGTCCGACAACCGGCCATTGAGGGGCGCTACTCAACCAGCGCTCTACAATTCGGCGACTGTCGATGTCGGCCTGAACTACGACCTCGATCTATGGGGAAAGGTGCGCAATGAGGTTGCTGCGGGCAAGGCGGCCGAGCAGGCGAGCCAGTACGACATCGAGTCATTGCGATTGAGTTTGCAGGAAAAGCTTGCTGAGGCGTATTTCCATCTGCGTGGTCTCGATCAACAGCAGGAATTGCTGGGGAATACCGTTCGCACCTATGAGCATGCATTGCAGTTGACTGAAAGCCGGCACGTCGGCGGCATTGCATCCGATCTGGATGTGTCGCGTGCTCAGACCCAGCTCGAATCGGCACGCGCGTCGGTCGAAGACGTATCGGCGCGAAGGGCATTGTACGAGCATGCGATCGCGACCATTACGGGCAAGCCGGCGTCCAGGTTTTCGCTTGCGCTCACCGTCGATGCGACGTACCTGCCATCGATTCCGGCGGGAATGCCTCTGGCACTGCTGCAACGTCGAGCGGATGTTGCGGCTGCGGAGCGCCGCGTCGCGCAGGCGAACGCACAGATTGGCGTCGCCAGAGCGGCATTTTTTCCGGATGTCTCGCTAGGTCTTGACGGCGGTTATCAAAGTACCACTTTGTCGCCTTGGCTGGCGGCACCGAACGAGATGTGGGCGATCGGCCCGAACCTGGTGATGACCTTGTTCGACGGCGGCCGGCGAGCGGCCGTCACAAGGCAGGCTCAGGCAAAGCTGGCGGAAAATGGCGAGAAGTACAAGGCGGCGGTGCTGCTGGCGGTACAGCAGGTCGAAGATCAGCTTTCGCAACTGCATTACCTCGGCAACGAGTCTACGAAGGAGGGGCTCGCGCTCGCAGCCGCTCAGCGTACGCTCGAGCTATCCATGTCGCGGTACCGTGATGGCGTCGTGAGCTATCTGGATGTCGTCAGTGCGCAGGCAATGGAACTCGAAACGCAAACCTTGCTGCTGGATTTGCAAACTCGCAAGTTGATTGCCTCCGCTGCGCTGATAGAGGCGTTAGGAGGTGGATGGACCAACGAACCGGTCGACACGCTCACGTCCACAACGAAGTGAACAGTCGGGTTTCGAAGAACAGGATGCCTCGCAGCGATCCGCCGCGATTCGCCGCGAGGCGTCCTGCTCGTCATGCGCAGCGCGACATTAAGGCAGATGTCTAGAAGCGGTGCCGCAAGCCCATTGCGAGCACGGTCTGCTGATTGCCTGCTGACGGCGCGAGGGTGAAGATGGAGGCGTTGCCGAGCGCCGGTATGCCGCTGGCGCCGGACACATGCTGATAGACGCCTTCGACATAGACGTCTGTACGGTGCGACAGCGCATAGTCGGCTTGCAGCATCACCTGATTCCATTTCGGCGATGCGACGCCACTTGCGCTGCTGAAGTGACCGTCGGTGAAGGTATAAGAGCCGCCCAGGCTCAGGGCCGGCGTAAGCGCATATCGCGCGTTAAGTTCATAGTTGGTGAACGTCAAGAGGTCCCCTTTTAGAGCGACGTACGTGCCGCCTTGCGCGACTTGAGCTGGGTCGTCCATGATGGTCCTCGTGACTACGAGGCCGACAGTGGCGGCCCCGAAGGCGTAACGGCCCGCTGCGCCGAGGATGCGTTGACGCGCGCCGGTCAGCATCGCGTCGCCGTCACTGCTACTGATCGCACCACCTGTGTTGGTGGGAGCGTCCACGCCGCCCGGATGATTGCCCTGAAAATACCCGACTGCCAGTTCAGCCGGGCCGCGCGACCATGCCGCGCCAGCGCTGAATGCGTTGTTGTTGCTGAAGCCGCCAGCGGCATTGCTGAATGCGTAAGCCCAGCCGAATTTGAAACCGTGGTAGTCCGGGCTGCGGTACTTGACGGCGTTGTTCATGCGGAAGTCGTTAGCAAGGTTGTCATTGTCGAACGGATGATCCGCGATATTTCCGCCGAAGCCCGAGCCGGTTGCCGACAAGGGCGCGACAAAGTCGACCAGGAAGTCGTATTGGCGCCCCATGGTCACCGTGCCCCACGCGTTGCTCGACAATCCCACCCACGCCTGCCGACCGAAAACGTCTCCACCATTAGCCAGTTTGCCGTTGGCAATGTTGAATCCGTTTTCCACATCGAACACCGTGTGCAGGCCGCCGCCCAGGTCTTCGGTGCCACGCAGCCCCCAACGGTCGCCGTTCAGGTTTCCGCTTTCCATCATCCAGTTGTTGTGTCCCTGACCGTTCGCTGTCTTCTGGTTACTGACATAGTCGATACCCGTATCCAGCGTGCCGTAGAGAGTGACATTGCTCTGAGCGTGCGCGCCTGAAGCGAACGTCGCGGTCAGCGCGGCGCAGACTGTTGCCAATGCTTTATTCATCTGTTTTTTCCTGAGAGATAAGTATGTCTGCCCCCTTCGGGCCGAGTTCGCGCCTCGAGGCGAGCGACTGGCGGGAATGTATTCGGACACCATTGGCTGCAGATGAAAAATGGCCATCGCCTGGATGAAAATTTTTTTCCTTTCGATCTGCATGCCTCGCGCGATCGCGTGGTAACACCGCTACTTAATTCGATGAACTAATTTTCACCGTCGCGGTAGTGATCCGATAAGAGTGACTGCTTATTCTCTCCATAACCGGCCCTCCCGAAAGCATGACGTTCCAGGGTCGGCTAATTTAACCTCAATGTTAAGGACGAGAATATGAAACGGATGGTAATGGCAATCGTTTTCGCTGGAACACTGTCGGCCGCATCAGCCTTTGCGCAGTCGGCTCCCGCGGGTTCCACTTCTAGCATGCAACTGACCACCCACGCGACCCAGGTCGCATCGAACGCCACATCAGCGGGTGCGACCGGTGGCCAGTGGGTGCCGCCATATGGTCAACCAGTGGTGCCAAAGACGCGCGCACAGGTCTATCAGGAATTGGTGCACGCCGAACAGGATGGGCAGCTCGCTTATCTGAACTCGACTATCTATGCCCACCCCTGAGATATCAGATCGCCCCAGCCAGCGGCGACGTGAGGACGTCGCTGGCCGGAACCTGTGCCTCATAGCCACTCGCAATTTCGAAACAAGATGAAGACAAGTCGATTCACGAAATTTCATATGTGCTTGATTCTGGCGGCCATCGCTAGCGGTCTCCTGGCCGGCTGCGCGTCGGACGCGACAAAGACTGCAGATCAATGTGTGGGCCCACCAAGTTATTGCAACGTTTATTTCGGTGGATCATAAATGGCACGCTTCCCCTTGGTCGGGAAGCGTGCAGTCAGCGACATGCGAAGGCGAGAGCGGAGAGCGTCTACCTGGCAGATCGCCACCATGTTTCGTCAAGCGTTCATTAGTGTGAGCTGATAGCCGTAGCGCTTTAATGTATCGATGTTTATATCCGGATAATGCGGCGCGAGCTTGCGACGCAGACGCGATATAACGAGATTGACGCTCGAAGCAGCTACGTCATCTTGATCGGGCCACGCATAGCGGATCAGATCCGACCGCGAAACAGGAATGTTCGGCTGGCGCAGCAGACACTCGAGTAGCATGTATTCCCGGCGCGTTAAGTGGAGTCGCCGTTCCCCGCAGACAAACTCCCGCGTCCCCGTATCCAATGCAGGACAAACGGACACCTGTCCCATGCGTTGGACCGCCACAGGGCTCACGCGCCGCAATGCATGCATGCGCTCGTGCAATTCAATGAAAGACAGCGGCTGGCAGAAACAGGCGTCGCCGCCGGCTCGCAGTACCTGCGTCCTTTCCTTCGCGCGAGCTGCACCGAGCGTCACGATAATTGGTGCACCTCGGCTTTCGCTGGCGAGCCTGGGCAGGGCAGCTAGCAGGCAGGCAAACGGCGGACTCTCCGTCGACATGACAATCACTGCGTCAAAGAGCTCTTGGCCTGCCAGGAAGATCGCATCCTTCAAATCGTGGACGCGCTCAAGGCTGTGTGCGCTTTCGATCAACGCATTGTGAAGCCAGGCGGCCTCGTGTTGCGAACCGGTAACTAGTAGGACACGCATGAACTGTCTGGCCCGAAAGGCTGATTGAGGAAATCAGTCATGTCAATGTTTTTGTCCAGCACTGAATCGTCACGCGCGTGCCCGGGTTTGCATCGCTGATCTGCATCGAGTAGTCGTGCACGTTCATGACCGCCGACACGATGCTCAGCCCGAGACCGGACCCGGGCAGATGCCGCGTCTGGTCGCTGCGATAAAAGCGCTGCAGCACTGCCTTGCGTTCATCGGCCGGAATGCCGGGACCGCTATCGGTGACGTCGATTTGCGGGCCCAGCGGTGTGCGTGTGAGTTCGAGCCTGACGGTGCCCCCGTCCGGCGTGAACTTGACGGCGTTGTCAAGAAGGTTGGTGAGAGCTTCGAAGATTAGCGCGCGGTCCGCATGGGTCGTGCCGACACTGGCAATTTGCGTGAGGACGCGGATTGACCGGCTCTCGGCCAGCGGTTCAAAGAGTTCGCCGATTTCCGTCAGAAGCGGCGCGAGTTGGATCTCCTCGAAGCCGCCGCGACGTTGCAGGCTTCCGATCTCGGAGATGCGCAGCATTGCACGAAAGCGCTCCAGTAGTGCATCAGTGTCGCGCCGCGCGTCATTTACCAGCTTCTTCAGTTCTCTGTCCGGTAGCTCGGCTGTTCGCTCGTCAATGTGCAGCAGCGATGTGCGTATATGGCCGAGAGGCGTTCTGAGATCGTGAGCGATTCCGTCACAGGTTCCCTTAACCTCGTTCATCAGCCTTTCGACTTCGGCAAGCATATGGTTGACCAGTTGAGCCAGCATATCGATTTCATCGCGCCCCCCGGTCGGCAGACGTTGTCCAAGGTCGCCGCGTTGCGCAATACGTTGGGTCACGCGACGAATTGCTTTCAGGCGTCGAACCTGTCTGACACTGAGTGCCAGCCCGGCAATGACGCCCGCGCTGAGACACAAAACGCCACCGCCGATCAGCGCGGTGATCATGGTTTCCCGTATGCGTAAGACATGGGTAAGGTCTCTCGCGATCACCAGTGTGTCACCGTTCGCGCGCTGGGCGGCCATGATGCGAACCACAGGGGCCGTTTCATTGCCTCCGAGTGCGAGCTTGTCTTCGAGCGTAATACCGACGCGATTAACGGGAACACCCGGTGGGCGTACGAGTATGTCACCAGCCACATGCCGTCCGTCGGCAGTAAACAGGCCGTAAAAGTTGGGGTGCATGCGCTCGTGTTCAGAGCGCCGGCGAACGGCGTCGGCGAGGCTGTCGGCGGGAGTGGTATCGAAATAGATCAATTGCCAGTGGAGGACGGCATCGGTTTCGCGGTCCATTACGAACGTGACCGAACGTTCCACCAGCACTAACAGCAGCATGACCGAGACGGAAAAGATTGCCGCGTAGACCGTCACAATGCGCAAGGTTGTTGAATGCCAACTGCCGCCCGACACGGGCTGTGAGGGAAATGCCTGGTCGCTCAACATGCCGCTAGCCAAGTAAATATCCTGACCCGCGTACGGTCTGGATCAAGGGTTGCACGTCCGGCGGATCGATCTTCTTGCGCAGACGGCCCATATGGACATCGATCAGATTTGTGCCCGGGTCGAAGTGATAGCCCCATACTGCTTCGAACAGCATCGTGCGGGTGATTGTCTGACCCGCATGGCGCATCATGTATTGGAGTACACGATATTCGGTGGGGAGCAGCACGATCTCTTTGCCGTCCCGTTTAACCGTGCGTGCGACCAGATCGAGTTCGAGAGGACCGACTCGCAAAGTCACCTCGGATTGTGCCGGTTGCACTTGCCGGCGGCGCAGCAACACTTCAAGGCGTGCTGCCATCTCGTCGGCGTCGAATGGTTTGGTGAGATAGTCGTCGCCGCCGGCGCGCAAGCCGCGAATGCGTTCGTCCACGTCGCCCAGCGCGCTCAACATGAGCACAGGCGTCTGAATGCCGATGCCCCGCATCGTCCTGAGTATCGTCAGACCGTCGGCGCCAGGTAGCATGCGATCGAGCGTAATGACGTCGTACTCATCGCTGAAAGCGCGCGCCATTCCCTCGCGGCCGTCCGCAACCCAATCGACGGTGAAGCCACGATCATTTAGCTCTCGCACGATTTCGCGTGCGGTCGTCTCGTCGTCCTCTATGGTCAACACTTTTGACATCATCTTTCCTGGGTTCGCGTCTAACAGACGATTGCGCGAGATGCGCTAATTCGGCATGCAACGCTCATGGTCGAGGGCCGCCAGATGCTGGTTTATCGCTTCGCGCAGTTCTGTGAGACTGTGCGTTGGTAACGCGAACCCCGTCCACCCCAACCCGCTATGGCGAAGGATCAGTACCACGCCGTCATACAGCGGGTGCTTTTCGGTATGCCAGCATGGGTCCATCTCGAGTACAAACTGCTGCCGTGTGGACGGCTGCGTGGGAACGTCGGGGCGTATTCCCGCACGCAGGTAGCCCAGATGGTGAATCAATCGGTCGATGTCCTCTGCGTCGAGCAGCACGGCTGCATTTTCAATAGCCATGCGTACCGCAGGTTTCCCGTATTCGTTGACGACTTCCAGGCTCATTGCTGGCGGCATCGCGTGCTCCTCGGATAGGTTGTCCTGGGCCATTATTGCGCGTACAAACCACGGCAGTCTGAAGGAGCGCACCGCTTTGATGAAACTTTGTTTAAGCACGAGACGATCCCAGAAATTCCGTCGTCCAAAAGGCTTGTCGCCAGCTTAGTCGCGGTGGCATTTCGGGGCTTTCTCCGGAACATTAAATAACTTTAATGCGGCGCCGGCTACGGTGGCGGCTTGCCACGCTCGTGTTTCAACATGCTGGCCCCGAAGGCGATTCGTGGGGCCGTCTGCCGCCTTGTACATCACTGACCCGCAGCCCGCGATATTTGATGTGCAAAGAGATTAACTAATCTTCATCGTTTGGGTAGCAAACCGATACAGGCAGCAGACTACGCTGGTTAGCAGCCTCTTTGCGCGTTTAGTACCCGGGCCGTCGGCTAACTACCTTGCCCATCAAGTCAGCATGAACGTCGTGATCGTCATATCGCATCCACGGCAATTCACTGCCTTTGTTCGTGCCCAAACGACGATAGCCGACACCTGCAAAACGCCAACAAACGGGAGATCGCAATTCCTTGGAGACAATCCATGCTGTCCAGTTCAACAGACTCCCACCGCCGGCGCTCGCCGATTATTGCCGTCTTTCGCGTGACAGCCGGCAATTTTCTGGAGCAGTTCGATTTTTTTCTCTTCGGCTTTTACGCCACGCAGATCGCCGCCGCCTTCTTTCCCCTGCATAGCGAGTTTGCATCTCTAATCTCCACTTTTGCCGTATTCGGCGCCGGGTTCCTGATGCGCCCGCTTGGGGCCGTATTTCTGGGCGCCTATATCGATGATGTCGGTCGACGTAAGGGCCTCATCATGACGCTCGGGCTCATGGCCAGCGGTACCTTATTGATAACGTTCGTGCCTCGGTATTCGACTATTGGGCTGCTGGCGCCGGCTCTCGTGCTGATTGGCCGCTTGCTGCAAGGCTTCGCGGCGGGCGCCGAGCTGGGCGGGGTTTCTGTTTATCTTGCGGAATTGGCGTCGCCAGGCAGGAAAGGGTTCTATACCAGTTGGCAGTCGGCCAGTCAGCAATTGTCGATCGTCGTTGCAGCGAGTCTCGGGTTCGCGCTTAACGGACTGATGGATGCCGCGGCAGTCGCGGCATGGGGATGGCGCATCCCGTTCTTCGTCGGTTGCCTGGCTGTGCCGGTAGTGTTCATGCTCCGATACAAGCTCGAGGAAACAGAGGAATTCAAGAGCCGCCAGCATCGACCGGCAATGCGCGACGTGATCCGCACGCTGGCCATCAACTGGAAGATTGTCGTGGCTGGAGCCATGCAGGTAGCCATGACCACGACCAGCTTCTACCTCATTACTGTCTATGCGCCAACATTCGGCAAGACCGCCTTGCGCCTGGGCACGGCGGACAGCCTGCTCGTGACCGTCTGTGTCGGTCTGTCGAACTTTATCTGGCTGCCGGTTAGCGGCGCATTGTCAGACAGGGTAGGGCGCCGGCCGCTGCTACTGTCGACGACTGTGCTTGCGGTTGTCACCGCGTACCCCGCACTTTCGTTTCTGGCCGACGCGCCGACGTTCGGCAAAATGCTAGCGGTGCTTCTTTGGCTTTCGTTTCTCTACAGTATGTACAACGGCGCCATGGTCGCCTCCCTCGAGGAAGTGATGCCATCGGAGGTGCGCGTTGCGGGTTTTTCGCTCGCTTACAGCGTTGCCACTGCGCTATTCGGCGGCTTCACGCCGGCAATCTCCACAGCAATCATCCATGTAACGCACGACAATGCGGCACCCGCCTGGTGGTTGAGTTTTGCGGCGGCGTGCTCATTCTTCGGTACCCTGGCTTTGTGCCGGCATAAACCGGCGTCTGCGCGTCTGTCTTCAGCGGGCGAATCCGGGTCTGTTCAACGACCCTAGTCTCACAGGCGCTTTCCCACGTGGTGGGGGATCTGGATTACCGCATGTCGAACAGTTCCTGATGGAAGTCTTGATGCGCTAGTCCATGCGCAATCAGATCCTGCCGCAAGCTTCGGCCAAAACTTGCTGGCCCGCAGAACCACACGTCGGAGCACATCCAGTCGGGCACGATCTCACGGAGGCGCTGCCCTGTCAGACGGTCATCCCTGCCGCTAATCAGCACGTGGAGGCGCACGCTTGCGGCGATTGCCAGTTGATCGACCTCGCGGGCGAACTCTTCGTCCATTGCGTTGGTGCTGAAGAACAGGTCTACCGCGTGCTTATCGGAATGGCGCTCCCGCGCCTGCATTCGCGCAAGAAACGGGGTTATCCCAATACCGCCAGCGATCCAGATCTGTCTTTGTTTGTCGCTACGAAAGTCGAAGCGGCCATACGGCCCTTCAACGCTGACCTGGTCGCCAGCTTTTAGAACGGCCGGCAATTGCTCTGTGTAATCGCCAATGCTCTTGATATGAAAGCGCACTTTGCCGTCGTCGTGCCATGCCGAGGAAATTGTGAACGGATGCGCACCCTCGTCCCTGTTGAACGTGACGAAGGCAAATTGTCCGGCGGCATGGCCCAACCAGTGGTCCTTTAGTTTGATGACGATGCTTAGTACCCGCATGTCCCGGTAATGCACAAGGTTCTCGATATGTCCGGCTGCTCGTCGCGTTCGGCCAACCAGGCGCAACAGCAGGACGGATGTGGCCAGCAAGGCCATGAAAATCAGCAGTGCTATTGCCGGGCCAAGCGCTGTGGTCCAGTAGCTATGCTTCATGAGCACCACCGCATGGAACGCCAATAACGGGTATACAACTGCTAGCAGTCGATGCATCTTGAAGAAATGGCGATAGGGGAAGGCTTTTAGTAACGCGACGACGACGATTGCGACCGTTGCGTAGAATGCCCACTCGCCAATCCCTTTCGCGAGCCCATGCTGCGCGTCTAGAATCCGGAGGAGGCCCGACGGCACGACCGCTCGTGACAAGCCGGGGTCGCGCGACGGCCTTTGCATCCACCCCAGGCCGATTAGCCAGTTTGGAGACTTTGCGGACAGCCAGTGAACGGTGGAAAGCAACAGTGCGCTTATACCGAGCCATTTATGGAGACGGTACATCTTGTCCAGGCCGCCGAGAAAGCGCTCCACGCTGGTCGGCCGGATTGCTATAAAGATGCCCGCGCTCATGCATCCGATCGCGAGAATGCCGGTCAAATTGATCATTGACAGTTGCAAGGCGCGGAATCCAGAAGAGCCGGGCGATGAACTCTCGGCGATTAGCCAGAGCAAGGCGAGCCCTGTCAGCAAAAGCAGATAGCTTAGTCCGATATTTTTCATGATTTCGATGCGCCGCAATGTGACTCCGGGTGCGCAGTCGTCGAGCCGCCCTGGAACCGAAACACGATTGAAACGGCCTGCCCAGGCAGACGCAATCGATTACTCGCCGGGGCAGGCGATTGGATGTATGTGATGTTTAAGGCGGACAGATCGGGAAAGAAGCTTCCGACCCGTCGCCGTTGTTCGCGGGCTAAAGAAAGTTCCCGGATGAGCCAATGTAGCCCGTACAGCCTAAAACGTCAGCTGCCGGAACATGAAGTTATCTTTATATGACCTGGCAATGCGATTGGCGCACGGCGCCGCTGCGCCGCGCGGCGGCGAGCACGCGGAGTTACACGCTGAACTAGCTTGCCTTGCTGAGCGCGCTAGAGTCAACGTGCGTGAACGACTTGCCGTAGACATGCAATTGCGTTTTTTGCGCGTATTTCAATGTATCTCCCGTCATGTCGAACGTGATCGAGAAAACACTTGTCGCGTCGTTCTTCAGCATGTACTGAGATTCAGCTACGCCTTTGGATTGTGACGTTAGAGTCATCTGATCCCCAGCTTTTCCTTCTGCCACAACACAGACGGCCCTGGGAATACAAAATGAGTCATAGACAGTCTGGTTCTTCTTGTCGTAAATCAGATAGCCGCGTTGGTCATGGAATTGTTTGTTGTCCCTTTTTCGGAACACCTGAAGCGTGTATGCCATTGCCACCAGGTGTTGATCACTGGCATTCGTCGCATCCGCGGCAGGTTCAAAGGTTAACTGTTCGTAATACGGTTCCACTGCGGGATTGCCTGTGCCTACTTTGGAACCCACTTGACCGGGTGCCACATCCAGGCCGCCGGCCGCAACAGTTCTCCAGGTCCCGGCCAGTTTGGCTAGTGGCCCGAAGTCCATTCCTTTAATGACGGTTCCTTGCGCATACGCGGTCGACACGGTTGAGAGGGCGATTGCAAAAGAAACAAAGTATTTGTTCATCATCTGCGTTCCATTATTCAAAAAGGGTTTTTTCTGGCGGTTATTTGACATGAGAACGGAACCTGAATTGTTTTATGTCCTGCAATTCTAGATTTCATATCGCCAGATCGCCTTGCGCATGGCTGTCCCGGAGGCGGCAATCCGTCAGTCGTCATCTCGTGCGCCGGCGCAGTAAGACGCCGTGTAGGCAGGCGCCTCGGCCGACGCTTTACTTTTACTGCGCGATCTGCGGTGTCACCAGATTCAACGCCATGCGTGCACCCGTAGTACGGGTTTCCACACCCAACTTTTTCCAGGTGTTTGTTGGCCGTGCGCGGGCTCATACCGAGGATATCGGCGATATCGCGATTTGTTTTGCCCACAGCGACCCAATACAGCACATCGGCTTCGCGAGGGGGCAGCCGGAACGCCTGCGTCAAGGCAGCAGGCTCGGGCGAACCGACCTTGCAGTGGATCATCAGCAGTTCCTCGCCGTCAGCGCCACGACGCAGTCGGCTGACGATCAGTTCTTCGCTTGCGGTCAGCAACTCGAACGGTCGGTCCTCGGATGCCCGCAACGCGCCGTGGAGCCAGTCGCACAATGCCGCCGGCAGGCGACCTTCCACATCGAGCGAGCCGCGTAGCCGCGACCGGGCAAGCGGCGTCAGCCACAGCACCTCGCCGTTGGGGGCAACGGCGACTACCGCCTGACCGGCAGCGCCGATCGCCGCACGCGTCTGCACGATCAGGCGTGAATTGCGCAGGTGCGAAGCTATGCGCACTATCACTTCGGCGGGACGGATCGGCTTCGGGATGTAATCGACACCACCGGCTTGGAAGCCCTGCAGAACATGTTCGGTCTCCGCGAGCCCGGTCATGAACAGCACCGGAATGGGCCCCGGCCAGCCTCATAGCAGGAATGCACCTTGGCCCCGGGCGCGAGCCGGCAGCGCTCCCTTCGCACGGCGCACACAATCGAGCACCGCTGCGGTGTCGCCGCCTTGCACGCTGTAACGACTTGGGCCACGACGACTATCGCTCGCCGTCAATCTCCAGGATTTGTCGCCGAGTTCGGAGCTCATGTATAGCTCGACGTCGATTGCCGTATTCTCGTCTTGTGGGACGGCTTGGGTCGTGGACATTTCCGTCTCCTTCGCACAGAGTTGGAAATTCCGTTTTAGCTAAACGGACCTTTCTCCCGTAGTCCCACATAGCATCTTAGTGGCACTCCCGTTTGCAAAACCTGAATTTGGCTGACTGGCCGGTTTGGAGAAAGTTGTCTGACCGGAGTGGGTCGGTCCGTGCCTTCCGCATATCTGGTGCGATTAACGATCCTGCGAGTTCTGCGCCGGCCCGGTTCGGCCACTCGGGGTCATTCGGCGAGCGCAAGGGAAAGTCAATCGACTGACCGGTTCGCCCCCTCCGAAAACGATCTTCGCAGTGATGCCAAGTTGGGAACCCGGTGGTCGGATGGCCGTACCCAACGCCGCCTATCAAATGCTTATGTATTAGCGCATATAGGTCCCGCCTGTAGCGCCAGAACGACAATATCGTCGCGCAGGGCCGTGCCCGAATTGATTGAATCCTCGATCTAACTTTTGTTAATAGTTTTTTTCGGCCGCGAATATATTATCCGTGAGTTCTCGGTGAATCGATTAAAAGTCTTTCCTTGAAAGTGTTCTCCTGGCTCGGTAAGGAACGTGAGGCTCCGTATCAAGCCATCGCAGAGGGCTGCCATACCACGCAATCCCAGGTCTGGGACCTGCACGTTCTTTCAGAAATCGAGCGCGCGAAGACAACACCGTTCTCAGAAACTGCGCTGACGCATCAACTACGTCGCCCCTGTAGCTGGAAATCGGTCGCCGGCCGAATCCCATATTCCGGGCCGGAGCATGAATACACAGTATGACCTACTAAACTGCCAAGGTGAAACGCATGACCAGCAAATTAACCAGCCCTCAGTCTTATGCCAGTCCGTTGAAGCGAATGCCGCAGCGCGCCCGGGGAAAGCGCGCTTCTGTGCCGCGACCAACCGCAATCTGTCTTGCCGCTCTCGCATATATTGCGGCCAACCCTTCGTTGTCTTATGCCAATTGCACCACGTCGAATAACACGACGACTTGCGATTCAAGCGCGCCGTCGCCGTGGACGAGCACGATCGGGACGGGACCGGCCACCGTTTCAGGCTCGACAGTAACAGTAGGTACGAATGCGCAGATTGCAGTGGGCGATATCACAGCAATCGCGCTTGCCGACAATGCCACTATCGTCGTTCAGTCGGGCGCACAAGTGACAAACATCGCGCAGAGCGGTAACGGCACGTACGGCACCGGCGCCAACACAATCGACTTCCGCAACAACAGCACGCTGACAGTGGAACAGGGCGCCGCCGTTATTTCGGGCGGAACGCAAGGCAGTGCCGAAGCCGTCAACCCGGAGGGAACCGGCAATACCATTGTCAACAATGGGACGATCCAGGGCGTCCGCAGTGCAGCGATCTGGTTCCAGAATACAACCGGCTCTAACACCGTCATTAACAACGCGACTGGCTTGATTGAGGCGCCCGCAAACGTCATGGGAGCGTCTGGCAACGGCGCGGTTGACTTCACCAACCGCGGGCGGGTGATCGGCAATCTCGTCTTCGCCGGCGGCAACGATGCTTTGCACCTTTACACTGGCTCGTCGGTGAGCGGAAGCATCAATGGAGGGGGCGGCAGCAACCTGGTAACACTGAACGGTACCGGGACAGGCACGCTGCCGACCGGCATCACGAACTTCCAGACGCTACAGAAACAGGACAGCGGCACCTGGACGATCGGCAGTTCGCTCCGCACGATGGGGATCACATCCACCGAGGTCCAGCAGGGGACGCTCGCGCTGACTGGCGATAACACGCAGTACACCGGCACCATGCTCGTCGATCAGGAAGGTGTCCTTCAGGGATCGTCGCAGAGCCTGCCCGGCGCGATAACCGACAACGGCCTCGTGAGGTTCGCGCAGACGAGCGACGGCAGTTATGCAGGGGTCGTCAGCGGCACCGGCTCAGTAGAGAAGAATGGTGCCGGCACGCTCACGCTTGGCGGCGGCAACTCTTACACTGGCGGGACGGTGCTCAGGCAGGGCGTGCTTTCCGTATCTGCGGATAGCGCGCTCGGCGGGACGGCAGGCGGCGTGACTTTTGACGGCGGCACACTACAGCTTGGCAGCAGCTTCGGCCTGGCCAGTACGCGTGCGTTATCGGTTGCGGCAGGCGGCGGCACGATCGACACCCAGAGCTTCCAGTCGACGATTTCGCAAGATGTGACGGGCGCCGGCTCGCTGTTCAAGACCGGGTCCGGCACCTTGACGATAGACGGCTCGCTAGTAGGGGCGATCGCCGCGGAGGTGCGACAGGGCACGCTCGTGCTCAACGGCAGCGGCGCCCAGCACACCGGCAGCGTAACCGTCGATCAGTCCGCCATTCTGCAGGCGAGCGCGCAAAGCCTGCCATCGACCGTGATCAACAACGGACTGACACAATTCCAGCAGAACGTTGACGGCACCTATGCCGGGCTGATCAGCGGAAGCGGCGTCGTAGAGAAGGACGGGCTCGGCACCTTGACGCTCGCGCCCGGCGGCGCGGGCAATACCTACACGGGCGGCACGGTGCTCAAGCAAGGCGTGCTGTCGGTGAGCGCCGACAACGCGCTCGGCGGCGCTACGGGTGGCGTGTCCTTCAATGGGGGCACGCTGCAGCTCGGCAGCAGCTTCGATCTGGCGAACACGCGTGCGATCTCGATCGACGCGAGCGGCGGCACCATCGATACGCAGGCATTTCACTCGACCGTGGCACAGAATATCAGTGGCGTCGGCGCGTTGACCAAACTCGGCTCTGGTACGTTGGTGCTCAATGGGGCGAATACGTGGTCAGGCGGCACGACGGTCAGCTCGGGCACCCTGGCAGTGGGCGACGCATCGGCATCTGTGGCGTCGATCACCGGTCACACCAGCGTATCCTCCGGAGCGACGCTCGGCGGCTACGGCACGGTCAACGGCGACGTTACCAACAACGGGACCATCGCGGTCGCCGATGCGCTGGCGCAGTTTGCCGGCGGCGCGCAGGGTATCGCCACCGCCAACCGCACCATCGCGGTCGCCCATGCATCGGCGCAATTTGCCGGCGGCGTGCACGGCAGCTTCACCATCAACGGGACATTGACGAACGCGAATCTGGTGCAACTCGGCGGCGGCCAGAGCGCCGGCAATACGCTCGTCGTCAATAACTACGTCGGCAACAATGGCACCCTTGCGTTGAATACCGTTCTCGCCAGCGACAATTCGGCGTCGGATACGCTCGTCGTGAACGGCGGCACGGCGACCGGCACGAGCACGCTGAAGGTGACGAACGTGGGCGGCCAGGGCGCGGCCATTACGTCGAACGGCATCCAGGTCGTCGCCGCGACGAACGGCGCCATGACCGATGCCGACGCCTTTTCGCTCGCAGGCGGAACGATGAAAGCAGGCGCGTACGAGTACTACCTCGCGAAAGGCGGCGTGACGTCCGGCACGTCGCAGAACTGGTATCTGCGGAATACGCTGGTCGCTGCGCAGAGCACGCCGGACGACCCGAACGGCAGCGGCGCGGTCGCGGCAAGCCCTACGCCCGCGGCGGGTACGCCTGCGCTTCCCGCCGCGGGCCCAGATCCGGTCCCGCTTTACCGCCCGGAAGTCGCTCTCTATGCAGAGCTTCCCGCAGTCGCGCGGCAACTGGGGATGATGCAGATCGACAACTTCCATTCGCGCCACGGCGAGCAGTCGCTGCTGAACGAGACCGGCACCCTCCCGGCGACGTGGGGACGCGTGTGGGGCGGACACACCACGCTGTCGCAAAGCGGCGACGTCGCACCCGGCTTCTCCGGCTCGATGATGGGCACCCAGGTCGGCCAGGACGTCTATGCGCGGACGACGGCTAACGGCCAGCGCGACCACTACGGGCTGTTCCTCGGATTCGGACGCGCAACGGGCGACGTCAGCGGCTTCGCAGTCGGCGTGCCGGATTCGGCGGCCGGCCATCTCGGCATTAGCGCCTATAGCGTGGGCGGCTACTGGACCCACGTCGGACCGGGTGGCTGGTACACCGACGCGGTGGTGGCGGGCAGTTCGCTGGTGGTGGATTCGTCGTCGCGCGATGGCGTGAAGGCGACGACGCACGGCAATGCGGTTACCGGCTCGCTCGAAGGTGGTTTGCCGTTTGCGATCGGCCACTCGCTGACGCTAGAGCCGCAAGCGCAATTGATCTGGCAACGTCAGACCATCAAAGACCTCAACGACGGCGTTTCAAACGTCACGTTCAGCAACGGCAATACGATGGTCGGCCGTCTAGGGGTGCGCCTCTCCGGCGTCTACGATGCAGCACGCGTGACCTGGCAGCCTTATGTGCGGTTCAACGTGTTGCGTTCGTTCGGCGGCAGCCATACCACGACGTTCGACGGTGCGACGCCGATCAGCACGTCGGTCGGGCAGACGACCGGGCAGATCGACGCGGGACTCGTGGCGAAGCTGACAAAGCATGGAAGTGCATTCGCGACCGTCAGCGTCGGTACGAACCTTGGCGGCGAGCATCAACGCGTTGTCAGTGGAAACGTCGGCGCACGCTGGACCTGGTAGGGCGGTCTTCGCGCGGCAGTCGGCTTTCGCCAGATCTTGCAAAATCCCGATGGGACCGCCTTCAGCTCTGGCACTACTTACATCGCACACTGGTGATGGTTAATCGCTTTGCAAATCCGTCAAGGAACGGCTCTGCTTTTGTTCAGGGCGAGTGGCCGGTTCAGATCGAAGTCGTATGAACGCGCACGTTGAAAGCGGTGTTCCGACCGCATAAGGCTCAAGTCGGCCCACAAACAGCCATTCGACATCCCTGTGAAGATCGTCGAGAATGGTCGCTCGCGCCAGCTGGCTAACAAGTGGGATATTCCGATGCAGTCCTTCGCGATAATGCACAAAAATCAAACCTGGAGGGGACGCGCATGCCGGAAGAGGTCATCATTCCATGTTGGAGACGTGGCCGACTCTGGCCTACGTTGGCATATTTCGCTGCAGTCACCGCGAGCAGCTTGAGGTTATACAAATCTAGCCATGCGGCAGGGCACTGGATCGTTGCTTTGTTCGCCATACTGATCGGAGTTCCGGTTTGCAGACTGTGTCTGAAGAAACGGTTTGTTTTCTCCCGGCAACCGAAAGCAGTGCGGCGTGAACTCCTGTTTCTCGGAATACGGTTAAAAAATGAGTCGCTGGACTCCGCACGGTTCAAATGGGTTCGTTCGCGCATGGGTTCGTTTGAACCCCGGGACGCGATCGTTGAGCTTGGGATGGAGCATTCTTACGATGCGTTAGCCGTGCAAACGATAAAATATGCCATGGGGGAAACGCCAGAAGTAATTGCGACTCGTGGTCAAATCGCTGAAGTACTCGGCGTTGCGGACCGAGGTCACGAACGACTACCTCCGCAAAGAAGTATGGGCTAGTCGTGTTGCACCATAAGATGAATGATATGCAACCGTCAGATTGCGACTCCTTAGATTGGCCGCTTCTCTGCGTAAGTGCAGCAATTGCCTTGATGAGCACGGTTGCGATTTCAAATGACCTGTTCATTATTTCGCTGTTACTGCTCGCCCCAGCCGCATGCGTAGCAGTCTGGATCGCAATCGGATTATTTTATGCGGTCAAGTCGGCGCGTGTCCTTCGCTTAACGTCTTGCCTGGTCGCCGCCATGTTCGCGTACTTCTCCGCTCAATGGCTTTTGCCAGGGCACGACGCTGTCCAGCAGACAACTGCAAACTTCCAATTTGAAGGGAAGAGAGCCACCTATGAAGCGTCGGTTGCAAACCATAAGCTGGCCGATCCCAAGCGGAATTTCGTTCTCTTTGAGGCAAGGGAAGACTGGCAGCGAGGAGAAGTCGATCGGCGCATCGCGTACGATGAAACTGACACGCTCATTAGCGGATTACCCGGTCAGGTCGGACGGCTGATCGAGCAGCAATCACCTGAGGACGCAACTGAATTCGCATCGTGCCGCTGGAAAGTCAGACACATAGACGGGCACTACTACGCTGTCGATTTCTTCTGCTGACGACAGTGCAACAACCGATGGCTTGGTAATACCAACGTCCGGTTTGCTCAATGCCGAAGGTCCCCTCCGAGTGTGCGCCGTGAAAAGGCGGCGTTTTCCAGCGGGTGCAAGCCCCGCCCGGCAACCGCTCCAGCCGGAAGCAACCGGAGCAGCTATGGAGGTAACGAAGTGGCTGAAGCCTCTGGTAATGCGTGTCACGAATAGGTGACAGCGCGAGTGTGCAGGCCGTAACGCGAGTGAACGCCGAGCAAACCTCGAAAAGGACGATGCGCAGGCCGACCCGGCAACCCTATCGGGGAAGGCTGATACGACTGGGTGAATGAGCAGGCTGGACGCCCAGTCGCTGCGCCGGGGTAGTGGCGACAGCATGTACACAAGGAAAGCGTACGCAACACGGGAAGTCCCTCGGCGTGGTCAGGGATGGCCAACCGGACGCCCGCGAGGGACAGGCCGGGCGCCTTGGGATGACGGAGAGGCCCGTAGTACCGGTGAAGCCGGGTAATGCCGGTGGAGGGAAGGGGCCTCAGTTCAAGACAGACGCAATACGTAGTGAGGACGTGGAGATTGGGCAACCTTGTATCTTGAAGTTGGGTTTGAAAGGGGCTGTTTTTATTCGTGGTAGAGGGCTTCGGAGCTTGTGGGCGAAGCGGAGCGCAGTGGGCAACGCGCAGCGTTGTCCACGGTAAGCTTCGCGGTGCGTCGCAGGCGCATAGTCCACAAATCCAAAGTCTCGTGTTTCTGTCGGTTTGGCAAAGCTCGTGTAGCCCGATTCAACCTGGGGTGTGAAGCCCGTTTGATAGCAGAAGGCGCACGAGCCGAGCCGCTCATCGAAAGCCCGAACAGTTGTCTGAACCTAATTCGCATTTACAAGGAGGGGCAATGACGAGCTTGCCAGATCCGAATCTGAGACCGGTCACGATTGGCATCGATGTGGCAAAGGCCACACTGGATGTGGCAATCGGCCAGAGGATGCATACGCTGGGCTTCGCGAATGACGTGGACGGTATCGAGGCACTGCTTGCGATACTGGCGCAGCATCCGGTCGCGCTGATCGTGCTGGAAGCTACCGGTGGACTCGAAATGGGCGCAGCCTCTGCGTTGCAGGCTGCAGGGTATGCAGTGGCAGTCATCAATCCGCGGCAGGCGCGCGACTTCGCGCGTGCGATGGGGCAGCTGGCAAAGACTGACCGTATTGATGCGCGCATCCTCGCCCAGCTTGGCGAAGTCATTGAGCGTCATCCCGAACGGGAGAAGTTCGTCAAGCCGTTGCCGACCGCCGAGCAGCAAACGCTGGCCGCCCTGGTTTCGCGCCGCAGGCAGTTGATCACGATGGTTGGCGCCGAACGCAACCGGCTGGCCTTGGCACACGCCCAGACTCGCAGAAGCGTCGAGACGATTATTAAGACATTGACAGACGAACTTAGGCGTGTCGATGACGACATTTCCGGACACGTCCGGACGCACTTCTCTGATCTGTCGGCGCTGCTGCGCAGCGTCAAGGGGGTGGGCACTGCGACGATCGCCACCTTGATCGCCGAAGTGCCGGAACTGGGGCGGTTGTCGCGTCGGGAGATAAGCGCACTGATCGGTGTTGCACCGCTCAATCGTGACTCCGGCGCAATGCGGGGCAAACGCACGATCTTCGGCGGCCGCGGCAGTGTACGGCGCGTCCTGTACATGGCGGCGTTAGTTGCCGCTCGATTCAACCCGGCCATCAAGAATTTTTACGATCGCCTCGTCGCCGCTGGAAAGCCGAAGAAAGTCGCGCTGGTCGCCTGCATGCGCAAGTTGCTGACCATCCTCAATGCGATGATCAAGCTCGGTGAGCCGTGGAATGCATCGCTTCATGAGCCAGATCTAAAAAACGCTTGATCTTCAAGACAGTTGCTATCAACTCCGATTCGTGTTCAGAAGCTGCAGATGGCGTTACACGCGAAAGCGAAGGCAGAAGCCGGGTATCGCTTCTACGCGCTGTACGACAAGATCTATCGCGAGGATGTGCTGGCGCATGCGTACGCACAGTGTCGATCGAACAGGGGCGCACCGGGTGTCGATCGGCAGGACTTTGCGGAGGTCGAAGCGTACGGGGCGCAGAAGTGGCTCGGCGAACTGGCGCTTGCGCTCAGGCAGGAGACTTACCGGCCGGACCCTATCAGAAGAGTGTTTATCCCGAAGGCCAATGGCAAGCTGAGGCCATTGGGTATCTCGACCCTGCGGGATCGGGTGTGCATGACAGCAGCGATGCTGGTGCTCGAACCGATCTTCGAAGCGGACCTTCCACCGGAGCAGTACGCTTATCGTGCGGGCCGCAATGCCCAGCAGGCGGCGATCGAGGTGGACGAACGGCTGCACCGAGGGCAAACGGACGTCGTAGACGCGGACTTGGCGGACTACTTTGGAAGTATTCCGCACGCCGACTTGATGTTGTCGCTCGCGCGACGCATCGTTGATCGGCGTGTGCTGCATCTGATCAGGATGTGGCTGGAATGCCCCGTTGAAGAAACCGATGACCGAGGCCGGCAGAAACGGACGACGGAGGCTCGAGACAGTCGGCGCGGGATTCCACAGGGCTCCCCCATCTCACCACTGCTGGCGAATGTTTACATGCGCCGGTTCGTGCTGGCGTGGAAGAAGCTCGGGCTTCAGCGCAGTCTTGGCAGTCGAATAGTGACCTACGCAGACGATCTCGTCATCCTGTGCAAGCGAGGCAAGGCTGAAGAGGCATTGTTGAAACTTCGCGAGATCATGAGCAAGCTGAAGCTGACGGTCAACGAGGAGAAGACGCGAATCTGCAAGGTGCCAGAAGGTGAGTTCGACTTCCTGGGTTTTACGTTTGGGCGGATGTACTCTGCAACGACGGGTCAGGCCCGTTGGGCATGAAGCCGTCGAAGAAGAGTATCCGGCGCATGGTCGAAAAGATTCATGCAATGACCGCCCTCCGGACGGTATGGCAAGAGACCACGGCGTTGGTGGGCAAGTTGAACCGCACGTTGCGCGGCTGGGCGAATTACTTCCAGATAGGAAGCGTCAGCCGGGCATACCGAGCAATCGACAGCTACACCGCGACGCGGTTGCGCCGGTGGCTACGCAACAAGTACAAGCTCAGACGTCGCAGGGGCGGGACTTATCCATCCCCGCATCTCTACGGGTACTTCGGTCTCGTACGTCTGAGCGCACGTGGGGGCGTAGCCTGGCGTGTGTGAAGGCGTGATGTCTTGTCCGAGAGCCCAGTGCGGGAGATCTGCACGCTGGGTTCGATGAGCGGGATGTGGAAACGGGGTTACGGCGACGTTATTTGCGCACCGCCAGACGAAAGAGGCGGCAACAGACAAACCGAACCTACTGCTACCGCGCCACATCTCGACTCTACCGAACGGAGCCGAACGCCGTTGGACTCAGTTCGGCCAATACTGTTGAAAATGTCGCTGCAAGGGCTTTTTCAGTCCTCCTGCGCGAAAAGCGACCTCTCAGATCGGCCCAGAAACCGCTCGAGAACCTTGGTCAGGGGTAAGAAGACCCCCGAAAACCTCGCGATAGAGACGGCGAGCGACTTTTTCAACGGCTGGCCATAAGCGGTCGATGGAAGTCACCGAATGGATCGCTGACGATGAAGACCTACGCCCTTCGGTAATTCGACTTGAAAGCGTAGCGAATGTCCGCTTCCAAGATGCGCGCAGGTCTTTTGCGGGTCGGGCGTGTGAACTCGCTGATACAGGAAGCTGCCGCCGCCACTGTCGGCGATCTATCCCTCTGCCAACCTGAAACGCAATACTCTCCAGCGTCGGCATTGGCTGAAGTCATCGCGTTGGCTGTCAGGCACGGCTCTGCCCTGCCCACTGCGGCCACTGGCGTGCGATTTGGTCTAGTCATTCGAACGTCGGTACTCTCCAGGTAACCGACGTTCGCTTCGGAATGATCGCAGAGTTGTTAGAACTGGATGAGGTCGAGGGTCATTATTGCTGCGCTTGCGGCAGCAGTGGATAGTGGCCGCGCTTCAGTGCAGTCCGGTGCGGTCTCGCCGCGTTGCCAGTCAAGGCTGCGCGGAGGGTGGTGCGAGGCTCGCGCGCACCCGGTACAGCAGTGAAGGATCCTGGCCGACGATTTGCCAGTTGACCCATTGACCCGCCGGCACGACCAGTCCCGGATGGCTCGCATGCACCAGGAACGGCTGCGGCGGCAGCTTGCAGCCTTCCGAGGTTTTGGGCGTGGTGTCGCTTTCGAGCGTTTCCTGCGCCTCGATTGCGATTACCGACCCGGTCGAGTCCGCCCGCAGCGGCGACACGGTGATGGTGCGCTGCAAATCGATACTGCCCGCAGGCTGTTCCTTGCAGCCGACTTTGTGCGTGACAACCTTGTGATGCTTATTGGGCCGAGCCTGGCCGACCGCGGTCGTTCCATCGAATGAATCGACCTGCAGGCCATCGCGGATTACCTGCAGCGTCCAGTTGACGACGGGCTGCACGGGGGGCGGCGCATAGGGCTGAGGCGCTGGCACTGGTTGTGCAAAGGGCTGAGGTATTGGCTCTGGCTGCTCTGCGGGTTGCGACATTGGCGCTGGGAGCCTGGAGGGTGCTGGTTGCACGGTGGGCTGCGGAGCGGCCTTATGAGTGGGCGCATGGACACGCCTGTGTACGGGCCTGTGAGCCGGCTTACGAGCCGACTTTTCAATAGGCTTTTCAGCAGCACGGATTTCAGCAGTAGGGTTTTCAGCAGGCTCTTGAGTGGGCTGTGGAGCGGACGCGGGAGGGGGAAGAGGAACGGCGCGCACCACAGGTTGCGAGGCCGGGACCTCGGGCTGCACCACACCTTGAAACTGCGTCTGCGCGCTCGCGGGCATGAACGCGGCGGCAGCGGCGGACAGAGCGGCGTCGACGCAGTTCTTCCTCAACTTCATGTCTGCAGGCTCCATGCACGTGTACCCGTCGCACAGGTGCCGCACAACGCGTGCCCGACGTTCGGTGGCGAGGAGGCAGAGCCCTCATCCATTTCGCTCGGGAGCTCGCAGATATCGCTCTGGTTCTGCTACAACGCGCGCAACGGCGCGGGCCGAACGCCGTCGACACTGACGAATTTAACCGGACCAAAATCCTATTCGCGCGGTGAGTCGCTAAAAGCTTTCCGTATGAGCGTTCTCCACCGGCATTCCGGGACTAGGGCCGACGTGAATCATCGGGACGAAATGTATGACGACAAAGTGCCCGACATGATCGATAACGCCTACGTCATCGTCGAGTTCAGGAGCGGGCGTCGTGCAAGCCTCGATCTCTGTATGTTCGCGGACGGTGCATACTGGCAGGAAGAGTTCTCTGCCGTCGGCGACAAGGGCAAGATCGAATGCTTCGTGCCGGGTGCGAGCAGGCATTGGCCCGGGCGCGGTGAGCGCCAGGCCGAAGTGGTCGTGAGCCGGCGCGAGCCGAAGGGTCCGGCGCGGCGTACGGTAGAGGTCGACGAACATCTGCTTATCCTCGGGGCGCATCATGGCTCGACTTATTTCGAACACCTCGGCTTTCAGCAGTCGGTGCTGGAAGGGGCAAATGTCAGAGTGACGGTGGAAGACGGCCTCAAGGCGGTCGTCATCGGCCTGGCAGCCGAACAGTCGATCCGTGAGAGGCGAGTGATCCAGATCGAGGGACTCAGCCTTCATTGAACACGGTACCGTCTAGATGATCTGACCGGCACGTCACCGGCCATCGAGCTGGTACCGCGGCTCGCGCGCGGCGGGGGCCGCACATGATGTAACTGTCCTGCTGACCGGTGAAAGCGGTACTGGGAACGAACTCGTCGCGCAGGGCATACATAACACGGGCCGCAGGCGTGGCAGTCCGTTTGTCGCGATTACGCGGCGCTGCCGGAAGGGTTGATCGAAAGCGAACTGTTCCGCAACGAGGAGGGCGCGTTCACTGGCGCGCGGCGCGGCGGCAAACCCGGGCTCTTCGAAATCGCGCATACAGGCACGATCGTTTTCAGGCGATCAATGCCTCAGAAACTGCACCCTTGATAACGGGAACTACGTTGAGGCCGAACTGACTGACGCCGTTATGCGACGCGCCTTTCGAGAGACCGCCGGAAAAGTCGATGGCCGGCGACGCGAGCAGGTAAAGCGCGCGAAACGCGCACAAAGCGTTCGATATGCATGATTCAACTCCGGTCGAACCCGGACGGTTCGGTCAACGTTCGATGAGCAACGCGCGTGCAGAAAGGTCAAACGCTGGTGTCCGCGTTCTTACGCAAACAGGGAGCGAGCTACAGACAGACCGCACGGGCGGTCCCGAAGAAGCGCGCTGACCCGGCAATCGGGGTCAGCGGCGAGAAGGAAAGTCCGGCGTCGCTAACGTGCGATTGCAGTCTGGGTGCCGGCACGGGCCGGCTTACAAGATCGACTAGGGCTTGCGTCCACGAAGGACTCTCCTGTTGGTAATTCAGGGCGGATTCTATGTGTGCATTCTGTGAAAGCCCAAGCAGAAGTTATCGTGTACTGCTTAGTAGCTTGAATAGCGATGCGGAGCACACCGGCCCGTGCTACGTCGACAGCATGCGGTACGACGTACGAGCACACCAGCGTCGCAGATGTGCAACATGCACTCGCGAGAAGCAGTCATTGCTGCATGTGTACAAAAGAACAAAAAGAAGGTGGCATGCGAATGATTTGCATCCTTCGGAAAGTAACGGATTCGAAAGAAAAATCTTCGAAATAATCGTTGACTCGGCTCGCGCGTCGTTACTAGAATTCGCCTGTTTCCACCAAAGGGGCATATGCCTTGGACAGTTGCAGTAGTCGACCTTCGAATAGTTTTTCTGCCTGACCGGCACGACGTCCGCCTGGATTCTTCCCTAGCCGCCGTCCTGCCAGCAGGCAGACGGTGCGCACCGCAGTAGCTTTCGCAGTTTCTCCCCCGCGCATCCCTTCGATTGGCCGCCGTCGTTGGCGTGTGTGCTGTCGCGCGCGTTCGTCTACGCGGAACCCGGCGCGCGGAGCCATGGGCTCACGACGCCGCTTGTTCACGCAGTTTTCGCGCACGCTATACCGTGCCGGATCCAGCGTGTGGTTAAACACGTCCTTCACGCGTAAATCGGACCCGAAACCAGAGAGAAATTTACGATGCCCGACCCTGAGCCTTGTTCCTGCACAACTCGCCTTGCGTTCTCCCAGAACGCAGGCCGCTTCGCCTGACATCTGGCTGCACACGTTCCTCCTCCAACGCTCGGGCATTGCGACCCGCGTGAGTGAAACGAAGGCACACCTGATCGATGGCGCCACGTTTCAAGATATTGGAGGAATCACCATGCGCTTCGCTCTACTCGTTTCGCAACTGCCGCACGTCGAAGAAGCTCGCACGCACTACAACGGCATGCTCGCGCTCGACGCCCGTTCGCAAGCATCGGCCGGCGTGCTCGCCGCCATCTGGGCGGCGCTCAAACAGCTCGCCCGCTGACGCGGCCTGGCGTGGCCTGCTGCCTGTCCACTGCGCCAACACCGGCAGGAGGAAAGGCAGGTCCATGCCCCAATCATCGAATTCAAAAAGCACTGCCAAGGAATAAGTAAAAATGTCCACCACACCCGCAAACATCAGGCAACGTCGGAGTGCCGTGCTCGACGACGCCCATGTGGGCGATATCAAAGGCGCCCTCGGCACAATTTCGCACCACGATACCGCCCCTCGTAACAACTGGATGGCGCGCCTGCGCACGCTGCTCGCCATCCTTGGCCCCGGCCTCATCGTCATGGTCGGCGATAACGACGCCGGCGCGTTCGGCACCTATACGCAGGCCGGGCAGAACTTCGGCACGTCGCTGCTGTGGACCCTCGCGCTGCTGATCCCAGTTCTCTACGTGAACCAGGAAATGGTCCTGCGCCTGGGCGCCGTGACCGGCGTCGGTCACGCGCGCCTTATCTTCGAACGCTTCGGCAAGTTTTGGGGTGCCTTCAGCGTCATCGATCTTTTCCTGCTTAACGCGCTCACGATCGTCACCGAGTTCATCGGCATTACATTCGCGCTCGACTTTCTCGGCGTCTCGAAGCTGCTTGGCGTCTGCATCGCAGCGGTGCTGACAATGTCGGCGGTCAGCACGGGCGACTTGCGGCGCTTTGAACGCTTCGCGATCGTGCTGTGCCTATTGAGTCTCCTGCTGATCCCGGTGCTTGTCTCGATCCACCCGCCTGTGAGCGTCATCGCGCGCGACTTCTTTGTGCCGGCCTGGCCGAAGAATTCCAAGCTCTCCGACGTGATGCTGCTCGTGATCGGCATTGTCGGCACGACCGTCGCGCCGTGGCAGCTGTTCTTCCAGCAGAGCTACGTTATCGACAAGCGCATCACGCCGCGCTTCATGAAGTACGAAAAGGCGGACCTCTGGATCGGTATCGTCTTCGTGATTGCCGGCGCCGTGGCGATGATGGCCTTCACCGCAGCGTTGTTCCACGGCAGGCCCGAGTTTGGCAACTTCACCGACGCAGGTGGCGTGATCGCCGGACTGCACAAGTACGTCGGCCAAACGTCAGCCACAATCTTCGCCGTCGCGCTGCTCGATGCATCGATTATTGGCGCCGCCGCCGTCTCGCTCTCGACGGCCTATGCGATTGGCGATGTCTTCAAGGTCAAGCACTCGCTGCATCGCAGCGTGCTCGACGCGAAGGGCTTTTATCTCGTCTACTTTGGCATCATCGCGCTCGCTGCCGCCCTCGTGCTGATCCCAGGCAGCCCGCTTGGCCTCCTGACTGAAGCCGTGCAGACGCTGGCCGGCGTGCTGCTGCCGAGCGCGACCGTGTTCCTGCTGCTGCTTTGCAATGACAAGGCTGTGCTCGGCCCATGGGTAAACTCCCGCAATTTGAACTTGTTCACGGGCGCCGTGATTGCTGCCCTCGTCGTTCTCTCGATTATCCTGACCGCCGCCACGGTGTATCCGGATATCAGCGGTGCGGCGATTCTCAAGATCCTTGGGGGCGGTTGTGGGCTTGCGGCAGCCGTGTACGCTGCGGTGGAACTCTCGCGCAAGTCGAGCGGCGCCGCGAGTCCGGATGACGCATTGCCGCTCAACAAGCCAGCGCTCAAGGAGTTGCGCAACACGTGGCGCATGGTTCCGCTCCAGGACCTGCACGCGCCGCAGCACCTGACGTTGTCGACACGCGTGTGGATGGGCGTGTTGCGCACCTATCTCGTCGTCGCAGTGGGTCTAGTCATCGTGAAGATCGTGCAGATGGCCGTTCATTAGGCGCCGAAGCCGTTCCTGAAACGCCCACACGCTCGACGCCTTCAATCCGGCAGCGAAGGCAGATATGCCGTGCGCCTCACGTTCGCCGGGCAGAATATCCGGAACTCTACCGGTCCCGGTGGGGGGGCATCTTCGACCACTTTGCACGCATGCAGCATGTGCTGCAGCGCGGATATCACCTGTCCATCCGGATCCTGGTCGATTGCGACATCCATCGTATGTTCCTCAATGTATGTGCGGTGCAAGTCCAGCATTTCATGGCTCACCCAGACGACCTGTCCGGCCGCACCGAACTTGCGCAACGCGGCTTCGATACCGGGCGAGCCATACCCGCTGCTGTAGATGCCAGCCAGATCGCCCCGCTTCAGTGCACTGACGACGGCGCGATAACACCTGTCCGGGTCATCTTCGGTTTCCACCTCCGCGCTATCGCAGACGAGTTCCGGAAAGCATTCAGCAAGCTGTGACCGGCAACCGCCGATCCGGTCGACATGTGCGCGATAGTCCTTGCGGCTGCACAGCAGCAGCACCCGTCCGGACCGTCTTGCAAGCCGGCCAACGAAGTAGCCAGCGGTGCGTCCGGCACACAGGTTGTCGATGCCCGCGTAGTGCAGGCGTCCCACGTCGCGCACATCTGTGACCATCGTGACCACCGGTTCGCCGCGTTCGATCACGGTGCGCAAAGCATCGCGCACTCGCGGCGTGTCGTGAGTCGTCACGATCAACCCCGATCGCTTGTAGCGCGGATGAAGAATGGCGTCGGTAATCACGTTGTCATCGGCTTCAGGAAGAAGCGACCGGTGCATGACGACCCGCTTGTCCAGCATCTGCATCGAGCGTTGCAAGGCGAGATTCAGGCGGCCAAAGAAAGGCGTGCTGTTTTGCGGCAGGAGCACGTCCACGTGCATCAGTCCGTGCCGTGTATCCGGCAGAACGCGCGGCACGGCGAGCTGCCGGGCCGCTGCCACGACGCGCGCGCGGGTTGCAGCTGACACACTGCCGCGTTCATTGAGCACCCGGTCGACGGTTGCAGGACTGACACCCGCTGCGTCGGCGATTTCAATAAAACGCGCCGTGCGCTTGCGCCGTGACGGTGGTGGGGCGTCGGTCATGTCGTTGTCTCCGGTTTGCTTATCTGTTTTGTTCTGAGTTGTTTGTGCCGCGGTCGCGCCGTTGGCGCGGCCCAGCATTAGTTCGTGCTTTTTTAACGCTACGGGATTGACGAAAAAACGTCAATCTTTTCGTTGAGAGGCGTATGGCGGTCCCTTATCTTGCAGTCATGGCTTCGCTGCGCTCGTGAGCTTCGGGACAGCCGGAAGAAGCCGATCTGAATGAGAAAGAAAGGAGACGCAGGTGTCGAACTCACCTCTGAATATGCCATGCGCGGGTAGCCTTGCACATACCGGTTTCGCCGCGCGTGAGGCATCCACTGCACATACCGAAGAGAACTGGTATCGCCCCGACATCCCACGCCAGACGCTCAAGCAACTGATGAAGCGCAGCGACGCTGAGGGACTGAAGAACTTCGGCCTGTGGATCGCGTTGCTGCTCGCATCGGGCGCCGCGGCATTCTATTCGTGGGGGACGTGGTGGGCGATTCCGGCCTTTTTCGTCTACGGCACGATCTACTGTTCGAGCGACGCGCGTTGGCATGAGCTTGCGCACGGCACGCCGTTCAAGACGCCGTGGATGAATCAGGCCTTCTACCAGCTGTGTTCGTTCATGACAATCCGTGAGGCGACGCTCTGGCGTTGGAGTCACGCTCGCCATCACACGCATACGATCATGGTGGGACGCGATCCCGAGATTCAGGTGTGCCGCCCGCCGCAACTCGTCACCATCCTGCTGGATTTCTTCTATCTGATTGGCGGCACTACCGAGATCGTCAAGACGGTGCGTCATGCATGCGGGTCGATCAGCCCGGAAGTCGCCGATTTTGTGCCGGCGATGGAGCGCCGCAAGATGATCTGGATCAGCCGGTTCTATGTCGTCGTCATGCTGGCGGTGATGGGTTGGTGCATCGCGATTCAAAGCGTTCTGCCGCTGATGTTCGTGTGGACGCCGCGTTTTTACTGCGGCTGGTTCCACCAGACGCTCGGCCTCACGCAACACGCCGGCATGGCCATGAACGTTGCCGACCATCGGCTCAATACGCGCACGGTCTACATCAATCCGGTGTTCGCGTTCCTCTACATGAACATGCAGTACCACATTGAACATCACCTGCTGCCGATGGTGCCCTATCACGCACTGCCGAAGCTGCATGAAGCGATCAAGCCGGAGACGCCACCCGCATATCCAGGCCTCTGGTCGGTCTACAGGGAAATGATTCCGACCTTGATCCGCCAGCGGCGTGATCGCTCTCACTTTATTCGCCGCCACGCCCCGCATCGCGAGCCGATACGCTCGTCAACCTGAAAAACGTCCGGAACAGGGAGTATCTGAAATGGTGGATCAACGTGAATGGGTTGTCGCCTGTCAGACCAGCGACATCGATGAAGAAGACGTCAGGCGTTTCGATCATGGCAATGCAACCTTCGCCGTCTATCGCGTTGACGGCAAGTTCTACGCGTCGGACGGCTGGTGTACGCATGAGAAGGCTCATCTTGCAGATGGCTTCGTATTGAATAACGCGATTGAATGCCCGCGGCATCAGGGGCGCTTCGACATTGCAAGCGGCAAGCCGCTTTGCGCGCCGGTCTGTCAACAGCTGAGAACGCATCCGGTCCGCATTGAAGGCGATGCGGTCCTGATCGGCATGCCGACTGCGGAGTGATCATGGCAAGCGACGCCCACATGGTTATCGTCGGAGCCGGCCTGGCTGGCGCCCGCGCCAGCGCCGAGCTGCGCGAGGCGGGTTTTGAGGGGCCGATTACGCTCATCGCCAGCGAACCGCATGCGCCATATGACAGGCCGCCGCTCTCCAAAGCGGTGCTGCTCAGCGAAAAATCGCCCGACGATTGTGCGCTATTCGGCGATACCTTCTTTGCCGATCATGCGATCGACCTGAAGCTTTCGGCCTGTGTGGTCGAGATCGATCGTGCGGCCCGCGCGGTTCTTCTCGACAACGGTGAGCGCATCGGGTATAGCCGGCTGCTCATCGCGACCGGCGCGTCGCCAAGAGTATTGAGCGCGCCCGGGTCGGAACTGCCTGGCGTGGTCACACTGCGCACTGCTGATGATGCCCGCGATCTCGCGGCGCGGCTCCATTACGGACAACGTATTGCAATCATCGGCGGCGGCTTTATCGGGCTCGAAGTGGCGGCAAGTGCTGTCGCTGCGGGATGCAGCGTCACGCTCATCGAAGCCGGCGAGCGTCTGCTGATGCGCGCTGTGCCGCAGGAAATCGCTGAGCGTATCGACGCGCGGCATCGCGACGCCGGTGTGCAGTTCCGCTTTGATGCGCGGCTGGCTGCGATCGCGGGGGCGAGTGCCGCTGAAGAGGTTCGTCTCGCCGACGGGGAAGTTATCGGCTGCGACACGGTCGTGGTCGGCATCGGCGCTGCACCCCGCACCGCGTTAGCGCAGGCAGCGGGACTTGACGTCGCGGACGGTATCGTGGTCGACGACGGCTTGTGCACCAGTGATTCTGCCATCTTCGCCGCGGGCGATGTCTGCTCGTTCCCGCACCCGTTGTATGGCTGCCGTGTGCGCCTCGAATGCTGGAAGAACGCTGAGGATCAAGGCCGCATTGCTGCGCGCAACATGCTCGGCGAGAACCTTCGTTATCGCGAAGTGCCGTGGTTCTGGTCCGATCAGTATGAGTTGTCGATCCAGATCGCGGGGCTTCCTGCATTCGGCCGCGAGACCGTCATTCGCGAAACAGCCGATGCGCTGTTGCTGTTTCATCTGTCGGCAGACGGATCGTTGATTGCAGCAAGCGGCGTTGGCCGGGCGGTGGGCCGCGATATCCGGATTGCGCAGATGCTGATCGGCCGCCGTGCTCGTATTTCGACCGAAGAGCTCGCGGATCCGTCAGTGAAGCTCAAGTCGCTGCTTGCCGCCGAAACGGCGTGAGCAGGACTCATCGCTCCAACACAAAGAGATCATGAATCCCACTCTTCTCATTGGCGTCAATATCGACGGCGTGCTGCATCGCGATGACTTGCCGCCCGTCGACGCCGAAACGCAATTCCGGATGATCGCCGACACGGGCGTGTTCGACTATGTCGAGATGAATCCGCCAGAAGGCGTTGCTCTCGCACGATACGTCGAGTTTAGCGAGCGCTACGCTTTGCCGGTTCGCGTAATCGGCGGCGTCTTTTGCGCGGGCCGCGACGAAGCGCGTCTGCGGCACGTGATCGAGTGGGCGCCGCGCTTCGGCTCGAAGGTGCTGAATTGCCAGCTCTACGCAAATCATGCCGACGGACATCGCCTCACCGATGTGGAGGTCGCGAGGTTCTACGTGCAGGCGTGCGAGTGGGCCGCTCCGGTTGGCTGCATGCCGAGCCTCGAAGTGCACGTTGACATGTGGAACGAAGATTTCACGCGCGTCAACCGGGTTGGCGAACTGTTGGCGCGCGACGGCCTGGCACTGCGCCTCACGCTCGACCATTCGCATCTGATCTTCAAGATTGGCAATGACGAAGAGCTGGACGCATCGCGGATTCGTGTGTTGGTCGAGGCGGGAGAGATCGTGCTCGATCCCGTGTCACCCGATGCGATCTTTAAACAGTGGATCGCACGCGGCTGGGTTCATCACGCCCACGCGCGCAGTGTCATACCGAACAACCCGCGCAATTCCCGCATGCGTCGTCCCGACGGCAGACCAGGTCGCGGCATTCAATACCCGTTCGTGCGTCCCGCTGCGGATCAATGGGATGGTAGCTGGGATGAGGCAGCGCTCCTGCCGTGGGAGAGCGCGATACGGCATCTGCTGAACGCGCGCGTAGAGGGCGGTGTTTCCACGCCGCAGCAGATCAGCTGCGAGTTCATCCCGTTTGCCGACTACGGCGGCGGTGCGGGGTATTCGATCTTCGAGAACAACGTTGCATGCGCCGCATGGCTGCGCAGTACCTGGCTGGAGCAAGCCGCCATCACGGCGTGAACCTGAAAGACAACCCATTCGTTGGCGATAACTGGAGACACAAATGACATTGACGAGTGACGAAGCGCTGCGATTTTCTCTAAACCGTATGAGCGCACCGCGGCTGGCGTTCGCCGACTATGCGGCGCTTTGCCAGCGCCTCTCGGTCGATGCGATCGAGATCCGCAACGACCTCGAAGGCGTCGAGATCAACGACGGCACACCCGCCGCCGATATCAAGTCGCTGAGCGCGGCGGCGGGCCTGACCATCCTGTCGATCAATGCACTGCAGCGCTGCGAACGCTTCGACGCTACCCGCGCGAAGGAAGCGTTGGCGTTGTCGCGCTACGCCGCTGACTGCGGAGCGCGCGCGATTGTCCTGTGCCCGACCAACAGCCGCCAGGATCAGCGCACGCCAAGCGAGCGTCACACCGATCTGGTGAATGCGCTCAGGCAACTGAAGCCGATCCTCGACGATCACAACCTGCTCGGTCTGATCGAACCGCTGGGTTTCGAGGAATGCGCGTTGCGCTGCAAATCCGACGCGGTCAGGGCAATTTACGACGCGGCTGGCGAGCACCATTTCCGGCTGGTACACGACACGTTTCATCACCACCTGTCGGGCGAAGACATTTTCTTTCCGGACCTCACGGGCCTGATCCACGTTTCGGGCGTCGAGGATAGCGGCCTGCCAGTTGACCAGATGCGCGACGGGCATCGTGTGCTGGTCGGCGCGGACGATCGGCTCGGCAACATCCGGCAGTTGAACACATTGTTCGCGCGTGGTTATCGAGGTCATGTGTCGTTCGAGCCGTTCGCCGAGGAAATCGCTGGCGCTGACGACATCGAAAGCCGCTTGCGCGAGAGTATCGCTTACATCCGAACGAACGTTGAGTCGGCACGAGTACGCAAGGCCGCGTAGCAGGCGTTGCGACGTCACCCATAGAAAGAGATAGAGAACGTGAACGCTGCATGAAAGTGTGCCGCGCGGACCTTGGCATCAGACCCATAGGCCGCGCTGGTTCAATCAATTGAAAGGAGACATGTCAATGAAATTTCTTACCCGTTCGCTGCTCGCGTTATCGTTCGCGGCGGCACTGCCGATCTCCGCCATGGCGGGCACGACGATTGGCGTCTCGATGGCGCACTTCGACGACAACTTCCTGACCACGGTACGCGACGCAATGGTGACCGAAGGTCAAGCGCACAAAGACATCAACCTTGACTTCGAGGATGCGCAAGGCGACGTCGGGCGGCAGGTGAGCCAGGTCGAGAGCTTCGTGTCGCAACGGGTGGCGGCGATCATCGTCAATCCCGCCGACGCGGCGGCGACCAGGCGAATGACCGACACCGCGCGCAAGGCCGGTATCCCGATCATCTACGTCAATCGCAAGCCAGATGAGCCGATGGGCAACGGCGCCTATTTCGTCGGCTCGGACAGTCTCGTGGCCGGGCATCTGCAAATGGATTACCTCGCGAAGCAACTCAAGGGCAAAGGCAATATCGCCATCATGCTTGGTGAGCTGTCGACCGACGCCACGCGGGACCGCACGCGCGGCGTGAAGGATATCGTCGCGAAAAATCCCGGCATCAAGATCGCCGAGGAGCAAACCGCGAACTTTGACCGCAGCCAGGGCATCAACCTGATGAGCCAGTGGCTGAGCTCCGGCAAGAAGTTCGATGCGATCGCGGCGAACAACGACGAGATGGCGCTCGGCGCGTTGATTGCGATGAAGCAGGCTGGCGTCTCGCCGAAGAGCGTGCTGGTCGGCGGGGTCGATGCGACCAAGGAAGCGTTGAACGCAATGGCCAAGGGCGATCTCGCGGTCACCGTGTTCCAGGACGCGCGAGGGCAGGGCAAGGCTGCGGTCGATGCCGCCATCAAGCTCGCTGGCGGCGACAAGAGTGTGCCGAAAGAAGACTGGATTCCTTATCAACTGGTCACGCCGGACAACTACAAGGGGTTTCTGAACAGATAGTCTGCATGACCTCGGGGCGGCGCCGCGCGCGCCCCGCTTCATCCACTGAGGGAGTGCCACTATGTCAGGTCTTACCACGAGCGCGCACGCCGCTCGGCCGGAACACGTCGCTGCATGGGCCGCGCACGGGCCGGTCTTCGCCGCGCACAAGATTCGTAAAGCCTTTCCCGGCGTAATCGCGCTCGACGACGTGTCGATCGACATCCACGCTGGCCGGGTGCATGCGCTGATGGGCGAAAACGGCGCTGGCAAGTCGACGATGATGAAAATCATCGCGGGTGTCTATTTCCCCGATGAGGGCTCGCTGCATTTCAAAGGCAAACCGATTGCTTTGAAGTCACCGCGCGACGCGCTCGACCGGGGTATCGCGATGATTCACCAGGAGCTGAATCTGCTGCCCTACATGACGGTGGCGGAGAACATCTGGATCGGCCGCGAACCGTGCAATCTGCTGGGGCTGATCGACCATCGCGCGCTGCACCGGCGCACCGGCGAACTGTTTGCGCAACTCGGCATCGAGATCGATCCGCAGGTGCAATTGGGCAGCCTGAGCATTGCGAACCGCCAGATGGTGGAAATTGCCAAGGCTGTGTCGTTCGACTCCGATCTGCTGATCATGGACGAACCGACCTCCGCTATCACCGACAAGGAAGTCGAGCATCTGTTCCGGATCATCAGCGAACTGAAGGCGCAAGGCAAGGCGATCATCTACATCACGCACAAGATGGATGAGGTGTTCCAGATCGCCGACGATATTTCGATCTTCCGGGACGGCCACCATATCGTGACGCGCACGGCGAAAGAATTCGACAAGCAATCGCTGATTGCGGCGATGGTGGGCCGTGAGCTCACGCAGGTCTTTCCCAAGACGGAGGTCGCGATCGGTGACGTGGCGCTCGCCGTGCACAACCTTGGCCGCCGCGGCGCATTTTCGAATGTCAGCTTCGACTTGCGCTACGGCGAGATTCTCGGCGTGGCCGGTCTGATGGGTTCCGGGCGCACGGAGGTGATGGAGTCGGTCTTCGGTATGTATCCGTCCGACGAAGGCGAGTTGCTTTTCGACGGCAAACGCCGGGCGATTCGTTCTCCGCAACAGGCGATCGCTGCGGGTGTCGCGTTTCTCACTGAGGACCGCAAAAGCACGGGGCTGTTCCTTCAGCTTTCCGTTGGTGAAAACATGGAGATTTCGGCGTTGCGCCGCAATTGTGCGCTGGGCTTCGTTCGGCAAAAGCGTGTGAACGATGCATGCGCCGATATGTGTCGTCAACTGAAGGTCAAAACCCCCGGTCTGCACGAAGTCATCGAGAACCTGAGCGGCGGCAATCAGCAGAAAGTGTTGCTCGCGCGCTGGCTCCTGAACAAACCCAGGATCCTGATCCTCGATGAACCGACGCGCGGCGTCGACGTTGGCGCAAAGGCGGAAATCCATACGCTGATCACGCAGCTCGCAAGGGAGGGCGTCGCGATCATCATGATCTCGTCAGAACTGCCCGAAGTGATGGGCATGAGCGACCGGATCGTGGTGATGCACGAGGGCACCGTCAGCGGCATTCTGCCTCGCGCGAACGCAACACAGGAAAACATCATGTCCCTCGCTTCCGGCGAGCAGCCTGAACTGGCGTAACGGCAACGACCATCTTGCATTGGAGAGGAGCCAGCGCTGAAGCGCTAACTCCGATCGACACAGGAGATAACTATGCGTGACTCAGCAATCCTCACTCCCGACATTCAGCGTCCTGCTCCACGTAACTGGCGCGTACCGCAGGAGACCAGCATCCTGCTCGTGCTGCTCGGCATCGCGCTGGTCTTCGAAGCGCTCGGCTGGATCGAGCGCGGCCAGTCGTTTCTCTATAACCCGCAGGGCCTGCTGATCATGGTGCTGCGCGTGTCCGAAATCGGGTTGATTGCTGTCGGCGTCACGATGATCATTATTGCGGGTGGCATCGATCTGTCTTCCGGGTCCGTGGTTGCGCTGTCGGCGATGATTGCGGGCAGCCTCGCGCAGACCTCTGGTTTCGGGCGCACCGTGTTTCCAGGGCTCGTCGATCTGCCGCTGCTCGCGCCGGTTGCGGCGGGCGTGCTGACGGGCGGCATGTGCGGCCTGATCAACGGGACGTTGATCGTGCGCACCGGTGTGCCGCCTTTCATCGTGACGCTCGGCATGATGGTGTCGGCACGCGGACTCGCCCGTTACTACACGCACGGCCAGCCCATCAGCATGTTCACTGACGCCTACTCGGCAATCGGCAGCGGCGCAAAACCGGTAGCGATCTTTCTGCTGGCCGCGCTCGTCTTCCACGTCGTGTTGCGCTATACGCGTTTCGGTAAGTGTCTGTACGCGATCGGCGGCAATGTGCAGGCCGCACGCGTGTCTGGCATCGGCGTCGGGCGCAATCTGGTGGCGGTCTACATGATCGCCGGATTGCTGACGGGACTTGCCGGCGTGGTCGTTTCGGCGCGCGCACAGACGAGCCAGTCGGGCATGGGCATGTCATACGAACTCGACGCCATTGCGGCGGCCGTGATCGGCGGCACGAGCCTGGCGGGGGGCGTGGGGCGGATCACCGGCGCGGTGATCGGCGCATTGATCCTTGGGGTAATTTCGAGCGGGTTCACGTTTCTGGGAATCGATTCGTACATCCAGGAAATCGTCAAGGGACTGATCATCGTCGCTGCCGTGATAGCCGATCAATACCGCAAGCGGCGTGCCCGCTAAGCATAACTAACGACCCGTTATCTATTTCGGTGCAATCGCATATGACCCAATCCACCTTTTTCGCTGCGGACCGGCCGCTGGACATCGTCTGTCTGGGCCGGCTCGCGGTCGACCTCTATGCGCAGCAAATCGGCGCGCGGCTCGAAGACGTCACCGGCTTTTCGCGGTATCTGGGCGGTTCGTCGGCCAACATCGCGTTCGGCTGTGCCCGCCTCGGATTAAAGTCCGCGATGCTTTCGCGCGTCGGTAACGACCATATGGGCCGCTTTCTCGTCGACGCGCTGGCAAAGGAAGGCTGCGACGTGAGCCATGTGAAGACCGACATGGAGCGTCTGACTGCGCTTGTCTTGCTCGGTCTGAAAGATCGCAGCACATTCCCGCTCGTGTTTCATCGCGAGAACTGTGCTGACATGGCGCTCGATGAGACGGATTTCGACGAAGGGTTCATCGCTTCCAGCAAGGCGCTGCTGATCACCGGCACGCATTTTTCGACTGAAGGGGTGCATCGAGCGAGCATGACGGCGCTCGACTATGCGCGCCGCAACGGTGTGCGCACCGTGCTCGATATCGATTATCGGCCAGTGTTATGGGGCCTGACGGGCAAGTCGGACGGCGAAACGCGTTTTATCGCCGACGGCAGCGTGAGCGCGCATTTGCATGGCATCCTGCCGAAATTCGATCTGATCGTCGGCACGGAAGAGGAGTTCTGCATTGCTGGCGGGTCCGAAGATCTGCTGCAAGCACTGCGCTCGGTGCGCGCCGTGAGCGCAGCCACGCTGGTTGTCAAGCGCGGGCCGCTGGGCTGCACCGTGATCGATGGCCCGATTCCGGCGGACCTCGATGGCGACCGGCATTTTCGCGGCGTCGAGGTCGAGGTCCTTAATGTACTCGGCGCGGGCGATGCGTTCATCTCCGGCTTTCTCAAAGGGTGGCTGACAGGCGCTGACTATGCCACCTGCTGCACCTATGCGAATGCCTGTGGCGCGCTCGTCGTATCACGCCATGCGTGCGCACCGGCGATGCCGACGCCCGCCGAACTGGATCACTTTCTTGCCAATGCAGCCTGTTTGCGCCGTCCGGACCAGGACGCGGCGCTCGCGCGTCTGCATCGGGTGAGCGTGCCGCGGAAGCACTGGGATGAAGTGCTCGGCTTCGCGTTCGACCATCGGCCTCAGTTCTTCGCGCTTGCGCGGGAGTCGGGTGTGGACGAGGCGCGCATCGCAACACTGAAGCAGCTGTTCGTGCGCGCGGTCGAAGAGACTGAAACGGCGGGCGGCCACGTCGGCAAGATGGCGGTACTGATCGACGACCGTTACGGCCAGGACGCGTTGAATGCGGCCACCGGGCGCGGCTGGTGGATCGGACGGCCGGTCGAGCTGCCGGGTTCCAATCCATTGCAATTCGAACATGGCCGCTCGGTCGGCAGCGCGCTCGCGAGCTGGCCCGCCGAACACATCGTCAAGTGTCTGATTCAATACGATCCGGACGATGAGCCGTTGCACCGGCTCGAACAGGAAAGCCAACTGCGCGCACTGTACGACGCGACGCAGGCGAGCGGTCACGAACTGCTGCTCGAGGTGATTCCGCCGAAAGACCGTCCACTCGCGCCGGATGCGGTATGCCGTGCGCTTAGGCGGCTCTACAACCTCGGCATCTGCCCGGAATGGTGGAAGCTTGAACCCATGAACGCCGATGCGTGGCGGGAGATCGACGCGTTGATCGAAGCGCGCGACCCCTATTGCCGGGGTGTCGTGCTGCTGGGCCTGAACGCGCCGGCCGCGCAACTCGCCGCGGGTTTCGAAGCGGCACGCGCAAGCACCACCTGCCGGGGTTTCACGGTGGGGCGCACCATCTTCCAGGAACCGAGCCGCGCGTGGTTCAACGGCGAAATCGACGACGACGCGCTCGTCGCCCAGGTGCGCCGCAATTTTGAGTCGCTGATCGGCCAATGGAGAGCGTCGCGCCGCGATGCCGCGCAAACCGTGCACGAGGATGAGGCCGCATGACGCGCACTGTTCGACTCACGGCCGCGCAGGCACTCGTTCGATATCTGGCCGCGTTGCACACGCGTGCCGACGAAGCGGAGGGCGCGCCGCTCGTGCCGCTGTTCGGCGGCGTTTTCGCGATCTTCGGGCACGGCAACGTGGCGGGCATCGGCGAAGCGCTGTATCAGCATCGAGACACGCTGCCCACTTACCGCGCACATAACGAGCAGGCGATGGCGCATGCGGCCATCGCGTTCGCGAAGGCGCACATGCGCCGGCGGATGATGGCGTGCTCGACCTCGATCGGTCCTGGCGCGACCAATCTCGTTACCGCCGCGGCGCTGGCCCATGTGAACCGTCTGCCGGTGCTGCTGCTGCCCGGCGACACATTCGTATCGCGCGCGCCCGATCCGGTGTTGCAGCAGATCGAAGACTTTCATGATGCGACGATTTCCGCGAACGACTGCCTGAAACCCGTGTCTCGGTATTTCGACCGCATCGTCGCACCTGAGCAGTTGCTGAGTGCTTTGCCCCGGGCGCTGCGCGTGCTGACCGATCCCACGCTGTGCGGCCCGGTCACGCTCGCGCTGCCGCAGGATGTGCAGACGCACGCGTATGACTATCCGGCCGATTTCTTCGAACCTGGCGCCGTTACGTTCCGCGCGCTGCCTGCGGCGCCGGATCAGCTCGCGTCAGCCGCGCAAGCGCTGCGTGTCGCGCGGCGTCCGCTGATCGTTGCCGGCGGAGGCGTGCTCTACGCGAAGGCCTGCGCTGCGTTGCGCGCGTTCTGCGAACGGCATCGCGTGCCGGTGTGCGAGTCGCAGGCGGGCAAGAGTGCGCTCGCCTGGGATCATCCGTTGCAACTTGGCTCCGTCGGCGTCACCGGTTCGTCCGCGGCGAATGCGCTGGCGCGTGACGCCGATGTCGTGATTGCGATCGGCACGCGCTTGCAGGATTTTACGACCGGCTCGCATTCGCTGTTCCCGCAGGCGCGCGTGATCAGCATCAACGTGAACGGCTTCGATGCGGACAAGGCGGCCGGCATCGAGCTGCTCGCGGATGCGCGTCTCGCGCTCGAGGCGCTGTCGCGCGCGCTGTGCGACGGCGGCGCGGATAGTGGTGCGGCGTGGCAAAGTCCTGCCGCGTGGCACGACAGGGCTCATGCGGCGGCGTACGGCTGGCGCGCGACGGTTGCCGGCATTACCGGCCGGCGCGAAATGGCGCCGGGCGAACTGCCGTACGACGGCGAAGTCATTGGGGCAGTACAGCGTTCGCATGCCGATTCGCCGTCGCACGACATCGTCGTGTGCGCGGCCGGCACGCTGCCCGCCGAGCTGCACAAGCTGTGGCGCGCGGCGCGGCCCGGCGGCTATCACATGGAATACGGCTACTCATGCATGGGTTACGAGATCGCGGGCGGCCTCGGCGTGAAGATGGCGCAGCCGGATCACGAGGTGATCGTGATGGTCGGCGACGGCAGCTATCTGATGATGAATAGCGAAATCGCCACGTCGGTGATGCTCGGCATGAAGCTGATCGTCGTCGTGCTGGACAACCGCGGCTACGCCTGCATTAACCGGCTGCAGCAGGCGTGCGGCAGCGCGCCGTTCAACAACCTCCTCGACGATTGCCTGCAAGGCCCTCTCGGCGCGCCCCGCATCGACTTCGCCGCGCATGCGCGCTCGCTGGGGGCGCACGCCGAGCATGCCGCGGACGTGACGGAGCTCGAAGCCGCGTTGCAACGCGCGCGAGCCGCGGCGCGCACATACGTGATCTGCATCGATACCGATCCCGCTCGCACTACCGCCGAGGGCGGCTGCTGGTGGGAAGTGGCGGTGCCCGAAGTGTCGCCGCGCGACGAGGTGCGCATCGCGCGCGCCGCTTATGAACAGCACAAGCAACTGCAAAAGAGCCCGTTATGACCCACGCCTCCTTCGATGTAAAAATCGGCATCAATCCGATCTCCTGGTTTAATGACGATTTGCCCTCGCTCGGCGGCGAAACGCCACTCGAAGTCGCGCTGAGCGAAGGCCGCGCAATCGGCTATCAAGGTTTCGAGCTGGGCAACAAGTTTCCGCGTGAGCCGCGCGCGTTGCGCGAGGTGCTGTCGCGCCACCAGCTCGAACTCGTTTCGGGCTGGTATTCGGGGCAGCTCGCCGAGCGTTCGGCCGACGAGGAAATCGCCGCACTCAGAGCGCATCTCGAACTGCTTGCGCCAGGCGGCGCGACTGTGATGGTCTACGGCGAAGTGTCCGGCTCGATCCAGGGCGAGCGCGGCATGCCGCTATTCAAGCGTCCGCGCTTCGCCACCGACGAACAGTGGCGCACTTATGCACAGCGGCTCGAAACGCTCGCGCGCTACACCCTGTCGCGCGGCGTGCGTCTCGCGTATCACCATCACATGGGCGCGTATGTCGAAACACCGGAAGACATTGACCGGTTGATGGCGCTGACCTCGGGCGACGTCGGACTGTTGTTCGACAGCGGTCATGCCGCGTTTGGCGCAAGCCGGTCGGCATTCGATGGCGCCGCGCCGCTCGCTCTGCTGAGCCGGCATGTTTCGCGCGTCTGCCACGTGCATTGCAAGGACGTTCGCGCCGCAGTCATCGGGACGGCTCGCAACCGCCAATGGAGCTTCCTCGACGCGGTCATGAACGGCGCATTCACGGTGCCGGGCGACGGCGCGATTGATTTCGCGCCGTTGATCGAGACGCTGCGAACGCATGACTATCGCGGCTGGCTGGTGGTCGAGGCGGAGCAGGATCCGGCGGTGGCGCCGAGCCATGCGTATGCGCAGGCCGGCTATCGCCATTTGCGGAGGCTCGCCGACGGTGCGAGTTTCGGGCGGGAGGCCGCATGAGCCTGATCGTCAAGGGAACCGGCAGCGGCCGCGACATCGTCACGGTCACGCCGCAAAGCGCGCAATGGCGTCATGTCGGTTTTGCCGCGCGGCGTCTGGCACGCGGCGAGACGCTGAAGTTCGACACCGGCACCACCGAAGTCTGTGTGGTCGTGTTGACGGGCGTGGTAAGCGTTCGCACTGCGGACGATACGTGGCGAGACATCGGCGCGCGCCGCAGCGTCTTCGACACGCAATCGCCGTATGCGGTTTATCTGCCGCCGCGCACGGCGGTTTCCATCGACGCGCACGACACTGCCGAACTCGCGCTCGCAAGCGCACCGGCCGAAGGATTGCATCGCGCGCGGCTGATTGATCCCGGCAAGATGACCCGTTCGGTCCGCGGCAGCGGCACGAATACGCGCTACGTGTGCGACATTCTTCCGCAAAGCGAACTCGCCGAGTCGTTGCTCGTGGTGGAGGTGTTGACGCCCGCCGGCCACTCGTCGAGTTATCCGCCGCATAAGCACGACGTCGATGCGGTTCGCGCCGAGAGCTTTCTCGAAGAGACTTATTACCACCGTCTCAATCCATCCCAAGGGTTCGCGTTTCAGCGGGTCTACACCGATTCGCGCGATATCGACGAGGCGCTGGCCGTCGAGGATCACGATGTCGTCATGGTGCCGCGCGGCTATCACCCGGTGGTAATGCCACACGGCTACGACGGTTACTACCTGAATGTCATGGCGGGGCCGAGGCGCGCCTGGCACTTCAGGAACGACCCCGCGCACGAGTGGATGCTGTCGAAACAAGGAGAGGCCGCGAAGCCAGCGACCTGAAGCTTTTCAGTACCTCGCCCCTGCAGGTGATGACAAGGCACCACGGCTCGCCGTGGTGGGGGGGCGGTTTTTTCAATTAAAAGCAAACACATGGATGGAGACGCAATGAAAAAGATAATGCTTGCAGGACTGGCAGGCGTATGTGCGCTTGCTTGCGCGAGTGCTCTCGCGCAGAGTTCGGTGACGCTTTATGGCGTGGCCGACGCGGGCTTCGACTACCTTAGCCAGGTCCAGACCGGCAACGGCACGACCGCATCGCGCCTGCGCGCGCAAAGCAGCGATTGGGGGGCGAGCCGGTTCGGCCTGCTCGGGCGCGAGGATATCGGCGGGGGCTATGGCGTGGTGTTCAATCTCGAATCGGGCACCAACCTGATGTCCGGCACCGCGGGCGAAAGCAACGGCCGGCTTTTCAGCCGCAAGGCGCTGGTTGGCGTGCAGAACGACCGCTACGGCAAGCTGACGATGGGCCGCAATCTGTTCATCGCTAACGACCAGTGGGGCCTGGACCCGATGCTGCAGGAGGCGTATTCGTCGACCGCACTGGTACGCAGTCGAAATGTGCCTATCACGAGCAACAACATCGAGTATCAATCGCCTTCATGGGGTGGTTTCAGTCTGCATGCGCAATACACACTCGGCAACCAGGCGGGCGGCTTCAATCTGGGGGCCGCCAACGAAGTCGGCCGCAGTGACGGCATACAGATCACGTACAGGAACTACCTGTTCATGCTGCGGGGCATGTATGACGAGATCCGCGATGCGAACGGGCGCATGAGCAATGTGTTCGTCAGCTCGCGCGAGTTCTTCGCGGGCGCCAATGTCTATCTGAACGCGCTTACATTGCAGGCCGCCTACACGCACCTGAGCGCACCGGACACGGCAGCGGGCCTCGCACGCAACGCGGATCACTATTGGGCCGGCGCACAGTACCGGGTGACACCGGCGCTGGCGTTCGACGGCGCTGTCTATTACGTCCATGTCGGCTCAGGGGCGGGCGATGCGACGCATGACCCTTCCGGACACGCGGCCATGTTCGTGCTCGGCTCCACGTACAGCGTGTCGAAGCGCACGCTGCTGTACGCGACCGTCGCGCATGTGCGCAACGCGAGCGGCTCGAACTTTTCGGTTGCGAACAACAACCCTGGCACGAACAACAGCAACCTCGACAATCCGTTGCCGGGACGTTCGCAGACGGGTGCGTACATGGGCATCAACCACTCGTTCTGACGGTTTGACGCAATCCGTATAGCCGCCGGCAGCGGCCTGACGCAACGCCTTGTTGCAGCCTGGCCGCACGGTGCGGCGCCGATTTTGATTCAGCCGCCTGCACGATGTGCATGTGCGAGGCGCTGGTTGCCGCTCCTGCCGGCCGGCAGGAGCTTTATTTCGATGAAACCAATGAAACGGGAGAAACAGGATGATCGAGTTTGCGTTGTTCGGCGCGGGGCGTATCGGCAAGATCCATGCGTCGAACCTCGTGCGCCAGCCTGGCGTGCGCCTGAAGTATGTGGTCGACATGCATGTGCCTTCGGCGCAGGCGCTCGCGCAGATGCACGGCGCACAGCTAGCCGACGTTGTGCAGGCACTCGGCGATCCGGCAGTGGGCGCTGTCGTAATCGCCTCGAGCACGAACACGCATGCGGATCTGATTATCGCGGCGGCGAATGCGGGCAAGGCTGTGTTCTGCGAAAAGCCGGTCGATCTGACGGTCGCGCGCTCACGCGAAAGCGCCGAGGCCGTTCGACGCAACGGCGTGCTCTGCATGATCGGCTTTCAGCGCCGCTTCGATCCGACTTTCGCGGCACTGAAGGCGCGCATCGAACGCGGTGAAATCGGCGACCCAGAAATGCTGATCGTCACCAGCCGGGATCCGGGCGCGCCTCCTGCCGAATACATCAGGAGTTCGGGCGGCATTTTCAGGGACATGCTGATCCACGATCTGGACGTGTTCCGCTGGATCATGGGCGACAACGCACAGACGTTGCACGCGACGGGCAGTTGCCTGACCGATTCTGCGGTGCGAGAGGCGGGCGACATCGATTCGACTGCCGTCACGATCCGCACGAAGAATGGCCTGCTGTGTCAGATCAACACGTCGCGCCGCGCCGCGTACGGCTACGATCAGCGTTTCGAAGTGCTCGGCAGCAAGGGCATGCTGCAGGCTGGCAACGTGCGTCCGACCGAAGTGAGCGCATGGTCCGCGGGTGGGATATCGGTGGACGTGCCGGAGCCCTTCTTCCTCGAGCGTTACCGGCAAGCCTATGCCGCCGAAATGGCGCACTTCGTCGAGGCGCTGACGAAGGGTACGCCGGTTCGCACCACTATCGAAGACGGAGTAAGGGCGCTCGAACTCGCTGAACTGGCCACGCTGTCGTGGAAAAAGGGAATGGCGCTGGAGCTGCGATCCGACGGGGAAATCGAAGCAATGACGGAAGCGTAATCACATCGAGTTCGGCGCCATGCTCGTCCACTGCACGCCACAACAGATACGGCTCGCCGCGCAGCGTCACGAACAGCTCGTCCAGATGCCAGGTGCTGCCCGGCTTGCGCCGCGCCGCTTTCGCGCACTGGGCGAATCGAGCGCCGAACTTGTCGCCGAGAACGCCAGCACGAAGTGATACAGCCGGTGACCGAATGGGGCGCCGCCGATCGTCACGCTAGAGATGAACCTGTTGGTCGGTAATGCGGGTTCCAGACATGAGCTGACCGCTTCTTCTTCAAGCTTCGATCAGCCCATCCTAAAGCCCCGTCGACCTGGCGCTGCCGGTGGCTCGTCGTCTCCGGCGGCTACGCCGCCTATGACTCCTCTGCGCCAGCCCCACGCCTTGTCGTACGGCCTCGCGCATCAGAATGGGCGCATCGAGTACCAACGTGCCCGGCACGCCCATGTTGAACCTCTCGGTCCCCCGATCGAATTCCCAAGGCGACGGCACCCCGCTTGCCGCTGACAACCTGCTGGCGATCGCCTGGCTCGTCGCGATCAGCTTCGGGCTGCTCGCGGTGGCGCTGTGGGGATATGCGTACGATCAGCGTTCGAGCATCGCGCGCCTCGCCGCCGCGATCGAGCAGCGCAGCAGCACGGACACGTTGCCGCAAACATTGGCTGAGTTCGGGCCGCCCACGGTCGCGCGCCTGGTGCGCGCGATCAACGGCGCGCAGCGCTACGACGCCGAACGCGTCGCCCAGGTGCTCGACGTGCTCGCAGCGTATGCGCACGACCTGCGAACGCCGCTGACACGCATGGCTTTGCGCTGTGAGCGGCTCGACGACGGCGAACTGCGCGACGCAATCGAGCGCGATCTCGCCGAGATGGGCGAACTGGTCGAGGCAAGTCTCGCTTGCGCACGAATGCAATGCTGGGCCGGGCAACCGTTGCGGTGCTTCGATGCGGACGGACTGATCGGCGCGCTCGTCGATAACTACGGGGACGCCGGCCGCTCGGTCGAACTCGAAGGCGAGGTAGGGCGTCCAGTCATGACGTGCCCGCATGCGCTGCGCTGTGTGCTAGTCAATCTGATCGACAACGCGTTGCGCTATGACAGCGCCGTGCGTTTGTGCGTGCGCGTCGATGCACGGCGGGTGGTGCTGGCTGTGGTCGACTCGGGACCGGGCATCGTGCCGGCCGAAATGGAGACCGTGTTCGCGCCTTGGTATCGTGCGCCGCGCACGACAGCGCGCGCGCAGGAATCCGGCTTGGGCCTCACGCTCGCGCGACGTCTCACGCTCGCGATGCGCGGCGAACTGCAACTGGAGAACCGCCGTAACGGCGGACTCGAAGCAAGATTGACGCTGCCTCTCACGGTGGCGTGAGCATCAAACGGCGCTCGATAGAAAAAGCGACTACGCGAACTCGCGGAATAAGCGAGCGGTCTCGCGTGTTGTAGCTGGAGCTTCATGTGCAGGACAGAACCAAGTCGATACAAGGCATTCATCAACCTCTTTCGAGGATGTGAATGAAAGTTGCGGTGATGGGCGCGGGCGCCGTGGGTTGCTATAGCGTCGTGACGCAGGAAGTTTGCGCGGCAGTGGTGTATGTCGCGTGTGAGATGGCCGGGCCGGCGCACGTGCGCCATCACGGGCGCGGCGAACTGATCGTGGAGCCGGGCGACGCCGCGCGAGCGCATGGCGCGCGCGGTCAACGCCGCCGGCATCCACATGGCACTATCGCCGAACGTGCGCGGCGCGCTATGGGAGAAGCTCATACTGAATTGCGCATACAACGCTATCTCCGCGCCAGGGCAGTTGCCGTTAGGCGAGTTGCGCCGGCTGGGCGGCGCGGGCGTGGAAACAGCCATGCGCGATATCGTCGCCGAGTGCATTGCCGTGGGGCGTGCGGACGGCGTCGCCATGCCGGACGACGCGGACGCTATGGTGCGAAGCATCGTGAGCACGATTCCGGCGGGACAGTATTCGTCGACAGCGCAAGACGTTGCGCGCAACCGGCGCAGCGAAATCGATCATCTGAACGGCCACATCGTTCTTTCGACATCCCCGGGGCGACATCCTGGGAAGCGCCACACGTCTTCTGCGAGGAAGAGATCGTCGACCTACATGCTCGCGCGCGCCGACTCGGGCCTCCGCCGGGGCTACGCGGCGCCGTCCAAGAAACGCTGTTCGGACTGATCGCCGCCACGGGGGTGCGGATCGGCGAGGCGCTGTCTTTGCGCAATGGCGACCTTCATCTCAAGGACGGGATGCTGACCATCCGCCGGACCCAGTTCCGCAAGTCGCGGCAGATCCCCGTGCACCCGAGCACCGGGGATGCCTTGCGCCGCTATCGCCGGCTGCGTGACCTGGCCGAGCGGGCGCCGACGAGGTCTCCCGCTCGGCGAGCGTCAGGTGCATCGGGTCTTCCGCGACTTGGGCGAGCAGCCGGGGGGCAACCGTGAAGCGCACCATGCTGCGCGCATTCATAATCTGCAGCACACCTTCGTCGTGCGCCGCATCGTGCAGTGGCAGGCCCGGGGACGTGGACATTTGGTGAGGCGATGCTGTCGCTGTCAACCTACGTCGGGCACACGGTGATCATCTGGAGCAGGATCGGAAGAACTCGGTTCGCAGCCGCAATCTGAGGCTGACTGCACTTCGCGCGTTCCTGAAGTTCGCCGGTCGCGGTGACGTGGCCTCACTTCACGATACTGAGCGCGCACTGACAAGCGCCTCAGCGAGCGTGAGCCCCGATCTGGGATTCCACTAGCGGAAGCCGTAGACAACGATCTTCTTCCCCTCGAAACTTTCTTGCACAGCCTGCTCGCAAAACTGCGGGCACGTTACCGAGCCGTCCCCGCTCGCGCCTGAGACGGTGACCGCCCTGTAGACCACGGATTCGACGAGCGTCCCGTCAGCAGCGACGACCATGTTCAGGTCAGTTTCGACACCCGCCGGCACCGCTCCGCCAGCGGTATAGACGATCTTCATGGTGCCGGTGCAATCGGAGTTGACCGTGTATGTTCCGTTCTGGTTCGGATTGAAGGTCGTCAGGCCCCCTTTCGGCAGCCCGCCGATCATGCCGAAGTCGGTGCGCGTAAAGCCGCCTGTGCCATCGAACGTCACGAGGGCGACGTCATCAAGAATCGACGTGGACGCATACGGAAAAACCTTATTGTTCGGTCCTATCAATCCGATGATTTCTCCGTGACCGGTAAATGCATACGGTCCTCTGAGCGTTGCGTTCGAACAAAGGCCGCGTGAGCCGCCGTGTCCGTCGTGTCCACCCGGACCGTCAGCCTGCGCGGCGCCGCTGAGTAAGAGGAGTGCCACTGCGGTTGCTGACAGAATGCCGACTCGTTTGATCTTCACGATAATCTCCTTGTCACCCAGTCAGGCGCGAAACATCGCGGCGCGCAGGAGCCCATTGCCTGGCGGGATGAGGCGCCCACTTTCAAACAAAATGGTGGAATAACATTCGGTGCAGTGATACCTGCCTGCCGCTGTTTGCAGAAACAGCGATGAAGGAAGGAGGGCCGTGAATGCTATGGGTTTTCGCGCAACCGATGCGAGAAAGCCTCCGCGCAGGCCATTCAATTAACTGGCGAAACGCTTCACCAAGCAGTCTTTTTTGCTCGGTGTTGGCAGGCAGGTGCAGAACGGGTGCACGAAAGTCCGCCCAATTGTGACTTCGTGAGTCAGCCACGCTTTAAGGTCGCATAGCAAAATGCAGCGTAATCCACAATATTTGTGAATGCCAAATGAATATCGGACAAAAGGCAGGCGCATTCAGAATCGCGCCGAGAAAGTGCGTGCGTGCTTGACTGGCAGGAGAAGCGGCCCATGCTCGACAGGTCTTCACGACCAAACGCCGAGTATTGTGCGGTAGCGGACAGAGCGCAGGCGCTCGGCGGCTATCCTCGTGTCGAGCGTGCCTGGACCCCGGACACGCGTGCGCCGTTCTGACGCCGCATTGGGGCGGTACACGCACGGCTGCCGCTACTGTTGATTTTTCGGGGACGACAGGCGACCAGTAGCGTATCCGAGGGTTTGGGAACTGGTTTCAAACGCACGTCTTTTCTGGCTCACGTTTGCAGGCCTGCCCGGCCAACGCCGTAGCCGGTCCGGTGTCCGCCGGCCCGCGGCGGGCTGCGCCGACGCGCCCCCGCGTCTCAGATCCGCCCACGCCGTGTGGAGAAACGTCATTATGCGGCAAGCGCTGCTGGTGATTTCATGCTCAGTTGTGACGCTTACCCTGCTTTGCTGTATTGCTGCCGGCGGGAGAGAGTCCCCTTCTCAGGGCGGCAGCGAAAGGGGCGCAAATACAGCGACGCCGATCAAGCACCTCGTTGTCATCATCAACGAAAATGTGTCGTTCGACCATTACTTCGGGACCTACCCCACGGCGGCAAATCCCCCGGGCGAGCCGCAGTTCATTGCAGCACCGGACACGCCTCCCGTAAATGGACTTTCGCGTCAACTGCGAATGAGTAACCCGAACCGCAACGCGGCCAATGGCCGGGCTGCGAGCAATCCGTTCCGGCTTGATCGAAGTCAGGCGGCGACCTCGGACCAGAATCACACCTACGCCGCCGAGCAGCAGGCTTACCACGACGGCGCCATGGACCTGTTCCCGAAGTACACCGGCGAGGGCTCCGGCGGTGACGCGGGCGCATTCGGCACCGCCGGGCAGGTGATGGGCTATTTCGACGGCAATACGGTGACGGCTCTGTGGAACTATGCCCAGCATTTCGCAATGAGCGACAACGCGTACACGTCGACGTACGGTCCGTCGACGCCGGGCGCCCTGAACCTCGTGTCAGGGCAAACCAACGGTATGAGGGTTGTTACGCCCGGGCACCGGTGGTTCCGTCACCAGGTGGCTGGCTACTTTGTGGACGACGGCGCGGGCGGCTTCACATTGATCGGCGATGTTGATCCCGCCTATGATCTGTGCTCTGGCGAAACCCAGGTGACCATGCCCGGCAGGAACATTGGTGATTTGCTGAACGAACGCGGCGTCAGCTGGGGCGGATTCATGGGCGGTTTCGACCTCACACGAATCAATGGAAATGGCACGACCGGGTGCAACAGGACAACGGTTGCGACAGCCGTGGGCGCAGCCACGGCGGACTATCTCCCACATCACAACTGGTTCCAGTACTACCGGTCCACTTCCAACCCGAAGCATCTGCGACCGGGTTCGGTCAGTGCCATTGGACACAGCCTGTCGGTCGATGGAAAAACCGATCCGGCGAATCACCAGTACGATATCAACGACTTTTTCGCCGCAGTGAACGTGCGCAATTTTCCCGCTGTCAGTTTTCTGAAGGCGCCCGGGGCGCAAGACGGGCATGCCGGCTACTCAGATCCGCTGGACGAACAGCTCTTCACGACGCGGGTCATCAATTTTCTGCAGCAGCAGCCCGAGTGGGAGAGCACGGCAGTTATTGTGGTTTGGGATGACTCGGGTGGTTGGTATGACCACGCCTACGTTAGTCCGACGTATCCGTCGTTCGATCTACAGGCCGATCGTTTGAATGGCCGCGGAAGGTGCGGACGCGGCACCGCGCCGGCCGGTGTCACTGGCGCGCCGGTCAACGGGCGGTGTGGGCCGGGAACGCGGATCCCCTTCGTCGTGATCTCACCATGGGCCAGGCAGAACTTCGTTGACCACACGCTGATTGTCGCTTCATCTGTCATCCGGTTCATTGAAGACAACTGGCTTGATGGCCGGCGTCTGGGCGGAGGTTCATTCGACGCGACGGCGGCCAGCATCATGGGCATGTTCGACTTCCGTGGCGAGCCTCACTCGGCCAGGCTTTTTCTCAACCCGCTAACCGGTATCGTCATCGAGTCCGTCGCATTGACGAGCGCTCTCAGGGCCAGCGACGCCGCGTCCGCGGCAGCGGACAGATGGTTCGATCCCGACCTTTCAGGTCCGGCGCACTCAGACTAGAAGGACTTCCTGCAGTTATCTGAGATTCAGCGAAAGTGTGCGGGAACAGGAGGCTTCGCGCGAGCGGGTGATGGGACACAAAGCGACAGCGCAAGTCGGTGCGATCGGGGTCATTTCCTTCTCTTTTTGACCTTGTCAGATCTGTCCGCTGCTTCGTCGAGTGTAGCGGTTGTAGGCGTCGGTAATTGCGTGCTTCATACGGCCGCCCGAAAGGAGCCCCTCACGCCGGGCTTGCTCAATGAGCGTGCTGAGTTGGCGGGCAGCGCATTGGACGCCAACAGGGTACTCGTCGTCGCCAGTCTGGACCCGTTGCAGGTATGAAACCAGCGTCTCGCTCGCATACTCCCGCTGAGGCATGCGGTTTTTGATGAACAGACTGTGCATCCTGTCGGTGGTGCGCTTTCTCACATACCAGCGCCAAATGACGATAGACACAACGCCGTCCAGCACCGCATACAGGACACGTCCGCCAACCAGTACTGCGGCCGATAACCAAAAATCCCGGTCGTGGCCCTCTGCCAGCAATGTGTAGAGGCCAGCTATCCCCAGATATGGAATCAGCGCGACACCGCTGAGCCAGATTTTTGACTGCTCTCCCATGGTAGCCCCGTTTGTTCTTAGTGACCCATGATCCAGCAGCAGTAGTCCGGCGTCAATATCTGTGATGCATCGAAGGGGCGTGATGATTAGCATGGCCTATACGGCTTCGTGCAGGCGTCCGTATGCGATTTGGCCGAGACAGGAGAGCGGTACGGCCGCGAATCCCATTCGAAGTTTTCGGCATCATGCGGCCTGAACACTGATTCGCCGAGAGGGTCCGCGGACCGTCCGAATTCAGCATCGCGACCTGGGCGACTATGTTCAAGCAATCGCATGCCCTCCCAAGGGGAAATCGTCCTTCTGGTTGCCAGTCAGCGGCACGGGCGCCTCTCTAAGGAAGCGACAGGATCACTGCCGGTTGCGCCCCGTCGTTCGGTCACAAAAAAACGGACGTCTCGCTTCCTTTGCTCAAAATGCTTGAAAAAATGGCATAGCGTGACATTTCCGTGACCAGCTCCGGAATCGACAGGCTCGCGAAGCCACCACTCATCGTTGACCTCGTCCCGATTGAGCGCGGCGACACGTTCGAGCTCTGTGAGCGGTTTGAGGCGATAGTCAAAGCAACACTATGCGGCAATTTTGTCGTGGCAGCGGTGCAGGGGCAAGGGGGGCGGGCATTTTCTACGTTTTGGGGATTTCGAACGCGCTCCGATGCCGGACATCAACGACCTGTGCCGCGCGGAATGCGTCCGCCGATGCGTCGAGGCGGCCCGATGAGTTCCTCGGCCTTGGCCGGGATCGACCTGACAAGGGCGAGGTCTCAACAGTCCGCCGGACCTCCCTACCAGTCGAACAGGCGTCCGGGTAGTGAATAGGGAAGCGTCCCTCTTTACCGCCCAGTAGCGCCGCATCGTCCCGGCAAAGCTCTCCCCAGGAACAGGAACACCGGCTGCTGACGATCATGCCCAGAGTTGCTCGTCTTCCGCAACGCGGTTTCCCTTGATTCCCCATGAGACAGTTTCCATGAGCTACGGAATACTTCCGCCCTGGTTGCACAGCCTTTCAATCGCATGGCTAGCGCTCGGTGCGCTCTGCGCCGCTTTGATCGCGCTTGATGAATTCCGGCGACCACAGAAAATGTGGGTCATGAATATAGTGTGGCCAGTGACCGCATTATTTGGCACCTTCCTCTGGCTCGCTGCTTACTATGCGTGGGGACGTAACGCACCGGCAGTCGGCGACAGCAACAGCAACCCAGCCTTTCCACCAATGGTGCTAAAGGGCACTAGCCACTGCGGTGCCGGTTGCACCTTGGGCGACATCATCGCGGAATGGACGGCGTTCGCTTTCCCCAACGTAGCAGTGTGGTTCGGCTGGCATACGCTCTTTGCCGAGAAGACATTCGCAGTCTGGATCATCGACTTCGTCGTAGCGTTTCTGCTGGGCGTGCTGTTCCAGTACTTCACGATCAAGCCAATGCGCGACCTTTCCGTGCGGCAAGGTGTGTTTGATGCGCTCAAAGCGGACATTGCCTCGATAAGTGCATGGCAGATAGGCATGTACGGGTTGATGGCGGTCATTCAGTTTTCGTGGTTTAAGCCGGCTTATGGCGGGGTCGCGAAGGTCGACAGCACAGAGTTCTGGTTTGCAATGCAGCTTGCGATGCTGGCGGGCTTTGCGACCAGCTATCCGGTCAACTGGTGGCTTATCCGCGCGGGCGTGAAGGAAAAGATGTGAGGCGATGCCGTGGCGCAAGGACCCGGCGCGTGGGCCTTGTTTGTCGCTCGGCATGGTGTGTCAGCCGACATTGAGGCTTGCTGCCCGACAAACAGATTGACGGTCTCAATTACAAGTCATTTGAAAAAGTGGCATGACGTGACATATAGGCCAGGCACGCGCGACGCCCAGCCGCAAGAGCCGGTGCTCGCTATCGTTGATCAACTTCCCGGTTGGAACGGGCATTGCTGCGGGGGGATTCGCAGCAGCGCACAAGGGCTGCGGCGCGGAGCGCATTTCAATAACGTTGCGCAGAGCGCCGCAGTGCAAAAGCTGCCGAGCCGAGCCGTATGCGCGCGCCACGCGTTCTTCAATGAATGCAATGCGCGTGGCGCGTTTGCCAACGTTTTGCTTTCGCCTGCATTGAGGCCGCCAGACGGGCCGCTTTGATGCTGGAAGCCCACCGGGTTTTCGGCCGGCGCACGGTGCGGTCAACCTACATGGATGCTTCACGCTGCATCCGGCATCGCCTGAAGGAGAAGATGTGAATTGCGCGCGCCGACTTTCGCTGCAGCTTGGCCGTGCCGCGCTGACCTCTGCGCTTGCGCCATGTGCGCGGTACGCCTGGGCGGATGCCGTTGCTGCGAACGCTGCGGGCGCCACGGCGGACGATACCCCACCGCTCGCTTACTTCCTGCGTGGTGTCGGCCCTGCCGCGAAACCGGTGTTGCACCTGGGCTGGGCATTGACAGCCATCTGCTGCTTCGTGTGCATTGTGATCGCAGTGATGCTCGGCATTGCACTCTTTCGTCGCCGACAGCGTCAGGATCCCCGGGCGCTTACGGCGGGCGGCGGGATGCGTTTCGTGTACGTCGGCGGGACGATATCTACGGTCGCGCTACTCGGTATTGCGGTGTACATGCTGATAGTGCTTGCACAGGTGGCGGACCCGCCGCGCGAGCCGGCGCTTACCGTCACGGTCACGGCCTACGACTGGTGGTGGAAGGTCGACTATGGCGACGGAGATCAGCACTTCACCACTGCGAACGAGATGCACATTCCAACAGGCGTGCCAGTACTGGTCATGCTAAAAAGCGCGGACGTCATCCACGCGTTCTGGGTTCCACAGCTTTCGGGGAAGACGCAGACCATTCCGGGTGTCGTCAACCGTCAGTGGATACAGGCGGACAAGCCGGGCATTTACCGCGGTCAGTGTACGCAGTACTGCGGCGTGCAGCATGCGCATATGGCGTTCGAGGTCTACGCTCAACCGCAAGCGGAGTATGAGCGCTGGTGCGCCGCGCAGCAGCGCTCGGCCCCCGCACCGACTGCAGCTCAGGCCGCGCGCGGCAGCAAACTTTTCGAAGAGCGCTGCGCAGGTTGCCATGCGGTCCGTGGCAGCAAGGCTGCGGGCGTGCAGGCACCGGACCTCACGCATGTCATGTCGCGCAGGCTACTTGCCGCAGGCACGCTGGTCAACACGCCGGAGAACCTGATGAACTGGATCGAGCATGTGCAGCAGATCAAGCCCGGCACGCTCATGCCCGACATGAAGCTCTCGTCGGCGGAGGCGCGCGATCTGTCCGCCTATCTCGCTACTCTCAGATAAGGAAAAGACGATGTCCGCGACCGGTGATCGAAGCATTGGGCAATCAGGCCGGATCGCGTTCCGACGAGCGCCCGACTTTGGCACGGTTCCGCAAGGCTCGGAGGCGGAGAAGCGCCTGTATGAGATATGGGAGGGGGAGTCCGGCTGGCGCGGCTTTCTCACGACGGTCGATCACAAGAAGATTGGGATGCGCTACATCGTGACAGCCTTTGTCTTCCTGTTGATGGGAGGTGCCGAGGCGCTCGTGATGCGCATGCAGCTTGCCCGGCCAAACGAGACGCTGCTCTCGCCCGATCAGTACGCGCAACTCTTCACCATGCATGGCATAACCATGATTTTTTTGTATGCGCTGCCGGTATTGAGTGGTTTCGCAAACTTCCTGTGGCCGCTCATGCTGGGCTCGCGCGACATGGCATTTCCGCGGTTGAATGCGCTGTCCTACTGGGTCTTTCTGTTCGCCGGCATCTTTCTCTATAGCAGCTTTCCGCTCGGCGAAGCGCCCAATGCGGGCTGGTTCAATTATGTGCCGTTTGCATCGCTCGAATACAACAGAGGGCCCAACATCGACGTCTATTCACTGGGTATGGTGCTGCTCGGCATTTCCACCACGGTGGGCGCGGTGAACTTCGTCGTGACGCTGTTTCGCATGCGCGCCGTCGGCATGTCCGTGGACCGACTGCCGATTATCGTGTGGGGCACGTTGACCATCTCTTTCGCCAACCTGCTTGCGGTTCCCGCCGTCAGCCTCGCGTTCCTGCTGCTGTGGATGGACCGCAACATTGGCACGCATTTCTTCGACGTCGCAAGCGACGGTCGGCCGCTGCTCTGGCAGCACCTGTTCTGGATGTTCGCGCATCCCTGGGTGTACGTGGTCGTGCTTCCTGCAATGGGCATTGTCTCCGATGCGCTGCCGACGTTCTGCAGGCGGCCGCTCGTAGCCTACGCGGCAGTCGCGATGTCCACGGTCGCCACCATGATCATCGGCTTCGAGGTGTGGATCCACCATATGTTCGCGACCGGCATTGCGCCGCTCGCGCTGGCATTCTTCGGCGCGGCGAGCATGCTGATCTCGATTCCGAGCGCGGTCGCTGTATTCGCGTGGATAGCGACCATCTGGACGGGACGCCCGGTATTCACGGTTCCTTTTCTGTACTTTGCAAGCTTCGTGCTGATGTTCGTGGTGGGCGGCGTATCGGGCGTGATGACCGCGGCCGTGCCGCTCGACTGGCAGCTCAACGAAACCTATTTTGTAGTCGCGCATTTGCACTATGTGCTGCTCGGTATCAATGTATTCCCGGTGCTGGGGGGCATCACTTACTGGTTTCCGAAGTTCACCGGGCGCCTCATGAACGAACGAGTAGGGAAGCTCGCCTTCTGGATAGTGTTCGTGGGCTTCAACGCAGGCTTTTTCCCGATGCACATTTCCGGCCTGCTCGGCATGCCGCGGCGTGTGTATACGTATCCGGACGGCATGGGATGGGACACGTCGAATCTCGTCACGACGATCGGCTCGTTCGTGCTTGGCATCGGCGTGCTGCTGTTCGCCATCAACGCACTGGTTTCGGCAAGGCGTGGACGTAAGGCGCCGCCGAACCCGTGGGATGCCCCCGGTCTCGAATGGTCCACGGCATCTCCGCCGCCGCCTTATAACTTCGCGGTGCTGCCGGTTATCGAGTCGCGGCATCCGATGTGGGAGGACCGTCTGCAACCGTCCGGGCGTCGTTCGAGCCTTGAATCGGGGTATCTGCTGCATCAGGGACGCGAGGCGCTCGGCGTGAATCCGTTGAGCGGCAAAGCCGATGTAATTCTGAAGATGCCGAAAGACGCGTGGTCGCCGTTCTTTCTCGGCCTCTTCGCCGCCATCATGTTCTTTGCGATGCTGCTGCATTCGCCGTCTCTTACCGTCGCGGCACTCGTTGCGTGCGGCGCCACGCTGATTGCGTGGCTTTGGCCGCGGCGCTCGCTCGCGCAACGCGAGCCGCCCACGCCGAAGCAGACGGTGCCTGCGCGCGCGGAGGATAACGACGATCTGCTGCCCGTTGGCAGTGCCGGCGAGCATTCGGGCGGATGGTGGGGCGTACTCGCGCTCGTACTGACCGAGGCGAGCTTATTCGGCTATCTGATCTTCTGCTACTTCTACTCGCAATCGCAAACGACGCTGGCGTGGCCGCCGGAAGGCATGCCGAAAATCGGCATCGGTGGCCTCAGTACCGGCGTTCTCATTTTGAGTAGCGTATTTGCGTGGCTTTCGGAGCGGACTCTCAGAAAGAACCGCCAGTGGAAGGCGTTTGCCTGGATGCTGATCGCGATCGTGCTCGGCTGTATCTTCGTTGGTATTCAGATGAAGGAATGGCGCGATCACCCGTATGGCATCTCCGCACATCTGTACGGCTCGCTCTACTTCACGATCACCGGCTTTCACCTGCTGCACGTGGTGGTCGGCCTTGTTATCCTCGTTCTACTGGCGCTGTGGATTGCTCTCGGCTATTTCGACGAAAACCGCAGTGCAGCGATGCGAATTGGCGGCTTGTACTGGCACTTTGTCGACGTGGTGTGGATTTTCATCTTCTCGGCGCTGTACGTCTCCCCGTTCTGGCTAAGGGGCCATTGATGGAAGCTCGTCCGCAGAAAGAGGAGCGGATGACGAGCGGCGAAAAGCGGCGGCTCATCTTGTGCGCGTGCGCCGGGTTCTTTCTATCTCCAGGCGCGTGGCTCTTGCAGGTGATGATCTCCGAGACCATTTCGGCCCAAGGTTGCTATGAAATATCGGCACCGCGAGCGAGGTCACTGTTTACTCATTTTCATGCGTTGCTTTACGGGGTCTCCGCTGCAGCCGTGCTCATTTCAATCGTGTGTGCGGCGCTGGCAACGCACGGTTTGATCTTTCTTGAAAGAAAGCAGAAGCGAATCAAAGCCGCCCGCGGAAACGGCAACGCGCAGGAGCAACCCTCGCGCAATGAAGAACAGGTGGCCCACATGCGCTTCATCGCGGCATGCAGTGCATTGATTGGCTGGGGGTTCTTCATCGGCCTGGTGTTTACGATTCTCGCCGAAGTGTTTGTCACTTCCTGCAATCAATGGCACTGACAATGAACACCATAGGAACAACGAGCCGGCTTGCCGCCTGTATTCTCGGCATCGTCGCCGCGCTCGGCGGATGCTCTGGCGGCGACTCGGACAATGTTCCTGCCAACGTGACGGCGCGGTCGCCCAGCGCGAGCGATCCGAAGCTCGTGGCGCGCGGCGAATATCTTGCGAAAGCGGGCGATTGCAGTGCCTGCCATGATGCCGCGGATCATGCGCCGCTCGCCGGCGGACTGCCGGTCAATTCTCCGTTTGGTCCCATCTACGCCACCAATATTACGCCCGACCCGACGTACGGCATCGGACGCTATTCGCTTCGAGAGTTTTCTGACGCCTTGCGTTTCGGCAAACGTAGGGACGGCAAGCGGCTGTACCCCGCCATGCCATATCCGTCGTTCGCCAACATGACGGACGACGACGTCACCGCGCTTTACGCGTACCTGATGCATGGAGTGATGCCCGTGGCGAAACGCGCCCCCGATACGCATTTGCATTTTCCGTTCAATCTTCGATGGGGAATGCTCTTCTGGACATTGACTGTAGGCAACCGCGACCAGTACGTCCCTGACCCGAAGCGCAGCAGTCAATGGAATCGCGGAGCTTATCTCGTGCAGGGGCTCGGGCATTGCGGCGCATGTCACACGCCGCGTGGACCAGCGTACAACGAGCTCGGCTACAGCGAGAGCTCGCCCTGGTATCTGACCGGGGGCGTCAATGATCACTGGTTGGCGCCGAATCTGACCGGCGATCCGGCAAGCGGCCTCGGACGATGGTCTACGGACGACATCGTCAGCTTCCTGCGCACGGGCCACGGCGCCGGGGCTATCGCTTTCGGCGCGATGGCGCCCGTTGTCGGAGAGAGTACCCAGTACATGTCCGACGAGGACCTGCGTTCAATTGCCACCTATCTGAAGGCGCTGCCGCCGCACGAAACCTACGGCACCTTCGCAAATACGGAGCACGCGAGAGCGCTTACCGCGCGAAGCATTGAAACGGGGGAAGTGGAGCGCCACGGCGCCGGTATTTACCTGTCGTTCTGTGCGCGCTGCCATCAGGCGAGCGGGCTGGGGCAGCCCGGCAAAGTCTCGGCGCTCGCGGGAAATCCGCTAGTGTTGGCAGCCGATCCGACTTCCGTCATGCGTATCGTGATCGAAGGCAGCAAAAGCCCGATGACGGAGAAAGGTCCCGCGCCGCAGAAAATGCCGGGATTTCACGGGCAACTGACCTCGGCTCAGATTGCGCAGGTCGTCAGCTTCATTCGCAATACATGGGGCAATCACGCGGCTCCGGTGTCCGACCGTGAGGTCGAACGGCTGCGTACACAGATTCACCAATAGCCGCAGCGATTCGTAGAGTGTTTGCCTTCGAACCTCCCAATTGGCGATCAGTGTCGTATGCAATGCGATTTCCTGCCCGTCCTGCAGACCGTGCGAAGCCGTCCCGCTTCATTCATGATAATGTCCATGCGTCGACCCTCGACGCCTGTAAGCCCGTCTTCTGTGTCATGGGTCGTTGTGATATATGCCGGAGATCCAATCGCTGGAGGCTGGAAGGACTACCGTCGCGTCAATTGGCCGCGAGGCGGAAGCGCCGCTTTATTATGATGCGTCAAGCACTGGCGCAGCCGCATTAGGTTCGCGAACGGAACCGTGGTTGGTAAAAAACGTCGCACTGAAGGCCGACCGACCCAACAGAAGGTCAGTGGGCCGGTTAGCCCCTAGGCACCCTTTGCGGCCGACGGAACGCGACTTGCTGCTCGGAGCACACTAGGTTACTCCGCGAAAATTTCCTTCTGTCCAACACAGTTAGAGCTCACGCTCCCGCGGCTGCAAGCGCGCGGCGTGACAAAGTCCTATTGCCGCTTTGATGGGCCCAAACAGCCGGACGATGCGATGACTGCGCTTGATGATCTGGTCGGTACGCTCGGGCACGTGACGCCTATGCAGGAATGCGTCCGCGCGGCCGTTGTCTTCTTCTGGGGATTGCTTCTCGTCAGAGTGGCGGGTCGACGGATCTTCGGCAGATGGGCTGCGCTCGACATCGTGGTCGCCATCATAGTCGGCTCCAACCTCAGTCGAGCGCTCACTGGGGGCGCGCCATTCATCGGCACTCTTCTCGCTACCACGCTCATGATCGCGATGCACTGGATCATCGCTCATCTTGCGTCACGTTCGCGCTTCTGGTCGTTCCTTGCCGAAGGAGGGCCCGTTACGCTCGTGATACGTGGAACGCCTTGCAAGCGGACCCTTATGCGCTATGGCGTGTCAGGGAACGACATCAACGAGGCGCCGAGCCAAAAAGACCTGCACGACATAACCGAGGCAGAGCAGATAACACTCGAGCCGAGCGGCAAGATCAACGCGACACCGACGTCGACCGTCGGCCGACAGTAGGCTGCAAAGCAGAGTCGTAGTTGCCGAACTAATCGATGTTACTGCGAGATGCCCCGCGCACCGGCAAAACCGCTCGATTGGATGATTCGCGCCGGGCAATCGGGCGGCATTCCAAGGTCGGAACCCGTTCACTCGTTCCGGCGCCCAGCTTGCCGCAAAGACTCAGCAGAAGTTTGATCAGACCTTCAAAGCGATCGCCGTCGCTGCGAGGATCGCATCTTCACCACTTTCTCTCGCATCACTGGGGAATACTATCTCGGTGAGGGCGCCGCGGGACACGCTCACGTTGGACCCACTGTCAAGAAATGGCGCAGATAATTTTCCAGCGTGAAACCCACGCCGATTTTGACCGTATCTTCGATTTCCTATTCGAGCGCGCCCCGGAGACGGCGGCAAGGCAGATCGATGATATCGTTCGCGCGCTCGACATCCTTCAATCAAGTCCGCAAATCGGACAGACCGGTCGGTGGCACTCACGCAATGCGCAAGTTGGCTATTTCCAATGGGGCGCATGGCTATCTAGCACTTTAGCGCTTCGCTTGCCGATAGCTAAGGGCATCGTGGACGACCGCCCGCAGCTTTCAGCCGGAATGGGAATCTCATGCAGTCGCTCCGGATTTGAAATAATCTAAATGGTCACCCAGACCGATCTTCGGACATTTTTGCAAAACTGAGCTGCGTGACGACTGGCCGTTCTTTGCAGGCAAGATGCCATAGCAAACCATCGCGCAGTCCTGCCCCTGCCGACGTTGTCGCTGCAGATGCACGCGTGAAAGTACAGACCAACCATGAATGCCGTGAAGAAAACAAACCCGCAACGATCTGTCACTGTAGCCGTCGGTGACCTTATCGCCGCGATGGTTGTGGGCAAGCGTTACACGCTGCATCAACTCGTGAAATTGCCGTGCGATGGGTCCATTGGCGGATATTCGCGTGGACAACCACCCGTGCGGGGGCCTCAGGCACAGATCGAGAGCCCATGAGTGTGTTGCCCCCGCAAACCGTACAGTGTCCGAATAGCGCTCTCCGAATGTGTCTGGCGCCACCATTCATCTGGGACTTATTCTGACGGTCAGTCGTCCGGCGATCGAGCAAGGCGCGTATAGATACTTGCTACCAAGCGCGGCGGCCGCCGATACGACCGATGCGACTGCCCGTCAGGCTTTCACACGTAGTTAGCGTGTGGAGACAGGCTGATCCAAAAACGCTCGGCAGGGGCACAGCGTAGCGCCAGTGAGCGGCTGCTGTCTCCTCGATGGATGGTGTCACTGGTGTGGCGCCAGTGATCCTGTCGTTAATCAAGGCTCGCGACGACTGCCTCAAACCTCAAGGACCAGGAGTTCAACGTGCCGCACAATGAGCAAACCAATCGGGCTTTGATGGCTCGCCGTTTGAAAGCTATTCCGCAGGGTATCGGCAACGCGCATCCGGTGTTTGCCGCGCGCGCGGAGAACGGGGAAATCTGGGATGTAGAGGGCAGGCGTTACATCGACTTCTGCGCCGGCATCGCCGTGCTGAACACGGGACATCGCCACCCGAAAATCACGAACGCTGTGACGCAGCAAGCCGGAAAGTTCACGCACACCTGCTTCCAGGTCGTGGCCTACGAGTCGTATGTGGAGCTCGCGGAACGGCTGTCGTCGTTGACCCCGGGCGACTTCGAAAAGAAGGCGTTTTTCATGACCACGGGGGCGGAGGCCGTTGAAAACGCGATCAAGGTGGCACGCCACTATACGAAGCGCACCGCGGTCATCTCGTTCGACGGGGCATTCCATGGCCGGACTTTCATGGCGATGGCCCTCACGGGAAAAGTCGCTCCGTACAAAGTAGGCTTCGGCCCGACACCGGCGGATGTCTACCAGGCTCCGTATCCGTCGGCGCTGCACGGCATCTCCATCCAGGACTCGATCGCAGGCATCAAGCGATTGTTCAAATATACGGTGGACCCGGCCCGTGTGGCTGCCATCATCGTCGAGCCCGTACTCGGCGAGGGCGGCTATATCCCGGCACCGACGGAGTTTCTGAGGCAGTTGCGGGCACTGTGCGATGAGCAAGGGATTCTGCTCATCGCTGACGAGATTCAAACCGGCATCGGTCGCACGGGGCGCATGTTCGCGATGGAGCATTCGGGCGTCGTGCCCGATCTCACGACGCTGGCCAAAGGGCTGGGCGGTGGTATGACAATCTCGGCCGTCGTCGGTCGCGCCGACGTTCTCGATTCCATTCCGGCCGGCGGACTTGGCAGCACCTACGCGGGTCATCCGATGGCATGCGTTGCAGCGCTTGCCGTGCTCGACGTGATGGAGGAGGAGAAGCTCTGCGCGTGCAGCGAGGCGCTTGGCAAGCGCCTGCGGGATCGCCTGAACGCCTTACGGCAGCGCGTTCCTGAAATCGCCGATGTCCGTGGCCTTGGCGCAATGACGGGAGTGGAGTTCTTCAAAGGCGGCCAGCCTGCGCCCGAAATTGCCAACGCAGTGAAAGCAGAAGCGTTCAAGCGGGGCTTGTTGCTTCTCACGAGCGGGACGTATGGCAACGTACTTCGGATCATGCTGCCGCTGACAGTTTCGAACGAATTGGTCGATGAAGGCCTCGACATCATCGAGGAGATCCTGCTGAGCCAAACGTGCAAGGAAGGAACTAATGGAGTCCTTGCATGAAGCATAGCTACATCGGCGCGAAATGGGTGCCGGGCAGCGAGGCTCATCGGGACATTAACCCGTCCGATACCTCGAGCAATCGTCGACGAGTTTTCGTTTGTTGACGAAGCGCTCGCGAACCTCGCGATCGACGCCGCATTCGATGCGTTCAAGAGCAGGCGCACGCCCGGCATTCAAGCCCGCGCAGATGCGTTCGACAAAGTAGGAAGCGAGCTTATCGCGCGCTTGTGAACTGGGCGAACTGCTCTCGCGCGAGGAAGGACGTCTCGCCACTCCATCTCGCCTCAGGTTGGGCGGCCAGCCCACACCGCTGCAAGCTCACGGCGATCCATTTCCCTCAGGCGTCGAAACGACGCGTTCGTTGCCTTCGCCCCTTCATTTTTTCGAATTCTCCCTTGTCGTGCCTGCCGCGAGATGGAACACGCCGATAGCGCGTTTTCCGCTCGCGCGTTACGTCACATGTAATCGAATCTCGCGCGTGCGTGTACGGCCTTCGCGAGCAACACAGCATGCTCGATGACCTGCGTGGCTGTGCATTGCCTGCCGATTTTGGCGTTAATAACCTGCGTGACATCGAATCAGGTTACGGCAAGCCGCGTAGCCTGACGAATGAAAGTTAACCACCGGAGAACGTGATGTCACGAGATGTCGATCCGATTACGCTGGCAGTCGTGCGAGGGGTGCTGGAAACCACTCAGCGCGAGATGACCATGACGCTCGAGAAGACGGCTCGCTCAAGCGTGTTCAATGTCGCACACGATTACAGCAATGCCATTTTCAATGGTCGCCCGGAGATGATCCTGCAAGGACAGGACATTCCGATTCACCTTGGCGGTCTAATTCCCGCGATGAAGGAAGTGGCCCGCTTCTTCGGCGACGATATTCACGATGGTGATGTCGTTTATCACAACGACCCCGTATACAAGGGCAGCCATATCGTCGACTGTTGCATGTACAAGCCGGTGTTCTACCGCGGCGAGCTCGTGTTCTGGACGGTCTGCAAGGGACACGTCACCGATATCGGCGGACCGGTTCCTGCCGGCTACAACCCCGACGCACGTGAGATTTACGCCGAAGGCCTGCGTATTCCGCCAGTCAAGCTATGGGAGAAAGGCATCGAGCGATACGACGTCATCAACTTCATGCTGACCAATATGCGCTCGCGGCGCGATCAGGAGGGCGACCTCAGGGCGCAGCTCGGCGCGGTCAACGTGGGCGCCCGCAATTTGTGCGCATTGCTCGACAAGTACGGCGTGGAGACGGTCCGCACGTGTGTGGACGAACTGATGGACATGGCCGACCGCCACATGCGCCAGATCATCCGTGCGGTGCCTGACGGCACCTACGAAGCCAGCGCCAGGCTCGAGGATTCCGGGCATGGCTTCGGCGAGATCGATATCAAGGCGACAATCGAGATCAACGCTGATACCTGTCACATCAAGATCGAAAGCCCGCCGCAGATTCCGTACTTCATCAACTCCTACGAAGGCAACTCGATTTCAGGCGTTTACCTGGGCCTGATGATGTTCGCCCAGCTTGATCCGCCCTATAACGAAGGTCTTTATCGATGCATCAGCGTGGACCTCGGTCCGCACGGCACGCTCTGCAACGCGAAAGAGCCCGCACCGCATGTGAACTGCACGACCACGCCGATGGAAACGCTCGCGGACGCGGTACGTCTTGCACTCGAAAAGGCGCAAGGCGAACGGGCCGTCGGCTCCTGGGGCCATTCGAGCGGCGTCAATATCGCGGGCCACGATCAGCGCACCGGTGATGAATACGTGACGATGGTGCTCGCGTCGCTCGTCTCGGGCGCGGGCGCGACCGGTTATATGGACGGCTGGCACGCATGCGGGCCGCAATGCTGCTTTGGCGCGCTCTATTCGGGTGACATCGAGACGCTCGAGTATTCCTACCCGATCGTCATTCATCGCTATGGTCTTGTCACCGACAGTGCCGGCGCCGGCGAATATCGCGGCGGCAGCGGCACCGTCTGGGAGGTCGAGCCGATCGGCCACGAGATGACTGTGGTGAGCTTCGGCGAAGGCCGCAAGCTGCCGGCGATTGGCGCCAACGACGCGGCGAGCGCGATGCCGGAGCGCAAGCTCGGACGCGTCGAGCTGAAGCGCCATGGCAAGGTCATCGAGACGTACAAGGAGAACGCAGTGATGACGGTGCGTGACGGCTATTCGCTCGCCACCTTCAATCCGGGCGGCGGCGGCTGGGGCTCGCCGCTGCGCCGCCAGCCGCAGCACGTTCGCGAGGACGTGCGCAGCGGCATCGTCTCGATCGAGGCCGCGCGTGCGGAGTATGGCGTCGTCATCGATGCCGAAAGCCTTGTGGTGGACGTGCCCGCTACCGAAGCATTGCGCGCCGAACGCCAATCGTCCCGACATCAATGAGGTTTTGACATGACGAATACACGATACCGCCTGGGTGTGGATGCGGGCGGCACCTTCACCGATTTCGTCCTCGCCGATGGCGCAGGCCAGACCCGCCTCTTCAAGGCAACGTCGACGCCGGAAGATGGCACACGCGCGATTGCGGACGGTCTCGCGCAAATCTCCGAGGCGCTCGGCAAGCCGGTCAGCGAAATCCTCGCGAATCTGGATTTGTGCGTGAACGGCACCACCGTCGCACTGAACGCGCTGATTCAGCACAAGGGCGTCAAAACCGGGCTGATCTGCACGTCGGGTCATGAGGACTCGCTCGAAATCCGCCTCGGCCACAAGGAAGAGGGCCATCGCTACGACGCCAGGTACCCGCCTGCAACGATGCTCGTCGAGCGCTATTTGCGCCGGCCAATTCGTGAGCGAGTCCTCGCGGACGGCACGATTCATACGCCGATGAACGAGGACGACGTGCGCGACGCGTGCGAGCTGTTCCGCGCGCAAGGCGTCGAGGCCGTCGCGATCTCGTTCGTCTGGTCGGTGTCGAACGGCGTGCACGAGCGGCGCGCGGCCGAGATCGTTCGCGAGATGCTGCCCGACGTGTACGTATCGGTCGGCCTCGAAGTATTCCCGCAGATGCGCGAGTACACGCGGACCTCGACCACGGTGGTGAACGCGTATCTCGGGCCCGTGCTCACACGCTATGTCAGCCGTATTGAGAACTTCTACGTCGATAACGGACTGAAAGCACCAGTGCGGTTTTATCAATCGAACGGCGGGATGGCGTCGCCCAGGGCGATGGGCGCGCGTGCGGTCAACGCGATCAACTCGGGCCCGGCGTCCGCGCCGCAGGCCGCACTGTTCGCCGCGAAGCCGTTTGGCTACCGCAACCTCATTACCGTCGACATGGGCGGCACGTCGTTCGATATCACGTTGACGAAGGACGGCGTGACGAACGTCAACAAGGACATCGACTTCCTGCGCTACCGGATCGGTACCCCGATGATCCAGGTCGAGACCCTCGGCGCGGGCGGCGGCTCGATTGCGTGGATCGATCCGATGGGGCTGCTCAAAGTCGGCCCGCAGAGTGCGGGAGCCATCCCGGGACCGGCCTGCTACATGCGTGGCGGCGAGCAGCCCACCGTGACCGATGCGAATGTCGCGCTCGGCTATCTGAATCCAGTATCGCTGCTCGGCGGCCGCGTGAAAATCGATGGCCATGCATCGCGCACGGCGATCGACGCGAAGATCGCCAGGCCGTTGGGCCTTACCGCCGGGAAGGCCGCGTACGGCATCTACAACATCGTGAACGTCAACATGATCAACGGCATCCGCCGGGTGTCGATCGAACGCGGTTATGATCCGCGCGACTTCGTGCTGATCGCGGCCGGCGGCGCGACGTCGCTGCACATTGCGGCGCTCGCGCGCGAGATCGGCGTCAAGACGGTGCTCGTGCCGAAGCTTGCATCGGGGCTGTGCGCATTCGGACAATTGCTGTCCGACGTGAAATACAACTACATGGCGGCTTGCCCGATGCGGGTGGAAAAGCATGCCGCGCTTGGACGCGTTCAACAGCAGTTCGAACGGCTCGAAGCGGATGCCATCACGGCACTGCAGAACGAGGGCTTCACCCGCGAGCGCATCCGCATCGAGCGCCAGCTCGACATGCGGTACTGCGGCCAGGTCCACGAATGCTCGGTCACGATCGGTTCGATGAACGTGGATGTCGACACGATCGACAGCATCCGCGAGATGTTCGACGCCCGCCACAAGGCCCTTTACACGTATGCGGAGCATGACAGCCAGGTGGAGATCGTCAACCTGGAAAGCACCGTGTACGGCGAGCTCGACCAACCGCCGCCGCAGGCCATTCCGCCTGGCGTCGGCGACCCAGCGGTCGTCGTCAAGGCGCACCGCGACATGATCTTCGGCAACGGCCTGGACATCGAAACGCTGTCGTCGCCCGTGTACGACGGCACGCGTCTTGGTGCCGACGACGTGGTCGCGGGTCCGGCGGTGATCGAAGAAGTCACGACTTCGATCGTGTTGCCGCCGAAGTGGCAAGCACGCCTCGACGCCACTGGCGTCTACGTGCTGACCGACATGAGCTGAATTTCTACAACAAAGGAGACCACGCCGACGCGGACGGATTGATCGCCGCGTCGGCGACCGAAGCTGGTTGATTTGAGTTCTTACTGGTCCTGGCTTCATGGTAATCGAGCCGGGCCGAATTCATTCGTTACGTGGAGCGCATATGGAACTGAAGGCACAACAGGACGGCCAGGACGATGGGTACTCGGCGAGCGCCGTTCCGGCAAATGCAAGGATGTCGAAACTGTCCTTGACGATGGCATGGTGGGCGACGTGCAGCGCGATGTTCTGGCTCGTGGTGTCCGCAACGCTCGCGATCAATTTCGGCACGGTCAATACCCTGATCGGGCTTGGGCTTTCCGTCGTGGTTTATGCGCTGGTCAATCAGGTCATCGTGCGGTACGTGATCTCGAACGGCTTGTCGGTCGCGTTGTTTTCCCGCGTGCTGTTCGGCAGGGCGGGCGCCGCACTGGCCACGCTGATCTTCTTTGCCACGGCCATTTACTACGCGCTATTCGAGGGGTCGGTCATCGCCGTGGCGATCAATGCCTACTTCCCGGCCGTCTCCGTGAAGCTCGCTTACCTGATCGTCGTCGTCTACAGCGTGCTGCTCGTGTTCGGCAGCGTGCAGACGTGGCTCGACAAGTTCAACGGCGTACTGCTGCCGTTCTACCTGCTCGGGCTGGTGGGGGCTGTCGTTACCGCCCTGTTGAGCGGCGGCGACCATACGGCCTGGCTCCATTTGGGCCCGGCAAGCGGCGCGAAGCCCTACGGCTGGTGGAATTGCTTTACCGCGTTCATGGGCGTTTGGATCATGATGATGTACACGTGGGACTACGCCCGCTTCGGACGCGCGTCGGATGCGCAGTACCACGCGAAATTCAACTTCGGCTGGGCGTTCTATACATTCACGTTCGTGATCAACGGCATCGCCGGAATCTTCCTGGCGAGCACGTTGGCCGGCAATGTTGCGTTAAGCGAAGTGTCAGTGGTCTTCGCGCTGCTCAAGCTGATGGGTTTCGTCGGGCTGATGTTTGTCTGGGTAAGCCAGACCAGAATCAATACTGCCAATTTCTATCTGGCGTCGACCAACATGCATTCGTTCTTCACCGCCGTGTTCGGCCTGCATCTGCCGAAATTCTTCTGGTCCGTGGTGGCAGGCGTGATGGTCTATTTCCTGATGCTGACGAACGTCTTCAGCTTCATCCTCCAGGCATTGGCGTTTCAAGGCATCTTCGTCGTCGCGTGGGTCGGGATCGCCGTCATGCATATCTTGTCTCCGCACTACGAGGCGATCTTCGGCAAAGAGATCGAGTACCGGTCAGAACACGTGGTCGCGTTCAACCCGTGCGGCCTCGTTGCGTGGCTCGCGTCGTCGGCGCTCGGCATTGCGTTGCTCGAAGCCGGCGGCACCACCGCAACGTTCTCCGCACCCGCGGCAGCCGTGTCCTCCGCGATCATCTATCGCATCGGACTCTCGCTCGCCAGCAAGCGGCATTTCGTGCGCGAGTTCGCGTAACGCGAACCCAGCACCGGCCCGCCTGGCAAAACGATAAGACATCTAGCTCGAGCTTCGGCCGTCTGAAGACGGTCGGAGCGGGCGTCAAACAATTAGATCGCGTCCATTTCGGGACGCAAACCGACAACGATGGGAAACAAAGTGATGAAAAAGGCTGCAGTGGTAGGGGCAACGCTTGCGCTGATCTCCTTGGGGGCACGCGCGCAAAACACGGTGACGTTGTACGGTATCGTCGATCTCGGCATTGACTACGCGAACAATGTGAGCAAAGCGTCGAGCGGGAGGGCGATCGCGGGAACCAGTGCCAGGCTGGTCCAGATGCAAAGCGGGGTGCCGCTCGGGAGCCGCTGGGGACTGAAGGGCGATGAAGACCTCGGCGGCGGCCTGCGGACGGTGTTCCGTCTCGAGAGCGGCTTCGATGCGGCGACCGGTGGGCTGGGCGGCGGGCTCGCGTTTTCGCGCAACGCATACGTCGGCTTGTCGTCGGACCGGTTCGGGACGCTCACGTTCGGCCGGCAGTGGGATGCGAACGTCGATTTGTTGGAGTCGTTCACGCTGAACGGTCAATACGGCGGCTGGTATTTCTCGCACCCAAACGACATGGACAACCTCGACAACGGGTTCTCCGTACCCAACGCAATCAAATATGTGAGTCCGACGCTCGGCGGGGTGACGTTCGAAGGCCATTACTCGCCGGGCGGCGTCGCAGGGCAGTTCTCGACAAACTCGACTTACAGCGCCGCGGTTGCCTACAACGGCACGAACGCTAGCGCCGCTGTCGGCTACCTGCATATCAACGATCCCTCGACGGCGGTTGCGGGTTACGTGTCGGGCGGCGGCTTCGCCAACGCGGTCTACGGCGATGCGCTGGCCGCTGCGCGCAGTCAATCCGTGCTTGCTTTGGGCGCGGCCTACAAACAGGGGGCGTTCAAGGTGTCCGCGGATTTTTCGAACACGGTGTTTCGTCCGAAAGCCGGCGGCGCCAACCTGACGTTCCAGAACTACGAGTTGTCCGCAACGTATCAGGTGACGGCTGCGCTCCTGGTTGGCGGCGGGTTTACCTACACCGTCGGCCACGACGATGCGACGGACAAGTCGCCGAAGTACGAGCAGATCAACCTGATCGCTCAATATGCGTTGTCGAAGCGCACGTCGGTCTATGCGATGGCGGCCGGCCAAAACGCGCAGGGCGATGCGACGGTTGCGCAGATCGCGGGCTTCAATCCGTCGGGCTCGAAGCGGCAAGTCGCGACCCGCGTCGGGATCACGCATTCGTTCTGATCGAGGTTCTTCCCCGCGGCGGGACGCATGCTGCTTCGGTGCGCATGCGTCCGGTTTCGAATGGATAGGCAGTGTGATGCCTCGTCAACAACGTGCAGGTTCGCGAGGCCGGGTTGCAATCATCGACGGAGGAATGCATGAAATGGTTCGGTCAGCGTAGTGGGCCTGAGTCGGCAAAGAACGACAATCACGAGGACCTGCTGATTTCGAGCATCTCAACGTTGCGAGAGCAGGGCGAACTGCTCGAGCGGGAGAACGACGCGCTCAGGGTCCGGCTCGAAGCGATGCAACGGGCGATGGATTGCGGGTGGTGGGAGGTTCACCTGACCGACGATGCGTCGCTAATCGGCAAAACGGCGAGCGCATGGTCCGAGCGGTTCTGCGAATTGCTGGGGTATGGCCACGACGAATTTTATCCCCTGCTCGACGCATGGATCGCGTGCGTGCATCCGGATGACCAGATCGCGTTGCTCGCGGCATGGCGATCTGCGGCCGAAGGGAAGCACAACGTGACGACGACCGTGGTTCACCGGGCCAAGCATCGCCGCGGCGGATATCGCATGTATGAGATGCGCATCGCCGGATGCTACGAACGGCCTGCGGACGGGGACGGCCAAGGCGGCTTCACGCTGATCGGCACGCTTGCCGATATCGACGAAGCCTCGCAGCGCCATCACGAGTTCGAGAAAATGCGGGCCCGGTTCGAGCTGTCGCGGAAGCTGTTCGCCGATGGCATTTGGGATATCGAGGTCATCGCCGGCGATCCTCTTAATCCGAAGAACGTGTTCTGGTGGTCCGATCAGGTCCGGCAGCTACTCGGCTTCTCTTCTATCGAGGAGTTCCCCGATGTTGCCGAGAGCTGGACGTCGAGGCTTCATCCGGAAGACAGCGAACGCGCCGGACAGGCGTTCATCGCGCATCTGTCCGACCGTTCAGGGCGTACCGGGTATGAAGTCGAATATCGCCTGCGCTGCAAGAACGGCGAATACCGTTGGGTGCGCGCGCGAGGCCAGAGCGTTCGCGACAAGCATGGCGCGCCATTGAGGACCGTCGGGGTGCTGACGGACATTCATTCGGCCAGGATTGCGCAGGAGCTCGGCGCCGCCGAGGAGGTATTCAAGGCGAGCATGCTCGAGAGCATCAAGGAGATCGGCGAGATCGTATCGACCATCGGCGACATTGCGCGTCAGACGAATCTGGTTGCGTTGAATGCCGCAGTCGAGGCCGCCCGAGCCGGAACGGCGGGACGCGGCTTCTCCGTGATCGCCGGCGAGGTGCGGCTGTTATCGACACGCACCCGCGAGGCAACGGAGTCGGTCATGAAGATCCAGTCCGAACTCGCGCGCCGGCAAGGTGCGAAACACGCTCCAGAAAGGACCGCTTACGCGGCGGCGAGAAACTCGAATAGCGCATTGCTGTCGCAATAGCCGACGTTGAATCGCAACCATGGAGTGCATTCTTCGTCATGCATGAACAGATGCCCGGGTGCGAGATAGATGTCCTTGTCCAGCGCGCGACTGGAGAGCGCCCGGGAGTCTTCATAGTGAGGATGGCGGGCCCAGACGAAGAGCCCCTCTGGCGCCTGGTTGAACATGACCATGCCCGCTTCGCCGAGCTTCTGCCGCGCGGTGCATTGCGCTTGCGCGAGTTGCGCCCCAAGGCCCTTCAGATGCTTGCGATGGCGTCCGTCGACGAGCACCTGGTAGACGATGCGTTCGCCGATCTCGGAGCTCGTCAATCCCATCGCCATCTTAAGTTGCGCCAGATCCTCGATCAGGTCCGGGTGGGCCGCGATGTAGCCGACCCGCAGGCTGGGCGATATCGTCTTCGAGAAGCTGCCGACATAGATCACGCGTTCCAGCTGATCGAGGCTCGCGAGCGGCCGGCGCACCGCCGCGTCGATGTCTGCGCAGACATCGTCCTCGATGATGAGGAAGTCATGTTTTACCGCGAGCTGCAGGATCTTGTGCGCAGTGGCGGGCGAGCACGAGATGCCTGTCGGATTGTGAAGACGCGGGTTCGTGAAGTACGCTTTCGGTTCGTGCTTGGCCAGCAACTCCGCAAGCGCGTCGAGGTCGGCTCCGGTGGAGGTCAGCGGCACACCCACCAGGTTGACGCCGATGCGCTTCAGATGCGCGAACAGCAGGCTGTAGCCGGGCGAATCGACGAACACGGTATCGCCGGGCTTGATCAGATGATGAATGAGCAGACTCAGCGCATGGGCCGCGCCGCTCGTCATCAGCACCTGTTCCGGCGGACAGTAGATCTCGTGCTGGTTCAGGCAGTCGGATATCTTCCAGCGCAGAGGAAGGTAACCTTTCGGCGCGCCATAGCTGGCGAGCGACCCTGTCGAATGCAGCGTCAAGTTGCGCAGCGTGCGGCGCAGACCCTCCTCGTCGAGCCAGCGCGCGGGCAGCCATCCGCAGCCTGGGTTGATCTCCGCCGAGTGGCTTTGCCAGATCCGGTTCAGCATCCACAGCGAGTCGAACGAAGTGCCTTCTTTGGCAACGGCTTCCTGATTCAGATACGACGCATGCTGGAAGCTTCGAACGAAAAACCCCGAGTTTTGCCGGGGCACGAGCGAGCCGTCGGCCACGAGGCGATCGTAGGCGTCGACGACGGTCGAGACGCTGACGCCGTGCGATTCCGCGAAGCTGCGGATCGATGGCACCTTCATGCCGGATTGGAGTTTGCCGTCGGAAATCAGCGTATGAAAGTGATCGGCGATTTTTTGCGTCAGGGATTTGGCCGGGTCAGCGGACAAGGAAAGCATGATACGGATCCTCTCGACTACGATGTGACGGACAGCGGTTAGCTATGCACGGCGCGCGTCCGGTCTCCATGACGGCGCGCCGCCCTGTCACTACTCTACGAAGTCGAAAAGAATCGGTCTTGTCCCCGAGCGTCCAATGTGTTGGACCTGACCGGCCTGGTTGAGGCGGAATGGACGAATCGCCGGCTCGGCGCGAGCCGGCGCTCAATTGCTCATTTTTGGAGCCGCCCGCTAAGAGGTCCGATGGTCGTCTGGCGGCCGAGGAAAGCGGAACGATCGATCCGGCTAAGGCCGTCGTCGCGGTTCAGCCCTGCCGTTTACTGATAGTCGATGGGGGAATGGCCGCAGTCCTGCCGAAAGATCCGGCTGAAGTAGGCCGGATCGGAGAACCCCACGGTCAGCGCGATCTGCGTGATGCCGAGCCTGCTTTGTTTCCGGTTGGCGAGAAGCCGCTTGGCTTCGGCGAGCCGCCGATTGCGAATGACGCTCGTGATCGTTTGTCCGCTATCGCCGAATATCTTCTGCAGATATCGCTCCGACACGCCGACCGCGCGCGCAACGTCGGCCGGCTGCAAGGTCGGATCGGAGAAACGCTGTTCAATAATTCTCGTCGCGCGAAGCCGGTGACCGCTGCGCACTGAAGTCTCGTTGCTGGTTGACGCGTCGCCCGTGATAGCCAGGATGAGCAGGTCGAGCAGTTGCTGCTCGACTCGCGCACTGACCTCGACCGGTAACACAGCGACATGCCTGAAGTAGGACGCGGCGAAATCCAGAAAGAGTCCCGCGCAAGGTTCGGCCGCGGAGGCCACGAGCGCTACGCGGTCATCCACGCTGGGCAATCTCGACCTCAGCGACCGGCACGGGATGCGCAACGTTCGCAGGCAAAGGTGCTCCGGGTTCGCGAAGCGGTAAGGCTCCGCGCCGCTCACCAGCGTGAAGTTTCCCGGAGCAACCAGCGCGTCGCGTCCGCGTTGCTGGATAAGCACGGGGCTCAACTCGGGCATTTCGATGACGTAAAACTCCTCGGCCTCCGCACGGGCATAGGACTGATGGCGCTCCGTCACCATCGGATCGCTATGCAAGGTACAGACTCTGAGCTCGCCGACATCGATGTTCTCGATCGAACCGCCGCGAAAATCCGCACCGACCTTCACGTCCATCGGAAAGTAGCTGCTCTGAACCATATCGGCCCACTCGTGGGCCTTGCGACCGCGTAGCGCGGACGCCGGTACTTCGAAATTGAAGGTCTGCCGTGAAGCTGGCGCAACCGGCGCGGGCTTGGTGGTATCACTCCTCATGCTCGCGAACCTCGAACGGTGAATGGGCACTGCAGGCTTGCGGATCAGGAACAGATGAAACAGATCATTTTTCGCGGCGCCAAAAAGCAGCTGGACTGACTCTACAACGCCGAAAACCCTTGAACAATAAGGGTTTGAGCGGTCGGGGAATGAAGCGTTTGCCGAAACACGGGGTGCTGTGCTGCTTCCAGCAACCACACAATGCGCGCATCAGAAGCTCCGCATGTATCTGGCAGCGGCATTTTTCGACTCGTAAGCTGAATTCGGCTGCCCCTTGGCACCGGCGAGGGAGCGGTAGTGACCCATCCGGTCGGTGCAACGCGTCGACGATCTGATCTTCAACCATGGATAGCGTAGATCTCGAAGTCCTGAAGCGCAGCGCCTTGTGGCTGAAGCAAGGATGGCCTGTACTGCTCGTCACGGTGTTGAGGACCTGGGGCTCGTCGCCGAGGCCGGAGGGAGCGATGCTCGCGATCCGTGCAGACGGTGCGCTGGCAGGCTCGGTCTCGGGCGGATGTATCGAGGATGGTTTGATCCGCAAGGTGCGGGCCGCGGAAATTCAGCCAGCGCTTCCGGTCGTGTGCCGCTACGGTGTGAGCGCCGACGACGCACATCGATTCGGCCTGCCATGCGGCGGCACCATCGAGCTCGTGCTCGAGCCGTTAAGTGTGCGAAGCGGCATCGAGCTTGTGCTTGGAGCACTGGAAGCCGGCAGTGGTTCGCACGATGCCGGACGACGCGGTGATTGACATGAAGCTCGACACGCGAAGCGCGGTGATCACGCTGACGCACGATCCCAAGCTCGATGACCTGGCGCTGATGGAGGCATTGAAAACGCCGGCGTTCTACGTCGGTGCGATCGGCTCGCGGCGCAATAGCGCTGCGCGCTGCGCACGTCTCGCCGAGTTCGATCTGACTGGCGAGCAAATAGCACGGTTGCGCGGGCCGGCCGGCATTTATATCGGCAGCAAAACGCCAGCGGAGATTGCGGTATCGATCCTGGCGGAGGTGACTGCTGCAAGGAACGGCGTGCAGTTACCGCCTATCGCAGGCGTCGTGACCGCTAAGCGATATCTCGAACACGTGTGCGGTGTCGATGCCGGTCAGCCGTCGTAGACCGGGCGCTCGTCTTGCAAAACATAGCCCATTAAAGGACACAGCCGCATGGTTTCGAAGCGCGCCCCTCACCTGTACGTGGCCAAGACGGTCGAAGAGGCAGTCACGGCTTTGCACGACTATGGTCACGATGGCGAGCCCATCGCTGGCGCAACGTGGATCATGCGAGCGCCTGTCAGGCGCGAGCCGCTGAAGAAGGCCTACGTGTCGCTTATGGCGATCGGGGAGATGAACGCCATCGATGTCACCGAGCGCGAAATCAGCATTGGCGCCAGCGTGACCCATCAGGCGTTGGCAGCGATGCTCGGCAGCGTTCCGTCGTTGAAAGTATTGACCGATGCGGCAGAGAAATCGGCGAATCCTGCCGTGCGTGGTGTCGCGACGATAGGGGGCAACCTGTGCTCGGCCGGCTTCCCTTCGGCCGATCTCGTGCCTGCGTTGATAAGTCTCGCGGCCGAGGTCGAACTGGCGACCGTGAACGGATCGTCGAGAACATCCGTTGAAGCGTTCCTGCAGGCGAAGGCGTCGCTCGAGCCGGGTGCCATCGTGCGCCGCGTATCGATACCGCGGCGGGCTCACTGCTCGGCGCATGCGAGGCTTCCTTTGCGCAAGGCGGGCGACTATCCGGTCGCTATCGTCAGCGCGGCGCTCGAAGCCGCTCCGGATGGCCGCGTGAGCCACGCGACTGTCGCCGTCGGCTCGGTCGAAGCGAGGCCCCGCCGATGGCCCGAGCTGGAGAATGCGCTCGTGGGAGGTCCGTTGGACGCGGATCGCGCGAAGCTCATCGGGGCGCAGCATCTGCGCGTCTTCAAAGGTCGCGATGGTGTTGAGGCGCCGGGTTGGTACCGTACCCAGGTCCTTCCGGCGCTCCTCCATCGCGCGATCGCCGACATTCAGGCGCAATTCGAGAAACAACAGGGGAGGTGAAATTGTCGATCTGCCTGAAAGTCAACGGCGAGGAATGCGCGGTACGCGGCGGCCCCCTGACGCCGCTCATCGATGTATTGCGCGACGAGCTCTTTCTGACCGGCGTCAAGCCGGTGTGTCGCGAAGGCTTTTGCGGCGCCTGCACGGTGCTCGTCGACGGGAAGCCAGCCGTGTCGTGCCTGATGCCGATCGGCGTGCTCGCGGACCACGAAGTCGTCACGGTCGAATCGCTGGCTAAAGACGGGCACTTGTCCGCGATGCAAGCGGCGCTCGAAGCGCATGATGCCGTGCAGTGCGGGATGTGCTTTCCCGGCATGGTCATGACGTTGACCGCCTTTCTGGCGCGCGTTCCCGGCGCCACGCGCGAGGAAATCAGGGCAGCGTTGTCCGGAAACCTCTGCCGGTGCACCGGCTACGAGCGCATCGTCGAAGCGGCCGTGTCGCTCGCCACCGTCAAATAAGGATCACCCGACATGTCCGACCCAACCACCGCGGTGCTGAACTTCCCGAGACGGGATGCGCGAGACAAGTTGCAGGGCCGTACGCGCTATACGATCGATCAGGTGCATCCGGGAATGCTGCATGGATTCGTGTTGCGCTCGACGGTGACGTCCGCGCGCATCGTCAGCCTCGATGTGACACAGGCGCGCCAGTTGCCAGGCGTTCGAGCGATTGTTATCGGCGACGATGCGCCGTTTCGGCACGGCATTGGCATTGCCGATGAGCAGCTGTTCGCCACCGACCAGATCCGCTTCGTCGGTGAGCCGATTGCGGCGATAGCGGCGGACACGCTCGAACAGGCGTGCGCCGCCGCCGACGCCATCCTCGTCGAATGGGAGGCGCTGCCTGCCGTGCTGACGATGGAAGCGGCGTTGGCGGACGATGCCCCGCTCGTCCATCCGGACTGGAAGGGCTACGAAGTCCTGTTCGACGGTGGCGCACGCGGCGGCAACATTGCATGGGAAGCGACCGTGGTTCGCGGGGATACCGACGCGGCATTCGCGCGTCCCGATGTGCGGATCGTCGATACGACGTTTCGCGTTGGCCGCCAGAACCACCTGTCATTCGAACCGCGCGCCGTCGTAGCCCGATACGAGGACGGGCGCTTCCACATTGAAACGTCCACCCAGGTGCCGTGGACGATCCGCAATACGACGGCGCGCGTGCTAGGCGTTCCGCCGAGTCAGGTTCGCGTCACCGTGCCACCTGTCGGCGGCGCATTCGGACTCAAGTTCGACTGCGCGCTCGAGCCGTTTGCCGCGTTGCTCGCGCGCGCAACTGGGCGACCCGTGCGCATCGTGAATTCGCGCCAGGAGGAGATGCAGATCTGCCTGTGCCGTGAGAATGCGGACATCCGGATTCGGTCTGCCGTGACCCCCGAAGGCGAGATCGTCGGGCGCGAAGCGGTCGTTCTCATGGATTGCGGCGCCTATGGCGGCGAGCAGATCTTTCTGACGACGATGACCGCCCATACGCTCGGCGGAAACTATCGGCTCGGCTCGGTGCGCATTTCGACGCGCGCGGTCTATACGAATACGCCGCCCAACGGCGCGTTCCGGGCCTGTAACGGCGTGTACAACACGTTCGCGCTCGAGCGGCATACCGACGAGATCTGCGCCGCGATCGGCATGGATCCGTTCGAATTTCGCCGGCGCAACGTGATCGGCGACAGAGATCGCGGCTCTACGGGGCAAGTCTTCCAAGGCAACGTCCTTGGTCCCATGCTCGACAAGATGGCGAACGCCGTCAACGAGCAGGGCTCGAAAAAACACTTGGCTGCGGGTCGCCTCTACGGGCGTGCGACCGTGGTCGGCACCTGGTTCATCTTCGTCGGTCCGTCGGCTGCCACGGTCAATCTCAACGCCGACGGCAGCGCGACGCTCGTGACGTCAGGTGTCGAGCTTGGCTCTGGATCGATGATGCAGTCCCTTCCGCAGATCGTCGCGCATTCGCTTGGCATCAAGCCAGAGAACGTTGTCGTTCGCGCAGCGGACACCGATTCGGCCGGATACGACGTAGGTGTGGGCGGCGGGCGAACGACAGTGTCGCTCGGCGCGGCGAGCCTTGCGGCGAGCGTAGAGGTGCGAAAAAAACTGCTCGATGTGGCGTCCGAAATGCTCGAAGTGGCGGTCGACGACCTGATTCTGCGCGACGAGCGCGTCGAGATCGTCGGCGCGAAGGGTTCAGGCACCGCGATCTCGAAAGTCGTGGAACGGGCACACAAGACCGTCGGTCCGCTCGCGGGCAGCGGCGCTTTCACGCGGCCGGGCGTCGCGGCGATGCCCGGTTGCGCCGCGGGTCATTTCCTCGATGCAATCGACATCCCCGTGTTCGCCGTCCACGATTGCGAGATCGCAGTGGATCCGGATACCGGGCAGGTCGAGGTGCTTTCGTACACGGTCGTCCAGGACGTCGGCCGTGCGCTCAACCCGCGTGCGGTGTGCGGCCAGATCCAGGGTGGCGTCGTGCAAGGGCTCGGCTATGCGCTTCACGAAGAGATCAGCATCGACCGCGAAGGGCGCGTTCGGCAGACCGGGCTCGACACATTCCGGGTTCCGCTAGCGCAAGACGTCGTCCCCGTGGATATTCACCTCCACGAAGGCGCACCGTCGATCGGGCCGCTGGGCGTGAAAGGCGCTGGCGAAGTGCCGATCCTCAATGTGGCGGCGGCCGTCGCATGTGCGGTGTCGAACGCCATCGGAAAGAGCGTCTACGAATTGCCGCTGACGCCGCCGCGCGTGCTCGAGCTAATGCTCGGCGACGGCTTGCCACTGACCTTCCCGCATATACGCGAGAGCTGGGCCGATAACGTGCTCGAGAAAGCGCAATGCGCGTAACGGATTCGGAAGGGGCGGCAATCGACAGGTATGAGCGCGCTGACGAAAGCCGCGATGCGATGGGCGCGAGGTTTCAGACGATCGACAGCGTGGTCGATAACCTGCGCAACGTCGGCTACTACGCAAACCGCCGCCTTGCCACGGCGGTGTTTCTGGCACTGAAGCTGAATCGTCCGCTGCTGCTCGAAGGAGAGCCCGGCGTGGGCAAGACAGAACTGGCCAAAGCGCTCGCAAAGATGCTGCAGCGCAGCCTGATTCGTCTGCAATGCTATGACGGGCTCGAGCAGCGCGAAGCCGTGTATGAATGGAACTACGCGGCACAGTTGCTGCACATTCGTGCGGCGGAGGCGGCAGGCAAGGGTAGCGGCAGCGAAGCGACGCTGTACGACAGCCGCTACCTTCTGCGGCGACCGCTGCTGCAGGCGCTGCAGGCCCCAACGCCAGGGACGGTATTACTCATCGACGAAGTGGATCGTGCCGATGAGCCGTTTGAAGCTTTTCTGCTCGAGTATCTCGGCGAATATCAAGTGACGATTCCCGAACTCGGCACGATCAAGGCGGAGGTGCCGCCGGTCACGATTCTTACTGGAAACCGGACACGCGACCTGAGCGACGCGGTCAAGCGCCGCTGTCTTTATCAATGGCTCGATTTCCCGGACGCGCAGTGTGAGCTGTCGATCATTCTCCAACAGGTGCCTGAGACAAGCGAGGTTCTCGGCGAGCGGATCGCCGCGTTTGCCCGGCATTTGCGTGAAGCACAGGGCACGGCGGATTTCCATCGCGTGCCGGGCGTCGCGGAGACGGTGGAGTGGGCTCGCGCGCTGAATGCGCTGGGCATTGTCGAACTTGATCCGGACATCGTCGTCGACACGGCCGGCGTGCTCTTCAAAGATCCTGACGACATCAACGAGTTGACTCGCCAGCGTGTCGAAGGCTTCCTTCAAGCCAGCGGAGCCTTCGCCAGATGAGCGAAGCATCCGTTCCTGAACGTCACGGGCCCTCTAGCACGCAACTCTTACAGCACGTCGTTGCGTTTGCACGGGCCTTGCGCACCGCCGGCGTATGCACGGATGCATCGAAGATAGCGCTTGGCGTCAAGGCGATTTCGCTTGTGGGAATCGCAGCACGCGAAGACGCTAGCGCGGCGCTCGAATCGGTTTTGATCAGCCGGGAAGCGGACCGGCTCGTTTTTCGAGCGCTCTTTGCCGCGTGGTTTAGCGCCGGCGATTCGCGTGATCTGCTCTATGGGCAGGAGGCTTCGTGTGAAGCCATAGGCGCGGAGTCGCCGAAGGAACGTCGACGGATCCGCGATTCGGCACCGCAATGGTCCGGACTGCGAACAAAACCAGACATCGAGTACCACATCAGATTCGATGGCCCGATGGCGGCCAGCGACAAGGAGCGGCTGAGGCATTCGGATTTCGATACGCTCGACGCGAGTGAATATCGTGAGGTCCAGCGGTTGGCGCGCGACATTACTCTGGCGCTTCCCGCCGAACAGACAAGGCGCTACAGAACGACACTTGGTCACAGGGGGGACCACCGGATCGATTGGCCGCAAGCAGTGCGGGAAGGCGTGCGTACCGGCGGCGAGTTGATTCGCCTCCCACGATCGAAGCGCCGGAGGCAAGTGCTTCCCTTGCTTGCCATGGTCGACGTCTCCGGTTCCATGGAGCGGTATGCGCGGGTATTGCTCGCCTTCCTGCACGCGGCCATACCGCGTGAGTCGCGAACGGATGTGTTCGCATTCGGCACGCACATTACAGATTTGACGCCGTTTTTTCAGCGCGGCGATGTCGACGAGATGCTACTGCTTGCGAACGCGGCGATCGACGACTTCGCGGGAGGGACACGAATCGGTGGCTCGCTTGGGGAATTGCGCCGACGTTATCCGCATCGGTTCATAGGCGGACGTACCGTTGTGGTGCTCATCACCGACGGGCTGGAAACCGGAAGTCCCGAGGTGCTGCACAACGAATTGCAATGGCTCAAACGCCGCGCGCGGCGCGTGCTATGGCTCAATCCCATGATGCGCTTTGAAGGCTATGCTCCGGCCGCCTGCGGGGCGAGCGCGTTGCACCGGTACGCGGACGCGATGCTTGCCGCTTATAACCTTAGCGCGCTCGAGCAGGTGGCTGGGCATCTCGCGCAACTGTTGGCGTCGTCGCCATAACGTCGCTTCGCCGTGGCTGACAGACGCGTAGCTCGTTACTGTGCAACGACGCAGGACAATTCGGATTCTTTGAATTTAATCGCGGCGGCTCTGTTGCAAAATGGGAGGGGGTGGTGCGATACCCTAGGCTTTTTGGCGAGCGCGAGCCCGCAATGAGTACGCTGACAGACTTTGACTGGTTGTTCAACGGCCGTCTGCTAGTGGCCATTCGTGAGGTCAATCGCAGTGCAAGAGGGTGCCATATGTGGAACCGGATCAGAGTCAGCGCGCGGGCCAGGAACGGACGTCGAGGTACCAGCTTGGGATCGCTCTGAAGCAGACTTTCGCGAACTGTTTCGCGCACGCACCGAAGAGGTCACAGGAACCTCGAGTCTGGGGAACGTCCCCACAAGTAACGGAGCATTATGGCTGCGGCGGCAACAGCGCCAGAAGCAGGCGCCGCAATTGCAGCGTCTCCTGCTGAGTGAGCCTCGCCGTGAGAATGCGCTCCACTTCCTCGACACGCGGACGCAAGCTCGCAAGCTGCTTCTTACCCGCCGCGGTGAGGAACAGCACGTAACTGCGCTTGTCGATGGGATCGTCGGACCGTTCGATCAGACCGTTGCGAACCATGCGCGCGACAAGGTCGGCGATTGTTGAACGGTCCACGTCGAGTTCGTCGCCGAGTTGCCGCTGATTCACGCCGGGCGTTGCGCGCAGGATCTCGAGCGCCGCGTACTGGACGCTCGTGATCTCGGCGGAGACTTCGCTGAGCCACACCGCAACGTGGCGCTGCTGCGCGCGGCGCACGAGGCCGCCGGTGAATTTCGAAAGCGCGTCGGGGTGGTCGTGTTTGATCGGCAATTTCGCAGTGTCGAAGTGGGCTAGCGCATGCGCAAGATCGGCCGGAAGAAGGTGTTCAATTCCGCGTATGCATCGAGTGGAAGAACATGCGCAACGTACTGATCCGGTCGGACCACGACGAGTGCGCCGCGTTCGCGGTCGATGCCGCGCTCGTCGAAGATATCAGTCGCTGCGTCACTCGTAAATGCTTTCTCGTAGTCGATCAGGCCATAGCGTCCCTTGCGCGGCAACAGGACCGAGGGCAGCGCCTCGACGCGGACTTCGCGATGCGGCTGCTGCAGCACTGCGCGCAAATCCAGAACGCTGTCTATGTCGGCACTATTTGCTGTGGCGAGCCGCAGAACAGAATCGGACGATGTCGCGAGATGTTCGCACAGCGCCTCTAGCGCGCTTCCGTTCGCATCGGAGAACGCGTACAAGCGCCAGCGACCGTCCGCCAGTGCCGCGTGCCCGAGATGAACCGGCTTGGCATCGGCGAGACGAATAACGGACGACGAGTGGAAGCGCGTCCCGATCTCGAAGCCCTTGGCGAGCGCCTGATGAGTTGCCTCGCCCGTCAACGTGCCCGGGCGATAACGCGTTGCCACGCCCGCCGTGTATCGACCCGCGCGAACGAAATATGCCTGTAACTCTGCGGGATCGACGCCGCCCGCTTCCGGACGATTGGGGTCTTTCGGGGGAGCGGCCATCATTGCGGACCATTCCTTGTCGAAATCGATCAACTCCCGTGCGACGGGCTGACGCTCGTCGGAATACGTGCGCAATACGTCGACGCCGCTGCGTCCCTGCAGCACGGCGCCGAGCTTCCAGCCGAGGTTGAACCCGTCCTGCATCGACACGTTCATGCCCTGGCCAGCCTTCGCGCTGTGGGTATGGCATGCATCCCCGGCGATGAAGATGCGCGGCTCGCGAGACGTTCCATCGGCCGCGACGGCGTCGTCGAAGCGGTCCGTCAGCCGCTGTCCCACTTCATAGACCGAGAACCATGCGACTTCTTTCACATCGAGTGAATAGGGGTGCAGAATACTTTGCGCGGTCTGAATGATACGTTCGACGGTGGTTCGCTTGATGCTGTCGCGGTTGTCCGGCGTGACTTCGCCCAGATCGACGTAAAAGCGCGCGAGGAATCCGCCTTCGCGCGGAATGATCAGCAGGTTGCCTTTGGTCGCGGACTGAATTGCCGCTTTCAGCCGGATATCCGGAAAGTCCGTGACGGCGAGCGCGTCGATCACGCCCCATGCGTGGTTGGCCGCGTCGCCGCGCAACGTTTGTCCAATGGCCGTGCGAACGCGGCTGCGCGCGCCGTCGCAACCGACGACATAGCGCGCACGCACGGTGACCAGCTCGTCGAGTCGCGACGGATCGGTGCTGCGCAACGTGACACGCACCGGATATTCACCGGCATTGTCGTCGCGCTGCACGTCGACGACTTCGAGACCGTAATCCGGCTCGAGGCGTCGCGCGGAACGACGCATAGCGTCGAGCAGATAGTCCTGTACGCGGGCCTGATTGACGATTACATGCGGAAACTCCGACATGCCTTGTTCTGTATCCTGGACGCGGCCGGTACGCTTGATTGCGCCACGATTCTGGGGATCGGGGCGCCAGAATACCGTTTCATTGACCCAATAAGCTTCGCGCAACAAGCGCTCACTAAGCCCGAATGCGTTGAACATCTCGACGGTGCGGCACGCGACGCCGTCCGCCTGTCCCATCAACAACGGTCCGCCGCGACGCTCGACAATCCGCGTGGTGATTGAGGGGAACTGCGACAGTTGCGCCGCAAGCACGAGCCCTGCCGGACCACTTCCGGCGATGAGCACATCCACCGTCTCGGGCATTCCGGCGCGCGACGCGCCCTCGGCGACCGGTTCGACGGCGGGTTCGATCAGTGGGTCGCCAACCCGGAAACCGTTGAGATGAAACTGCATGATGTCTTCCTCCATTTTGTACACGTGACCGTGGCTGCAAATATACTCCGTATGCCAACTATTTAAAAGCACTTCGTCTATCGGTTACAGCTTGGGGTTTGTCACGTTGGCGAATCCGGGCTATTTTGCGAAAGTAGCTACCTTATGCGGTCATCCGATGTTGTGTCACCTGATCGTTCTAGTGCCACGGCGGCAAAGCCGCGGCGTTCGTCGCCCGCTCGGGCGGCTTCAACCGCTGCGTTCAGCGCGAGAACGTTGATGAAATGCGATGCTCTCGATGGTCGTGATAATGTCGTCGGCTTTCTTGGACCGATCGGCAATGCCAGTCATCGTCTGAACGACTGTCCTGTGACCCGACCGCCGCCGTGCAGCAGATGCGACTCAATGTGGTGGGCCTGGAAGAGCGCAAAGTCAGCCGCAGCGCGGAGCAGCACAATGACGATTGAGAAGTTGGGAAACAATCGATTGCATATTTTGAAGCCGCGCAGAAGTAGGGTCACGCGTTCTTACTGAACGGATTGACTGCCTGCGGATACTGGCGCGATTCCAGCAAAGGTGAACGGGATAAGCACGACTGCGAGACCGTGAGATCTGTGTAAGCGCAGGTCCCGCTTGTGTATGCATCTGGACTCCCCAATCAACGGCCCCGCGATGCGCGGCCCCGACACTCTCGTAGGAGCACCGACGGAAAATCGTCACCACGCAACCCATGGCGTCGAAAATGGCGGTCTTGGGGCAATACGTGTCGATTTCCGAATCCGGGGGTTCAATTCAATCAAATAACGGTTAGTTTTTTGCTGAGTCAGAGCGTGCATGATATTGCCGGCCAACAACGACTCTTGGTATATAATACAAAAATGTATTTCTTCTCTGCAAGAGGGATAGATGCTTACGAGATTTCGCGAAATGGACACCATAGATTTTCCTGCTCAGGTTGCAGCAGAGACGCGCAAGCTGATCAATCGAGGAACGCTAGCGCCCGGCTTTCAACTGCGACAGTCTGATCTCGCTGAGCGATTCGGCATTAGTCGCGTGCCGATCCGCGAAGCGCTGAAACTGTTGGCGGCTGAGGGCATCATCGAGCACGATCCGAATCGTGGATTCTTCGTCGCCCAGTTGTCAAGCGAGGAAGCACGGCAACTGTATCGCATGCGTCAGCTGCTTGAAGCAGAATTGCTAATCACTATCGAGTGGCCTACACCCGCACAAATGAAGCGTCTTAAAGCCATGCTTGCGCGGCTTGAGGAATTGCTCTCGGCCGGCAATCGAGAGGGCTGGATCGAACACCATCGCGCTTTTCACGACATGATCTTCGATCTGTCGCCCAACAAGGTGATTAAGCGCGAGGTGCTGCGCATGATGCGGTTGACTGATCGCTATCGTGCGCTGGCCGCGGATATCTCCGCACATCCGCAACATCGGAGCGCGAATATCGAAACGCAACTGTTGAAGGCGCTGGAAAGCAAAGACAGAGATTTGCTGCTCGCGACTTACGAAAAGGGGCGAACGGTGGTGCTGGAGGGATTGATGGCGGTGCTTGCCGCCAGAGAGGCCTAAATGATAGAAGGGGCGTATAGCATTCGTGCGCCCCTTCACGCTGAAGCGATTAGAACGACGTCAGCATGCCGAGTTGGGTCACAGACTGTACCTTTCCGCTGGACACGATGTTGCCGATTTCGGCAGCGTACGCGCCGTTCGTGTGCTGATACACGCTCGTCAGATAGATCTTCGTGCGCTTGCTGAGCGAGTACGTTGCTTGCAGCGCGGCCTGATTGACGCGAACATTCTTTAGCAAATCGTTGCCGAATTCGTATGTGTACGTCGCTCCCAAATTTAACGCCGGCGTGATGTCGTAACCTGCGCCAGCCGCCGCTGCCGAGATGCGCGCGCCTGTGAACGTGTTGCGTGCCTGAGCGTACAGACCCGTAACCGCCAGTTCACCGAATTTCGAGCGGATGCCTGCCGTCAGGTTGGCCAATCCACTGTGACCGCCATTGACCGGCAGATAATTCTGAACCGTATAGACGACGGCTGCGCGCGTGACGCCGCGACGGTACATCAGCGACGCGCTTTTGCCCGAGCTGTTGTCAAAGTCCCCAGGTGTACCGCCGAAGCTGTACATCAGCCCGCCAGAGAAACCACGGAAGTCATCGCTCACGAATTTGACGGCACTTCCCATACGCTTGCCACCGACGCGATCCCAGTCGATCGCGGCAAGGCCCGTCGCGTTATTGATGGGCGCGAACGGTCCATTCACGATCGAGCCCGCAATGGCTGCGCCGCGCACGCCGAGCAGATCCGCACCGAAAGATCCCGTTCGGAAGTTAAGCATCCCACCCGCGATACCGGTGGCGGGGTCGATGCCGGTGATCAGGAAGTCGTCAAAGGCGAAATCGTTCTGACGACCGAGACGCAGATCACCGATGCCGCTTTCGCCTATGCCGACCCATGAGGAGTTCTCGAACATCGCGCCACGCGATTGTGGATCGAGGCCCCCAGTGCTGAGACTGATCATCGAATCGAGACTGAACGTCGCGCGCATTCCATTGCCCAAATCTTCCCGCCCACGGAAGAAGAACTTCGACGGGAAGATCGCCGAGTCCTGCATCTGGAGGAGACGACTGCCGTTCGAGTTGCTGTACACAGCAACACCTTCATCGAGCAGTCCACCAATCGTGACGCTGCCGCTGCCGCTGCTCTGTGCGTGAGCGCTACCCGTGGCGAGAACGCAAAGACCGACGACCGCGGAAATTGCGACCCTCCGAGACCGTTTCGTTGATACCCTATTCATCTTCACCTCTCCTGTTGTTTATTAGTACACCTATTGTTTATGCGGATGGCATTTGTTTTTGATGTCTCCTACGCCTGGAATTATGAAATTAGTCGTACCCCCAGTTAGATATCCAGAGAAGATCATGAAAATCGACGGCTTTATTAGTCTGGAATTCGCCGTAGGAGCCTTGCGAATACAACAAGGGGGTCGAAGATCCTACATTCGATGCGACGGCTTCCACATGCCCGAAAATGACGTCATGCGTGCCAACTTGCATCACTCGCTCAACGCTACAGTCGAAGTTCACCATAGCCGTGGCAAGCGCCGGGGCGCCAGTCCTGAGCCGGCTCCAGGTCCCAGCCTGGAATTTTTCGTGAGGCAAAAGAGGGCGCGAAAAGCGCTGCGCAAGGTCCTGTTCGGTTCGCGGCAAAACGTTGACAACGAAGTGGCCGGTCGCCTGTATGTGAGCAAGTGATGAGTTCGTTCGATTGATACAGACGAGCAAGAAGGGGGGGACTGCGCTTACTGATGTCACTGCCGTTGCTGTCATGCCAGCAAGCGGACCGTCAGCGTCAGAGCCCGTGGTGATCAGGCATACGTGCCCGGTAAGACATCGCATGGCACGTTTGAATTCAGCTTCTTCGATGCTCAATTTCGTCACTAACCATGAAAATTGTTCGGACAGGAAGCACAAGGAGTGGCGACTCTACACGCCACCACCCCTTGTGAGCACCTCGTGAACACGTTGTGAGACACAATTACGTCTCAGCTTCGGCATTACTGCCAGCCGAAAATACTGAGCGTGCTTTCGCCAGCCTTAAGTCGTTTCAATTGATCTGCTTCTGCCGCTTCGCGCGCTTCTGAGGCCGCGATAGCCCGAGATACATCTTCGCGAGGAATGCAGACGACACCATCTTCGTCGCCGACAATGAGATCACCCGCATTCACAGTCACCTCGCCAAATCGGGTAGGCGCGTTGATCCAGCCACGCGCACCGAAGTCCTTGCCGGTGCCCCTGATACACAGTCCACGGGCGAATACCGGGAAGCCGATCAAGGACAGCAACCGACGGTCACGAACACAGCCGTTAATGACGAGGCCCGCGAGGCCGCGAACCTTCGCGGCCGTTGACATGATTTCGCCCCAGTAGCCATGTTCATATACATCGCTCACGGACACGACCAAAACATCACCTGGTTTCGCTAAATAAATCGCACGGTGAAGCCACAGGTTATCGCCGCCCGGCGAATGAACCGTCACGGCGGGGCCGCAAATCTTGAAATCCGGAGCCACAGGCTGGATTGCAGCAGGAAGCGCGCCGATTTTTCCGGCCGCTTCGTGCAGCGTTGCAGACGGCAATTTACCTGCCGCCTGGATCAGTTCGATGTTCGGCCGCTGCATATCGGGACGCGTGGTCTCTTCAGGATTGAAGCGCGGTTCAGTCATGCTGCACCCTCGATGTTGCGTGTTTGCAGTTGATGGTACTTGAACTGCTTACGCGCTTCGTCGAGTCGCATGCCTGAGGCGACCGCTGCACGAATTGCTCTTTCCGCTGCGTCGATTTCTTCTGCGGCGGCCAACACGCGTTCTTCATGTTCCTTAGGAATTGAAACCACGCCATCAGCGTCGCCACGTAGGAGGTCGCCCGGCGCAATGCGCACGTCGCCGATGTTGACCGGTATGTTGGTGGCCTCCACCTGCACTCGATCTTTGCCCGTGCGCATCCAGTTGTCCTTCGAGAACACCGGATAGCCTAGTGACAGGCAGAGGTGAACGTCGCGGTTGATACCGTCGATTACGGTACCGGCAATGCCGCGTCGATGTGCAATTTCCGTCAGGATGTCGCCCCAGACGGTCGCGTCGGTGCGGCCACCGTTGTCGAGCACGATCACGCTGCCCGGCGGCACGTCGTCGATGAAGTCACCCACGGTGCCAGCGGGCGATGCGGCGGGGCCGTAGAGAATCGTGAATGCGCGGCCAGCCATGCTGAACGACGAATCACGGGCCTTGATCCTGGAGCACTGACCGTTCAGGCCGAGGCGATCCAGTGCGTCGCTCAGGGTCGCCGTTTCGAGTTTCGCTGCGCGCGCAACGTTCTGGTCTTGTGGGGTTTCAGACATCATCAATCCTCCAGCATGAATTCGTAATTGCCACCCATCACTTCGCTGATGGGGGTACCTGCCAGGACAGCCTTCGCCATGAGGGCTTCGCGGGCCACGATCGATTCGGCGGTTTCAACCACGCGTGCAACGTCGGCGGCACGAATAAAGACGATGGCACTGCTGTCAGCGATCACATAGTCACCGGCCTCGACTGCAGTACCGAAGGCTTCAACTGGGATGTTCACACCCTTTTCGACGATGCGACCACGGGCAGTGCGTGCGGTGAATGCGTTTGTGAACACCGGCAAATCCATTTCGCGTGACTCATCGATATCGCGAACCGGGCCGTCAGCGATCACGCCAGCGATACCGCGAACCTTGGCACCCAGCGAGAGCATGCCGCCCCAGCTACCGGCCTCGACGCCCGTGCGTTGCTCCACCACGATCACGTCGTCCGGACCACCGAGTTCGATGGCGGTCGTACCTAGGTGACGCGGCGGTCCCGGCGGCGGGGCGCCTACGCCGAGCTTCATGGTGATGGCGCGCCCTGCGATACGCTTGGTGCCCGATGCCTGTGCGACACCGCTCACTACACCCGTCAAACCGAGTTTGTCTAGCGCATCGGACACGGCGCAGCAGTCCAGCCTACGAAGGCGATGGACGAATTCGTCTTTGCTTTTCATGGATTCAGTTATCCTCTGCTCACGCTTGCGGCTTCCAGTACACGAACCCCATCGCGTTGCCGGTGCCGGCTTCGCTTCGATAGCAGGGCACGTAATCGACCACCGTCATGTCGAAACCGATTTCGTCCATCACGCCCGCGACAGGAATCCAGTTCTTGATCTCCGATGTGCCAGCCTGGAAAATCTCTTCGCCAAGGGCGAAGACTGGCGCGAAGTCGTGGTTCTTCATGGCGTTGAGGATCAAGTTGTCAACGCGCTCATCGATGACGAAGTGCGTCAGACCACCCGATGCAATGACAGCAACTCGTGCATCGCTATCCCACGACTGAATGGCACGACCGACCGAGCGGCCGAACGCGTGACAACGCTTGACTGTGGGCTGATTCGGCGGGTAGAACGTGTTGACGAGCACCGGCACAGTCGGGATCACCTGATCTTTCATCAACTGACGGAAGACGAACCCGAACGCGTGGGGCGTTTCATGTTCCGACAGGCGCTGGAGAGCGGCAACGTCAAAGTCGTCGGCTATGGCGCTCTTGATAATGTGCTTCGCGAGTTCGGGAACGCCGTCGTAGCTTGCGGTGTCCGGCATATAGCCAGGCATCGCATGACGGACGCCCGGAGGCATGGTCTGAAGCTTCTCGTGGCTGATCATGTTATTCACGATGGTCGGACCACACATGACGCTGAGTGCCGGGATGCAATCAGCGTCGAAAATCTCCATCTGATCATTGCCCACAATCACAACGACGTCCGGCCTGGCTTCTGCAAGAACCCGCGCCATCTCCTCGATCGCGGCCAAACATTGGGCGTGTCGAGCCTTCCAGACGTTGAGCGTGACCTGTTCCGAGAGGTTTTCGGCACGCCGATAGTCAACAAGTTCATCGAAGGACCACTCGCGGCCTTCGAAGTGATGCTTGCTCAGTCGATCGTCGGACACGCGAGCGCCCCATGTCTCGGGCGGCGTCACCAGCATGGGGCCGTGCGACGTTCCCATTCCGAGTACGATTCTTGCCATGATTTCTAGTCCTGTGTGCGCCGGGGATTATTCGTAATCCGCAAGATCAAGCTTGAACAGATCGCGGGCGTTGCCGAAGAAAATCTTGTCTTTCTCTTCCTGCGACAGCCAGTCGAAGCCCTGAATAAACGGTTTGATGTCGTCGAACGTGGTATCCGTTGCCGGGTTGATCGCCGAACCGACGCCCGGGCACTCGGCGCCGAACAGGCAGCGATCCGCACCAACAGTCTTGATCAGCAGACGCAGCGACTCTTCCGAATAGAGCACGGTGTCGTAGTACAGATTGCGCATGCCGTCGAGGAAGTTCCGGCCGGCGCGCGAAGCGCCCGACTGGAAGCGGCCAATCTGGTAGGGCACCGAACCGCCGCCGTGCGAGACCATCACCTTCAGATTCGGGAAATCCTTGAACACGTTCGAATTGACGAGGCCGAACACGGCGATAGTTTCTTCGTTGATGAAGTGAACGGTGTAGGGCGTGCGGGCCGAGTGCGAGCCGGTTGCGTGGATGTGCGCGGGAACGTCGAGTTCGCACAGCTTTTCGTACAGCGGGTACCAGTAGCGGTCGCCCAGAGCCGGTGCTTCGCTGCCGTTGTTTTCGAACGGGTCGGGGTTGAGCAGCACGCCCTTGAAGCCTAGCTCCTTGACGCAGCGTTCGAGTTCCGGCAGCACGACTTCAATCGGGTCACCCGCGACTTGCGGCAGCCCGCCGATACCGATGAAGCGCTTCGGGAGAAGTTTGACCGTGCGCGAGATGATGTTGTTCGTTTCTTCGGTGAACCAGTGCACGAGTTTGCCCGGCTTCTGGCTATGCATCATCTGGAACGGACGCGGCGACAGCAACTGAACGTTCGTGCCCACGCGGTCAAGCATGTCGATGTGGCCGACGGGCGCCATTTCCTTGCGGTTGGCATAGTGCAGGATTTCTTCGTCGGTCACTTCGGGCATCTTGCGACCGTGCTCGCCGCGATGGGAGAGGATGTGCGCTTTGTAGACCCAGAGTTCGGCGGGCGGGCTGACGTGGCCGTGGCAATCGATAATCACTTAGATGTCTCCTAACTTAACGTGAGATGATGGCGAACAGGTCGCCCGGTGTTTTACCTAGAGATCGAGCACGAGGCGATCACTCTTACAGCCGGAACAGCAGATGATCATTGTCTTGTTAGCAGCCTTTTCGGGCTCTGACAAAATGGCGTCGCGGTGATCTGGCTCACCTTCGAGCACGCGAACTTCACACGCTCCGCATACGCCTTCTTCGCAGGAGTACGAAACTGATACGCCCGCTTCGCGGACGACGCTGAGAATCGTTTTACCCTGCGGCACCGTCAGCGTTTTTCCGCTCTTGCGCAATTCGACGACGAAGTTGCCATCAAGCGCCGCTGCTTGCTTCGCGGTGAAATATTCGACGTGGACTTGCTCGAGAGGAAGCGCGGCACACGCGACTTCGAACGCTTCGAGCATCGGGCCGGGGCCGCAGCAGTAGAAGTGAGCGTTCCTGCCTTCGCGCTTCACGATATCTGCGATATTGAGGAACCTGCCGGTTTCAGCATCGACGTGAACGAGGGCGTGCTCGAACGTCTTCAGTTCTTCAGCGAAAGCGACGTCAACACGTTCACGACACGAATAATAGATACGCGGTGATTGTCCGAGTTCTTTCAGACGGCGCGCCATGCACAGGATAGGGGTAATACCAATACCACCGGCAACGAGAACTGTGTGAGCGGCGTCTTCGTTGAGGGGGAAGTTATTGCGCGGTGCTTCTACCGTCACCAGATCGCCAACGCGCATCGTTTGATGCATGTAACTCGAGCCACCCCGCGATTGCGGATCCAGTTTGACCCCGATCACATACGAACGCTGTGTCAGGCTGTTGCTCGATTCCAGCAGCGAGTACTGACGCATCAGACCATTCGCTAACACCACTCCAACGTGTGAGCCGGGTTCAGCCGCAGGCAGCAGATTGCCCTGTGGGTCTTCGAATGTGAAGGCCGAGGTATTCCGGGCCAGATAGTTAATCGCCGTCAGACGCAGCGTCATCACTTCATTCAGATGCTCGTTCATGTCACCTCCAGAATCGTAGAACGCGGAGAACGGCGCAAACGGTGCGCAAGTAATACACATACGCTTCCTCGTCACAAATGCCTTGCGCCCGAATTACGCTGCACGAACGCTGCTGTGCATTGACGCGTAATTCTTTTTTGCATATTATTTAGTCTAGCCAGAAAAAAGTCAAAGACTCTTCGGCGCGAACCGCACTGAGGTGCAACGGCGAAGGCGGTAAAGACTGTGTTTCTGACGAAAACCGGCGAGATAACAGGGTATTCCCCTAGGAGGAGAGATGATCGCAGTTCTGACCACCAACGGTGGAACCGTGACGCACGGTGAAGGTCCGGCAACGACACTGTTGGTCGCAACGATTCGGGGCATGCTGGTGTTCGAGCGTGTCGACGCCGGCGCGCCGTGGAACCTGACGCGCAAGGCGCTCGAAGATCGCCATGTGAGCGCGCTGCTCTATGTGCCGAAAGCCGGTCTGCTTTTCGCGGGTGCGCACGGACAAGGGGGCCTGTCGGTCAGCAAGGATTTGGGCGTGACGTGGGAAGCATGCAATAACGGCATCGACAGCACGCACATCTATACGATGGCTCAGCAAGAGCGTGATGGTCGCACGGTGCTATTTCTGGGCACTGAGCCGTCCGCACTCTATCGAAGCGATGACGTCGGAGCTACCTGGGTCGAAATCCGCGAGATGATGAAGGTCCCGGATCAGGACAAGTGGACGTTTCCACCGCCCCCGCATGTGGCACACGTGAAGAACATCGCGTTTCACCCTGCCGAACCCGAAACACTCTATGTCTGTATCGAGCAGGGCGCGCTTCTCAAGACGGTCGATGACGGCAAGACATGGACCGAGCCGCGCAGCTACGAATCGGAAAACGACAAGTTTTACCACGACAACCACCGCGTGCAGATTCGCCCGTCAAATCCTGCGCAGATGTTCATGTGCGGCGGTGAAGGCCTGCACTACAGCGCAGACGGGGGCGAGACCTGGGCTCACCTGATGACGCGTCAAGACGCCATCGGCTATCCCGACGCAATGTTCATCGATCCGCGAAACGAAAACGTGATCTACCTCGGCGGGCCGGGTAATGCCCCGCGTGACTGGGGAGCGCGGAAGTCGGCGAACGCAACGGTTCTGCGCAGCACCGATGGCGGCGTTACCTGGGAACACATGCGTAACGGTATGCCCGAAGAAGTGATCGGCAACATCGAAGGCATGGGTCTGTACCACTGGGACGACAAGATCATGCTCATCGCCGGTACGGCGACGGGTGAGATCTACGCGACGGAAAACGACGGCGAGAGCTGGTACACGATTTCCGATGACGTGCCGCCGATTTCAAAGGGGGGGCACTATCGCTGGTTCCTCGACGCCAAGGAGCGCATGAACGTCGAAGGCCGTTACGCTCGCAACCAGCACTGACCGGCAGTTAAACAGATTATCTGCACGGCGGGGCATCGCCCTGACGCGGCAAGTCTTACAGGAGAAGTTTGTGAGTCGTCCTATCGATAGTCAAGAGGAAGCCCTCGCCCTCGCCCGGAGTATGCATGACACGATCCGTTCGCGTGTCAAGCAGACGGAAAGCGAACGCGTGGTGCCTAAAGAAACCATCGACGCTCTGCGCGATTCAGGTCTGTTTAATATCATCACGCCAAAGTCGTTTGGCGGTTCCGAACTGGGATTCACCACGCTGGTCGAAGTGACCGCGGAAATCGCATCGGCTTGCGGCTCGACCGGCTGGGTTTTCGGCGTTCTCGCCGGTCATAGCTGGATGCTGAATCTGTTCCCGTTGCAAGCACAACGTGACGTCCTCGGCGAAGGTCACGCGCTGACGGCCACCGTGTTCCGTCTCGGCGGTACGATCACTGAAGTCGATGGCGGGTATCGTCTCGTCGGCGGCGAAGGGCGTTTCTGTTCCGGTATCGACCATGTGCAGTGGGTAATCATCGGCAACGCTGTGCAACGGCTGGACGGTCCGCCTGAGCCGCGTTTCTTCGTCATCCCGCGCTCGGACATCGAAATTGTCGACGACTGGCATACCGCTGGCCTCCGTGGCACTGGTAGCCGCACGATCAAGGTCGCAGACGCATTCATTCCCGCGCACCGGTCCGTTTCCGTCAAGAACATGATGACGGGCAACGTCGAAGGCGCCGATGCAATGCGTGCGCCGATCTACCGTATGCCGTTTCAGAACGTCACGCCGTTCTCGCTCATCGGCGCTCCGCTAGGGATCGCCCGCGCGGCTATCCGCTCATTCACGGAAGGCTTGTCGCCGCGTCTGAAGGCATTCTCCAGCGAACAGGCGGCAGAACAATCAGCAACGATCGAGCGTCTTGCGCACGCGGTGGCTGATGTTGACGCAGCTCGTGCGCTGATTCTCGAAGACACGCGTCGCATTGACACGGCCGGGAGCGCGGATTCGTTGACGCCTCTCGAATGGGCGCGCATTCCGCGCGACTGGGCATATTCGGCACAGGTTGCTCGTCGTGCAGCCAACAGCCTGTTCGAAGCCGCAGGCGGTACCAGCATCTATAACGCCTCGGAACTCCAACGAATCTGGCGGGACGTTAATTCAGCCGCGCAGCATTTCGCATTCACCTGGGACAGCGCACTGACGAATTATGGTCGTCAGGCGCTCGATCTCCCGCCTTCGAACTTCGGCCCCGGTCCAAAAAAATAGGAGCTTTCATGAACGTCGATGATCTGCATCCGATTGAAGACTACTCGCCAGGAACGCTGCGCGAACTGATCGGGCGGGTGGAGAACTCGCGTGCGCTTGAACAGATAATTTACCGCGAATCCGAACTGGATGAAGTCTGGCGACTGCTCGATGGCGATATCGCCGCAGCCGCACGGAAAGCACTTAATTCCGTGGAGGCGCAGAAGCTCGTAGCAGTACGAAAGTTGATCATCGAGGCGCACGATTTGATTGGCAACGACAGCAACACCATGGGCGCTCGCGAACGACTGCTGCGAGCCCTCGCACTCGTTTAAGGACGGCGGAGAAGGATCACCGCCCACATCACAGATATGAAGACCAGGAGCAAACATGCTTTCCCGTGAAGATAATGACGTTTTGACCCAGGTTGGCAAAGGCACCCCGAACGGCGACATGATCCGTCAGTTCTGGATTCCGGCGATGCTTGCGTCGGAAATCAAGGAGCCGGGCGGCAAGCCCGTCCGCGTGCGCTTGCTCGGTGAGGACCTCGTTGCGTTCCGCGACAGCGACGGCAAGGTCGGTCTGCTGGAAGAAAACTGCCCGCACCGTCGCGCATCGCTCGCTCTCGGCGACAATTCGGATGGTGGCCTGCGATGCCTCTACCACGGCTGGAAGTTCGCCGTCGATGGTCAGTGCCTGGATACGCCGACCGAACCGGAAGATTCGAAGCTGTGTTCCCGTATCAAGGCGGTGGCTTACCCGGTGCAAGAAGTTGCGGGCGTGATCTGGACATACATGGGCGACCCGGCGAAGGTTCCGCAATTCCCCGAATTCGACTTCCTGTCGTACCCGGCAGAAAAGGTCGCAGCGTTCAAGGTGCTCGAAGACTGCAACTACGCTCAGGCCGTTGAAGGCACGATCGACTCGGCACACGCAGGGGTTCTGCACCGCGAACTCCCGTGGTCGGAGCCGGCGAAGTACGAACACGAGCGCGATCTCCGTCCGAAAATCGAAGTCGAATACACGCTGTACGGTCTGCGCTACGCCGGCGTCCGTAACTTTTGCGAAGAAGGCAAGCTGCACGCCCGCGTCACGGAGGTGATCCTGCCGTTCTTCACGCTGATCCCGCCCGATGGATTTGGCGTTCGCAAGAACCGTCGCATGGCCAACGCGTTCGTTCCGCGAGACGACCAGTCGACCTGGCATATCCAGTGGTTCTTCGACGAGACGCAACCGGTGGATATCGAATATCGCATTCAGGAAGGCGGTCACTGGCTCGATGAAAACTTCCGGAAGGAACTGAACATCGACAACTGGTACAAGCAGGACCGTGAAGCGATGAAGACGTCGTCGATGTCAGGCATCAAGGGCATCCTGACACAAGACCACGCAGTCAGCGAAACTCAAGGGCGCATCCTCGACCGCACCAAGGAACACCTCGGCACGTCGGACGTCGCAGTCGTCGCATGGCGCCGTCAGATGATCCGCTCGGCGCGTGCATACGCCGAAAGCGGCGAACTGCCGAGCGTGCTGACGAATACGATTCCCTGGAATCAGATTCACGCGTCGACGGTGATCTTCCCGAACGACCGCACGTGGAAAGAAGAAGTGCCGCTCAACCCGGGCGTCGCTCTCAAGGCCTGAGATTCACATGATCGTTGATAGCCACGCTCACATATCGCCTCATTGGTATGAGCCCGTTGAGACGCTGGTCGATCAGATGAACGGGCACGGTGTTGACGGTGCGGTGCTTACGCAGATGATCGGACAGACGGATAACCGATATCAGCAGGATTGCGTTAAGCGATTTCCCGGCCGTCTGTGGAGCGTGGCCTGGGTCGATGTCGAGGCTCCGGACGTCGCGATGACGATCGAGAATCTGTCACGCGAAGGCGTTTCAGGTATCCGGTTGCGGCCGTCGGCGTCTCTTGCCAATGGTCGTCTTCCCGAGGCGTGGCGTGCGGTCCAGGCAACTGGACTGCCCGTCAGTTGCGTGGGGTCCGCCGAGACGTTCAATGCGCCGGGATTCGCCGAGCTGATCGCCAGGTTGACAGGAACGACGATCGTTCTCGAGCACCTGGGCGGTACCAGCACGCCTGTCACGTCCGATGAGCAGATGGCACTTCGTCGCGACGTCTTCAAGCTCGCGGCATTTCCGAATGTCATGCTAAAGGTGCCGGGGCTCGGTGAATTGATGCCCCGTAACCCCAAAACATGGCACTCGGGCCGCCCCTTCGGTGACTCCACATCACCGCTTCTTCACGAGGCCGTCACCGCTTTTGGTGCCGATCGGCTGATGTGGGGCTCTGACTTCCCAGTAGTCAGTTCCCGGGAGGGTTACGGGAACGCTCTGAAGCTCGCACGCATCGCGCTCAACGGCTTGCCGAATCACGATCTCGACGCGATCTTTGGTGGTAACGCCAAACGCGTATTTGCGAAGACCTGAGATCGAAAACCAGCAGGAGACAAACATGACGAAAAAGGTACTCGCCGCAGTCAAGACAGATGTCGAAACGACGCAGCTGCGCGAATTCGACTATCCGGCCGTGAAGCCGGAAACCGGCATTTTGCGCATCGAAGCCAGCGGCGTCGGTGGCAGTGATCCGGAGTTGTATCGTAAGGCCGGACACGTTCCTGTGATCATGGGTCACGAGAATGTCGGCACCATCGAAGAGATCGGCGAAATCGCTAGGAGGAGGTGGGGCGTCAAGGTCGGCGATCGTGTTGCTCTCCACGAATATCTGCCGTGCTGGAACTGCGAATGGTGCATGAAGGGCGACTTCCGTCTTTGCATGGAAGTCGATTTCTTCAACGTGAAAGATCGCCTGAACACTGACCGTTTCGGGATGTCCACTGCCAACAAGCCACCGCACCTGTGGGGCGGTTACGCGCAGTACATGCATCTGCCGCTCAACACAGTGATGCACAGGATTCCTCAAGACATGCCGGCCACGCATGCCACACTGGCCGTGCCATTCGGCAACGGTGTGCAGTGGGCGTGCCTCGACGGTGGCGCAGGCCCCGGTAAGGTCGTGCTCGTATTTGGCCCCGGCCAGCAAGGCTTAGGTTGCGTATTGGCAGCAAAGGCGGCTGGCTCCTACACCGTCATCCTCGCGGGAATGACACGCGATCGTAGCCGTCTCGATCTGTCGCTCAGTCTGGGCGCCGACTACGCGATCGACGTCGAGCGGCAAGATCTTCAAGCGGAAGTGATGGGCATCACGAAGGGCCGCGGCATTGACGTCGTTGTCGACACGACCGGCGACCCCAGAGGCGATGTCGTCAGGCAGTCGATCGCGTTGGCAGCGAAGGGCGCCTGTCTGAGCCTGAACGGTTTGGAACGGCATGTTCCCATCGGAGAAATCAAGAAGCGCTATCTGACGGTTCGTGCGCCGCGGGGCCGCAGCTACGCCGCTGTCGAACTGGCACTGCGCTACATCGGCTCGGGCCGCTATCCCATCGACGAAGTGTGCTCGCATACGTTCGGTCTGGCCCAAACGCACGAAGCAATTCTGGCGACGGCGGGGCGCGGTGTCGAAGGTGCCATTCACGTTTGCGTGGATCCCTGGAAGTAAGCCGAGCGCTTACTGAACCCGAACTTCATTGATTAAGGAATGTCATGATCGACAGTCACGCTCACCTGATTTCGACCAACCGCGAAAAGTACCCACCGTCGCCGTTGAGCGGCAACCTTGAAGACAATGCTTTTGACAACCCGGTTACGGCAGAGCGTCTGATCGAGTTGCTCGATGCGAACGGCGTCGAACGCGCATTGGCCGTCCAGCGCGCTCACCTCTATGGCTTCCACAACGACTATGTTGTCGACTCGGCACAGCAGTATCCGGACCGCCTGCGTTCGCTGTGCATGATCGACGCGCTGGCCAACGACGTCGAAGCGACGGTGCGTTACTGGGTTGGCGAACGGGGTTCGGTGGGAATTCGTTTGACGGAGCCGCGGAAGGGCGCGGACTGCAGCTGGTTTGCATCGAAGGAGGCCAATCGTGCATGGTCCGCTGTGTCGGATCTCGGTGGTTCGGTGCGTCTGCACTTCTACCGCTGGAACCGTGTCGCAGCACTCGAAGCACTGCAAGAGGTCGTCAAGGAATTCCCCGATACGCCGGTCATTCTCGACCACTTCTCGAACATCGTCGGCGAGTCCGGCGCGCCGGATTACGGCGTGGACGAATCGTTGTTGAAGTTCGTCGATTCGCCGAATGTCTACCTGCTGTATTCGATGATCAACCTCGGCAAACTGAGAGGACTGGATCTGCCTTCGGCGCCCGTCGTTGAGCGCGTGGTTCGCGCTTTCGGTGGGGACCGTGTGATGTGGGGTTCCGACATCGCGCAGTCGAAGGGCGAGTACCGGGACATGGTCCAGTTGGCAAAGGACTCAGTGTCGTCGCTGTCGGAAGCAGATCAGCAGAACGTGCTTCACACGACAGCTGAGCGCGTGTACTTCGGCCAATAGCAGGTAAGCCAAGAACGGCGTTCTGCGCAAACGGGACGCCGTTTTTGCTCATTTAAGGGTATCTCCGAGTCTTGTCGTGACATGTATCAGGATAAGATGAAGAATACTTAATTGAATACTATCTCAGTGGGTCAGTCGGGTTCCTTTGGCAAGGAGGTTGATGCGCAAAATAGTCGGTCGGTCTGCTGTGTCGTACCGTGCGCCCGATTTATCCGTTCGTGGTTCTCTCTAAGGAGACTGGAAGTGAAGTTCCTTCGGAATTGCTGGTATATGGCTGGATGGTCGAGCGAGTTCTCGGCTACTGATATCGTCCCCTTCACGATCATGGACGAGCCGCTGGCGATCTATCGTAAAGAAGACGGCACGCTGGCCGCTCTCGAAGATCTGTGCCCGCACCGTCTGGCTCCGCTGACGGTTGGCCGCAAGGAAGGCGACGAACTGCGCTGCATGTACCACGGCCTGAAGTTTGCAGCGGATGGTCGCTGCACGGAAATCCCGGGTCAGGAGCGCATCTCGTCGAAGGTCTGCGTGCGTAGCTACCCGATCGAAGAAAAACACGGCGCCGCATGGGTCTGGATGGGCGACGCGGAAAAAGCCGACGTCTCGCTGATCCCGCCAATCTCGGGTCCCGACAGCACCGAATTCGCGATGGTCTGTGCGAAGTTTGTGATGAAGGGCAACGCTGAACTCGTGGCCGACAACCTGCTCGACCTGTCTCACGCACCGTTCATTCACGAGTCGACTTTCGGCGCCTCGAATATGAAGAGCCTGAAGTTGATGAAGGAAGGCGAGACGAAGCGTGGTACGGCAGTTCTCGAACGCGGTGTTCGCGCAGATCGTTGGCACGCGGGACGCCAGTCGAACCCGTACTTCGGCGAAGTGCCGTCCGACGATCGCGTGATCAGTACCTTCCTGGTGCCGGGCGTTTTTATCCTGACGATTCACTCATACGCTCCGGGCGTGCAGGATCGCCTCGTTGACGGTGAGCCCGCAGAAGAGCCGATCTTCCGCCGCTGCACGTGCCAGATGATTACGCCGATCAACGACACGGAATCAATGTTCTTTTATAACTTCGGTCCCGGTGTCGAACGCTCTGATCTGAAGGAACACGCATTCGCGATCGCCGACGCTGCATTTGCCGAAGACAAGGCGATCATCGAAGCACAGCAGGCGACGATCAAGAAGGTGCCAGGCCGCAAGATGATCATGCTGGCAATGGATCAGCCGGTGCTGCGTTACAACGAAATCTACGACGGCCTTCGCACGAAGGAAGCGGCCGAGGCAGCGCAAGCACCCGCTGCCGCAGTTTAAGCAGGTCAATAAGCGCTGGTACGTTAAAGAGAACGATGAACAACGAAGAGATGGAAGTGAACTGGACCGAACCTCAATGGAATGAGCAAGCCGATATGGTTGTTGTCGGCTATGGCGGCGCTGGTGCGACATTTGCGTTTGCGGCCGCTGAGCAGGGCGCTGATGTGCTCATCCTCGAAAAGGGTAAGCAGGGCGGTGGCAACTCGGTCTGTGTGGCTGGCGGTTTGATCATGACATCGGTCGACGAAGAAGAGTCATTCAACTATCTGAATTGGCTATGCGCCGGTCAGACCGAGGAGGGCGTTCTTCGTCATTTCGTTTCCAGTCTCAAAGACATACCGGCGTTTCAGCACAAACTGGAATTGCCGCTCAAAGACAATCCGCAGCCGTTCTCGGCACCCGGTTTCTTCCCAGAGTTCGCAGGTGCTCCCGGCAGCGAAAGCATCAAGGGCATGAGCGTCGTGGCCGCACCGGGCGGTGCTGGCCTCTATAACGCGATTTCGGCGCAGGCGGAAAAGGCCGGGGCGCGGATCAAGTACAGCACGCGGGCCACGCGACTGGTTCAGCATCCGGTAAGTCGCGCCATTCTCGGCGTCAAGGCAGAACGCGAGGACGGGACGACAATCGCGATCCGCGCTCGCAAGGCCGTGGTATTAGCCAGTGGTGGTTTCGAAGCAAACGAAGCCATGTGCAGGCAGTTTCTCACCGCATGCCCAACCTATTTTCTCGGCAGCCCGAATCTGACTGGCGACGGCATTCGCATGGCGCAGGAAGTCGGCGCGCAACTGTGGCACATGAACGCCGTGGCGGGTCCGCTCAACATGGGGATCAAGTCGAAGGAAGGCTACGTGTACGTCACATATGACCTCAACAAGATTGCTGGTTTCGGTTACAAGTCGGGTGCGTTCAAGGACGGCGGCAGTCTGCTGTGGGTGAACCGGCAAGGAAAGCGTTTCCACAACGAGACGGTCGATACTTCGGTTGTTCAGCACGGGTTGGCCAATCGCGACACGTGGTTGGCGACGACAGCTGGAATCCCGGAGTTCACCAACGTTCCGGCTTTTCACATCTTCGATGAAAAGGTTCGTGCGGGTGGTGCGGCGATGACAACGCTGAATTCGCGTGTGCCGCCGTGGAGTCAGGATAACCTCCGCGAACTTGAGGAAGGGCTGATCATCAAGGCCGATACGTTCGAGGAATTGGCGTTGAAATGCCAGTGGCCGGAAATACAGGGCGTCTGCAAGGCAGGCCACCTCGATCCGCAAGCCCTCGTCCAAACGGTCAAGCGTTACAACGAGCAATGCCGTCAAGGTGTAGATCCGGATTTTGGACGCGAAACGTTCCTGGTGCCGCTCGACGATACCGGGCCGTACTACGCAATAGGTCCGATGTTCCCGACGTACTTGAATACTCACGGCGGGCCGAAGCACGATGCGGGACAACGTGTTCTGGACCATGAAGACAAGCCGATTCCGGGTCTTTATGCAGTCGGAGAGTGCGGATCTTTATGGGGGCCGTATTACAACTCGATGGGCGATATCGCTGAACTTATCGTATCGGGCATAACTGCGGCGAAAACCGCACTGACCGACAGAGAGAGTCAGTAAAAGCCGCTAGGCAGTTGTACGGACAATCGATAAGGAGACAGCGTAGTGAGTGAGATCACAGACATGCGATCGGCGTCGGTACCGACCGAGGTCGCTTCGGATTCGAAGACGTTCAAGGGGGCATGGTGGATGCTGGTCGTTTTGACGGCAACCTACGTCATTTCGTTTATCGACCGGGGTGCGCTTTCACTCGTGGTCGGGCCGATCAAGCAGGACCTTGGGATATCCGATCTTGAAGTCAGCTGGCTGCTCGGCCTCTCGTTCATGCTGCTGTATAGCGTGCTGGGTATTCCTATGGGGGCACTGGTCGATAAGTATCAGCGCAAACGTATACTCGGTGGCGCAATCCTGGCATGGTCCGCGGTCCAGATTGTCTGCGGCCTGAGCACGACATACCTCCAGCTTTTCCTTACGCGTGTCGGTCTCGGTGTCGGCGAATCTGCACTGTCGCCAGGGGCCGCCTCGATGATTCGTGACGCGTTTCCGCCGCACCGCCGCAGTCTTGCATTCGGTATCTACAATATCGGGCCGCTTCTCGGCACCGGGCTCGCGCTCGGTCTCGGCGGCTTTCTGTTGAAGGTAGCGTCGGCGGGCGCGTTCGCTGGCCTGCCGCTGGTAGGGAGTCTGAAGCCGTGGCACTTCGTGTTGCTGGTGCCTGGCCTGATCGGCATTCTGTTCGCCGTTCTGCTGTGGCTGGTCCGCGAGCCACCACGTCGTGACGTCAAGGCCAATACAGATGTGACGTACAAAGAGGCACTGAGCTTCGCGTGGACGAACAGGGCGGTCTATGTTCAGCTTTGGCTGGCGATTTGTCTGTACGGCATTGCGGTTGGCTCTCAGATGGCTTGGCTGCCGGAAATCATCTTCCGGACGCTGCATGTCGCTCGTCCGGAGATCGGTAAGTCACTCGGTGGGATTGCACTCCTTGCATCGCCGCTCGGGCTTCTGATCCTGGGCAGCATTGCTGACTGGCTACGCAAGCGCGGCATGATCGATGCACCGGTGCGCGTGGCGGCCATCACGACGTCAATTGCTGCAATTGTCACCGCATGTTTTCCGCTGATCCATACCGTGGGCGTCGGTTTGATCGCGTACTTCGTGCAGACCTTCATGTTCGCCATGTTCGCGGTAGCTGGTGGCGCGACGATGGCCAATTTCACGCCCGGCAACATGATGGGCAAACTGACGGCGATCTATTACCTGATCACCAATCTCGTCGGTTTTGCACTCGGGCCTACGGTTGTGGCACTCGTGGCTAGACTGTTCTTCTCGGGTCCGAATGCCTTGGGCGCCTCTTTCGTCGTGTGCTATGTGATCTCGGTTGCGCTGGCAGTCATTCTGCTGATTCGCGTGTGTGGCGCGCTGCGCCGGGCTGCGGGCAATAGCTGATGCATTTCTGTCGCCAGGGCGTCTTTAAGCGCGCCCCCCTTCTCCAAAATTCAACAGGTCAAGTCAAGTGAAGATTACGCGCGTTGAGTGCATCCCGATTTCGATGCCATTGGCAAAGCCGATCAAGCTTCCGAATGTGACAATCACGTGTTTGAACACGTTGTTGCTGCGCATTACCGCGGACAACGGTATGGTGGGCATGTCTGAATCCGGCGATACGTCGTCGTGGTATCGGGGTGAAAGTCAGGCGTCGATGACGGCGATGATTGGGGATATTTTCGCTCCGCGTATCCTGCTCGGCGAAGATCCGGGCAACATCGAGAAGATCGTCGGCATGATGGATCAACTCGCACGCGACAATAATCAGGCGAAGGCGCTCGTCGATTGCGCGCTACATGATCTGAAGGGCAAGATTCTCGGCCGGCCCGTCTATGATCTGTTGGGCGGTCGCACGCGTGAATCGGTTCCTCTGGGTTGGGTTCTATCGGCAGGTGAGCCGGAAAAGGTCGCCGAACTGGCTATCCAGGTTCGCGACGCAGGCTTCTCGGCGTTCAAACTCAAAGTTGGTCGTCATACCTTCGACAACGACGTGGCGACGGTTCGCGAAGTGCGCAAAGCGCTCGGACCGGACGCCAGGATCACGCTCGACGCGAACGGTTCCTGGAATTACGAGCAGGCGCTGAAGACGATTCGTCGTCTCGACCCATACGACCTGGCGTTCATGGAACAGCCGCTGGCGCACCAATACCACGACAGCCTATCGAAACTGCGCGAGCGCATCAACACGCCGATCTATGCGGACGAGGGCGCTCAAGAACTGGGCGATCTGCGTCAAATCGCCGAGAAACGTGCGGCAGACGGGGTGATCCTCAAGATTCAGAAAGTTGGTGGCCTGATCAAGGCGCAGCGTTACCTGGCCGTGTGTCGTATGTACGACATCCCTGTGTTTTGCAGTACCTTGATCGGCTCAGGTGTCGAATCTGGACCAAGCACTCATCTGATGGTGTCGGACCAGTGGGCATGTCAGTTCATGAGCGAGAGTATGGGTCCTCTGGCAATACACGCGGCCTGGAACAGCGATGACATCCCTCTGGAGCGTGACCTTGCAATCGGCGGGCAACGCTTTAAAGCCGGCCGCGCGTATCCGAGTGAAGGACCAGGCTTCGGACTCGAGCTCAACGAGGGATTGCTAAACAATATTCTGACGCCGGGCCAGGCACCACGCACCGTCGCGGTGTAATCGAGCACTCAGCGGCGGACTCGATTGCGCCGCGCTGCAAAATCAAAGGAGACTCCGATGCAAGGCATCAATTCGCCGCCGTGGAAGTATGCTGTTCTCTGGCTCGGGATTTATTTCGGTGCCGACCTGCTGTGGTCGGGCTTCCGGTACATCTCCACGGGTTGGGTTCCCTTCATTCCCGGCATCGGCGGGGCGTATGTGCATGCGTTGGCTACTATTCACATGTTCCCTGCCGTCAAGTACATGGAATTTGCGCTGGGTATCCTGATGCTCAGCAACCGTTTCGTGCTGCTCGCAGCGATCCTCGAATTCCCGACATCGGTGTCGATTTTCTGGATTAATACGTTCGTCGTTCAGACGCCTCGCCAGTTGTTCTCTGGCCCGAACCAGTTGCTGATGAACGGCCTCCTCATTCTGGCTTACAGCGGCTACATGGCAAACGTGTTCAAACCCAGGGCGCAGCCTCTTGCACTGTGGGAGGGCTTCAAAGTCGATGTCTGGAAAGAGCATCTCCGACTCGGCAGCGCGTCTAAGCCGGTCCTGGAACAGAGCAACGCCCTTGAGTCGGAGGCGCAGCAATGAGGCGTAATCGAAATGTCTATATCGGCTTGGCGATCTGCATCGTCATGACGTGCTGGGTCTTTTTCGGCTCGACAGGATTGGGTTACACGGAATATCGCCCGTTGCGTGCGCGGGATATGTTCGGCCTGGCAATTCCCTGGATCTGCGTCATCGCCGTGTTGATACAAGATCGCCGTAAAGGCATCGTATAACTGGCTCCGAGGCATCACAGGTTTGTAGTTGTTTGATCGTTTCGGGTCTCTATCATCGTCATAACCTGGCGTTGGTTGATTAAGACTCCATATCAATGTTGTTAAGCGTAAACCGTTTACGGAAATATTTCCCATGCAAAGCGCAAATTCTTCCCCATGGAAGTACGTCATTACGTGGCTGCGTCTGTACTTCGGCGCTCACCTTTTCTTTTCAGGCATCCGGTTCGTAATCGACGGCTACGTTCCGATGATTCCAGGCCTTGCCGGCCAGTACGTCGCGGGTGCCGATGCAATCGGTATGTACCACTGGGTCAAATACATGGAAGCGGTGTACGGTGCGCTGCTGCTGACCAACCGTTTCGTGCTGCTGACGCTGATACTTGAAATGCCGACGACGGTTACGATTTTCTGGTTGAACACGTTCATTTCGGCAACGCCGCGCCAGTTGTTCTCTGGACCGCAAGAACTGCTAATGAATGGGATCTTGCTTTTCGCATATAGCGGCTATATGGCTGCTTGCTTCCGTCCGACACTCAATCCAATGTGGCTGTGGGATGGCTGGAAGGGTTTTGGTCTGAAGGGAAAAGGTGGGAGCCTGGTGGGTATGCCAGCTCTCGAACAGCAAGAGAAGGTTTGAGGCAGGAGCTCGCAATGAAAAAGGATACCTGGATCGCTATCGTCATCTGTATCGTCCTAACGCTGGTGGCTATGGACGGCTCGACCGGCCTCGGTTGGGCAGACTATCGCCCGCTGCGTAATTTCGACTACTTCGGCCTCGGCATCTCCTGGCTTCTCTTCATCTTCGTGCTTGTGCGCGACAAGATGAAGGGCGAAGCCTGAGGCCAGGTCCGCGAGTACGCGATTCGAGGAGGTCCAGGAAGAACTCTCCCCGGACTTTTTATTTGGAGCCGGTGCATGGCGAGGAGAAGAGATCGAACAGAAGCGATCTACCGGCACCGATCGCTCACAAGATACGCAACGCGATGTCGTGAGCACGCTGCCGCGATGCGACACCCAACATTGGAGGCAACTTGAAGATCAAGCGCAGAAACGTTTTGACCACCGCGGGGACTGCTGTCGTGCTTGCGATTGCTATCCCAGCATTCGGGGCATCGAATACCACGCCTAAAGCTCCGGTCAAAGCGCCGGCAGCAAAGGCAGCGCCGGTCAAGTTGATCGTCGGCGCGCCGGGCGACAACTCGGATATCGTGGGCCGCGCACTGGCACACGCGTTGGGCAGGGCACTGGGTAGCGACGTCACCGTGGAGAACCACGCGGCTTCTGCGTCGGTTGCGAAGATGGCACCGGCAGATGGTCTGACGTTGCTTGTCGGCGACACGGAACAAGTTGATGCCGCGCGCCTCGATTTGACGCCCGTCGCGCAGGTTACGGCGCACTCGGGGCTGGTTCTGGTCACCGGGAACGGTGCAGGTCTAGGTGGTACCGACATTAAAGATTACGATGATCTTATCAGCCGTTTGAAGGACAACCCGGATTGCTACATGTTCGGTTCGACCGGCGCGACGTCGCGCGAATACCTCGCGATGGCAGCTTTCCAAAAACGCGCGGGCGTCAAGTTGATCCACACTGCATACCAGACCGACTCCGAGCAGATTTCGTCGCTTCTGGGGGGCAAGGTGCAGATAATCGAGATTCCGTACGAACTCGCTGTGCCATACATCAAGACCCGCAAGATGCGTGTGCTCGCTGTATTGGGCACGCACCGTATCCCCGAAATCCAGAATGTTCCGGCACTTGGTGAGAAGTTCCCCGGCTTCGATTTCGCATCGCACACTGGCGTCCTCGCTCCGAAGAATCTTCCGGCGCCCGTCCGCGATAAGATTGCTGCGGCGGTGAAGGCAGCATTGCAAGACCCGAGCGTCCAGAAGGCGCTGAACGAAAACGGTCGCGAGGTAGCGTATCTCGGGGCCGACGACTACGCGAAAGTTGTGGCCGCTGACCACAACAAGTTGGCCGCGAAGTAACGGTTTTGTGATTATCTCCTGTGTGCGGTCTTATCACATTCGCGCCGGGCGCTCAGTTCGATAAACAAGGTCGCTAGTTCAACGTTCTCCGACTGCTGACAAAGCCCAGGGGCTCAACCTGGGCTTTGTCGTTTCAAGCGCAAAGAGCTGAGGCCTGAGAGTAGGAACACGAGATCGGAACGCCCGCGAACTGATGCCGAAGGTCCTTTCTGGTGGCCATCATGAGGTGTCGTATGGGACGTCGATGAACTGCTCGTCAGTTGCGTGGCGAGCCGAACATACTACGGCTTGCGATAGGGACGTGCTGCTGCAAATGCGTGGCGATAACCCGGTCCGCAGAAAAGCGCCTTTTTAGGGGCTGACGGGGTGCACGGGGGGCCGGAGATTTTCATGCGCCAGCGTTCCGCAGTTGCCCGCCGCCGAAGGAAGAGCGGCCGCAGTCGGCGGCGTGAAGGAAGTCTCGGTGAAGGTGTCCGCTGGGGCAAACAACAGAGCCGGGAGCAGCCATCGACCGACTCGCCGCCGTGAGCCTCAGTGCAGATTTCGTGGCCGGCAGCACACGTAGGTGCTGGTGCGGCTCCGGTCCCATCCGTCGGCGCTACGCCTTAGCAGGGCATCGGACGGACGCCAGTTGCCATCATGGACATCTCACCGCTCGGCTCGCAATGCGCCAGTAATGGACTCCTCTGACACCGCGTTCTAGCCAGGTGGGAATCTATTCAACGCTGACCTCGATCAGCGCCGCTCAGCTTGAAAGTGCCCAGTAACGCAAAAGGACGCGCGCAACGTCCCTTTGCGTTGGTGGCGACCGCTTAGAAGCGCGTCGCCAGCCCCAGACCGAATGCCGAGACGTTCACGTTGTTGGCAGTCGGCAACGGCAGGCCACCGGGTGGGAAGATCGACTGGCGAGCGACTCCGTTGTTTTGAAGCTTTTTGAAGAACGAGTAGATGGTGGTCGATTTCGAGACCGAATACGTGTAGCCGATAGCCCACGAGCGAGTGTTCCAGTTGCCATTCGGGGTCGTCTGGCCGGCGCCATAGACTGTGTTCTCATCGCTTTGGCCGCCATAGGACGCATGAAATGCACCGCGTACGCCTGTTGGAACCGAGAATCCAACCTGCCATGCATGGTCGGTGCGGCCCGGATTGTTCAGGCGAATCTGATACGTGCCGGTGAGGGACAACCACTTGAGATCGTACTTCAGGCCGAATGAGTGTTCGTACGTATTCCGGGCGATGACAGCAGACGGTTGCAGGCTGTGACCGAAACCATAACTGCCATATATGGGGCCATTTTCATAGGACACCGACGCAAGCTCATAGTGCGTTGCGTTTTGCAGCCCTTGATTATTGCCCCAGGAATACGATGCGGCTGCATTCACGCCACGCCAAGCCGGGGCCGTGTATTGAATCGTATTGTCCTGGCGTGCCGGATCTTGCAGCAGATTGAACATCCAGGGACGGTTGTTCTCGCCGATCATGGCAAGCACCGAGCCCGATGCCATCAGGAGCGGGTCAAATGGAGCAGCCCAGTAGTAGCCGATGGTTTGCAGCCGACCGGCGATCACGGAGCCATACTGATTGCTTTGGATGCCAATGTAGGCTTGCCGGCCGAAGAGACGGCCGCCTTGACCCGACGTGCCATTATTGACGTTGAAGCCGCTTTCCAGCACCGCGATTGCGTCGAGACCGCCACCAAGATCTTCTTTCACGCGAAGACCCCACCGCGAACCACCCATGCCACCGCTGTTCATACTGACAACGCTTTGACCTTGGGAATTCCTGAAGTAGCCCATGAACACGTCTACAACGCCATACAACGTAACGCTGTTCTGCGCGTGCGCTCCGCACGGGAGCAGTGTTACGACAACGGCGCAACCTACAATCAATTTACGCAATTCAGGAATCTCCAAGTTTGGTTGTGTTCACTCGTAAGCGGCAGCTGCCTACGCCGGGATGCAGCTCTAAGAATGCATAATAATATTCTTTGTTGACTAAGCAGTCTGAATAAATTGAGAAGAAGTTGTATCGTGAGTTTCCCTGGATGACAACCTGGCTTCGGTGATGTCCGTCGGTCAGCGAACGACTTGCGAAACTTCTGGCACATGCTGTCTGGTGCCTCCCTGGAAAGACCGGCTAACTTCGGCAGTCAGGTGCGTTGCCCATGGCGCTAACAGGTAGCGACGTAGAGTCAATGTAGGGGATTACCCGTGCTATGACCGCGCCACGACTCAAATTATACTTTTTAGCAGGCTAAATTGAATACATAACAAGTATTCAAAACCATCACGGGGCAACGCGCTTCATCTTTCATAATTCTTTCAAGGGGGCAGGATGCTGAAAACACAAGGGAGTCTTCCACTAGATACCGCAGCGCAAGTCGATGCGTGGCTGGATAGCGCGCCCGGGCGCATCGCTACAGCGGTGCTCGGATTCGTGTTCATCGGCTGGATCGCTTACGGTCTGCACTCGGATCCGCGCTGGCATTGGCACGCAGGCACGGGCAAGCTTCCGGGTGATATTGTTCACGAGTTCATGGAAGAGGCATATACGCAAGGCAAGGGCGTCGATGCGTACAAGACGTACTTCTCCGATAAGGCGATCGATACTGCGCCGCACACGATCGATCACGAGGACGGCGCACCGATTCCGGATCAGGTAAAGAAGGTCATCGTTGAAGGAATGGACGTTGCGGTCTATCACACGATCGGCGCGACGCGTGACCAGCCTGCACAAGACGTCGTCGACATATTCGAGCTCAGCGGATCCGGATGGATCATACGGCGCGACCGGATCGCGTCGGTGGCTGCGCAGCAGTCGGCGCACTGATCGGATCTCCGTCGAAATCTTCGGATTCGGACAAACAACGAAACTTGAAAGCACACACTCATGAGTAACGACGATCGTAAATCGATGCTACAGCTTCTGGGCAAGGCCATTCTCATATTCTGTCGCTTGTATCTCGGCGGCTGGATGTGTGTCAGTGGAACAAGCTACTGGCGTACAGTTCTCGGTTTCTCCCCAATCTTTCCGCAGCCGTTCGGCACCCTGCCTACGTCGAACGAACTGCTAGTTACGATGGTTCACACGCACTTCTTTCATATCGTGAAGACATGCGAAATCCTTGGTGGTCTCTCCCTGGTTCTTGGCGTCTTCGTTCCAGTTGGCTTGCTCATGCTTCTGCCGGTGTCGTTCGTCGTCTGGTACAACGCGATCGTGCTGAACCATCGCTTCGACAAGATGTTCACCCCGTACATGGGCGTAGGCTGCCTCTACATGAACCTGATTCTGATGGTCTGGTACATCCGCTACTACTTGCCGATGATGACATTCAAGGCAACCGTCGGAAGCATCAGCGATTGTAGAAGACTCGGCACCATCTTCAAGTCGGACGTCGCTTAAGTTGTTCGACAGGTGTTGAAGTGAGCATACGGAGTCAATCAACGATGGAGACTCAAGGGGTGAAGATCTTTACGCAGGCAACAGCAGTGGCAGCGCTGTCGCTGCTGTCCTGTGCGGTACACAGGTCTTCACGACAACCGCTGGAGCTTGATCGGCAGCGAAGATGCCGGCGGTGGCAGAAAGGCCGTCTTCAATGTTGAAGCTGGTTTTTTGGCGAGCAGCGGTCAGTCGGACTCACACACGTCGGGGGCTCTGTTTAGTCGTCGAGCATTCGTCGGCATGTCCGATCATAAGCTCGGTACTGTCAACACGGGTCTCATCGAGCCCGCAGATTACAACGGGGCGAACCGTTACGACGTCATGTTGGTTGCGCCCGCGTCTGTTCTCGGCTCCTTGGTTGCCGACCAGCCGCGTCCCTTCGTTGACAATAACGAGCGCGATCCGGGCCGTCTGCCGGGCACCATTCGGTATGAATCGAAGAGCATAGGCGGATTCAATCTTCAAACCTCGTACTCGTTCGGTTCGGCAAACACGGCCAACTCGTCGAGTTATACCGTTGCCGGCCTGAACTACGATCGTGGCGCACGATCTCGGTGTGACGTAGCGTGAGGTGAACTGCGCTGCTGCGTGAAAGCGTGGCAGCGTAGCTTTTTCGCATTGAAGGAATTCCGGGAATATCGGAAAGACATGATGAAGAAATTTGCACGCCGTCTAACATCAGGATGGCCGCTGACGAAAAGTTGTAGCGATATCACGGTCGCGCTGTTTTTGTCTTTATGTGTCGTGCAGCCCGTCGTTGCGCAGACTGATGCTGTTCGAACGCTCACGATCGCAGAATATCGACCGGACCTCTCTTCAGATCAGCCTACGATGCGCGGCATGAAGAAATTCGCAGAGCTCGTGAACGCACAAAGCGACGGTCATCTAGCTGTCAGAGTGAGCGGAAATACGATCCCCGGTTTGCCTGATGTACAGATCAAAAGGTTGCAAGCGGGCGGTGCTGGTGTTCCGGATCTGATGCTGTTAGTCACGCCCGCGCTGCGCAATGTGGATCGCAACTTCGAACTCATGGATCTGCCGTTTATCGTCCACAGCAATCGAGAGGCGGACGCGCTGCTCGACGGACCGTTCGGCCAGACGCTAATGTCGCGTCTCCACGGTCATGGGCTGACCGGTTTGGCCTGGTGGGAAAACGGCTTCCGACAGATCACGACGTCGGGCCAGCCCTTTATACATGCGCTTGACTTGACAAACAGAACGGTTCGTGTGATCCCCACGGAGGCATTTGTCGATACGTTCAAAGCACTGCGTGCAAACGTCGTCGGACTGCCTTATCCAGAACTCTACGATGCGCTGAAGAGCAAGCGTGTTAATGCTGAGGATAACTTTTATTCACAGATACTGGTCGGGCATCTGTATGACGTGCAATCGGCCGTCTCGGTCACGAATCATTCGTACAGTGCGATCGCTCTAGTTGCCAATTCAGCACTGTGGAAGAGCTTGACGGTTCGGGATCGGAACGCTTTACAACACGCTGCGGTCGAGGCAGGGCGCTATGAACGTGACCTGATTCGAGAACAGGCGATAGCCGATTGTGCCGAGCTCGTACGCCACGGAATGACGGTCTATCACGTTTCGCCCGAAGAGCTTGCAAAAATGGAAGCACTGACTGACCCGATCAGAAAGCGGTTCTTCGTCAACTACGATCGAGGAATTCTCGACATCTACCAACGTGAGACAGCAAAACTCTCGACAGCCCGATGATTGAGACAAATTCAGAAGTCAATGACACGCGAGACTCCGAACAGATTTCGGAGTCGTCAAGTCCATATGTATTCAGGCACTATCGGTTGATTCCGATGATCGTTGCCGTGCCGATGTTTCTGCAAAGCCTCGACACGTCGATTCTTGGCACGGCACTGCAGTCGATCTCAGCGTCTCTACAAGTTGAGACGCTGCATCTCAACCTTGCCATCACCGCATATCTTCTGAGCCTAGCGCTGTTTCTGCCTGCGAGTGGGTGGCTCGCTGATCGATTCGGGACCCGGCGCGTATTCTGTTCGGCGATCGCAATTTTCTCGTTGGCATCCGCGCTCTGCGGCGTCGCGACCTCGATCACTCAGATCGTTCTGTTTCGGGTTTTGCAAGGCCTTGGGGGCGCGATGATGGTGCCTGTTGGGCGCCTGATTTTGCTGCGTAGTATTCCGGCAGCGCACCTGGTGGCCGCGATGGTCTGGTTCACTGTTCCCGGGGCCATCGGGCGTGTCATCGGGCCGCTTCTTGGCGGCTTCATCGTCACAGTAGCATCGTGGCGCTGGATCTTCTTACTCAATATCCCGTTTGGTGTTCTCGGCATAGTTCTGTCGCTGATGTTCGTACCTGACTCACGCTCAGATAGCGTCGATCGATTCGATGCTGCAGGGTTCATTCTGATGGCCGTTGGACTTGTTGGACTCGTCTGTGGCCTTGAGACGGTCGGTCGCAATTTGGTGCCGATGAGCGCTACTGTGTGCGTCACCGCCATTGGAGTCCTGGCATTTGCCGCGTACGCTGTCTACGGCGGGGCACGTGTCGATGTCATCATTCCTCTGAAGCTCTTTCGATACAAAGCATATCGCGCTGCGACGATTGGCGGTATTCCTCTTCGACTCGCGGTGGGCTCCTCTCCCATTGTCGTTCCGCTGCTGCTGCAACTCGGCTTGGGATTCACGCCGATTGAGTCTGGTCTGATGAGCGCATGGTTGGCTGTTGGGGCGTTCGGCGTACGTCCGATCATGCAGCATGCAATTCGCGCGATCGGATTCAGGCCGATCATGATCCTTGCTACGCTATTCACGGGCGCTACCTTCGCCTCGTATGGATTGTTCACGAGCGAGACCCCACGCTATTTCATGTTCGCCGTCCTCTTCATCGCGGGCGTCGTTAATGCCTTGGGAATGATCTCGATGAATACGATTGGCTTCTCTGGCGTGCCGAAGAATCTGATGAGCAAAGCAACCGCGCTCTCAACGATGATGCAACAGACGTCGATTAGTCTTGGCGTCGCGCTTTGCGCAACGTGCTTGACGGTCACGGCACACATTCATGGACATGGTGCGGATCATCTGACGATAAACGACTTTCCGATGACGTTTTTCATCGTCGGCGCTTTGACCTGCCTGTCAGCATTCGCATTCTCGCGACTCGCGGCTGATGAAGGCGCGGAGTTGCGATAGAAAAAAATACGCGCGACGACTTGTCTGCGACCTCGAAGACAAGTTGCGCTAGCAGGATAGACACAGGGAGATCATAAATTGAATGCCCGAAAAAATGACAATCAGGTATCGCGGGAGCGCACTTCGACGACTATCCCGTATCTCAATTCGTACGACGACGATCAAAGGTTAACATCGGCCGTTTCTTTGTCGAAGCATTCAAGGGGAGTGTCGAAAAACGATTGCCCAGTTAAAAATGACTACGGTCGTGATATGGCGGCTTACTTCGGCAGTCATCAAGCTTGTTTTATACATAGAAAATTCGAGAGCATAGATTGATTTTCTATTGGCGGAGGTGAAAAATAAGTAGAGCCGGTGCGTCGAAGCAACCTGCTGTCACAGAAAGCACGTCTGTCAATCGTCTACGTGACGAAGCGACGTCACGCAAAACGAGTGCGATCAGTAACTCAGCAAACCGGGCTCGGATGATGCCGACCTGGGAATATGACTGGAGGATTTACATTCACCGTTCATAGACGTCGTGTGATGTACTGACCGACAGTCTGTCTACCGATGTAAACGCGAAGTTGTGACGCTTAAAGTCCGCGCGCGGCAAGCACGGCCAGTATCGACTGGTTTATTTTTTTTCGCTCAAGTTCGTAGACCTGCATGACTTTGTCGCGCTCGCGGGTGCGAATTGCAGTCATGAGCCGGTGCTCGAGATGCGCCTTCAGACGTTCGCCCGGCCGATGCGCCTCGGTGGCTAGTGCCCGGTATCGCTCTGTCAATCGAATCAACCGCAGGGCTTCGCGGCGTATGATTTTATGGGGTGAAAGATCAAAGAGCAGCCCATAGAATGCGTAGTATTCATCAAGCCATTCGGCGCGCTGATGGCTTTCGAGGTACTCGTCGAGCTTGGCAAGCATCGCATTGAGCGCGGCCGTTTGACTGCGACCAGGCCACTCTATTGATTGAAACAAATCGCGCTCTACCAAATAGCGATAGCGGTAGAGCTGCGCCGCCTCATCCGACGATAGGGGCCCAACAAAAAATCCCCGGTTCGGATCATGCACGATCACGCCCCACGCTGCGAGCAGATTCAATGCCTCGCGTACAGGCACGCGACTGACGCCAAAGCCGTCCGCCAGTTCCGATTGGCGCAGCTGTTGCCCTGGCGACAGGACACCTCTGTTGATCAGCTTGCGCACCTCATCAGCAATCTGCGCCGGAAGATCGATATCATCGAGTTCGATTTTGCTCACTTGTGCCGTCGTATAGCTCGCCGTGCCCGACCTGGTTTGTCGGTTCTCTCAGTTCAAATTCCCTCCATATTGTATGCGATCTGGGGCCCACCCCTGAAAACGGCGCACGGGTCGAAATGGAGCCTCGCCATCTTATAAGGGCAACTCTGCTACGTTCCGGTTTGGAGGCTATCAGCGTTTTTGGTCCATCCAGGCTAACGATGTTTATCAATGTCCCTAACCTCGTGTGCGAAATCGACCTCCTCGCGCCGTCAATTACCGGCGACCGATACACCGTGGGCCAAGCAACCTACAAGTGAGACCGGCCCTTTGCTTAGCTGTGGCATTATCATTTTCTCGCTTGCGTGTAGCGCAACATTTCAACGCGCAGCCGAATCGAGCTTGAAGAAAGAAAACCGATAAGCCGTCCAATGCGACGGTGTTCCGGGACAAACCCTGCTTTGTTGCCGCAAGAGACGAGCTAGATTCCGGAAAGAGTTTGTCTCCAAAGCAAACTTGCCTGAACCTGCGGCCGGATTGGGATCCTCACACCCGCATAGCCAGGCAGGATCTCCGCGGCGCCGCAAGGCAATCTGGGCATTCACGCGCGACTCGGCCACGGGCCTTCCTTCTTCGTCGCTAGTCGCCGACACCCAGTGGCATCCCTCGCTACTGGCCCGTATCAAGGTCTTACTGGTCAACTTGGACTTAGAGAATGTTTCAAAAAGAGTCGTCCGAGCGCTGAAGCGTTCGCCAGCAGATCAGGCAACATGCGAGTTTAAGGAGCCCTTCATGGATGTCGGCACGACGCTCATATCGAGTGCGAAGGCGGCGAAA
>NZ_PNXY01000021.1 GCF_002879865.1 Paraburkholderia rhynchosiae
CTGCCGAGCCACGCCCACAGCCAACGCCACCTCGGCGCAGCCCTTGCCCGCCAGCAGCAGCCGACCCGCCTTCAATCGCTTCTTTGCTGCTTCGCTCAATCGCCTTTGCGCCATGCCAACTTGTCTCCGAGATCGCCCTGGAGACATAACGCTTGAGACGCTCAACGGTTGTCATGATTTACGGAAATATCAATATAAGCCGTCCGTGGCGCTCTCCGAGCTCGTGCGCCTGGGGAAACTGTGATGTCCGGCGCCGCGCCGTTCGGTCCTGACAACGTCGTCCGCGATGGCGGTCGGCCGGTGTCGATGGTGACCCTGACCAAACAGGCCGCGAAAGAAATCCGCGTGGCGGCGCCAGAGCTGATTCGCCTGGCGATAGCCAAGGCACTGGCCGGTGATTCTGCGGCGCTCGTCGCACTGCTCGGCTTAATGCACAACCAAGCGCCGCAGGTCGCAAAGCGCAAAACGCCGGCGCCACTCATCGGCTCGAAAGATTGACTCCGTGCCGCGCTGACTCGCGCGGCTTTAAACCCTCGGCGCCCGTCGTCGAGGGTCTTTTTCGAGAAGGACATGACTTCAAAAGACGTACGTAAAGCGCGCCAATCGCACGGCCGCAATGCCCTGAATCCAGCGCTGCCGATGAGCGCGGCGCTCCAGGCGCTGGGCAGTCACCTGCGCGACGCGCGGCGCGCACCCAGCTCGAGGCGCCCGCAAAACCGCGCGGCGCAGGCAATCACCAAAGGTAAATGAATCATGGCTGAAAATTTTTCGAAGTTGCTCGACGAGCTGGACGCTATGCCCCATCCGATCACGGGCGAGTACTCGCCGCTCAGGGGCCGTCGCGTCGACAAGACGTCGCCGGCCGGTAAGGCAGTCCGCGTGCGTCCGGCCACGCTCGGCAAGTCCCGCATCGTCGACTGGAATACTGCGCTGCTGAAGGCTCAGGCCGATGGCTCGTTGAAGACAGTCGCGGTGAAGCTTGGCAAGAAGAAAGTCGTCAAGCCCGCGAAGACTGCGCCGGTCGATCGCCCCGAGCCCCGCGAGCACACCGCGCTGCGCGTCGCGCGATTGATCGGAGAGATGAAGCAGCACGCGCAGGGGCGTGACTTGAACGGACCGGTGACTCCTGACCAGCTCGCAGCCTGCCAAGCCCTGGCGCGCGCGGGTGAGATGACGCCAGACGAGGTCGCCGACGTCGAAAAGGCACTTTCCGATCAGCGTGCCCTGCCGCTGTACCTTATCAAGAAACTCGGCTCGGGCAACACGTGATGAGCGGCCGGCGTGTCATCTTTCGCAGCAAGAGCGCCGCGCCGGCGGCGGCACCTGCGGCCCTGGCTTCGATGCGCATGGCGACGGCGTCGGTGCTGTTCGTGAAGGCGATCACGCCTGCGCCGGCGCTCGAGCCCGACGAATTTAACATCAGTCACCCGGCCACGTCGCACATGTTCGACTTGGTCGTTAAAGCGTTGCACGACGGACGCGTCACGGCGCGCGATGCTTCCCGCGCCTCGGATGCGTACATGTGCGGCCGGCCGCTACCCCCTGACCTGATCGCGTGCGTGGTTTCGGCGGCGTCGGAGGAGGGGTGAGCGACGATCGTGCGGGCTACTTGCGAGCTATCTTCGATTAGCCTTTGCCGCACCTACTCGAGCAGCATGCGTCTGGCGAGAAGCCGTGCCAGTGGTCCGAGATCGATCGGGTGATCACCGCGTTTATGCGTGGGCAAATATCATGCGATGACGTCCTGCGTGCGACGGTGGCTTACCGGCGCGGCCGAGCTCTTCATCCGGATCTGCTCGAAGCGGTGCGCTCGGCTGGGTAGGATTTTCTGGTGGTGCCTGCTGCCGGGCCTGAAGGCGTGCGCCGATTAGATTGCATCCAACGTAAAGCGCTTTGCGCAGGGGTTTTCATGGCTAATCCTGTCATCCGCACGCGCATTCTCGAGATGCTCCGGAGCGCCGACTTCACTGTGGTGGCACTCGCCGATCGTCTCGCCGTGTCGTACAACTCCGCCGCTAAAGCGATCGCCCGCGCGCGCGAGGAGGGTGAAGTGCACGTGTGCGGATACGGGGCGTACACGGCGGCGATCTACAGGCTGGGTGCGGGCGACGACGTAACACGCCCGGCGCCGGATCCGGTTGCGCCCGACGATGAGCAATACGATGCGGCCAACACGCGCGACGCCACTGTGCACCGTGTGGATCTGCCGTTGTACTTCGAGCTCGACGGCGGATTATTGCCAGGTGTTCGCCACTTCGCGTGCGATCGCTTGAGGGCGACGATGTCGGTATCCTCGTGCGGCGCCCGTTGGGAGAAGGCGAATAGTACAGATGTCGACGCCGATCGCTTTCATACGTGCCGCCGTTGTTCTAGCGGCGCGGCGCACGCTGGTCGGGTAGATCATAATCCCTCGCAACTCCAGGGGATGACGATCTGTGGGCGCTGCCATACGGGCGTACCGCGTCTGATCGGCAAGCATCTGTGCATCAGCTGCTACAACCGTGCTCGAGAGCTCCGGATCGGCAAGAATTCTAAGGGCACAGCACCGCGTAAGTTGGCACGCCTCGATCAGCGCGCCATCACATATCGGGCCGGCGGCGTCGTCAAGACTCGCGCACTCTCTGAAACCGTCGATACGGTTGAGTTGATCGTGGCTGTGCTGCGAGATGAGGAGCGCACACCTCAATTCGGCTGGCACGCGCCGGCGGCGATGGACTGGCTACTCGACGATGATTTGTATGACCGGGCGATCGGCAACACGGTCGAAGTGGCGGATATTGCTGCCGTCGCCGACAGCGTGCAGGAACACACCGTCGTGCCGATCGTGGCGAGTCCTGCGGCGGATATGGTCGTGCCAGTGCCGGCGGCGATCGATGCTGTCCAGGGGCATCCGGCGGCAGATGTCGACCCGTTACAGGTACTACGCGATGCAGTCGCCCAGCTTGAGCACGACGCACAGGTGTGTGCGCCGACGACGTCGCGGCGTGCTCCGAAGGGCCAATGGCAACAGCAGCGTCGAGAGGTCCGCGTGGGTAGAGTCACTGCTGGGCTATTACGCGCGGTCGGTGCTCTGCCGCCGACTGCCGTTGTATCGGTTCCCATGACAACGCCTTTCTACATGGCTGACCTGTTCGCGGACTAGACGGCGTTGACTCATGATTCGGACTCTGCAGGCGTTAAGCCAAGATGGGCGCCGTCGACGGCAGTGTGCAAACCGATATAGCGGCGAAGGGCCGACTTCGCCAGCTCGAGGCGCTCAAAGGAAATCGCAATCGGTTATTCGTCGCGAGAGGTGGACGGTCGGTGCGACGGCGCACTCGTGTGGCATCATCCCAAGCTGCTCTGTAGCGTGATGAAAAAAATGGAAACGTTGCCTGCGACCGAACACCCTTACCAATCATGCCCCTTGCTTGGTTTCTCGATCTATTCGGTCATGCAAGTACGGTTGCTCCGAAAATTGGGAGACCAGTTTGTACAGTCGGCCAATCAGCTTATGTCGAAGGAACCCGAGCGTCTTTTCGACGGCGAGGATCACTTAGATACGTACGGCCAGTTTTGGCTATGGGTTTTAGGGACCTATGAGGTCACCCGCACAATGAAGGAGGCTAGGTCTTGCTTCTCTAGCGGAGTCTCGGCTCGCATCGCGGCATTCAATCAGCGGCTATCAAAAGTACGAATGCCATTCGCAAAACAGCAGCATCGTGGAAAAAAATCTATGGTGGGTGGTGAACCGGCTGTGAACACGTTTGACTTCAACAGACGAGATCTCGTATTCAGGATCGAAAATGCCGATTTCTATGCCAAGGATCTTGTACGGGAGTTCGATGAGTTGATCGACGGCATCGAGGCCGAGGATGTGATTCGACCCATCCATGCAGCTTTCCCTTAGCGTGTTTCGGGCGACGTATACTCACCGCTAGCAGTCGGCCGCACTGCTGTCTTGCGACCCCCGACCATCTCGATCCCGATAGCTTCGCGACTCGATAGCTCGATCAGCGGGGCGAGAAATAAACTCGAAAGAACGTTTGCGTCTTCGTCTCGAGCATACCGAAATCACGGTTTTCGAAATGCCACTTCAATGTCGGCCTCGCCGGCTGTAGCAAAGGTTGGCCGCCAGCCCCCTTGTTGTCGCTGTAGAGGCGCTCGACGAAGGCGCGATCGTCGAGGCGAGAGTCGGTTTGCATCATCGTTTCGTTGCAGTGATCGGCGTACACAACCAATTCCAATGATGACCCGATGAGACGGTCGGAAAAGCCATGTACGCCGCTCCAGCCGGTAGCTGACTTTGGATGTACCGGTTGCTGATTCTGAATAACCGTGTCCATTCGGCTGATCCAATGCTGAAAGCGGCATGGCCAGAGATCGCGATGATTTTGAACTCGTCATCGCTAACATCGGCGAACACAAGTCGTCCGCTGCGGCCCCGTGGGTTGGCGCCTGTTTCTGCCCCGACATGAAAGTGATGCAAGCCCGTCTTAGTCAGTACATGGTCTTTTTCGCGGCGACGTTTCTCAGCCGATACCTCGGGCATCGCGAAGCCCAAGGTGTTGACGAGGCCGGATAGGTGCGGCGTCAAGTCCTGACCGCGTTCGACCTTGCCGACGAGAGGCCGGACCTGTGATCTGATTGCCGCGAAATGATGGGAATCAACTCCGCCGGACCAAACCACCACTTTGCGGGGCTTGGCGGGCACGAAGCGCATCCTCCACGCGAGGTAGATCAACATCAGGTGATTCGTGGCTAAGGTGCCCATGTGCGCCGCCGTTGCCTTAGTGTTGGGCACCTTAGGAATCGATTTGATCAGTTCAGTGCGGAGCGCAACGACGCGGGGTGGATAGTTTGGTGGCATGGGCATCGATGTGTCGTAGGTTTCATCCTTGTCCAGCAAGGGCGTCCGTGGCGCTCCAGAGGGTTGCATGTACCCGGGATGCGCGTCGCGCGGGAAGGGGAGATTCAACTCCGCTCCAGTAAGATCAGGTCTTCGCGGCGTCGCGCAGGAATGCAGCCAGGCTGTTCTCGGCATAGACGGGCAGCGGCTCATTGCGAAGCGCACCGTTCTTTTCGCGCGTCTGACGCACGAATGCCTCCAGTGCGTCGCGCCAAAGCACAGGGCCGATCGAGACGCCGCGTATGACGGTCCAGTACTGGCGGCCGAAGACGCGCGGATAGCTAAGGATCGTGCCGATCTGCGCCTCGAGGTCATCGTCGTCGGACTCTACCGCACTAAATGCACGACGCGCCTCGAGCGCGGTCACCTGTTTCCGCCTGCGCCTGCGCACAATGATCATCTTGGCCGCGATCGCGGTGCGCTCCGGGCTGTGAAGGATGCCTTCCTTGGCGTAGACGGTGCTCACGCGGACGTCCTGCAGAACAGATACTTAGCGGCGATCGAGGCGATGAAAAGACAGGCCGAAAACTCGACGATACCTGCGGCGGTCACGCCGGATTGATAGATGGTTGACGACTGCATAACGTAAAGCGCGTCGATGAAAGTGGCGATGGCGGCTGCAAAAATCAGTTTCGGGATGTGCTTCATGGTCTGGTCTCCGTGGTGTGGTTCTGGTTCCGTCGGCGCGGTGCGTTACCTGGATGCCTTGCTGATCGTCGTGTGCGACACGCCGTATTCCTTCGCCAATCCGCGCGATGTTCCGCCGGCGGCTATCTTCGCCCGGATCTCGGCGCGCAGCTCGTCGAGCGTGACCCTGCGCTTCTTGGCGATCCCCTCGAGCACGTCCTTACGTCCACCTACCCGGCCTTCTGCGCGAGCGCGCGCGAGGCCTGCATACGTGCGCTCGCGCAGAACGTCGCGCTCGAACTGTGCGACGGCCGCCAGAATCGTGAGATGAAGCTTGCCAGCTGAGCTGGCGAGATCGACACCTTCAAGCGCCAGGCAATGCAGTTTCGCGCCGATCGCGGCAATGCGCTTGATGGTCTCGAGCACGTCGGCTGTGTCGCGACCCAATCTATCCAGCTTAGTCACAACGAGCTCGGCGTCGTCGTCGAGCTTGTCGAGCAACTTCGAGAACAGAGGGCGATCGGCGGCCGGCGTGGATCCGGAGATAGTCTCCTCGATCACGCGCTTAGGGTGGATATCGAAACCGGCTTTCTTGATCTCGAGCACCTGGTTCGCGGTGGCCTGCTCGGCGGTCGAGACGCGGCAGTATGCGAATACACGGGGCATCTCTGCGCTTCCTCTGTAAATCTAACGTGGACATGAATCTATCTGTAAATGATTCGGCCCGCAACGGTTTATTTACACAGTTTCTGGACTGTTTTCGCTGGAGGCGTAACGCTCGTTTGTTGGCCGGCGAGCGTCGCCGCTGCACAACGCCGTGCGCCGGCGTTTTAGTCGTGATCGCAAAGTGGGTCTGTGCCATTACCAAGGGCTAGACCCATGAGCAGCACCTTGTTGCGCCTTCGCGGCCTCCTTTCCCAAGACTTCGTCAACGCTGCCGACACCGGCGTATATCTCGACGGCGCCGGCCTGTGGCTGGTCATCACCGAACGCGGCCGGCGCTATGAATTGCGTGACGGCGCCGATCCCCAATACGTCGGCGAAGCGGGAACGATGACGCTCGATCACGCGCGACGCACGGCGCTCGAGATGCGCGAAGCCCGCGAGCTCGGCGCGAATCGCATGCCGTATCGCAACGCGCTGCGGCCAGTGGACCTGCATCGCTTCGTCAATGAGTGGACTCGGAACTCTCTCGCGGCGGCGGCTGAATGAGGGCCGGTATGCTGACGCTAGCTCTGGTCGATATCGCTAGCCCTAGCGAGTACTGCGATGGCGACGCGCCTCACTGATCGTAAGCGCTGCGGCAAGCGTCGCCGGCATCGCCTGCGTTCGTGCCCGCCCGGGGCCGCATGTCGGGGAGCGGGCAGGCACCCCGAGCATGTACAGCCTGAAGATGGCGCGCGCCAACGCGGCGAGGATGATGGCCGAACGGTGTTCCGGCGAGAATCCGGAAGCGATCGCGCACAAACGCGCTCAGGCGACGGCGGCCGGCGCCGCGTTCTCTGCTGACGAAGTGCACACAGCAACACCACTTCGGAAACTGGTGATCGTCGCGAACCGACCCAAAACCGACGGTGAGCATCGGGTGTTCGTACGGCCGCTACCGGATGTGCGGGTACAGCTGAGTGTACCTTGGATATGCCGTAGCAGTGAGCTGCAACCGGAAGTCCGCGGGTTTGATGTCGCTACCGTTCGATGATGCTGATCGCAGCGATTTCACAACCGAGCTTGATCAGCCTAGACTCGAAAAATTCGCTTTCGTCAGCGCTCGATCTAGGAGCTTACGGTGAAAAAGCACATCGGTGATCCGAAGCGGACTGTGTTTGTAAACGATGGCGAGCTATGCGAGCCAGGTCCGGAAGACATAGCGGCCCGAACGGTAATATTTAATGCCTATCGCACCGAAATCGATAAACGCCATCTTTCAAACGCTGAGAGCTTCGATAAGGCGATCCTGACGTACGCAAACGCGGGCTTGGGTCTTTCGATCACCATTTTTAAAGAAGCGCTTACTCGCACCGACTTCACAGGACGGCTACTGCTTCAGAGTTCGTGGGGAGGTTTTACTCTGTCGATCTTGTTAGTGATCGCGTCATTCTTGCTCTCACAGCGAGCTCTATTCGACCAGATAGCTCTCGCCGAAAGGTACCTCCTTCGCTTTGATGAGAAGTGCAATCGACCGAGCGGTTGGCAGCGGCTTTCCGACGGAGTGACGCTTTGCGCTGCGGCGGCCTTTTGCCTTGGCGTCATAGGAACCGTCTCGTTCGCATTGTTCGCAGCGCGAACTCACTGATCGACGCAGGAGGGCCCGACGGCCAGCAACTCAGATCGGTACCACAATGATGACGGCGCTATTTTTTGGGGCAGCACTTAGGTACACCCGTGATCGGCATCCCTGTCACTTGCGGGCCTTCCTTTCCCCAAAGTGCGCCCAAGTCCCGTTCCGTACCGGGTATGACGCTATCGATGGCTCTCGCGACGTCGCCGTCGACGGGATTTCCCATCTGTGAATTCGCCTTATCTACCTCGTCCGCGACTGTGCGATCCTGTTTTACAATGTCTGCCAAAAAACCTGCTCCGAACGAAGAGCCGGAATACGCGAAGCAGATGCACATGGCCACCAAGATCTTTGCCATAACCCCTCCCACTCTTCTTCTCTCAGTTAAGCATGGGAAAGCAGCTAATGAAAGAACGGCTGAACGGCTGCTATCAAATCGCTTGATCGCAGGCGGAACGGCCTTAGTCGACGAGCCTTTAGCGATCTGCGGATATCGGCAAACCTCCGAGAGACCGTATATGGCCGATTTGCGACGGCGCCGCCAACATGGGCCACGCCGCAGTTCATCGATCTAGCGAAATGCCCTTGACGGGGGTAAACCCCGTACGCTACAGTGCGATCACGGTGCTGAACACACCAATCCGCAAGCGGCCATCCACGTCCGATATCCGTGGTTTTTTTACGTCCATAGGTTTCTCGTCTATGGCCGGGTAGCGCGCAGCGATACAAGACCCTTCGGGGGAAAGTTGCGGGCGGTCTTGCGGCCGTGTTCAAGTACCTGGCCGCCCCTCTGAACAAGGGGCGAATTGAACGAACCGCAAGGAGGGCAACATGCCCGCTCAACGTCTCGCCGTCGTCATCCCATTTCCCTCTATCAATCGACCGTATGTGCTACGTTTTCGCGCGCAGGACGGTACCCGCGCAGTCGTCCCATTCGCTGATTGCGATGAACGTGATGAGCGCGGCGCGCAACTTCTGCCTTTTGGGTCCACCGTAACGCTGGCGACTGTGCAGGGTGCCGCATGAGCTCAACCCTCTATGTCTCCTCTGCGATCGTGCACAACTCGGTCGCCACGATCATCCGCGCGAAAACGATCATCCTGCGCCAAAGAAAACGTCTCGCGATTACCGCTGACCATGCCCGCGCCGCGTGGACGGCGTTCGAATCGGACGACAGCGACATGGAGGCCCAGATCGGGACGGTCCTTTCCTACCCGGTAGTGTTTAACGGCGAGTATTGGAATGTGATCGACGGCTGCGTTGTCGGCGGTGACAAGCTGTGGAAAACGGCGTTGATCGAGTTCGTCGAGGAGGTTCGTGACGAGTTCGGGATGCTGCATGGCGAGCCGTGGCCTCCTGTCGAACCGAACGGCTTGGCCTTCTTCCTGCGGCGGCAGGCCTGCTGATGAAGGCACGCACACTATTCGCCGTCGCGCGCGCCGACTGGAGCCCCCACAAGGGGCGCGCGTTCGCACAGATCGGCCCACACCATGTGCTGTGCTGCGAGCCGGGCGCCGACATCTCGAGCGATGCAAAGGACGCCGCCGAGCTCGCGCGACGCTGGAATGCATTCCCGATACTCGTGGCCGCGCTCGAGCGCATCGCGGCCACGCGCGACGCGCGCCATGCAGTTGACGCCCTGTCCAAAACCAGCAAAGTAGCAGCGTGAACTCTCCGGTCGTCAGGGCGGCTCGCTTTCCGCTTTACTCCACTGGCTTCACAACAAGATGCATCCCGAGATGCCGCAGCGCCTCCATGAATTGCCGCAGGCCGTGATTTCCGAAAGGCGCTAGGTCAGGGTAGGGAAACACGTCGTCGGCCAGAGGATCATGAATGGTCTTGGGGACTTGGCAGTCCTTGGCTTGATCGAAGACGACGGCGGCCGCCATTACTGAATCGCCAGCCGACAATGCGAGATTGATCTGCGCCGCTTTTCCGTCGACGGTATCCGGGGTGTGGCCGAAGGCGTTCATGACCGCAGTCAGGATGTCGGCATCGGTAGGTTCGTTTGTCATTGCTGGGTTATCGGCTTGATTCGTAAAATCTTGACACGGGTTGCTGGGCTGGCCGTCCCGATCTTGGCGTTTTGCATGCTCAATCTGTCCATGATCATGCCCGCGTTCTTGATCCGCGCGAAAGCGATCCCAAGGAACACGGCCAACGATGATCCACGTCCGGTGATTCATGGGATGGGCTCGGTGTCATCCGCGGTCATCGCGTTCATTGCCGATCTCACCGCCGAGGAGCATCGCACGAAGGCCATGGCGATGGTCGGTGGCAGCATCGGCATTTCGTTCGCGGTGGCGATTGTGGGCGCACCGATCGTGTTCCATTGGGTGGGCATGAGCGGCCTGTTCACGCTGGTGGGCATCTTCTCGATCGTGGCTGTCGGCGTCGTGCTGTGGGTGGTGCCCGATGCACCGAAGCCCGTGCATGTGCGTGCGCCGTTTGCCGAAGTGCTGCACAACGTCGAGCTGCTGCGCCTGAACTTCGGCGTGCTCGTGCTGCACGCTACTCAGACCGCGTTGTTCCTCGTCGTGCCGCGCATTCTGGAAGCCGGCGGTCTGCCGGTCGCGTCGCACTGGAAGGTGTATTTGCCGGTCATGGGGCTGTCGTTCGTGATGATGGTGCCCGCGATCATCGCCGCCGAAAAGCGCGGAAAAATGAAAATCGTGCTGCTCTCCGCCATTGCTCTTATCCTGATCGGACAGTTGTTATTGGGCGTCGCTCCGCATACGATTCTGAGTGTGGCGGCGATCCTGTTTGTCTACTTTCTCGGCTTCAATATTCTGGAGGCGTCGCAGCGTTCGCTGTTGTCGAAACTGGCGCCGGGCACCCGCAAGGGCGCGGCCGCCGGCGTCTACAACACCACGCAGTCCATCGGTCTTGCGCTGGGCGGCATGATCGGCGGCTGGCTGCTGAAGTGGATGGCCAGAGCGCGGTCTTTTTCACTTGCTCGGGGCTCGTCTTATGCTGGCTTATAATCGCCGCAAAGATGAAACAGCCGCCGCGCAAAGCGTATGGGAACAATAGTTCAAACGGGCGTGCTGCTGCGCTACTTGCAATAGAGTGAAGAGAAACTCATGGTATCCGTGAACAAGGTCATTCTCGTCGGCAATCTCGGAGCCGATCTGGAAGTCCGTTATCTTCCGAGCGGCGACGCAGTGGCGAATATCCGCCTTGCAACGACGGACCGGTACAAGGACAAAGCGTCCGGTGAAATGAAGGAAGCCACCGAATGGCACCGCGTGTCGTTCTTCGGCCGCCTCGCGGAGATCGTGTCCGAATATCTGAAGAAGGCCTCGTCGGTGCATACCGTGGGTCGCGATCTTAGCGAACTTGTGACTGAAAGTGGAGTTGCCGTCAGCATCTTATGATCCGGTCTGCGTGCGTCAGCAGCCGGATTGCGGCTGACGTGCGCTGCCACTTTCAAAATGAGGGTTGAAAACAGGTAAGCTGGCTATTGAGCATGGTTGGAGCTCAAAAGGAAACGGCGCCGTCGTTAGCGCCGTTTCGAATGGGGAAGGGACTTCGCCCACGTCCGTGGAAAGATTCGGGCGGGCCCCTTCGAATCACGTACCCACTTTTTATGGAGGGCACATGACTGCTGCAAACTTATACTGGCTTCTCGCAGGCCACTATTTGTGCATCGGCTCACTGTACGTCTTCGTGGCAATGAGTCACTGAAGCATTCAGTATCGGTCCGTCGTCAGACCGATTGACTACTATTAGCTGTAGGTTAGCATATCCTGTCCAGCGACATAAAGCTGGGCCGGGACAGATGGCCCCTCGCCGGGGCCATCTGTCGTTTCTGGACCGAAAGTGCGCTCGTTATCGCATTGACCGCTCCTTGACACCGTTGAGTGACAGGTCGGCCGTGCGGCGCTCGATGAAACTGACCCGTACCTCGGATTCCGTGCGTTGACGGCTGGGGCGAAATAGAGGTCTCAGACGCCGATCGAGGTGTTTGGAAGTGGTATGTCGCCGGATAAGTCCAAATCCTCGGCCGCATTCCATGCGCCTGTGCGGCGGTCAATCCGCAGCATGCGCGTATTGCCGTGCTTGGCTATCAAAAGCAGGTCGATCGTGTCGTCGGGGTTGTTGGTTAGGTCGAAACCCTTTCGGAAAACGACGATCTTGCTGAACGTGTCGGCGACGAGTTGTCTGGCCTGAGTGCGCGCCTCGTAGTCGAGTTCTTCTACACCTTGCACGAGGTCCGCCCAAGCCTCCGCTGCGGCCGGCGTGGTGTTATTAGCGCTCGCTGCCAGCTCGTGCTCAAGCGCCTCAATCTCCTTCTGCTTGGCGGCGAGCAGCGCCTCAAGCTCTCTTGCCTTCTTCGCGAACGCTACGGGGGGAGCGTCGCTGTCTGCCAACATGGCGTCCGTGATGCGTGTAATCTGCGCCTCGAGATCTTTGACGCTCTGTCGGCCTTGCGCCAAGCGGCCGGCCAACGCGGTCGACCCGTCGTCGCCCTCGAGCAGGCGGGTCAGATTCATCTGATCGGCACAGAAGTTCATAACTGCACGCTCGACCGGAACCACGCTGCAGCTTCCGCCGACCTTGCATCCCTGATTGTGGCTGTAGCCTACGCAGATCAGGCGCCGATGGCCGTCTTGGGGGTGTCCGTTCTCCTTTCGCTTCCGGGTCATCAGGTTCTGGCCGATGACGGCCGTGCCGCAGTAGCCACAGTATGTAATGCCCAGGCCGGTGACGATACCCGGGATCTCGCCCTTACCCTTGCGGCGGCCGCGCTGTTCGGCCAAGTGCTGCAGTTCGGCGAATTCGTTCTCGCTGAGAAGCGGCGGATAGTAGCCTTCGAGCCGGTAGGCTTCGCCGTCCACCTCGAGCGTTTTCTCACCCAGAAGCGCGCGGTTCCGGATGATCTTGTAGATGTGCTGGGACTGGTTCCCGCCGTTTGTGATGGAGAGATTGCGATTCGTCAGTTCCCGGATGGTCTGGACCGCTCCGTGCCCTTGTTTGAACATGTCGATCATCGTGCGGACGGCGACGGCGCGCTCCGGCACGAGTTCGAACCGGTTATTCTCGGCGAGACGCGTCCAATGTGGATCCTTGCCATTTCGGACGGCGCCGCGCCATGTGCCGGCGATCCAGCCTTGGCACTGTCGCCGGATGGCGGCCTTCACCCGTTTGCTTTTAGTGTCGGACTCCTCGTGCGCGCGGATCATGACGAGCAGGCTGTAGACTAGGTCCATCGGCTGAGCCTTCAGCCGTTCCCGGTTGTACTCCCGTCCGTCGCTGGCGGTCACAACCGTGATGCCGGCGTTGACGATCTGCGCGAGCTGGGCCTGCGCCTGGATCGGTTCGGCGCGGCTCAGTCGGTCCAGACCCTCGACGACCAGTACTGAGCCCGGCAGAATTCGGCCCTCGTCGACCGCGAGCAAGAATACGCCTAAGGCCCCTTGCTTTACGTGCTTCTGGTGGTAGGCTGACAGCCCCTCGTCGCGGAGAGAGAGGGTCTCGTCGAGTTGCATCCCGCGCTCAGCCGCCCAGCGGTTCGCATACTCCATTTGGCGGTCCGCGCTGCTCCCGGCCGCTTGTTTTGGGTCCGAAAAGCGTAAATAGCTGTAAACTCTCGGCTTTGTTGTCATTCCAAGAAGCCCCACATGTCAAAGTTGCAAGCCGTTAGTAAGCCGGATTCGCCGCGTATAGGTATAGTATCCCTCGGGTGCCCAAAAGCCCTGGTCGACTCCGAGCAGATCATTACCCAACTGCGCGCCGAAGGCTACGAGATTTCCGGCACGTATGACGGTGCGGACCTCGTGGTCGTCAACACCTGCGGCTTCATCGATGAAGCGGTGCAGGAAAGCCTCGACGCAATCGGCGAGGCGCTCAACGAAAACGGCAAGGTGATCGTCACCGGCTGCCTCGGCGCGAAGAAGAGCGCGAGCGGTTCCGGCCTCATCGAAGAAGTGCATCCCAAAGTGCTGGCTGTCACCGGTCCTCACGCATTGGGCGAAGTGATGCAGCACGTGCACACGCATCTGCCGAAGCCGCACGATCCGTTCGTCGACCTCGTGCCGGCCGCGGGCGTGAAGCTCACGCCGCGTCACTACGCGTACCTGAAAATTTCAGAAGGTTGCAATCACCGCTGCACGTTTTGCATCATCCCGTCCATGCGCGGCGATCTCGTGTCGCGTCCGGTCGCGGAAGTCATGCTCGAAGCGGAAAATCTCTTCAAGTCCGGCGTCAAGGAACTGCTCGTCATTTCGCAGGACACGAGCGCCTACGGCGTCGACGTCAAATACCGCACGGGCTTCTGGAACGGCAAGCCGATCAAGACACGCATGACCGATCTGGTCGGCGCGCTCGGCGAACTGGCCGCGCAATATGGCGCATGGGTGCGTCTGCATTACGTGTATCCGTACCCGAGCGTCGACGAAGTCATCCCGATGATGGCCGCCGGTCCCTACAAAGGCCACGTGCTCCCGTATCTCGATGTGCCGTTCCAGCACGCGCATCCCGAAGTGTTGAAGCGCATGAAGCGCCCAGCCAACGCGGAGAAAGTGTTGGAGCGCGTGAAGGCCTGGCGCGAGATGTGCCCCGACCTGACGATCCGCAGCACATTTATCGCGGGCTTCCCCGGTGAGACCGAGGAACAGTTCCAGACGTTGCTCGACTTCATCCGCGAGGCCGAGCTGGACCGCGTCGGCTGCTTTGCGTACTCGCCGGTCGAAGGCGCAACGGCGAACGAGCTCGACGGCGCGTTGCCCGACGAAGTGCGCGAAGAACGTCGCGCGCGCTTCATGGAAGTCGCCGAGGAAGTGTCGGCGAAACGGATCGCGAAGAAGGTCGGCAAGACGCTGAAGGTGCTGGTCGACGAGATCAACGCGGATGGCGGCATTGGCCGCACGGCCGCGGATGCGCCCGAGATCGACGGCGTCGTGTATGTCGCGCCCGCCGCGAAGGCGTCGAAGCGTTACAAGGTCGGCGATTTCGTGTCGGTGAAGATCACCGGCGCGGACGGTCACGACCTGTGGGGCGAGGTCTGAACGATGACGGAAAGCAGATCCGCTGATCCGGAAATCCTCGCGCTTGGCGAGGCGATGATCGAGTTCAACCAGTCGGCGAAGGACCAGCCGAACTATTTGCAGGGCTTCGGCGGCGACACGTCGAACTTCTGCATCGCGGCGGCGCGGCAAGGCGCGCGGACTGGCTTCGTGTCAGCCGTCGGCGCCGATCATTTCGGGCGGCTCCTGATCGACCTGTGGGAACGCGAGCAAGTGGATACGGCGCTGGTGCGCATCGATCCGCAGGCGTCCACGGGCGTGTATTTCGTGTCGCACGGTCCGGACGGTCATGCGTTCGACTATCTGCGCGCCGGTTCCGCCGCGAGCCGGTACGCGCCGCACGACCTGCCGCTCGATGCGATCGCCGCCGCCAAGGTCGTGCATCTGTCCGGTATCAGCCTGGCGATCAGTCTCTGCGCGTGCGACGCGGCGCTCGAAGCCATCGCGTATGCCCGCGCCAATGGTGTGCGCGTGAGCTTCGACACCAATCTGCGTCTGAAGCTGTGGCCGTTGAACCGGGCGCGCGCAGTGATGCTGGAAGCCATCCGTCAGACTGACATCTGCTTGCCGAGCTGGGATGATGTCACCGAACTCACCGGTTTGACGGGCCGCGACGAGATCGTCGATTTTCTGCTGTCCCACGGCCCGCGCGTCGTCGCGCTGAAGCTGGGCAAGGAAGGCTCATATATCGCGACGCCTGACGAACGGCGCGTCGTGCCGGGCCACGCGGTCAATGCGCTCGATGCAACGGGCGCGGGCGACTGCTTCGGCGGCGCGTTTATCGCGCGCATGGTTGCGGGCGACGATCCATTCGAAGCGGCGCGTTATGCGAACGTCGCCGCGGCGCTGTCCACGCAAGGCTACGGCGCGGTCGCGCCGATTCCTTCACGGGCGATGGTCGAACAGATTCTGGCGGGCTGAGCGCCGCGCATTTCGCGCGCTGCGAGACACGGTCTAGCCGAAACCAATCATCTTGACAGACAGAAGAGGAGCGAGCGATGCAACGAGACGTAGTGGTGGTCAGCGGTGTGCGCACGGCAATCGGCGGTTTTGGCGGCAGTCTGAAGGATCTTCCGCCGACCGAACTCGGCGCACGCGTCGTGCGTGAAGCGCTCGCGCGCGCCAATGTGTCCGGCGACGAAGTCGGCCACGTGGTGTTGGGCAACGTCGTGCACACCGAACCGAAAGACATGTATCTCGCGCGCGTGGCCGCGATCAACGGCGGGGTCGCGCAGCACACGCCCGCGTTGACCGTGAACCGCCTGTGCGGCTCGGGTTTGCAGGCGATTATCTCCGCCGCGCAAAGCGTGCTCCTCGGCGACGCGGACATCGCGATCGGCGGCGGCGCGGAAAACATGAGCCGCGCGCCTTACTCGATGCCCGCCGCGCGCTTCGGTCAGCGCATGGGCGACGCACGCCTCGTCGACATGATGGTCGGCGCGCTGAACGATCCGTTCCAGTCGATCCACATGGGCGTGACCGCCGAGAACGTCGCGCGCCAATACGACATCTCGCGTGAAGCGCAAGACGCGCTCGCGCTCGAATCGCATCGTCGCGCGGCCAACGCAATCACGAGCGGCTATTTCAAGGAACAGATTCTGCCGATCACGATCGCGTCGAAGAAGGGCGACGTCGTGTTCGACACCGACGAGCACGCGCGCATGAACGCATCGGCGGAAGATTTCTCCAAGCTCAAGCCCGTATTCGCGAAGGAAAACGGCACGGTCACGGCGGGCAACGCCTCGGGCATCAACGACGCGGCCGCGGCGGTCGTGCTGATGGAGCGCGGCATCGCCGAGCAGCGCGGCATCAAGCCGTTGGCGCGGCTCGTGTCATACGCGCATGCAGGCGTCGATCCGGCCTACATGGGCATCGGCCCCGTGCCGGCCAGCCGCAAGGCGCTGGAGCGCGCCGGTCTGACGGTCGCGGACCTCGACGTGATCGAGGCCAACGAAGCGTTCGCCGCGCAGGCCTGCGCGGTCAGCAAGGAACTGGGCTTCGATCCGGCCAAGGTCAATCCGAACGGCTCGGGCATTTCGCTCGGCCACCCGATCGGCGCGACCGGCGCGCTGATCACCGTGAAGGCGCTGTACGAATTGGAGCGCATCGGCGGGCGTTATGCGCTGGTCACGATGTGCATTGGCGGCGGGCAGGGCATCGCGGCGATCTTCGAACGGATTTGAATGGCCTGAAGGGCGCGGCAAGCGGTATCCAGCAATGAGGAAGGAACGGATGCGGGAATCGAAATCGGTGAAGGGCGCAGTGCGTGGGCGCAGCGTAAAAGTGGTGAGCGTTGCCGCGTTGCTGTGTGTGAGCGCGGCGGCTTCGCTACCCGTGCAGGCGTGGGCGCAAAGCGATGCCGTCAAGGAACTGGCGGCGCCGCCGCCGATTCAGCTGCCGCTCAAGCCAAGCCGCGAATTCGCAAAATTCCCGCGCTACAGCGGCAAACTCGGCTCGCGTCAGATCGTGCTGCGGCTCGGCCCGAAGACGGACGATTCGTCCGGCGTTCATGGCGAGTATCAGTTCACGGACACTGGCGAAGTGATCCTGATCGCCGGCGACCGTGACGGCGATACGCTGGAAGTCGAGGAATCGAACGACGGCACGCACATCACCGGGAACTGGGTCGGCAAATTCGCGGCCGATGGTTCGGTAGCCGGCGACCGGATGAACGTCGACGATTCCGACCCGCAGCCGTTCGATCTCAAGCCCCTGGCCGCGGGGCAAGCGGTGCCGGCGGCGGGCGCACCGGCGGCAGCGGCCGGGAAGGCTGGCAAAACCGCTGCTGACGGCGCGGCCCAGGCGACTGCACCTGCCGCGATCTCAGCCGCACCCGCACCCGTAGCCGCCGCAGCCGCAAAGCGCGGAGGCCAGCCCGTCGGCGGCGTCAGCAATCTGCAAACCGGCGAGTGAGCCTGCGCGCGGCGCGAGCCTCACGGTTCTTGCGCGCCGCCAGGCGAAATTTCGCGGACTCGTCTACTCTTGGCTGACCGGCGCCGCCTTTCGCGCGCGCCGCTCCGTCCGCTTTTCATCGAATTCATCATGACGCAATCCAAACTCAAACGCGCTCTGCAAACACGAATCGTGCACGCGGAGGACAAGCTCACGCCGGGCTTCGAGTCTTTTTCGATGCCGGTCACGCGCGCGTCGACGGTCGTGTTCCCCGACCTCGCGACGATGCGCGCGCTCGACTGGAAAAACGACGCGCAGTGGCGCTACGGCCTGCATGCCACGCCGACGGCGCTTGCGTTAGCGCAGCGCCTCGCCGCCATCGAGGGCGGCAATCATGCGCTGTTGCAGCCGTCGGGCCTGTCGTCGATCTCGAACGTGTATTTCGGGCTCGTCAAGGCAGGCGACGACGTGCTGATTCCCGACAACGTCTACTCGCCGAACCGCGATCACGGCGACTGGCTGGCGCGCGATTTCGGCGTGACGGCGCGTTACTACGATCCGATGATCGGCGCGGGCATCGCCGATCTGATCCGGCCGAACACGCGCCTCATCTGGCTCGAAGCGCCCGGCTCGGTGACGATGGAAGTCGCCGACGTGCCCGCGATCACCGCAGCCGCCAGGGCGCGCAACGTGGCGACGGCGATCGATAACACGTGGTCCGCCGGCCTCGGTTTCCGGCCGTTCGATCACGGCGTCGACATCTCGGTTCAGGCGCTGACCAAGTATCAGTCAGGCGGCGCAGACGTGCTGATGGGCGCGACCATCACCGTCGATCGCGAACTGCATCTGAAGTTGAAATCGGCGCGCATGCGCATGGGCATCGGCGTGTCGTCGGATGACTGTTCGCTGATCTTGCGCAGCCTGCCGACCATGCAGGTGCGCTTCCAGCAGCATGACCGCTCGGCGCTTGCGCTGGCGCAGTGGTTGAAGATGCGGCCGGAGATCGCCGCGGTGTTGCATCCGGCGCTTGCCGACTGTCCCGGTCATGAGTTTTTCAAGCGCGACTTCACGGCAGCAGGCGGATTATTTTCCGTCGTGTTCGACGGCCGCTACAGCGCCGCGCAAATCGACACATTCTGCGAGTCGCTCGAGCTGTTTGCTATCGGCTGGAGTTGGGGCGGCGCGCACAGCCTCGTGATGCCGTACGACATCGCGTCGATGCGCACGGAAGGTCAGTGGCCGCATCGCGGCACGCTGGTCCGGTTCTACATTGGCCTCGAAGAAGAGGCCGATTTGCGTGCGGATATCGAGCAGTGCCTCGCGGCCCTGGCGTGAACGTCTGACTCCGGCTGGGGCGTAGGAAAAAAAAGCCCACGCGGGATGCGTTCCCGGTGGGCTTCTTTGTGAATAGATAAATCTGGATGAGGGCTGCGCCGGCCTTGCAGCTCTGAGTCAGGCCTCAGTCAACTGTCAGTCAGCTCTCCGTCAGCTCTCCGTCAGCCCTCAGCTGGACCTCAAAACAACCGCAACAACCCATCGAGGCCCACGTAGTTGAATGCCACGTTGGCCGCTTCGCGCACGACCGGCTTCGCCCGGAACGCGACGGAAAGTCCCGCCTCGGCCATCATTTTCAGATCGTTGGAACCGTCGCCCATCGCAATCGCCCGGAATGGTTCAATGTGCAGTTGCGCGCAAGTCTCGCGCAACGTGCGCGCCTTCACATCGGCGTTGACGATTTCGCCGAGCACCTTGCCCGTCAGTTTGCCGTCCACAATCTCGAGCATATTCGCGCGCGTGAAGTCGAGGCCGAGCCGCGCCTTCAGTTTTTCGGTGAAGAAATTGAATCCGCCGGACACGAGCAGCGTTTTCAGTCCGGCTTCTTTCGCGCCCGCCAGCATCCGCTCGGCGCCCGGCGAGAGTTGCAGGCGCTCTTCGTAGACCCGTTCCAGCGCGCTCGCGTCGAGGCCCTTGAGCAACGCGACACGGCGCGTCAGGCTTTCATTGAAGTCCTTGATCTCGCCGCGCATCGCGGCCTCGGTGATCGCGGCGACTTCCGCTTTCAGGCCGCAGAAATCAGCGATTTCATCAATACATTCGATCGTGATCAGCGTCGAATCCATGTCCATGGCGACGAGGCCGAACTCATGCAACTGGCGGCCCGCTTCAACAAAAGCGTAGTCCAGCCGATGCGTGCCGCAATAGACGTCGAGGTCGGGGCGCTGCGCGACGTCGGCGTCGGCGATGCGAATCGCGGTCGCGTCGACGACGGTGGCGTGCGAACCGCGGGCAAGCGCGACGAGCGTTTTGTGGTGATCGACGGAAAGGGGCGCAGGGCTTTGGATGACGAGGTTCATGAGCGACGCATTGACGCAGGAAAGGGCGCGCGCGCGGCTCGCGCGGAAAATCCCGCTATTGTAGCGGTTCGCAACGGTTCGACGGCGCGGGCGGTCGCGAACATGAGGCGCGGGCTGACGACAGTGCAAACCGTCGACGCCCGGTTCATACTGACAAATCAAACGACGCCCGCGGCTCATTGCATTCGCGCCTTCAAGGCGCTGCGCGAACTTCAGTAACGCGACGCAAGGAAAGCACAAGCAAAGCCCACGCATTGCCAGAGCAAAGAGCAATAGCAAAGAGCAAGCGCTACACGGCGCACCACATGGAGACAACGCATGCCCACGGCGACCGCCGGCGACGCAGCCACCATCGCGCGCGACTTCGATCTGCGCCATCTGAGCCGCGAGTTTTACGCGGACCCATACCCGGCTTACCACGCGCTGCGCACGCATGAGCCGGTCAAGCGCATGCCGGACGGGTCCCTCTTCCTCACACGTTTTCGCGACGTGCAGGCCGTGTACCGCGATCCGAAAACCTTCAGTTCCGACAAGACCGTCGAATTCAGGCCGAAGTACGGCGACTCGCCGCTCTATGCACATCACACAACGAGCCTCGTGTTCAACGATCCGCCTCGCCATACACGGGTGCGCAAGCTGATCGCCGGGGCGTTGACCGCGCGCGCGATCGCGGCGATGGAGCCGGGCCTCGTTCGTCTCGTTGACGGCTTGCTGGATGCCGCGGCTGAACGCGGACGCATCGATCTGATCGGTGAATTCGCGTCGGCGATTCCGGTGGAGATCATCGGCAATCTGCTCGACGTGCCGCATGCCGAGCGCGCGCCGTTGCGCGAGTGGTCGCTCGCTATCCTGGGCGCGCTGGAACCGTCGCTCACCGAGGCGCAATTGGAGCGCGGCAATCGCGCGGTGAGCGAATTCGTCGATTATTTGCGCGGTCTGGTCGCACGGCGCCGGCGTGAGCCGGGCGACCCCCAGCATGATGTCCTTACGCGTCTGATCCAAGGCGAGCGTGGCGAAAGCGGCGAGCGCGGCGGCGAGCAATTGTCCGAAGAAGAACTGCTGCAAAACTGCATTTTCATTCTGAACGCGGGCCACGAGACGACAACGAACCTGATCGGCAACGGCCTCGTCACGCTGACCGAATGGCCTGAGCAGCGCGCCGCGTTGCTGAGCGAGCCGTCGTTGATCGAATCGGCAGTCGAAGAATGTTTGCGCTTCGAGAGTTCCAACCAGCTCGGCAATCGCTTGACGACCGTCGATACGGAAATTGGCGGCTTCCCCGTTGCGCGCCGCACGCCCATCACGCTGTGCATCGGCGCAGCCAATCGCGACCCGGAGCAGTTCCCCGTGCCTGACCGCTTCGACATCCGCCGCGCGCCGAACCGGCACCTCGCTTTCGGCTTCGGCATCCATCAATGCGCGGGCGTCTCGCTCGCGCGGCTCGAAGCCCGCATTGCAATCGGCCGTTTCGTTCAGCGCTTTCCTTCATATCGACTCGACGGCGAGCCGACGCGTGGTGGACGCGTGCGCTTTCGCGGCTTCGCCAGCGTGCCATTGCAGTGTCTATAGCACTCGAATTGGCAATGCGCGGGACTCCGTAGTTTTTGCCGCCATCATGCAAGACTTACAGCGACGCGCGCCACGATAACGACGACCCGCACCGCGCGGCGGCGCAAAACCGTGGCACGCTTGCTGCTTCACCATGGGTCTTAGGCCCAGGGGAGCGCACGATGGCACACATGATCTGGAAAGGCGCGATCAGCTTCGGCCTCGTTCACGTACCGGTGCAGTTGTATCCGGCCACGAAGTCGGAGAAAGTGGGCTTCAATCTGCTCGACAAGCGCACGATCGACCCGGTCGGTTACAAGCAGATCAACAAGCGCACGGGCAAGGACGTGACGCGCGATAACATCGTGCGCGGCTTCGAGTACGAGAAGGACAAGTACGTGGTTCTGACCGACGAGGAGATTCGCGCGGCGAACCCCGAATCCACGCAGACGGTCGACATTCTTGCGTTCGTCGACGCGCCCGACATCTCGTTCCTCTATCTCGACACGCCGTACTTCCTCACGCCGGACCGCAAGGGCGAGAAGGTCTATGCGCTGCTACGCGAGGCGATGAAATCGTCGGGCAAGGTCGGGGTGGCGAGTGTCGTGTTGCATAACAAACAGCATCTGGCCGCACTGATTCCGGTCGGTCCGGTGCTCGCTCTGAATACGCTGCGCTGGGCCAACGAGGTACGCGATTTCGACGAATTCAAGCTGCCCGCCGAAGGCACGAAGGCGGCGGGCGTCAGCGCGCGCGAACTCGATATGGCGAAAAAACTGATCGACGACATGAGCGACGCGTGGGATCCGTCGAATTATCACGATACGTTCCGCGACGACATCATGGCGCTCGTCGATCGCAAGGTCCGCGAGGGCAAGACCGAGGAAATCACCGAGATTGAAGCCCCGCGCGAAGCGCGTCAATCGGCCGACATTCTGGATCTGTCCGACCTGCTCAAACGCAGTTTGGGGCGCGGCAAGAACAAGCCGGCGACAGGCGCGCGCAAGCGTGCCGCGGACGACGCGGCTGCCGACGAAGAGACGGATGCCGACGAGGAAAGCGGCTCGACGGCATCGCGTAAAAAGCCACGCGCCACGCGCTCGACACGCGCGCCGCGCGGCAGCGGCAGCAGCAGCGGTGGCCGTTCAGCCGCGAAGTCGACGACGGCGGCGCGCAAACGCCGCGCGGCGGCTTGATGGAATGATAAGTGGGCCGCAGTCCTCGCCATGAACGACAGACTCGATCTCTACAACCGCAAGCGCCGCTTCGATGAAACGCCGGAGCCCGCGGGCACGCGTGCGACTCGCAAGCGAGGTAGCCGCAAGGCGGCACCGCGCGGAGCGGACGAGGGGCTGTCGTACGTCATTCAGGAGCACCACGCGCGGCGTCTGCATTACGACTTCCGGCTCGAACTGAACGGCACGCTGCTGTCGTGGGCCGTGCCGAAAGGGCCGTGCCTCGATCCATCGGTGAAGCGCCTCGCCGTGCATGTGGAAGACCATCCAGTCGAATACGGTTCGTTCGAAGGCGAGATTCCTCCCGGCAATTACGGCGCGGGCACGGTGATCGTCTGGGATCGCGGCACGTGGGAGCCAGTCGGCGGCGTGGCCGAGGCCGAGCGCACCTATCGCGCCGGCAAGCTCAAATTCCGGCTGCACGGCGACAAGCTGCACGGCGGCTGGACGCTCGTGCGCAGTCACATGCGCGGCAACGCGGACAAGGAGCAATGGCTGCTGATCAAGGAGCGCGACGAAGCGTCTCGCGACGACAGCGAATACGACATCCTGACCGAACGGCCTGGCAGCGTGCTCGGCGGCGCGGCTGCGCCGGCGAGCGGTGGAAAAGCAACGAAACAGGCGGGCAATCAGGTCGCCGCCAAGAAGGGCAAGACGGCATCGGTGCGCGGCGATCCAAAGCGCCCGGACATCGTCGCGACGCGCAGCAGCGAGTCGCTGCGCGAACTCGCCGCATCGCCCGCGATAGAAGGCGCGGTCGAGGCCAAACTGCCCGCAACGCTCAAGCCTCAGTTGGCGACGCTCGTCGACGCAACGCCGCCCGGCGACGACTGGTCGTACGAAATCAAGTTCGACGGCTATCGCGTGCTCGCCCGCATCGACGCAAGTGCGAAAGGACACGCCGTGCAGGTCTTCACGCGAGCGGGCAACGACTGGAGCGCCAAGTTCAGCAAGCAGGTGAAGGCGTTCCAACACCTGGGCATCGAAAGCGGGTGGCTCGACGGCGAAGCAGTCGTGCTCGACGAGAACGGCGTGCCGAGCTTCCAGGCGCTGCAAAACGCGTTTGACTCGAACCGTCCACAAGACATCGTCATTTATCTGTTCGACGTGCCGTTCCTCAACGGCTACGACCTGCGCGGCGTGCCGCTCCAGCAGCGCCGCGCGATTCTCCGCGCGCTGCTCGAACCGATCGACGACAGCGTGCTGCGTTTTTCAAACGACTTCGAGTTCAGCGCCGACGATCTGCTAAAGAGCGCATGCGACATGGCGCTCGAAGGCATCATCGGCAAGCGGCGCGACAGCGGCTATATGTCCGGCCGCTCGGCCACGTGGATCAAGCTGAAATGCCGCCGGCGCCAGGAGTTCGTGATCGGCGGCTACTCGGAACCGTCGGGCAGCCGCGCGGCGTTCGGTGCGTTGCTGCTGGGCGTGCATGACAGCAAGGGCAAATTGCAATACGCCGGCCGCGTCGGCACGGGCTTCGATGCCGCATTGCTGCGCTCGGTGAAAAAGGAACTCGACGCGCATGAAACGAAGCGCATGCCGTTCGCGAGCCCGCCGCGCGAGCGCAGCCGCACGCCGGTGCATTGGGTCGAACCGGTGCTCGTCGCGGAATGCAATTTCGCGGAGTGGACGAGCGACGGCATCGTGCGCCAGGCGTCGTTCGTGAGTCTGCGCAACGACAAGCCGGCGCGCCAGATCGTCAAGGAAGCACCGCGCAAAGGAGACGACGTGCAACAGCAAACCGATATCGAAGCCGGGACCGCGCCGAAGAAACGTTCGGCGCGCGATGGGGCCGCGAGCGCCGATAGCGAGGCAGAAACCGCGACCTCGACTGCGAAGAAGAAGGGCGCTGCTAAAACGGAGGAGAAAGACACATCAAGAGAGACGGCAAAAAGGACAAGGAAAGCGACAACGAAAATAAGCGCACCGACGGAAGAAACGTCCGACGCAAAGGCTACAAGCAAAACCGCCAGGACCGCCAGCGAAACACTCGCAACCCGATCGAAAAAATCGTCGCCGCCGGCCGAAGTTGCCGGCGTTCGCATCTCGCATCCCGACCGCGTGATCGACAAGAGCACCGGCGCGCGCAAGATCGACCTCGTGCAGTACTACGAATCGGTCGCGCAATGGATGTTGCCGCACCTCGTCGACCGGCCCGTGTCGCTGGTGCGCGCGCCCGAGGACATCGGCGGCGAGCTGTTTTTTCAGAAGCACACCCAGAAGCTGTCGATCCCGAACATCACGCAGCATCCCGGGCTCGATCCCGGTCATCCGCCGCTCCTTACCGTCGACAGCGCCAAGGCGCTGGTCGGCGCCGCGCAAATGGGCACCATCGAATTTCACACGTGGAACGGCGTGGCGTCGAATATCGAAAAGCCCGACCGCGTCGTGTTCGACCTCGACCCGGACGCGTCGCTCGGCTGGGAGCGGATGATCGAGGCCGCTCAACTGACGCGCTCGCTGCTCGAAGAACTCGGCCTCGCGGCCTTTTGCAAGACGAGCGGCGGCAAGGGCCTGCATGTCGTGGTGCCGCTCGCGAAACACGCGGGCTGGGATGAAGTAAAGGAATTCTCGCAGGCCGTCGCGCAACACATGGCGAGCACGCTGCCGAAGTACTTCAGCGCAAAGATGGGTGCGCAAAATCGCAAGCAGAAGATCTTCGTCGACTATCTGCGCAATAACCGCGGCTCGAGCACGGTCGCCGCGTTTTCGGTGCGCGCGCGGCCGGGCCTGGGCGTTTCGGTGCCGCTCGCGTGGGACGAAGTCGCGACAACCACCGGCGGCGATCAGTGGAACATCCAGAACCTGCACGAGCGTCTCGCGGACCTCACGAGCGACCCGTGGGCCGACTATCCGAAAACGCGCCAGCGCATTACCGCGGCAATGAGAAAGCGCCTGAACGGAGGCTAGCCGCGCGCATTGCGCCGCCACATTCAATACATGCAAGGAGCACGCTATGAAGAGCACACCGCAATCGTCGGACGGCGACAAGCAGGCCGATCCGCATGCACAAAAGCACCCGCGCTCATTGGAGGATGCAGCCGCGCCGCTGCCGCATGAGAACGACCAGAACGCGGAGTCGCAGAACGACGAGGATCCGCGGGGTATCGGCAAGCAGGCGCATAGCGACGTCGAGCGCGGTCTGCAAGACACCGACCGCCGCGGTGGCGGCGAGTATCAGGAAAAGACGCAGAACGACGCGCACACCGACGTCAATTCCGACGGCAGCTCGGACAACAACTCGCCTGGCACGGGAAGCGGCAAACGCTGACTTGCGGCGCGAGCAGCTCCTGACAAAACCCATCTGCGCAAGCGGGGTAACACCCGATATCAGGAAAGCACGCGCGGCATCGCTTGGCGGTAGACTGGTGGAGCATCATGCCAAAACGGTTGCGTGTCCCGCGTCCGCTGCCGCCCTTCGGCACGCTTCACGCGGATCATGCGCGGGCAGTCGCGCTAACGGGGCACGCAGCGACACAACAACGAGGTGACAGTATGAGCTCCAGCTTCAAACTTTCCGCCGTTTCAGTTGTCGCTTCTCTCGCGTGTGCGCTTGCTGCGGGTCTGCTCACGCCGGCCGCTCATGCGGCCACGCCGATCACGGTAACGTCGGAATCCGCCCTCGACGGTCCGATTCGTTACACGGTCCGCGTCACATCGAAACAGTTCGGCAACTCTCAGGAAACGCGCACGATCCGCTCCGGCCAGTCCGACGACTTCACGTGGAAGACCGTGCCGCCCGGCGGCGCGGTTGCCGCCACCGATGCGTGCCCGAACTACGCGTCGCTGCCGCTCGATGCCAACGGCGCGATGATCCGCCAGACGCAGATCCGTCTCGCGCCGGTCGTCGCCGACGACGGCACGGCGACCGTGCAATTGAGCTTCCAGGCACACAAGCCGGATGGCGTCAAAACGGTCACGGCCAGTGGGAAATCAATCAAGTGTCCGAACGATGTCAGCATGAGCCAGGTCCTGCGTTTTACGATGCCGGTGAACGGCAGCACCAAAACGCTGACGCTCAGCGACGGCAGCACAGTGGCGATCAGCGCGAAGCGCTGAGGCACGTCGGGCGCGCGGCGGTTCAGCGCCGCGCCGCAGTCCGCTCGATCAAGCGGGCGGACAGAAACCGGTGTTCCGCCGAAAACAGGCGCCGGTATGTGAGTAGCACCGCGCCCACTGTTCCGAGCGCCGATGAGGCGGCGATCAGAAACATGATGACGATCTGATAGCGCACCGCCTGCAACGGCGACTGGCCAGCCAGCACCTGGCCGGTCATCATGCCGGGCAGGCTCACCACGCCGACCACGGCCATCTGGTTGAGCGTCGGCATCATGCCGGCGCGCACCGCCTGACGCGCGGGCGCCTGCGCGGCTTCCCAGCGGCTCGCGCCGAGCGCGAGCGCCATGTCGACGCGGTCGCGCCGCGCGGTGAGTTCTTCCGTCATCCGCTCGATGCCGAGCGATACGCCCGTGAGCGTATTGCCGAGGATCATGCCGAGAATCGGAATCGCATACTGCGGCTCGTACCAAGGGTGAATGCGGATCACGACGAAGAGGCCGACTGCGGCCACCAGCCATGAACTGGCCCAGATCGACAGCACGCTGTCCGCGAGCTGTCCGACGTAAGTGCGGCTGCCGCGTTGCGCGCCCGCGAAACCGGCGATCAGCGTCATCAAGATCATCAACGGCAGTACGACGAACCAGTGGTCGTAACGGAACACCCAACCCAGCACATAGCCGATCGCAAGCAACTGCACGACGGTGCGTACCGCGGCCCACGCGAGCTTGCGTTCGAGGTCGAGCTTGAGCGCGACCGATACCACGCCGTTCACGACGATCAGTAGCGCGGCAATCGCGACGTCCCAGAGACTCAGGTTTTGGAGTGTCATCGAGTGGTTTCTCCGTGAGCGGGCGTGAGCGCGGACTCGTCGAGCGCGCCCGCCCGCATCGTCAGATGGCGCTCGCTCATTCGCGCGGCCTGCGCCGCATCGTGAGACACCCAGATCGAAGCACGAGCGCGAGGCTCGGCCTCGAACCATGCGCGCACGAGTTCCTCGATGGCATGCGACGACTCGGGGTCGAGCGAGGCCGTCGGTTCGTCCAGCAGCAGCACTTGCGGCGCGAGCTGCAGCACGCGGATCAGCGCGGTGATTTGCGCTTCGCCGCCTGACAGTTCGCTTGCGCGCTTGTCGAGGAAATCGCCGCCGCGGCCCGCTTGCGCGACGAGGCTTGCCGCTTGCCCGCGGTTAAAGCGCACGTCGCGATACGCGCGCAGTTCGAACGGGTAACGCAGATTGTCTTCCACGCTGCCGTCGAGCAGTGCGGGCCGCTGCCGGATATAGGCGACGTTGCGCCGGTAGCGTGGAATCGCGGCGCGGGCGACCGGCGCGCCATGCCAGACGATGCATCCGGCGTCGAGCGGATCGAGCAGCGCGAGCGAGCGCAGGAACACGCTCTTGCCGGAACCCGACGGGCCTGTGACCGCGACGCGGTCGCCCGCGTGGAGCGCGAACGTGGTCGGCTGAAGGAGCGTCTGGCCGCGCGACGCATCGCGCCTGACGATACCGTCGGCGAGGACGAGGGGGACGTCGGTCATTGAAAGGGTCGGTCCGGGAGAAGCGTGATGAGCGTTGCAGCATCATAAAGGCACAGCAGCACAGGCAGGAACAAGCGGCCGCAAACAGCGGGAATACCCGCCGACGACCGATGCCCGCCATGCTCAGCGGGCACAATATCTGCTGATCAAACACAACGAAGAAAAGCGCGGGAGCCTTTTAATGGCAGCGTCGAGCACAATCGGAAGACGGATTGGAAAAATCGTCGCGTGGATACTGGCGATTGTCGTCATTCTCGTTGTTGCGCTCACGGTTTTCATTCTGACCTTCGACTGGAACCGCGCCCGGCCGTATGTAGACGACAAGGTCACGCAGGCTATCGGCCGTCAGTTCACGATCAACGGGGATCTGAAGGTGCGCTTCCGGCATGCGGTCGGCGAAACCGGTTGGCGAAGCTGGGTGCCCTGGCCGCTTTTCTCGGCGTCCAACATCACGATAGCGAATCCCGACTGGGCGAAGCGGCCGCAGTTCGCAACGCTGGACGAGATCCATTTCCAGGTCAAGTTGCTGCCGCTCGTCACCCACGACATCGTGATTCCGGCGATCAACCTCGTCAATCCTTCTGTCGATCTCGAACGCATGCTCGATGGGCGCAACAACTGGACCTTCCAGTTACCGTCATCGAAGACGCCGTCGCAATGGAAGCTTCAGTTGCATGACATTGTGTTCACGAAGGGCAACATCGCTTTGTCGGATCAGCAGAAGAAAGTCGACGCGCAGTTGGTCGTCGATACCCTCGGTCAGCCGATTCCGCTCGGCGAAGCGTTGAAGCAGCAGGAACAGGCGTCGCGCAACGCATCAGCCGAAGCGATCGGCAAGGGTGGCGCAAAAAAATTGAGCGCTCAGGCCGATGCACAGGCGGCATCGGCGGCTTCCGCTGCATCGGCTGCCGCCGCATCGGGCGCTTCGGCGACAGACATCCACGCATCGGGCACGACAGCGGCCACGGGTGCCTCGGGCGGGCTCGTCGCGGGCGGATCGAAGGGCGCGAGCAGAGCAGCGGCGAGCGGCGCCAGCGCTCGCGCGAGCGGTGCAACCGCCGCGTCTGCATCGGGCGTGAGCGGCGCAACGGTGACATCGGCATCGGGCGCGAGCGGCGCCGCCGGCACGAATCCCGCGCGCGGCGCACAGGGCGACATCCCGCCGTACGCGATCGGCTGGACCCTGAAAGGCACCTACAACAAGACGCCCGTGTCGGGCAGCGGCAAAGTAGGCGGCGTGCTGGCGCTGCAGGACGCGAACCGGCCCTTTCCGGTGCAGGCGGATGTGAAGGCCGGCGATCTCCGCGTCGGCCTCGTCGGCACGGTCACGGACCCGGCGCATCTTGCCGCCGTGGACCTGCGCCTATGGGTACAGGGCAGCAGCATGGCGAAGCTTTATTCGCTGACGGGCGTGACCTTGCCTGAGACGCCGCCTTACGCAACCGAAGGACGTCTCGTCGGTCAGTTCAAGTCCACCGGCAACGTCTTCAAGTATGAAAACTTTACGGGCCGCGTAGGCGGCAGCGATTTGAATGGCTCGCTGATTTACACGGCGCGCCAGCCGCGCCCGCTGTTGCAGGGCGAACTCGTGTCACACTTGCTGCAGTTCTCCGACCTTGCGCCGGTGATCGGCGCCGACTCGAACGCGAGCAAAGCCAAACGCGGCACCGCAGCAAAGCAGCCGGGCAACAAGGCCTTGCCTGTCGAGGAATTCCGCACCGACCGCTGGAAGGCAATCGACGCCGACGTGAAGTTCACCGGCCGACGCATCATCAAGAACGTCAATTTGCCGATCACCGATCTGTACACGCATATCGTGATGACGAACGGCGTGCTGTCGCTCGAGCCTTTGAAGTTCGGGGTGGCCGGCGGCACGCTCGCGTCGGACATTCATCTGGACGGCAGCGGGACGCCGCTCAAGGGACGCTTTGCGACTTCCGCGCGGCATGTGAGGCTCAAGCAGTTGTTCCCGAACTTCAAGACGATGCAAAACGCGCTCGGCGAAATCAATGGCGATGCCGCGCTCACCGCGACGGGCAATTCGCCCGCGGCGCTCGCGGCGACGTCGAATGGCGAGGTGAAGGCGCTTGTCACCGAAGGCACGGTGAGCCGCTTGCTGATGGAAGCCGCCGGCTTGAATGTCGCGAACGTGGTGTACGAAAAGCTGTTCGGCAATCGCGACGTGAAGATCAACTGTGCGGCCGCCGATTTCGTCGCGACCAACGGCGTGCTGGAGTCGCGTGTGTTCGCGCTCGATACCGACGACGCCGTGATCGACATCGACGGCAATCTGAATATGCGGGACGAAACGATGGATCTCGGCGTGCATCCGCATACCAAGGGTTTTCGCGTCTTTTCGCTGCGCTCGCCGCTGTATGCGAAGGGCACCTTCAAGAATCCGCATGTCGGCGTGAACGCGGGCGCGCTGGCGTTGCGCGGCGGCGCGGCAATCGGGCTCGGTCTCATCAATCCGTTTGCGGCGTTGCTGCCGTTGCTCGCGCCAAGCAACAACAAGCCGTTGCCGTGCGCTCAACTGCTGTCGCAGGTTCGTCAGGCGCCGGCGGCTCCGCCGCCCGGCAGCAAGCAGCAGCCGAAGCCCGCGATTTCACTCGAAGGTGCGCCGGTCAACAAGCGATCGGCGGGCGCGGCTTCGGCGGCTTCGGCGCCGGCTGCGACCGGGCGCAAGCCCGCGGTCGTCGCGCCGGCGAGTGCCGCTGAGTACAAGGGGAGCTGATGACTTGCGTTCTTACCGCGGACTGGTGGAGCTGGACGCTCGGCGGCAGCCTTTCTTTTATCTTTCTGTGGCTGATCAGCGTGCCCTCGACATAGCGGCCGCGTCGCAACCATAAAAGCTTATCGTAACGAACGCGGCGTAGCGTCGCCCGCCGCGTCTTGCCGCCGGACTCCGCGACGCGCACCGACGCGTGTCGCGCCGAACTCTGTCAGGATCTTGCCGCGAGCGCGGCTTGCAAATACCAGGAATCCGAAGCCATCGGCTTCATACCAGTAACCGCCGTTCTCAAGACCGTCGAGCGGTTGTTCCAGTGCATTCGTGATGGATTCGATACAGCGCCGCCGCAATTCCACCGCTGCCGGATAGGGCGGTTGCGCGCCGCGCACGCTGCATAGAAGTACGTCGAGGCCAGGCAGCACATGTGCATAAAGGACCGGCTCGTCTTGCGCCCGAGCGCGCGCAATTTTGGTGTCGAGCTGACCGAAGGGCTTGAAATGCCGCAGTACCGCGAGGAACGACTCATCGCCGTCCACCTTCGCGCGTCTACGCTTTTTCGGGAAGGACATAAAAATTCGCCTGAAAAAGAATTGCAAGAAACGCAGCGTCCTCATGCGACAACTCCCGGCTTCGCGCGCCGCACGTCGATCTTTTATAGCATACGACAAGGCCGGATTCACGATGATTCGACGACTCCGCCGCCTCACCGCCTCCCGCACGAATCATGCCGAACCGCCTCGCCGCGCGCCTTCGCATTCCACCACATCTGACTCCATCATAGACGCACGACGCGCGGAAAAAACATCTTGCACCAATAAAAAAGTCATTTTTATGTGAGCCGGCGCATCCTGGACTCACGTTGAAATATTGCCGATTCACGTCGATAATGGCCCGTCCGGCTGGCGGGTTCCCGCAAGCCGCCGCGGCGTGAACGACCCTTCGGGCGAACATGAAATTATTCACCAAGGGTCTGCTGCTGATCGCAGTGCCCAGCCTGGTCGAGCTGGCGCTTCTCGGCGTCGTCTTCGATACCCAGGAGCAAACGGCGCAGGCCGCGCAGTGGGTCACCAATAGCAAGCAGATCCTTTATCAGTCATCGGCGATTATCGATCCGCTATTGCGCCAGGCCGCGCGCGTTCGCACCGGCATGGTGATCGGCGATCCGTCGTTGATCGACCGGCATACGGTGTGGATCGACGTAAGCGACCGTCTGTCGAAGCTCGATACGCTGGTGGCGGATACGCCGCAGCAAGTCGGGCGGGTGCATAACATGAGGCGCGCGATCGACGCCTATCGCGCGCAGACCGTAGCCGTTTCGCAGACGCTGCATGAAGGGCGCAGCGCGAAGTCGTTCGCCGCGCTAGAGAGCAGCGCGCTGCCGCAGCCCATCGCCGTGTTTCGCGACGAACTCGCGGCATTCGGCGAAGAGGCGTCGCGTCTGGATTCACAGCGCTCGGCGGCGCTCGCGCGGCGTCGTGCGCGTCAACAATATGCGTTGATCGCGGCGGTGCTCGGATCGATGTTGATCTGGGCGGCCACGGCGGTGGTATTTGCGCGCAACATCGGCCGGCGGCTGGAGGTGTTGACCGATAACGCCGAGCGTCTGGGCAACGGCCGGCCGCTTGCCGCGCGCCTGTCCGGTAACGACGAAATCGCGGCACTAGACGCCGTGCTCCATGAGACCGGCGCGCGTCTGCGTGAGGCGGAAGCCGAACAGGCGTCGCTCAAGGCGCGCCTCGAAGCGCGCGCGCAGGAACTGGCCGGCGTCAATGAGGAACTGCGCCAGGAGACACAAGACAATGAAATGTTTATCTACAGCGTATCGCACGACTTGCGCTCGCCGCTCGTGAATCTGCAAGGATTCTCGAAGGAATTGCAGGTCTCGTGCGACGAGCTGGACAGCATCGTCGTTGAAGCCCGCCTGCCGGATGATGAACATAAACGTATGACGCATATTCTCGACGGTGATGTGCGCGAATCCTTGCACTACTTGCGCAGTGCGGTCACGCGGGCGGCGGCGATCATCGAAGCGCTGTTGCGGATTTCGCGTGCCGGCCGGCTCGAATATCAGTGGCAACGCGTGAGCGTGGGGCGCGTGGTGGCGCGCGTGGTCGATACGCTGCAGGGCGCCATCGGGCAGCACGAGGCAGTCGTCACCGTGCGCGACCTGCCGCCCGCGTGGGGCGATCCGGGCGCGATTGAACAGATATTCAGTAACCTGATCGGCAATGCGTTGAATTACCTCGACCCGGCGCGCACTGGACGCGTCGAGATCGGCGCGCTCGAGCCCGGACCCGTCGACGAGAACGGGCCGCGCGCGGTGCGCATGCGCACTTACTACGTGCGCGATAACGGCTTGGGGATTCCGGCTGCCTATATGTCGAAAGTGTTCCGCGCGTTTCAGCGTCTGCATGGCGAGGTGGCGAACGGCGACGGGGTGGGCCTCGCGGTAGTGCGGCGTGCCGTGGAACGGCATGGCGGGCGCGTATGGGTCGAATCGGCGGAGGGCGCGGGGTCGACTTTTTTCGTCGTATTGCCCGAACAGCCCATGCGGCTTTAATGTGGATGGCCGCAGTAAAGAACTGCACCGGATGACCAGTTGGGCAACGCAAAGACCGGCTCGACGGGCCGGCAGCGCCGCATCGACACGAACGAGGCATGAACCAGAGCCGAATCAGAGCCTACCCAGGCACGAACCGATAAAGCGGGAGGGAGGGGATATGAGTCACGGGGAAACGGTCAGCATTGTTCTGATCGAAGACGACGACGGCCATGCCACGCTCGTCGAACGCAATCTGCGCCGTGCCGGTGTTTCGAACGGTTTCGTGCGCTTTCGCGATGGTCAGCAAGCGCTCGATTATTTTTTCGGTGCCGACCCGGCTGACGCAGGCGATGCTCGCGCAACTCGCGCGCATCCCGACCCCGAAGATCTGAAGAACTTCGTCGTGCTGCTGGATCTGAAGATGCCGCGCGTGGACGGCTTCGAGGTATTGCGGCGCCTGAAGGAATCGCCGCAGACCGCCCCCATGCCCGTGATCGTGCTGACCACCACAGACGATCCCCGCGAAATCGAGCGATGCTATGAACTCGGCTGCAACGTCTATATTACGAAGCCGGTCGAATACGATGCATTTATCGAAGCAGTGCGACGTCTCGGGTTTTTCCTGCAGGTGGTGAAGCTGCCGTCCGGGCATCGCGTCGCCCCGTCATGACCACCGTCACAAGTGGCGAGTGACAAGTGACAAGTGACCGGACAACGCACGGACTCCACAGACCTACTCCACGAAGATTGCGCATGACCGAAGAAGTATCCCCGCCCCCGCAGCCTGCCGCATGCATTCTCGTCGTCGATGACGACGAGGGCATCTTGCGGCTCGCGCGCAAGTCGCTTGAGCGCGCCGGCTGCCGGGTCGCGGTGTGCGCCACTGTGGAGGCGGCCCGCGAGCGGCTCGCCGGCGCTGGCCTTGATCTGCTGGTGCTCGACTATCAGTTGAGCGGACCGGAAACCGGACTCGACTTCTTTCGCCGTCTGCGCGCGGAAGGCGTGCGGATTCCCGCCATCCTCGTGACCGGCTTTACCGATGAATCGCGCGTGATCGAAGCGCTGCGCGCAGGCGTGTCCGATGTGGTGCCGAAGTCCGGCGATTACCTCGATTACCTGCCCGAAGCGGTGGAACGGGTTCTATCGCAAGTGCGCTTGCAGCGCGCGTCGGATGAAGCCTTGCTGCTGCGCGATCGCGAGCAGCATTACCGCAATCTCTCCGAGGCACTGCCGCACCTCGTGCTCACCTGCAATCGCGCGGGAGACTGCGATTTCCTGTCGAAGCAGTGGTACGACTACACCGGCCTTGCCGAAAACAGCTCGCATGGTCTTGCGTGGCTCGATGCGGTGCATCCCGACGATCGCGAGGAAGTCCGCCGTAGCTGGCTCAAGGCGGTGGCGAGCAACGCGGGCACCTATCGGCACGAGTTGCGGATTCGTCGCCACGACGGCGAATACCGCTGGTTCAACACGCGCATGGTCGCCACGCGCGACACCGACGGCAAGATCAGCAAATGGTTCGGCAGTTGCACAGACGTCCATTCCGAGCGCGAAGCAATGGAGGAGCGCGAGCGGCTTCTTGCTTCTGAACAGGCCGCACGCCAGATCGCCGAAGAGGCAAACCGCGCGAAAGACCGCTTTCTCGCGATGCTCTCGCACGAATTGCGCACGCCGCTCACGCCAGTGCTGGCGGGCGCGAGCGTCCTCGAGATGATTCCCGATCTGCCGGATCAGGCGCGGGCAAGCGTGCGCATGATCCGCCGCAACGTCGAACTGGAAGCCCGGCTGATCGACGATCTGCTAGACCTCACGCGCGTGGCGAACGGCAAACTGCGTTTGTCGCTGGAAACGGTCGACGTGCATGACGTGATGGACAGTGTGCTCGACCTGTTCCGCAGCGAGATTCAGGTCAAGCAGCAGGACGTGCATGTGCACAAGGATGCCAAGAACCATTACGTGCTCGCCGATCGCGCGCGCCTTCAACAGATGCTGTGGAATCTGATTCGCAACGCCGCGAAGTTCACGCCGGACGGCGGACATATCTATGTGCGCACGCGCGATGAACGCATGCACGTGCAGATATCCGTGGAAGATACGGGCATCGGTATCGAGCCGGAACAGATCGGCAAACTGTTCAATGCTTTCGAGCAGGGCGATCAGAACATGACGCGGCAGTTCGGCGGACTGGGCTTGGGGCTCGCGATCACGAAGGCGCTCACAGACGTGCATGGCGGCACGGTCACTGCACAAAGCCCCGGGCCGCATTGCGGGGCCACTTTCACCATCACGCTGCCGACCGCGGCGGAACCGGCGCAAACGTCGCTCGTCGTGATGCCCGATCACGTGCATTCGGCCGGTGTGCTTAACATTTTGCTGATCGAGGATCACGTCGATACGGCCGAAGTCATGGCGCAACTGATTCGCACGCTCGGCCACGATGTCACGACCGTGAGTCGCGTGGACGACGCACTCGCCGCCACGCAGTTGCAGACCTTCGATCTGGTCATTAGCGACGTGGGCTTGCCCGACGGCACGGGCCTCGACTTCATCAAGGCATATCGGGAACATTCGAATGCGCCGGCGGTTGCGTTGACCGGTTTCGGCACCGACGAAGACGTGCGCCGTTGCCTCGCCGCCGGCTTCACTTCGCATTTGACGAAGCCGGTGAACTTCGCTCAGCTGGAGACGATGATCGAGAAGGCCATCAATATGAAGGCGCAAAAGAACGTGTAACGCGAAACGCCGATTGAATGCCGCGAGCGCCTGTGCGCACGAAGCAAAAGGGCTGTTGCGAGTGTATTCGCAACAGCCCTTTTTGCTTCGATCAAGCACGCAAGCTTAGCGTGGCGAGTTCTTCAACGAGTCGCGGATTTCACGCAACAGCAGCACGTCTTCCGGCGGTGGCGGCGGTTCCGACGGCGCCGCGTCGGCCGGTTTGCGCAGATTATTGATGAACTTGACCATCAGAAAAATGATGAACGCGAGAATCAGGAAGTTGATGAGCACGGTGATGAACGAGCCGTAGCCGATCATCGCAACGCCCGCCGTTTGCAAGTCTTTATACGATTCGGGGTTGCCTTTGAAGCTCGCCGGAATCGCGCCGAGGCGAATGAACTTGTTCGAGAAATCTAGGCCGCCGGCGGCAACGCCGACAACCGGCATGATCAGGTCTTTCACAACTGAATTGACGATGGTGGAGAACGCGCCGCCGATAATCACACCGACCGCGAGATCCATCACGTTGCCTTTAAGGGCGAATTCCTTGAATTCCTTGACCATGCTCATAGAGTTTCCTCCCGGATATCGATGACGAGATCATACCAACCTCAAACCGATAGACTAGTCCTTTGACCGGAAAACTGGGAGACGCGAGGATTGTTTTTTATTCAGGAAGCTGTGACACGCCATGGCGCGCCCGTTCGATATGCGCAGCAAAAGTGACCGGATCGGTATTGGTGCCGCATAGCAGTACGCCCACCCGTTTGCCTTGCAGCTTCTCGCGCAGCGGTCCGAGCAGCGCCGCGGTGGCAGCCGCACAAGCGGGCTCCACGGCCAGCTTCAGTTGTCCGAACAGGATCAGCATGGCCGCGCGCAGTTGATCGTCCGATACGGTGACGAGTTCGTCGATATGACGGCGGCACAACTCATAACTGTATTCCTCGGTGTGCGGCGCCATCAGTGAATCGGCGATACCGTGCATGTGGCCCATCTTCACGGTGTGGTTCGCCGCGAAACTCCTGCCCATTGCATCGGCGCCTTCGGGCTCGACACCGAACACGTGCACACCAGGATTCGCGAGCCGCATGGCCGTGGCGACACCGGCCGCGAGACCGCCGCCGCCAATCGGCACGATCACGGCTTCCAGGTCGGGCGTTTGCGTCGTCCATTCATAGCCGAGCGTGGCCGAGCCGAGCACCGTGCGATAACCGTTGAACGGATGCACGAAATAGCGGCCTTCTTCGGCCTCGATGCGACGTACGAGCTCGAACGCTTCGGCGATGTTTTCGGCGAACACGATCTCCGCCCGATATTGGCGGCATAGCGCGACACGCGCCGGATTGGCAGCGCGAAACAGCACGACCTTCGCGCTGATGCCGAGCCGCATCGCCGCATACGCAACCGCCACCGCATGATTGCCGCCCGACACGCACGTCACGCCGGCGCTGCGTTGCGCTTCGTCGAGCGCGAGCAGATTCGTGAACGCGCCGCGCGCCTTGAAACTGCCGCCCGCTTGCAGCAGCTCGAATTTGAAGTTGACCACCGTGCCTTCGAGCGACGCGAAGTCGAGCCTGTCGAACACCGGCGTTCGGGCCACCCACGGCGTCAACGCAAAGTGCTGCGCGGCGATATCGTCGAGCGTGGGGATCGGCTCGCCGTCGATCGTATGGTCGGTATGCTGCGGCGTGGCAGTTGACATGGGCGTGGGCGCGAGTTTGTCGATAGGAGAGTGGACGCTTTGCTTATAGGTCGGTTTCAGTGCGCGTGCGCATCCACCGACATGCTGTGAATGAACTTGTGCAGGAAGCGCTCGCACTCCGCGAGTTGATCCAAAGCGACGAATTCGTTTGCCTTGTGCGCCTGCTGGATGTCGCCGGGGCCGCACACGATGCTCGGAATGCCTGCCAGCGAAAACAGCCCGGCCTCCGTGCCGTAGGCGACCTTGCGCTTGTCCTGGTCGGCGGTGAGCGCCCGCACGAGTTGCGTGATGGCTGCCTGCTCAGACGAATCGAGTCCGGGCGCCGCAGCGATCTTCGTGATCTCGATTGCCGCGGACGGATGCTCGCGCAACATTTTTGGCAGCAACGTTTCGCGCGCGTACTGGTCGATGCGCGCGAAGATGGGCTCGGGATCGAGCGTAGGCAGATTGCGGAATTCGAACTGGAATTTGCACTCGGCCGGCACCGTATTGATCGCATTGCCGCCGACGATCGTGCTCGTTTGCGCGGTGGTGAAGGGCACGTCGTACAGTTCGTCGAACGGGCCTTGCTCGCGGAACTGATCGGCCATGTCGCGGATATAGCAAATGAGGCGCGCTGCGTATTCGATCGCGTTCAAGCCCTGTGGCGTGAGCGACGAATGCGCCGCCTGGCCGCGCACGCAGCACTGGTAAGCGTTGATGCCTTTATGCGCCACGATGGGCCGCATGCTGGTCGGCTCGCCTACGATGCAGCCGTCCGGCTTCACGCCGCGTTTCATCAGATCGGCGATTAGCAGCGGTGCGCCCGCGCAGCCCACTTCCTCGTCGAATGAGAGCGCGAAGTGAATCGGCTTGGCCAACTTCGTGCGCTGCATGTCGGGCACAAGGGTAAGCGCCGCGCCGATGAAACCTTTCATGTCGCAAGTGCCGCGGCCATACAGTTTGTCGCCGCGAATTTCCGGCTTGAACGGATCGCTGTCCCATTGCTGACCGTCCACGGGCACCACGTCGGTATGACCCGACAGCACGACGCCACCGTTCGTTTCGCCGTCGTGCGCCGGGATGGTCGCGAACAGGTTGGCCCATTTGCCGCTTTCATCGTGCGTGAGCGTGGCTTGAATGCCGAGGCCGCGCAGCTCGTCGCGCACGGTTTCGATCAGACCCAGATTGGGATTGCGGCTGACCGTATCCATCGACACGAGGCGGGTGACCCAAGGGAGCGAGGCCGGCGAAGCAGCGGCGGATGTTTGCGAGGACTGCGCTGAATCAGCGACGTGAGACATGACAAGACTCCGGCATTTGAGTCTTTCGATCATACCCAAAAAATGCCGGCCCGTATGCCGCAGTGCACGTTTTGCGCAGCGCAGCATTGCGGAAAAACGCTAGACGTATGGCGTCTTTCGCGCAGCCGCGCTGCGTGCCGTCAGCAACGTGCGACGCGAAACCTCATCGCGCGGCAGCTGCTGCCGCCGTGCCGCGGCTCGGCGACCCCAACGCCCGCAAGGTCTCCTTGACCGTCGCGACACGCACCGCGAGGTCGGGACTGCGCGTTTCGATACGCAGCTTGTCCTGGCCCGCGAGCTTGATGTGCTTGTGCTTCTGCACCATCTCGATGATACGCATTGCGTCGATCGGCGGATTGGGGATGAACTGCAAGCCGATCACGGCTTCGCCGGCGTCGATCTTCGAAATGCCCAATGGCTTCGCCGCAAGCCGCAGGCGATGCGTCTCAACGAGCGCATGCGCTTGCGGCGGCAGCTTGCCGAAGCGGTCGATCAACTCTTCCTGTATGCCGTCGATCGAATCGTTGTGCTCGCAATTCGCGAGCCGTTTGTACAGCGACAGACGTTCCTGCACGTCGCCGCAATAGTCGGCGGGAAGGATTGCCGGCGCGTGCAGATTGATCTCGGTGGTCGCGGCAAGCGGCGCGGTCAGGTCGGGCTCCTTGCCTTCCTTGAGCGCCTTCACCGCGTCGTTGAGCATGTCGGTGTAAAGCTGGAAACCGATTTCGTGAATTTCGCCCGACTGCTTGTCGCCGAGCACTTCACCCGTGCCGCGAATCTCGAGGTCGTGCATCGCCAGATAGAAGCCCGAGCCGAGCTCTTCCATCTGCTGGATCGCTTCGAGACGGCGTTGTGCCTGCTTGGTCAGCCCTTGCGGATCATGCACGAGCAGATAGGCATACGCCTGGTGATGCGAGCGTCCCACGCGTCCACGCAATTGATGTAATTGCGCGAGGCCGAACTTGTCCGAGCGATGAATCAGAATCGTGTTGGCGCTCGGCACGTCGATGCCGGTTTCGATAATCGTCGTGCAAAGCAGGACGTTTGCACGTTGCGCGACGAAGTCACGCATCACGCGTTCGAGCTCGCGTTCATGCATCTGCCCATGCGCGACCGCGATGCGTGCTTCGGGCACGAGCGCTTCGAGCATCTGCCGGCGGTTCTCGATCGTCTCGACTTCGTTGTGCAAAAAGTAGACCTGGCCGCCGCGCTTCAATTCGCGCAACATCGCTTCGCGAATCACGCTTTCTTCCTCGCGACGCACGAAGGTCTTGATTGCAAGGCGCTTTTGCGGTGCGGTCGCGATCACGGAGAAATCGCGCAGCCCTTCGAGCGCCATGCCGAGCGTACGCGGGATAGGCGTGGCGGTGAGCGTGAGCACATCCACTTCCGCGCGCAACGCCTTCAACGCCTCTTTCTGACGCACGCCGAAGCGATGTTCCTCGTCGATGATCACGAGCCCGAGCCGCTTGAACTGCACATCCGACGACAGCAGCTTGTGCGTGCCGATCACGATATCGACGCTGCCTTCGTTGATCTGCTGGATCGACGCGTTGACTTCCTTCGTCGACTTGAAGCGCGACAGCTCGGCGATTCGCACGGGCCAGTCGGAGAAGCGGTCGGTGAAGGTTTGCGTGTGCTGTTCGGCAAGCAGCGTGGTGGGCGAGAGCAGCGCGACCTGCTTGCCGCCCATCACCGCGATAAACGCGGCGCGCAGTGCGACTTCGGTCTTGCCGAAACCCACGTCGCCGCACACGAGGCGGTCCATCGGCTTGCCGCTCGTCATGTCGCCGATCACAGCCGCGATTGCCGCGGCCTGGTCGGGCGTTTCCTCGAAGCCGAAGCTCTCGGCGAACTTCACATAGTCTTTCGGTTCGAGCGGGAACGCGTGGCCCGAACGCGCGGCGCGGCGTGCGTAAAGGTTCAGCAGTTCGGCAGCGGTGTCGCGAATCTGCTGCGCGGCCTTGCGTTTGGCCTTTTCCCATTGACCCGACCCGAGCGAGTGCAACGGCGCGCTTTCGGGGTCGGCGCCGCTGTAGCGCGAGATCACGTGCAATTGGGCGACTGGCACGTAGAGCTTGCTGTCGCCGGCGTATTCGAGGTGCAGGAATTCGGTCTCGCCTTCACCGAGGTCCATCGTGACCAGACCCATATAGCGGCCGATGCCGTGCTGCGAATGCACAACCGGATCGCCGACTTTAAGCTCGGACAGGTCGCGCACCATCGAATCGACGTTGCTCGCCTGTTCCTGGCGGCGTCGCCCGGCGCGTCGCGCGAGCGGCCCGTAAAGCTCGGTCTCGGTGATGATCGCAATGCCGTCGACGGGCACGGCAAAGCCGTTCGCGAGCGGCGCGACGCCGAGCGAAAAGACCGCGTCGCCTGTGAGCCAATCCTGGAAGCTGTCGCTCGACGCCGGCCTCAGGTGGTTGTCCGCGAGCAACTGCAACAGCGTTTCACGCCGGCCCGCCGATTCGGCGAGGAACAGCACGCGATTCGGCGTGGCGTCGAGATACGCGCGCAAGCCCGACACGGGATCGTCCGCGTGACGGTCGATCGCGAGGTTCGGCAGCGGTGTGGACCAGCCGCCGCCCGCGTTGGCCGGCAGCAGGAGCCGTGCGAACGGCTTGGCGAGCGTGAAGAAATCTTCGTCCGACAGGAACAGGCGCTGCGGCTCGAGGATGGGCCGGTCGCGATCGTGCGACAGGAAGTTGTAGCGCTGCTTCGTGTCATTACTGAAGCGCCGGATCGCCGCGTCCAGATCGCCGATGAACGCGAGTTGCGCGCCTTCCGGCAGATAGTGGAACAGCGTCGCCGTTTCCTCGAAGAAGAGCGGCAGATAATATTCGATGCCCGCGGACGGCACGCCGTTGCCGATGTCCTTATAGATCGAAGCGCGGCTCGGATCGCCTTCGAACGTCTCGCGCCAGCGGCTGCGAAAAGCGGTGCGCGCGGCTTCGTCGAAGGGAAACTCGCGGCCTGGCAACAGACGCACGTCTTTCACCGGATACAGGCTGCGCTGGGTGTCGGGATCGAACGCGCGGATGGAGTCGACCTGGTCGTCGAACAGATCGATCCGGTAGGGCAAGGGCGAGCCCATCGGATAAAGGTCGAGCAGCGAACCGCGCACGCAGTATTCGCCCGGACGCACCACCTGGCTCACGTGTTCGTAACCGGCGAGCGTCAACTGCGCCTTGAGCTTTGCTTCGTCGAGCCGTTCGCCTTGGGAAAACGAAAACGTGTAGGCCGCGAGAAACGACGCGGGCGGCATCCGATACAACGCGGTCGTGGCAGGCACCAGCAGGATGTCGCAGCGGCCTTCGCCGAGATCGTGCAGCGTCGCAAGACGCTCAGAGACGAGATCCTGGTGCGGCGAAAAGGTGTCGTAAGGCAGCGTTTCCCAGTCGGGCAACAGCCGCACGCGCGCCTCCGGCGCGAAAAAGCCGATTTCCTGCGACAGACGCTGTGCATCGACGGCGCTCTCGCACACGACCGCCAGAAGCGGCACCTTCTCCCGATAGGCGAGATGGTAGCGGGCAATCAGCAGCGCGTCGGACGAGCCGTGCGTGCCGTCGAAGGCGAAACGCTGGCCGGGCTTGACGAGCGCGACGGGCGGGGAGTACTGCGATGATGCGGCGATGTCTGGCATAGAAGAGAAAAGGCGGCCTCGGGCTCACACGGACGCCAAGTTTACGCGCGTCCGGGCGTAGATGCGAAGGACCTATTATAAAATCCGTCCTTTACTTTGACTTCGCGGCATCCGCACTCGTGACTTCCCGTCTATTTGCCCTGATTCCGTGCGCAGGCACCGGCAGCCGTTCCGGCGCCGCGATGCCCAAACAATATCGCACTGTCGCCGGCCGCGACATGTTGCATTATTCGCTCGCTGCGTTCGACGCCTGCAGCGAGTTTGCGCAAACGCTCGTCGTGATCGCGCCGGACGACCAGCACTTCGACGCGCGCCGCTTCGGCGGCTTGCGGTTTGCCGTGCGCCGCTGCGGCGGGCCGTCGCGCCAGGCGTCGGTGTTGAACGGCTTGCATGCGCTCACCGAATTCAACGCGCGCGACGACGACTGGGTGCTCGTGCACGACGCGGCCCGGCCGGGCATTACACCTGGCTTGATTCGCACGCTGACGCTCGCGCTCAGGGACGACGCCGTGGGCGGCATCATGGCGTTGCCGGTCGCGGACACGCTAAAGCGCATCGACGCGGCATCGGCGGATGGACGCATTGCCTCCACGGAATCGCGCGACGGCCTGTGGCAGGCGCAGACCCCGCAGATGTTCCGCATCGGCATGTTGCGCGAAGCCATCTTGCACGCGCAGGCCGACGGTCACGATCTGACCGACGAAGCCAGCGCGATCGAATGGGCCGGGCATGCGCCGAAACTGGTGCAAGGCAGCTTGCGAAATTTCAAGGTGACGTATCCGGAAGACTTCGACCTCGCCGAGGCGATTCTGTCGCGTGCTTCGGCATCGTGACAGGCAGTTTCATCTTTAGTTATCGGACTTGAGGACTTGACGCAGATGGATTTCAGAATTGGGCAAGGGTATGACGTGCATGCGCTGGTGCCGGGACGTCCGTTGATCATCGGCGGCGTGACGATTCCGTACGAGCGTGGGCTGCTCGGCCATTCGGATGCCGACGTGCTGCTGCACGCGATCACCGACGCGCTGTTCGGCGCGGCCGCGATGGGCGATATCGGCCGCCATTTCTCCGATACGGATGCGAAGTTCGCCGGCGCCGACAGCCGTGTGCTGCTGCGCGAGTGCGTGAGCCGCGTGAAGGCGGCGGGTTTTTCGATCGCTAACGTGGACAGTAGCGTGGTGGCTCAGGCGCCTAAGCTGGCGCCGCATATCGAAGGCATGCGCGCGAACATCGCCGCCGATCTCGGCCTGCCGACGGAAAAAGTCAATGTCAAAGCCAAGACCAATGAGAAACTCGGTTATCTCGGTAGAGGCGAGGGCATCGAAGCGCAGGCCGTCGTGTTGCTGATCAAGGATTGATGCACATTTGCCTGCAAGGGGAAACAGCGGGCGTGCGGCGGCGAGACGTCTCGCCGCGCCCGATCGCGCGCAACCCTCGCGCAAATTGAATCAATAACTATTCGGCTGCGATGCACTGCGCGGCCGCGTTGATCACCGCCGCAATGCGGCCCACGTCGCGCAACTGGGTCGAGCTCATACCTTCGGCAATCAATGTATCGAAGTGCGACTTCACGCAGAAGTGACACTTGCCGATGATCGAGGCAGCCAGCGCATACATCTCGAAGCGCCGTTTATCCACGCCGCCGTGCGACGCGTAGGCGTTCATCCGTAACTGTGCCGGTTGCGATTTTAGATCCGCGTTGTCTGCCATCTCGATGTACGGATACCAGACGTTGTTCATGCCCATCAACGCGGCGGCGGTAAGCGCGCCGTTCGTCTCCTCGGGAGAGAGCACGCCTGCATTGCGAATCGCGTTGACGATCACGGTGCTTTTGGCGGCGAAGGCCGCTGCCAGCGCCACGCCGACCGCATCATTGCCTTCTAGCGACGAGCGCGCGATCGTGCCGTCGAGATTCAGGCGGATGTCTTTCGCGTAGTCGGGCACGAGCGCCTTAATGGAAGTCAAGAATTCCATTGTTATCTCCTATCGGGTTGTCGATAAAAAAGCCCGCTGCTTTTTCAAGCGTGGCGGGCTTGGGCCGGCACGGCTTACAGCGTTGCGCCGCCGACTGCGCGGTTGCACGGACAGAGTTCGTCCGTTTGCAGGCCGTCGAGAATACGCAGCACTTCCTCAGGATTGCGGCCGACGTTCAGGTTATTCACCGAAACGTGCTGGATCGTATTGTCCGGATCGACGATAAACGTGGCGCGCAGGGCCACGCCTGCTTCCTTGTCGCGCACGCCGAGCTGGTCGATCAACTCGCCCTTAACGTCGCCGAATGAATAGTGGTTCAGCTTGCTCAGGTCCTTGTGCTCGCGGCGCCAGGCGAGTTTAACGAATTCGTTGTCGACGCTGCCGCCTAGCAGTACCGCGTCGCGCTCTTCGAAGTCTTTCACGAGCTTGCCGAACTCGACGATCTCGGTCGGGCACACGAACGTAAAGTCTTTCGGATAGAAGTAGATGATTTTCCACTTGCCGGGGAACGACTGCTCCGTGATCTCTTCGAACGCCGAGGCGCCGTTTTCCTCATGATTGTTGAAGCCAGGCTTGGCAGCGGTGACGGTGAACGCTTCGAGTTTGTCGCCAACGGTTTTCATGCGAGTGCTCCTTCGTGTGTTGGAAAAAACAGCATGTTGAGGCTACCAGCTCGTGATCACGAGCACGTTACGGGCTTTTAACTATAGCTCTATTGAACTATCGGTTCAATAGTTTTTTCCTAACGAACCGGATAGTTATTATTCAACGGGGCTGGCACCTGGAGTGCGTGCAGACTGCTTGTCGCTTAGATGCCCCTGGCCAGCGGAAACTCGATGGTGACTTCCAGACCGGGGCCGGGCGTCCGATTGCGTAGCCGCAGTGCGCCCCGGTAGCGGCCGACGAGACGTTGAACGATCGCCATGCCGAGGCCCGTGCCGTTCGCCTGGGTACGCGCGGAATTCACACGATAGAACGGCCGTGTGACAAGCGACAGTTGGTCTTCCGGAATGCCGGGGCCTTCGTCGACGACCGACAGTTCGACCCGCGAATGCGACACGCGCGTCTCCAGAATCACATGCGGAATGCCGTCGCCGTCGCTCAAACCGTACTTGCGCGCGTTCTCGAGCAGATTGCCGACCACGCGGCGCATATCGGTTTCGTCGGCCTCGATCACCGCCGACGGCGCGAGCCGCGTAATCAGCCGCATGCTGTCCTCGCTTTGCATCCGCGCCGCGAGTTCTCCTGCGATCACCGAGAGGTCGACAGGTTCCGGTACGCGTTGCACCGGGCGCGCGTAATCGAGGAACCGGCCGATGATCATGTCCATCTGCTCGATGTCGTCGACCATCGCGTCCTTGGTGCTTTGGTCGGACGGGCTCATTTCGGTTTCGAGCCGTAGCCGCGCGAGGGGCGTGCGCAGGTCGTGGGAAATGCCGGCGAGCATCAGCGCGCGGTCGGCCTCGAGCTGTTCGAGGTCCTGCACCATCTGGTTAAAACTGCGATTGGTTTCGGCGGCCACGCCCATGCCGCGCTCGGGCAGAGGTTCGGGCGATTGCCCGGAGCCGACCTTGCGTGCGGCCATCGCGAGACGGGCGAACGGCCGGTTCACGAGACTCGTGATGAACGCGGCGCCGAACAGCGACAGCGCAAGCGCGAACACACCCCAGCCGGCCCATTGCAAGCCGGTCGCGTTGTCGAGCTGATCACGGTCGAGCGCGACCCAGTAGTCGTCGTCGTCGATCTTGAAGCTGATCCAGACGCCGGGGATGTCGTTGACGCTCTGCGCGATCACGGTGTCGTCGCCGAGACGGCCACGAATGTCATGTTCGATCAGCCGGTTCAGCGATTCGTCGGGCTGGAGTTTGTACTTGTCGGTGGTTTCGCGCGGATACACGCGCACCCCTTCATTACTTTCCAGATCTTGCAGCAACGCGCGCCGCAGATCGGGATCGGAATAGAGGAGTGCGGTGCGAGTGAGCTTCACGATCGCGACGAGCTGCAACGCCACGCGCTGCGCGCGCGGCTCGCGTTCGATCACCCGGAAGCTCTGGAACCACGCGGCGAGACTGACTGCGATCAACAGCGCGATCAACAGAAAGGTCCGCCAGAAAAGGCCGCCGAACGCGAGCGTCAGGAGGCGCCGGTCGATCCGCATGGGCCCTTCTTATCTGAAAACAAAAGCAGGAGGTGTCAACAAACTCAGCAAACTCAGGCTGCGCCGTCGGGGATGAACACGTAGCCCAGACCCCACACGGTCTGGATAAAACGCGGGCTGCCCGGATCAGGTTCGATCAGCTTGCGAAGACGCGAGATCTGCACGTCGAGGCTGCGGTCGAACACTTCGTACTCGCGGCCGCGAGCCAGCTCCATGAGCTTTTCACGCGACAACGGCTGGCGCGGATGACGCGCAAACACCTTGAGCACCGAAAATTCGCCCGTGGTCAGCGGAATTTCCTGGCCGGCCTTGGTGAGCGTGCGGGTGGCGAGATTCAGCGCGAACTCGCCGAACTCGAAGACCTCGGTGGTTTCGGACGGTGCGCCCGGCAGCTCCGATGGCGACTGACGGCGCAACACGGCGTGAATCCGTGCGACGAGCTCGCGCGGATTGAATGGCTTCGGAAGATAGTCGTCGGCGCCCATTTCGAGGCCGACGATGCGGTCGACGTCTTCACCCTTGGCCGTCAGCATGATGATCGGCGTGCGGTCGTTGCTGCCCCGCAGACGCCGGCAGATGGACAGGCCGTCTTCGCCTGGCAGCATGAGGTCGAGCACCAGCAGATCGAACCGCTCACGCACCCATAGCTTGTTCATGGATGGCGCATTTTCGGCGACATAGACATTGAAGCCTTGTTCGCCGAGGTAGCGCCGCAGCAGATCGCGCAGGCGCGGATCGTCGTCGACGACGAGGATTTTCGAAGGGTTTTTGGTTTCCATGGTCGGCATCTTAGCGCGATTAGAAAGGGGTGCGCGTTTGCATCATTTATCGAGTTACAGTCAGTTACAAAATTTACCCGCCCTGTGGCACGACGTAAAGCGGCGGCGGTTAGACTCCTTTACTGAATGCGGCTCTTCGGTGGATACTTCACTCGACTAAAACCCACGCGCCCGGCTCGTTACCGGGTTTGTCATACGCATTTGAGGTAGCCGGTTGCCGCGCCACGAAGGGAACAACATGAAGGGAGGGGTTTGGCCGAATGTGCGCCTGAGCGTGATAGCACTGGCGGTTGCCGGTACGTTTGCAGGCACACTAGGACCCACGCTCGCCCACGCCCAGCCTTCCGCCGACAGAGCTGCGAGTGAGCGCGCGCCCAGGCTCGGCAACCCGAAGGCAAACCACCATAGTGCCAACAGTGAGCGCCCTGCATCAGACGTGATGTTGCGCACCGCAGTTCCCCCCGATCTCGATCAACGCCGCCGTGACGGACATATGACGCCGGACGAACGGCGTTTGTTACGGCAGCATATCGAAGACGCTGTGCGCGAGCTTTATAAGCGGTAGGCGCCTGGTGGCGTCGTTTTGCCTGGTTGCTGAAGCGAGCCATTTAAGACGCAACCAACTGAGCACACGATGAAACGACGCCGCTTTCTCTCGATGAGTGCCGCTGCCGGCGCGGCGCTCTGGTTGCCCGGCACCGTTGGCGCGCATTTGGCAGCGCAGCCGGCAGCGCGCACGGCAACGCACATCCCCGCGCTGCGTCGCTATTACGGCAACTTGCTGATTCTGATCGAGCTGAAAGGCGGCAACGACGGTTTGAACACCGTCATCCCATTTGCCGATCCCGCGTACTACCGGCTTCGCAAGAACATTGGCATCAAGAGCGAGCAGGCGATCCAACTTGACGAGCGCACTGCGCTGCATCCGTCACTGGAGCCGCTAATGCCGCTGTGGCAAAGCCGGCAACTGGCAATTGTCCAGGGCGTGGGCTATCCGCAGCCCAATCTCTCGCATTTTCGGTCGATCGAGATTTGGGACACTGCCTCGCGTTCCGATCAGTATCTGCGCGACGGCTGGCTCACTCGCGCGTTTACAGAGGCGCGGGCGCGTACGGGTTTCGGTTTCGCCGCTGAGGGCGTCGTGATAGGCAGCGCTGAAATGGGACCGCTCGCCAATGGCGATCGCGCGATGGCGTTAGTCAGTCACGCGCCAATTTTCGACGTCATCGACGTAGGCATGGCTCAACAAGCTGGGCGTCCGCATCCCATTGAGGGCCCGCTGCGATTCAAGACCGTGTTTCCCTATGGCGCATTCGGCGCGTCCATCGAAACGGCGATGCGGATACTAGCGGCCGGCGCTACGCCGCAAGCAAAGGCGGAAAGAAACGACGGCTTCGCGGCGATCCGCTTGACGCTGAACGGCTTCGACACGCATCGCAACCAGCCGGATCGGCACCACTCGCTATTGAAACAACTCGCGGACGGCTTGGCGGCGATGAGATCGGCGCTGATCGAGCTCGGCCGTTGGAACGACACGCTCGTGATGACGTACGGGGAGTTCGGGCGCCATCCGCGTGAGAACGACAGCCACGGCACGGACCACGGCACCGTGGCGCCGCATTTCATGATGGGCGGACGCGTGCGCGGCGGCTTGCACGGTGTGCCGCCCGAGCTGGGACGGCTCGACGGCAATGGCAACTTGCCGATGGCCGTCGATTTCCGCCAGCTTTACGCGACCGTGCTAGCGCCATGGTGGGGGCTCGACGCGTCGGCGATTTTGCGGCAGCGGTTTGAACCATTGCCGTTGCTGCGGGTTTGAAGCCCGGCGTTTGAGCCTAGGCGCTCGATGCCGAGCTGCACGATGCTGCCGCGCTTACCTCGCGCGCCAGGCGATCCACAGTTTGCGGATCGGCGTCAACGCGATACGTTGATGGAGAACGTGATAGCCGTCGCGCTCGATCTCATCCAGTAGCGCGGACGCCAGCGCGGCCTGCGCCAGCAAGGTGCGCTGCGCGCGCCGCTCATTCCTGGGCATCGCGGCGAGCGCGCTCTGCAATGCATCGCGGGCACGCTTCGTCTGAAAACGCATGAGCTCCGTGAATGCGTCCGTATATTTTCGATTGATCAGGTCCGCGGCTGTCACATTGAAGCGCTGCATTTCGTCAACGGGGATATAGATGCGGCCATGGCGCGCATCATTGCCCGTTTCGACCACGAACTGAGCAAGCAGCAGCGCTTCGCCTAGCGGCGCGGACCAGGGCGGGGCTTGCGTTCCGGCCTTGGCGCCGTCTGTGAACGTGTCTTTGTTCGCCGCGCGCGCCACCAGCGAGGCAAACGTGCCGCCCACTGCCTGCACATAGCGCCGCAAGTTCGGATAGTCGAGGTAGCGCGCCTGGTCCAGGTCCATTTCAAAGCCGGTGAGCAATGCTTGCAACGCGGGATACTCGGCTTTTACATCGGGCGACGAGGCCGCCAGCGCCTTCGAAACCGGATGCGACGGCGAGCCCGAAGCCAATGCGCCAAGCTCGTTTTGCCACCACGCGAGTTTGGTGCGGCTAATGGCTGGATCGCTGACCTCTTTGACCGTTTCCTCGAACTCGCGGCGCAGCGCAAACAGCGCGGTCAACCGCGGCTGACTGGCTGCGGGAGCCCGGCGAAGCGCGTAGTAAGTGCTCGATCCAGGCGGCGCCGCTTTTTGCTGGCAATATTCGTCGAAATTCACGGAATTGGTGTGTGGGAAAGGGGCAGGCGAAGAGCGCACGGCATGCGTACATGAAGCCGAAAATTGTAGCATCGGCGGCACGCACGCAGATGCGCGGCAGTTGCAGACAAGTGCGAACCAATGCGTTAGAATCTCGCGCTTACGCTTTTGGGCGTGTTCATCTGAACGCGGCACAAAGCGTGCAGGACATCGGACAAGACGCTCAACGCTTGTCCGGCTGCGAGGGTGGCGAAATTGGTAGACGCACCAGGTTTAGGTCCTGACGCCCGCAAGGGTGTAGGGGTTCGAGTCCCCTCCCTCGCACCACTTATCTTTAGCGAAACACCCCGTCAAGTCGTTGGACTGACGGGGTTTTTTGTTTTCGAGCCGCTTAGGCGCCCGGCGTTTCGGGCGGCGCCTGTGTGCCGGGCAACTCGGCCTGCACGGCGCCTTCGAGAAAGCGGCGAGTCGATTCGAATGCCTGCAGCATCGGATCGGGCCAAGGCGTTTGCAGCATGACCGCCTGATGATTCTCGAATGCCGACGACAACAGTTTCGCCAGTTCCGGCGAGCGCAGATGACGCAGCAGCACACTGACAGCAATCGCAGTCGCCTGGCTGGCCCCAGCCGTCTGGAGTTCCGAGGCGGTGAGCGCTGCGACCTGTTTGTTGATGTCCACTGAAACTTCCCTGAATAAATTGGATGGCTGGATTTGCACGACCGCGTGCATGATGAGGCACGCCGGCCGATCCGGAATTTTGACACGGTTGGCGGGTAGCCGCGAAGACAGCGGCGTAGGCGTGGTTCGCTGCTGCCGGAGAATCGCATCCGCTTTTTGCGCCGTTACTGATCTGCCGATAATGCTTGCTGTCGGCCGATAATCCGGCACGTGGGTCGGTGGATTAATCAACCAGTATCAGTCGCATAATGTTCGTTGAAAATTCAGCGAGTGTTGCCGGAGATCTCTCACGCTTCCGTTTCAATTGACCTCGTTGCGGCTCGTTACGAAGTCCGAGCGGATCGCCGGTTGAAAAGCCGGATTTACATGTTATTCTGCGCGCCGATTTTCGGTGGTTTGCTGATCCAGTACTGGCCAACTGATCCGTGCGACCAGGCCTTGCAATTGAACGGAAATCGCTGCACAAGACAATAAAAGAGGGGTGCGATGAGCGTGATATTTGTGGTGCTGGGCGCTGTCGTCGGCATCCTGGCTTCGTTGTCGAACCATCTTCCAGTCGGCTACGGCGCATTCCTTGGCGCGGTGGCGGGTTTCGCGCTGGCGCGTTTGCGCAGCAAAGATCCCGCGGATGCCGCACATGAGCCGTTGCGGTCTTCCGCGGCAACGGATGCGCCGGGTGCGCCTCACGAGCTGGCTGCCCGTGTCGAGCGGCTGGAACGCGAAATCGTCTCGCTGCGCGGCGAAGTTCGACAGTTGCGTGGAGGCGAGGGCATTGCAACGGACGACGCGCAGGCACAGGCACAAGCGCAGACACGACCACAAGCGCATCCCATAGCACAACGCGAGGCGGCGACTCCCGAGGCGGTTTCGCCGCGCGCCACGGAACATCGCTACGCGATCCCGCCACAGGCGCCGGTGACGCTGACGGCACGAATGGCGGCGGCACAAGCATCGGCCAGCGAGAAGGCTGTCGCGTCAGTCGATCAACAGGCAGCGATCTCGCCCGTTGTGCCCACCACCGCGCCAGCGCAAGCGGTCTCCACCGATCATCCCGAAGCCCGGACTCCACCGGCGCCTCCGCGCGGCCCCGGCGTCGTCGAGCGTCTGTTCAAAGCGGGCCGCGACTGGCTCTTCGGCGGCAACACGGTGGTGCGTGTCGGCATCGTTGTGCTGTTCTTCGGCATTGCGTTCCTGCTCAAATACGCCGCCGACAACAGTCTGCTGCCGATCGAATTCCGCCTCGCCGGGGTCGCGCTCACCGCGATGGCCTTGCTCGTACTCGGCTGGCGCATTGGCGACACGCGCGGCGCGTACGGGCTCGTCCTGCAGGGCGGCGGTGTCGGCGCACTGTACCTGACGGTGTTCGCCGCGACGCGCCTCTACCATCTGCTGCCCGCCGCCGCAGCGTTGCCGCTGATGATCGCCATCTGCGCGCTGAGCGCGTTTCTCGCGGTACGGCAGAACGCTTCGTCGCTGGCGTTCATGGGTAGCGCCGGCGGTTTTCTCGCGCCGCTGTTGCTGTCGACCGGCGGGGGCAATCATGTGATGCTGTTCAGCTACTACGCGTTGCTCAACGCGGGCATCTTCGCGATCGCATGGTTCAAGGCATGGCGTCCGCTGAATCTTCTCGGCTTCGTCTTTACGTTTTCGATCGGCGCGGTGTGGGGCGTGACCGCGTATCGTCCGGAACTGCTCGGCAGCACCGAGCCATTTCTGATTCTGTTCTTCGTGATGTATGTTGGCATCGCGCTGCTTTACGCGGTGCGCCGCGAGTTGACGCTCAAGCACTACGTCGACGGCACGCTTGTGTTCGGCACGCCGCTCGTCGCAATGGGCTTGCAAGCCGCGTTGATGAAAGGCACCGAGTTCGGACTCGCGTGGAGCGCCGTGGCGCTCGCCGTGTTCTACCTCGCGATCGCGGGCTGGCTCTCGCGGCGCAGGGGGCGCCTCGGCATGCTGTTCGATGCGATGTTCGCGCTCGCGGTGATCTTCGCCACGCTCGCCGTGCCGCTTGCTTTCACCGGACCGACCACGAGCGCAACATGGGCCATCGAAGGCGCCGCCGTCACATGGCTTGCCGTGCGGCAACGACGCCTCGTCGCGTTCGCTTTCGGCATGCTGATGCAACTGGCCGCTGCGGGCGCATTCGTCGTCGGCAGCATGGCGCCATCGATCCATGTTTTGCCGGTTCTGAACGGCGCCTATCTGGCGACCGCGCTGATCGCACTTGCGGGCATCTTCACGGGATGGCGTTTGCATGGCCGCAGTGAAGCCCGTGAGTGGCACGCGTGGATGCCGCAGCCTGGGATCGTCGCTAGCGTGTGGGGACTATCGTGGTGGATCTTCGGCGGCCTGACGGAAATCCAGACGTTCGTGCACGATTATGTATCCGCCGATTTCCACCGCGTCGGTACCGCGCTCTTCGCTCTCTTCGCCGTGCTCACTGCGTGGCTCGCTTACGGCGCGCGCCGCAGGCTGCGCTGGCCGCTCGCCGGATTGCCCGCGCTTGCGCTGGTGCCGGTCCTCGCGGTGCTGACTGTGGGTCTCTTCACGTTGAACCGGACGCCTGTGAGCGGCTATGGCTGGCTGGTTTGCGCGCTTGTCGCCGTCTGCACATATGTGCTGTTGTGGCGTCAGCAGCGCGATGTCGGCGACCGCGTTCTCGCGCCACTGCACACATTGATGTTCTGGACCGCCGGCGCACTCGCCGCGCTCGAAGGCTATTGGGCGTTACGCGTTTACGTGCCCGAAGGCGCGTGGAGCTGGAGCGCGTGGGCGTATGGCTTCGGCACGCTGCTGCTGCTGCTGGCCGGCGCGGCGCACCGTTTGCGCTGGCCGGTCGCGCGCTTCACGCAGGCGTATCAGGTGTGGGCCGCGGCGCCGCTCGCCGCATTGCTGTGGGCGTGGAGCATCGCAAGCGTGAGGAGCGACGGCAGCGCCGCGCCGCTTTTCTGGCTGCCGATCGTGAATCCGCTCGACGTGGCTCAGATACTCGTGTTCGTCGCCTGCGCCGTATGGCTGCGACGGCTGCGCGCATTGGGCGTGCAGTGGCATCCGCGCGCTTTCGATTACGCCGTGCTCGCCACGCTGTTCCTGTGGTTCAACGCGTTGCTTCTCCGTACACTGCATCATCATTTCCGCGCGACGTACGATATCGATGCGGTGCTGACGTCGTTCACGTTGCAGCAGGTGCTTCTGGTCGGCTGGAGCGCCTTCGCGTTTGCGGGCTTGTGGCTCGCACGGCGCGACAGCATCGTGCGTCTGTGCGCGATCGCGTCGACGCCGCTTGTGCTCGTGATGTGGCTATGGACCTTCTATGCGAACCTCACGCAGGACGGCGGCGCGTGGGCGCGCCTGCCGTTGTTCAATCCGCTCGATCTGGTGCAGGCCGTGATCTTCGCGCTCGCGGTGCTATGGCTCGTACGGGTTCATCGCCTCGGTGTGCGGCTCGGCGACTATCGACTGCCCTTGCAAGTCGCGGCCGGCGCGACCGGCTTCATCTGGTTGAACGCAATGCTGTTGCGTACGCTGCACCATTGGACCGGCGTGCCCTACGAGTTCGCGCAGATGTCGCAGTCGATGCTCGTGCAGGCGTCGGTATCGGTATTCTGGACGGTGTGCGCGCTCGCGACGATGGTCTGGGCGACGCGAGGGGCGAGCCGCATCGTCTGGTTCATCGGCGGCGCGTTGCTCGGCGGGACCGTCGTCAAGCTGTTCCTGTTCGACCTGTCGCATGTGACCGGTATCGAGCGGATCGTATCGTTTATCGGTATCGGTTTGATGTTGTTGCTGATCGGCTACTTCTCGCCGTTGCCGCCCAAGCTCGTAGTCGGGGAAACTGAATAATGAAGCACGTTCTCAAAGTGACCGGCTGGTGTCTCGCGATCGTGTCGGCGTGGGCAGCGGTGCCCGCTTGCGCCGAAGATTTCGCGCGACACTTTGCGCTTCAGCTCGAAGACGGCGCCGCGTATTACAGCGTGACGCTGCCGGCCGCGGTCTACGCGGCCAGTCAGCGTAACGACCTCGGCGACGTGCGCGTTTTCAACGGCGCGGGCGAGCCGGTGCCGTATTCTCTCGAGGCGCCGCGTGAGTTGGCCCGCACGCCGCCCGAACTGCGGCCGGTCAGATGGTTTCCGCTTCGGCCTATGTCCGCTGGCCCGTCCGGTGCGCCGCTTGGCGTCACGATCGCGGCCGACGGCTCGCTGCGCGCGACCGCCGCCCCGCCTGGCCGCGCGCAACACGACATGGATCTGATCGATGCGGGCCAAGCGTCGCGTGAGGGCCGCGCGAGCGCGTTGCTTATTCATCTGCGCGACGACAATTACCAGGGACGTGTGTCTGCCGAGTCGAGCGACGATCTTCGCAACTGGCAGCCGGCCGGCGACGCGCAACTGCTCAAGGTCAGCTACAACGGCAGCACGCTGAGCCAGGACCGCATCGAACTGAACGGCGCCCGCGCGCGTTATCTGCGCTTGCGCTGGCTCGACGGCGCGCCGTATGTCGAGTCGATGGACATGGAAGTGCAGGCGGCCGGCGCCGGGCGCGCGCAACTCGCCGACAAACAGCGCGAGTGGCGTGAAGGGATCGTCGCTCAAGCGGGCCTGAAGGCCGGCGAATATTTTTTCTCCACCGGCGGACCGTATCCCGTCGACCGTTTGCGGCTCAATCTGCCGCAGCCGAATACGGTGGCGCCCGCCGTCGTCTATTCGCGCGGCGAACTCGGCGCGGCCTGGCGCGCGGTGTCGAGCGCGACGCTGTTCCGCTTGCACAACGGCGAAGTCGAGCAGCACAACCCTTCGCTGCAATTGACGCCTGACACGGACCGCCACTGGCGAGTGGTCGTCGACACGCGCAACGGCGGGCTTGGAAGCGGCACATTGACCATCGCGGCGGGCTGGCATCCGGCGACGCTGACTTTCGTCGCCCGCGGGTCGGCGCCTTTTACGCTCGGCGTGGGCAATGCCGCCGCGGTCTCGACGGCGGTCAGCCGGGACGAACTGCTGATGGGCGCATCGTCGGTTCCGGCAACGGCGCGGGTCGGCGAAGCACTGACGGTCGCGCAAAGTGCGAACGCCCGATCGGCAGCGAATGCCGATGCATACCGTCGCTACCTGCTGTGGGGGGCGCTGCTTCTGGCCGTCGGCTCGCTGGCGGCGATTGCCTGGCGCTTGGCTCGCAGCGTTCAGCACCAGATGCCGACGGGCGATGTCGCGGCTGCCGTGCCGGGGAGCGTTGCGAGCGGTCTCGCGAATGCGCCTGACGGTGCATTGGATGCGACGCAGGCGGCAAGCGCCTCGCCTCAAGACGCGATGAAGCCATCGGCTAGCAGCGGGACGGTCGGGTCAGAAGCCGGGCGTGGGCGTGACGGAAACACTTGATTTGCGCGCGCGTTGCGATAGACGACGCGCAAGTTGCATCTGTTTTTGTGTCTGTTTTTGTGTCTGTCTGCCAGCGAGTTATCTGACTGCGATTTAACAACGACTGACCGCGCTGCTGACCCAACGCGCGGCGAGCCTGAGCGCCCGCGCGATTTCTCAGTGCCTCTTTGACTCGCGGTTCATTCGCGTCTCATACATCACGCGCGGCCATCGTTTCAATGACCTTGTCGAGCGCTTCGCCGAGGGCGAGCTTTTCTTTCTCGTCGAGACAGTTGAACAGATCGCCGTTCCATTTGCGCGCAATCGGCATCACTTTGCGATACAGCGCGCGCCCTTCGGGTGTGAGCGAGACGAGTACCACGCGGCCGTCTTCGACACTAGGCTCGCGCTTGACGAGCCCCTGTTTGATCAACGCCTCGGCGGCGCGGCTCGCCTGGCTCTTGTCGAGATTGGCATGCCTCGCGAGTTCCATGATCGAGAACGGTCCGAACGATCCCACTGACGCGATGACGCGGGCTTCCGGCAAGGTCACGCCGAGCTTGTCCTGGTAGCGCACGCTGATACCCCGCTCGGCGAGCTTGTTGAGCACATGCAGCCGATACGTGAGGAGCTGTTCCAGGCCGGCTTTGGCGGAGTCCTTCATGGTCTTCCCGAGATGAGTGACGCGGTTGTGGCGCTGTGATTGTTGCCGCAACCGTGCCGCCGGGTCAACGCGCGCCGTACTTCAAACGCGTCAGTTGTTCGGCCTCATCCGCCAGGAGACGCGCGGCGTCGCGGATCGCCAATTCAAGCGTGATCGGTCCAGGAGCCGGCGAGAAGCAACCGCAGAAATATTCGGCGAGACGCGGCAACGCGGCGGAGTCCACCGCGCCCGAAAGCAGCGTGGCCGGCACGCCGATCGCCTGCGCATGACGGCAGGCAATGAAAGGCGCCTTGCCGTGCAGTGTTTGCACGTCCGAGCGTCCTTCGCCGGTGATCAGCCAGTTCGCGCCCTCGAGTGCCGCGTCGAGGCCGATCTCGCGTGCGACCGTTTCCGCGCCCGGCTCGAATTGCGCGCCGAGCATGTGTAATGCGAAGCCGAGGCCGCCAGCTGCGCCCGCGCCGGGCAGGTCGCGGGCCGTGCGCCCGAGCGCCGCTTCCAGCAGATCGGCGAAGCCGGCGAGGGCGGCGTCGATAGGGGCGACCTGTTCCGGCTTGACGCCTTTTTGTGGACCGAAAACCGCAGTCGCACCATGCTCGCCGGTCAACGGATTGTCCACATCCGACATGCCGATGAATTGTGTGTTCGGGAGCCGGGCGTCGAGTCGGGAAACGTCGACGCGTGCGACGCGAGCGAGTTGTTCCGGCGAGGGATCGAGCTCCCTGTCTTGCGCGTCGAAAAGTTTGAGGCCGAGACCGACGAGCAGGCCCGCACCGCCGTCATTCGTGCTGCTGCCGCCGAGCGCCACGAAAAACCGCCGCACGCCCGCGTCGAGCAACGCACTGATCGCTTCGCCCATGCCGCGCGTGCTGCGCGCTTCAACAGGCACACTCATTCCAATGGGGTCGGTGATGCCGACGATTTCCGCGGTTTCCACGATCGCGCTGCCGTCTGCGAGCACGCCCGTGAACGCTTCGCGCACGGGGCCGGCCGCGCCGCGCACGGTCAGCTTGCGGCGCTCGCCGCCGCTCGTGAGCATGGCGTCGAGCGTGCCCTCGCCGCCGTCCGCCATCGGGCAGATACGGACGTCGGCGTCCGGACGGGCGCGCCGCACGCCGGACGCGATCGCCTGTGCGACCTGTTCGGCGCTGAGCGAGCCTTTGAAGGAATCGGGGGCGATGACGACGACAGGCGAATTCGGCATGATGTCTCTGAATGATTGGAATCGTTGCGGGCGGGCCTGGCAGTGCGGGCCTGGCAGTGCATTAAACACCGGCAAGCAGCGGAAGAAGGACAGCCCCGAGCGCGTTCGCTAGCTTATCAGCATGGGCGCGCCGACTGAATATGTCGAAAGGCATAGACGGAATCTCCGTGCATTGCGACGGGTAGCGCGACGCCGGGCCGGTCCTCGCGCTGCGGCATCGTCGGCGAAGCGCGAAATCACCTCAAAAAGAGACAGGAAAGGGCTGCGAATGCCGGGAAAAATGCGCGCAACTATCGAATCCCGGTTAGGCGCGCAAATAGTTTGCTAAAATATTCGGCTCTTTGGACCCAACCGTGCTGCCGGCGGCCTGCAAGCCCGCGGCGCAGGCGCGCAAGCGCGGCACGAGAAGATAACTGAATTCGCTCGAATAATTTTAGGACGATTGAAGCCATGGCTAACGTTGTTGAAAACCTCGGCAAGCTCGAACGCCGCGTAACGATTTCCCTGCCGAAAGACACCGTGCAGAAGGAAGTGGATTCGCGTATCCGCCAACTCGCGAAGAACGTGCGCATGCCGGGTTTCCGCCCGGGCAAGGTGCCGCTCAAGATGGTGACGCAACAGTATTCGGGCCAGGTGGAAGCTGAAGTGCTGAGCGACAAGGTCGGCAAGGAATTCTTCGACATCAGCCGCGCTGAAAATCTGCGCGTAGCCGGCCAGCCGAGCTTTGCGCCGAAGACCGACGCCGTTGAAGGCGATTACGCGTTCGACGCGACCTTCGAGGTCTACCCGGAAGTGAAGCTGGGCGACGTCGCCACGGCTGAAATCGAACGCACCACGACCACCATCAGCGAGGCGGAAATCGACCGCACGCTGGAGATTCTGCGCAAGCAGCGTGTGCATTTCCACGCTCGCGGCGAAGCGGGCGAGCACGGCGACGGCGGCGGTGACACGGCGGCGAAGGAAGGCGATCGCGTGACGGTCGACTTCGTCGGCAAGATCGACGGTGAAGTGTTCGAGGGCGGCAGCGCCGAAGACTTCGCGTTCGTGCTGGGCGAAGGCCGCATGCTGCCGGAATTCGAAAAAGCAGCCTCGGGGCTGAAGGTTGGCGAATCGAAGGAATTCGATCTGGCATTCCCGGCCGACTACCACGGCAAGGACGTGGCAGGCAAGACGGCGCAATTCACGATCACCATGAAGAAGATCGAGTGGCCGCATCTGCCGGAAATCGACGCGGAATTCGCAAAGTCGCTGGGCATTGAAGACGGCGATCTGACCAAAATGCGCGCCGAGATCAAAGACAATCTGGAGCGCGAAGCCAAGCGCCGCACGCAAGCCATCGTCAAGAATCAGGTGATGGACGCGCTGCTGAAGATTTCGGAACTCGACGTGCCGAACGCGCTGATCGAACAGGACCAGGAGCGCCTCGTCGCAATGGCTCGCCAGGATCTGGAACAGCGTGGCGTGCCGAACGCGAAGGACGCGCCGATCCCGGCCGCCATGTTCAAGGAACAGGCCGAGCGCCGCGTCAAGCTGGGCCTCGTGCTGGCCGAGCTGGTGAAGGCGAACGACCTGCAGGCCAAGCCGGAGCAGATCCGCGCCGAGGTCGACGAGTTCGCGAAAAGCTATGAAGACCCGAAGGAAGTCGTCCGCTGGTATTATTCGAACCAGCAACGCCTTGCTGAAATGGAAGCATACGTCGTTGAAGCCAACGTCGTCGAATTCGTGCTGAGCAAGGCCAAGGTGACGGACAAGGAAGTGAGCTTCGAAGAACTGGCAAGCGCAACAGCGCAAGCGTAAGCGTCGCTGCAACGGCGTGCCGGCTGTCGGAGCGACGGCCCGCACGCCGTTTTTTTGTGCCGCTTTTTGCTGTCAATGCGCGTGCGTTTTGCATCATCTGGCGCGCGCCTTCGCACCAATCGCGCACTTGAATACGGGTTGGTCGACCACACCTGTCTAGCATCTGATATTTAGAATATTTCCAGACAAGGATCCATTGCATGACCTTTCGCGCCCAAATGCTGGACACGTTGACCTCCCAGTCGTCCCGGGATCTCGAAGCGCAGGCGCTCGGACTGGTGCCGATCGTCGTGGAAACGAGCGGCCGGGGCGAGCGCTCGTATGACATCTACTCGCGTCTGCTGAAGGAACGCATTGTGTTCCTGGTCGGCGAGGTGAACGATCAGACGGCCAATCTCGTGGTCGCGCAAATGCTGTTTCTCGAAAGCGAGAACCCGGACAAAGATATCTATTTCTACATCAACAGCCCGGGCGGCTCGGTGTCGGCCGGCATGGCGATCTACGATACGATGCAGTTCATCAAGCCGGACGTCTCAACGCTGTGCATGGGGCTGGCGGCGAGCATGGGCGCGTTCCTGCTGGCAGCGGGCGCCAAGGGCAAGCGCTTCGCGCTGCCGAACTCGCGTGTGATGATCCACCAGCCGTTGGGCGGCGCGCGCGGTCAGGCGTCGGACATCGAAATCCAGGCGCGCGAAATCCTGTATTTGAAGGAGCGGCTGAATCATCTGCTCGCGCACCACACCGGCCAACCCGTCGAGCGCATTGCCCGCGACACCGACCGTGACAATTTCATGTCCGGCGACGACGCGCAAGCCTACGGTCTGGTCGATCAGGTAGCCCACAAACGTCCGTGAGCGGGTACGGGTTTGCGCTAAATCGGGGCAAATCCGGCATCTGATCGCTTGTGAAATAATCAAGACTCGTCCGAGCGCCTGCGGCAAACGCCGTCACCTTGCTCAGCCCAGCCGCGCCCAACTGCGAGGCTATGGCAAACGGCGTATCATGTAATCGAGTGTCCGGAGGCTCACACATCTATGGCGGACAAGAAAGGTTCTAACAGCGAAAAGCTGTTGTATTGCTCGTTTTGCGGCAAGAGCCAGCATGAAGTCAAAAAACTGATTGCCGGCCCGTCGGTGTTCATCTGTGATGAATGTATCGACCTGTGCAACGAAATCATTCGCGACGAAGCAGCAGGCGCGGGTATCGAGGCGGGCTTGTCCAAGTCCGACCTGCCGAGTCCGCAGGAAATCCGTGAAATCCTGGATCAGTATGTGATCGGTCAGGAACGCGCGAAGAAAATTCTCGCGGTCGCGGTTTACAACCACTACAAGCGCCTGAAGCATCTCGACAAGAAGGATGAGATCGAGCTGTCCAAGAGCAACATCCTGCTGATCGGCCCGACCGGTTCGGGCAAGACCTTGCTTGCGCAAACGCTCGCGCGTCTTCTGAACGTCCCCTTCGTCATTGCCGATGCAACCACGCTCACTGAGGCGGGTTACGTGGGTGAAGACGTCGAGAACATCATCCAGAAGCTGCTGCAAAACTGCAATTACGAAGTGGACAAGGCCCAACGGGGCATTGTCTATATCGACGAAATCGACAAGATCAGCCGCAAGTCCGATAACCCGTCCATTACCCGCGACGTGTCGGGCGAGGGCGTGCAGCAGGCCTTGCTCAAGCTGGTTGAAGGCACGATGGCGTCGGTGCCGCCGCAGGGCGGCCGCAAGCATCCGAATCAGGACTTCATCCAGGTCGACACCACCAACATTCTGTTCATTTGCGGTGGCGCGTTCGACGGCCTCGAAAAAGTCATCGTCGATCGTACTGAAAAGACCGGCATCGGCTTTGGCGCCAGCGTGAAGAGCAAGCAGGACCGCGACGCCGGCGAAGTGCTGCGTGAGGTGGAGCCGGAAGATCTGATCAAGTTCGGCCTGATTCCGGAACTGATCGGCCGTCTCCCGGTGGTTGCCACGCTCGGCAAGCTCGACGAAACGGCGCTGATGAAAATCCTCGTCGAACCGAAGAATGCGCTGGTGAAGCAGTACCACAAGCTGTTCAACATGGAACGCGTCGAGCTCGAAATTCGCCCGGCTGCGTTGCAGGCCGTGGCGCGGAAGGCGATCCGTCGCAAGACGGGCGCGCGCGGGCTGCGCTCCATTCTGGAACAGGCGTTGCTGGACGTCATGTACGATCTGCCGCAAATGAAAGGTGTCAGCAAGGTCATCATTGACGACAACGTTATCGACGGCGACGGCAAGCCCTTACTGATCTACGAAGACGCGCCCAAAGTCGCGGGTTCGAACTGATCGGCTTTCGGGTACCGCAAAAGGCCGTTCATGGCGACGTGAACGGCTTTTTCGTTTATCGTGTGGTCAGAATGTTTGTTTTCACTATGGAGTCACTGAACCTTCGGAGTCACTGAACTTTTCCCACACGCGGAGGCTTGCAATATTTTCTGCCGGCCTCACCTATCGAACGAACTGATTCCACTCATGGGGAAATGAAATGTCAGGAACCCAACTCCTCCCGCCGGAACGCATTACGCTCCCGCTGCTCCCGCTGCGTGACGTAGTCGTTTTCCCGCACATGGTGATTCCGCTCTTCGTAGGCCGCCCGAAGTCGATCAAGGCTCTCGAAGCAGCGATGGAAGGCGGCAAGCACATCATGCTCGTCGCCCAGAAAACGGCTGCGAAAGATGAGCCGACCGAAAAGGACATGTACGAAGTAGGGTGTGTTGCCAACATCCTGCAAATGCTGAAGTTGCCCGATGGCACCGTGAAGGTGCTCGTCGAGGGTTTGCAGCGCGCGAAAACGCTTTCCATCGAAGAACAGGAAACGCAGTTCTCGTGCGAAGTCATGCCGCTCGAACCCGACCACGCCGACAGCGCTGAAACCGAAGCGCTGCGCCGCGCGATCGTGTCGCAGTTCGACCAGTATGTGAAGCTGAACAAGAAGATTCCGCCGGAGATCCTGACGTCGCTGTCGGGTATCGACGAAGCCGGGCGTCTGGCCGATACGATCGCGGCACATCTGCCGCTCAAGCTCGACCAGAAGCAGCACATTCTGGAAATGTTCCCGGTCATCGAGCGACTCGAGCATCTGCTCGCGCAACTCGAAGCCGAGATCGACATCCTGCAGGTTGAAAAGCGCATCCGTGGACGTGTGAAGCGCCAGATGGAGAAGAGCCAGCGCGAGTACTACCTGAACGAACAGGTCAAGGCGATCCAGAAGGAACTCGGCGAAGGGGAAGAAGGTGCGGACCTCGAAGAACTCGAGAAGCGCATCACCGCTGCGCGCATGCCGAAGGAAGCTAAGAAGAAGGCCGACGCCGAGCTGAAGAAGCTCAAGCTGATGTCGCCGATGTCGGCGGAAGCGACGGTCGTGCGCAACTATATCGACACGCTGATCGGCTTGCCGTGGCGCAAGAAGAGCAAGGTCAACAACGACCTCTCGAATGCGGAACGCGTGCTCGACGAAGACCACTTCGGTCTCGAGAAGGTGAAGGAACGCATTCTCGAGTATCTCGCGGTCCAGCAACGTGTCGACAAGGTGAAAGCGCCGATCCTGTGCCTCGTTGGGCCTCCGGGTGTCGGTAAGACGTCGCTTGGTCAGTCGATCGCTCGCGCGACGAACCGCAAGTTCGTGCGTATGGCGCTCGGTGGCGTGCGCGACGAAGCCGAGATTCGCGGTCACCGTCGTACATATATTGGTTCGATGCCCGGCAAGATTCTGCAAAGCCTGACCAAGGTCGGCGTGCGCAATCCGCTCTTCCTGCTCGACGAAGTCGACAAGATGGGCCAGGATTTCCGCGGCGATCCGTCGTCGGCATTGCTGGAAGTGCTCGACCCGGAACAGAACCATACGTTCGCCGATCACTACGTCGAAGTAGACTTCGATCTGTCGGACGTGATGTTCGTGGCGACGTCGAACTCGCTGAACATTCCGCCGCCGTTGCTCGACCGGATGGAAGTAATTCGTCTGTCGGGTTACACGGAAGACGAGAAGGTCAGCATCGCGCAACGTTATCTTTTGCCCAAGCAGAAGAAGAACAACGGCCTCAAGGATGGCGAGGTCGATGTGACGGAAACTGCGATCCGCGACATCATTCGTTACTACACGCGTGAAGCGGGCGTGCGTTCGCTCGAGCGTGAAATCTCGAAAATCTGCCGCAAGGTCGTGAAGATGCTTCTGCTGAAGAAGGCCGAAGGCGCGGTGAAGGTCGACGGCAGCAATCTCGACACGTTCCTCGGCGTGCGCAAGTACGACTTCGGTCTGGCCGCGAAGGAGAATCAGGTTGGCCAGGTCACGGGTCTCGCGTGGACGGAAGTGGGCGGCGATCTGCTGACCATCGAAGCCGCCGTGATGCCGGGCAAGGGCAATGTGATCCGCACAGGTTCGCTCGGCGACGTCATGAAGGAATCCGTCGAAGCAGCGCGCTCGGTGGTCCGCTCGCGTTCACGTCGTCTGGGTGTCAAGGACGAAGCGTTCGAGAAGCAGGACATTCACATCCACGTACCGGAAGGCGCTACGCCGAAAGATGGTCCTTCGGCCGGTATCGCGATGACGACCGCGCTCGTATCGGTGCTGACCGGTATTCCCGTGCGGGCCAATGTTGCGATGACGGGCGAAATCACGCTGCGTGGCGAAGTGCTGCCGATCGGCGGCTTGAAGGAAAAGCTGCTGGCGGCGCACCGCGGCGGCATCAAGCTGGTGCTGATCCCGGAAGAAAACGTCAAGGACTTGACGGAAATTCCGGACAACGTGAAGAACGCGATCGAAATCGTGCCGGTCCGCTGGATCGACAAGGTGCTCGAATTGGCGCTCGAACGTGTGCCGTCGCCGTTGCCGGAAGAAGAGGCAAAGCCTGCCGCGCCAGTAGCGGCTGAGCCGGGCAAGGACTCGGCTGCGACGGAAGTCGTAAAGCACTAAGCCCTTTAGCGAAACCTTTCGCTGCACGAGAACCCGCGGTCTCAACGGCCGCGGGTTTTTTATTGCCGTGCGAATAAGAACGACGCTTCCAGCGAAGCACATTCCCGTCATTTGAGCAGAGAACTGACGCGGCAGATAACTGGTTGTGCCCGCATCGAACGGCGCAACATTCGCCAAATAAATCCCCCCGGTCAGAATCCGCCAAAATCAGGCTCAATCCCGGTTGACACGGGGGTTTCGGCCAATTCTAATGACTCGGCTCGGCGTTGCCGCCGGCTAGACGATGTCAGGCGCTGCAGAGCGCCGTGTCTGTTGCTAAAACATTCTCGGGGGTAGGGATGAACAAGACGGAATTGATTGACCACATTGCGCAGCAAGCGGACATTTCAAAGGCAGCGGCCGGCCGCGCGCTCGACGCAGTGATCGGCGGTGTAAAAGGCACGTTGAAGAAGGGCGGCTCCGTGACGTTGGTCGGTTTTGGCACGTTTGTCGTCGGCAAGCGCACGGCTCGCACCGGACGCAATCCGCGCACCGGCGACGCGATCAAAATCAAGGCGGCCACGGTGCCTAAATTTAGGCCTGGCAAAGCGTTAAAGGATGCGCTAAACTAATTGGCTTGTTGCTTGAGAGGTGCCGCTTAGTTCGGTCCTGCAGGCAGCAAAGCAGAAGCATGAAGAGTCTGCGAAACGGGTGCTTAGCTCAGTTGGTAGAGCGGCGCCCTTACAAGGCGTAGGTCGGGAGTTCGAGCCTCTCAGCACCCACCAGTTTCGTGATTCACAGTTGTCCAGCACAGTCTGAAAAAGTAGGTTGCAGTCCATGAAACCCGCACAGCTATTGGCTTTGCGGGTTTTTTGTTGGCGGCGGGCGGTCCAGAAACATCCGCGGTCGGCTGTTAGAACCCCCTCTTTTATCGTTGTATTTTCCAGGCTAGGAACGCACTAGGCACGAAGGCCACCTTCGCCTATTCGCGCGATGCGCAATTTGCAGGCCATTACGCCATGTGTTTGTGGTCCTCAAAAAGCCGTTTGAGCTTTTCGTGCATTCCTTTGGCCGAAGCCGCCTTGGTCGCGAATGGCACACTCACCCTGCGCACTTTGAACAGGCGATGCATATCGCACTATTGGACATGCCCCTAGGCCCGAACCTTATGCGAGCGCACGCTCGTTGAAGCGCCACTGAAAAAAGTGAACCGCTTCGGCCAACGCAGCGTCATGGTTCGCCAGCATCGCGTGCCAGGCACCAGGATAGCGGACGACCTGCGTCTGCGCTCCGGCATCGATTAGATCGCCTGCGACGCCGCTATGTCGTGGCCGTATCAATCAAGTCCCGCATCTTTCGGTTCGTTATGCTGATTAAGATTTCGAATCGCAATAAAAAGCTCACGCATTGAATCGAGATCTATCTGGCTTACGAATGCAGACATGTCCCCGTACGCCTGGGACCAAGGGACGATCGAGGAAGCGAGAACTTTGCATCCTTCTGCCGTTACGACAAGTTGGCGCTTCCGTCTATCTGCATCGTGAGCGATTATCGACACCAGTCTGCGGCGCAACAATGGCGCCAGATTGGACGAGAGATTCGAGCGGTCCATTGCGAGTTCGGCTGCCATCTCGCCGAAGACCAGCGGTTGCCGTTGATGCAGCAACGCGAGCATACAGAACTGCGACGCGGTAACGTCGGTATGTCGCAGTGCTTCGTTGAAATGAGCCGCGAAAGCGCGCATCGCCCGCTGGGCGAAAAAATGGTTCAGCGTTAGCGCGGAGATTTCTCCAATGGCTGTGATCGGCGGCTCAGCGTCATTGCTTTCCATGTCGGTGTTTTCTGTGCTTATTGGCTCACTTTGGCAGACCTGGCAACCGCGTCGGTGATTGGCAGGCGTCCCGGCAAGACTTTCACGTAAGTCCAAGCGTTTTCCTCAGGCTTGTATCCACGGGACGAGCGGGCATGAAGCGGCGCAACTTGCTCAATAGCGATGCCTGTCCTGCCGGAGTGCGACGCATGCGCCAGGCGCCAAGCGCGGCTTCCACGATCGTGTTCGCCACGCCATCGGGCTCAGGAGCGCCGTTGATATTGTCGGACACGGCGCGCGATACGACGTCGCGTTCGCGGTCATAGTCTCTGATCGTTGAGCTTGCCAGAGGCGAATTGGCTTCCAGATTGGTCCTGGTGTAAGCGGGTTCAACCAGCGTCACGCGGATGCCGAACTGGCGCACCTCGTGGTCCAGAGTCTCGGACAGTCCCTCCACCGCATGCTTGGACGCCGAATAGAGCCCCATGTACGGCGCAGGCAGAAAGCCGAGCACGGAACTGACATTGACGATTCTCCCGAGACGTTGCGCTCGCATGTGTGGCAGTACTACCTGTATCAGGCGCAGTGTGCCGAATACGTTTGTTTCGAACAGGGACGCGGCTTCACTGATCGCTGTTTCCTCGATCGCGCCGATCATGTTCGTTCCCGCGTTGTTGACGAGTACGTCGATGCGCCCGCTGTGGGCGATGATGGACTGGATTCCAAGTCGCACGGAAGCGTCGTCGCGAATATCCATCTCTACCAGATCGACACCGGATAACGGAGCCGTATTGGCGATACTGCGCACCGTGCCGAATACCGTACACCCGCGCCGCGCAAACTTCTCCGCGGCGGCGCGTCCGATGCCCGATGACACGCCGGTAATAACCACAACGGTCGAATTAGTCATAGCAGTTCATTTAGTAGTGTTGGATAGAGATAGCGAGCGGATCAACGGCCCGATTGGTTGTGCAAGGACGCTTGAACCGTCCACGTGCGAGAAGGGCGCGGCGCAACGCGCCGCCCGACCTGCTACTGGTCGCGCAGACTGAGATCGACCTGCCTCGATGATTCATGTTCATCCCGGTTTTCCGCCGCGAATCGGCTGCCGCTGTCGGGCCTGATCTTGAACCAGATGCAATACATGGCCGGCAGGAACACCAGGGTCAAAACCGTTCCGGCGAAGGTGCCGCCAATCAGTGTGTAAGCAAGCGTTCCCCAGAACACTGAATGCGTCAGCGGAATAAAGGCCAGGATCGCGGCCAACGCAGTCAGGATCACGGGCCGTGCACGCTGCACGGTTGCCTCGACGACTGCATGGAACGGATGCAAGCCCGCCTGTTCGTTGTGGTGAATCTGCCCGATCAATATCAGCGTGTTGCGCATCAGGATTCCGGACAGCGCAATCAGACCCACCAGCGCATTGATGCCGAACGGCTGCCGGAACAGAAGCAGGGTTGGCACGACGCCGATCAGCCCCAGCGGACTGGTCAGGAAGACCATCACCATCGCCGAGATAGAGCGCACTTGCAGGATGATGATGAGCAGGGTGATTGCCAGCATGATCGGGAATAGCGGCAACATCGCCTTCGTCGCCTTGCCGGATTCCTCGATGGAGCCTGCCTGCTCGATGCGGTAGCCGCCCGGCAGCTTGTCGATGATCGGCTGAAGCTGCTTGCTGATCGCCGTCGATACATCTGGCGGCTGCAAGCCATCGGCGATGTCGCCCCGCACTGTGACCGTCGGCGTCCGGTCGCGCCGACGCATGATCGGTTCCTCCATGCGTACCTCGACCTTGCCGACCTGTGACAGCGGGATGCGTTGCCCGTTGGCGCCAGCCAGCGTGAAGTCGCCGATCCTGGCCGTGTTGAGCCGGATGTCGCCGGCCGAACGCGCGACGACCTGCACACTGCGAATGTCTTCGCGCACGGCGGTGACAGGCACGCCGCTCAGCAGGAATTGCAGTTGCTGCGCCACGGCGCTGGAGCTCAGTCCCAGTGCCTGCAATCGGTCCTGCTGCAACGTGAAGTGCAGCGTAGGTGTGCGCGTGCCCCAGTCGGTGTTGACCGTGCGCATCATCGGACTCACATCCATGACTTGCTGCACGTCAGCGGCGATCTTGCGCAGTTTGTCGGGGTCGGGGCCAGTGACCCGGTAGGCAACCGGGAACGGCGAGTACGGGCCGAATACGAGCTGGGTGACGCGCACGCGCGCCTCAGGGGCGAGGCCGCCGGCGATCGCCTGACGCAGCCGCTGTTCCAGTGCATCGCGCTGATCCTGGCTGTCCGTGCGAACCACGATCTTGGCAAACGACGGATCGGGCAGTTCGGGTCCCATCGCCAGGTAGAAGCGCGGCGCGCCCTGGCCGACGTAAGCTGTAACGATCCTGGCTTCCTGTTGTTTGGCAAGCCATGCTTCCACCTTGGCCGTGGCGGCACTGGTTTCATTGATTGACGTGCCATAGGGCATCTGCACTTCAACCAGCACTTCGGGGCGGTCGGAGATCGGGAAGAACTGTTTCTTGACCACGCCCATGCCGAGCACAGCGATCACGAAGAGACCGACCACCGAACCGGCGACCAGCCATTTGCGCGTGATGACTCGCTCCAGCACCTGACGGAAGCGGTTGTAGCGCGGCGTGTCGTAGAGCGCGTCATGACCGCCATCAACCTTCTTGAGCGCGGGCAGCAGCTTGACGCCCAGATAGGGCGTAAAAACCACGGCGACCACCCAGGATGCAATGAGTGCGATGCCGACGATCCAGAACATGTTGCTCGTGTATTCGCCCGCGGTGGATCGGGCGAAGCCATTCGGCATGAAGCCGACGGCCGTGACAAGCGTGCCGGCGAGCATCGGCGCTGCCGTATGGCTCCAGGCATAGGCGGAGGCAGCGATACGGCTGTAGCCTTCTTCCATCTTAACGACCATCATTTCGATCGCAATGATGGCGTCGTCGACCAGAAGGCCCAGCGCCAGGATCAGGGAACCCAGTGTGATACGGTCGAAGTTCTTCCCGGTCGCGGCCATCACAATGAACACTGCCGCGAGTGTCAGCGGCACAGCCGCAGCGACCACGACGCCCACGCGCCAGCCCATGCTCACGAAGCACACGAGCATGACCACGAGAAGAGCGGCGAAGAACTTGACCATGAACTCATCGACGGCGGAGTGGATGTTGACGGCCTGGTCCGTGACCTTGGTCAGGCCCATGCCCAACGGCAATCCGGCGTTGATTGCGCCGACCTCGCTGTCCAGTGCTTTGCCCAGGTCGAGCCCGTTCCAGCCGTCACGCATGACGATGCCGAGCAGCAGCGCAGGTTCGCCGCCGTTACGGACCATGAAGGTAGCCGGATCTTCATAGCCCCGTGTCACGGTGGCGATGTCCGACAGCTTCAACGTACGGCCCTGCGTCACGACTGGCGTGTCGCGGATTTTCTGAATTTCGTCGAAAGCGCCGTCGAGGCGAATGAACACCTCTGGTCCCTTCGTTTCTATGGAACCCGCGGGCGTCAGCGCATTCTGACCATTGAGCGCGCTGAATATGTCTTGCGGGCTGACGCCCAGTGTTGCCAGGCGATCATGGGAGAACTCAACGTAGATCCGTTCGGACTGCTCGCCAATGATATTGACCTTCTTCACGCCCGGCACTTGCAGCAGCCGCTGGCGTAGCGTCTCCGCGTCGCGCACCAGCAAGCGCTGTGGTTCGCCCTTGGCCTTGAGTGCAAACAAAGCGAACGTGACGTCCGCGTATTCGTCGTTGACCATCGGCCCGATCACACCGGATGGAAGATTGCCTGCCTCATCACCGACTTTCTTGCGGGCCTGGTAGAACTGCTCCTGCACTTCGGACGGTGGCGTGCTGTCGAGCAAGGTCAAAGTCGTGAAGGCGAGGCCAGGTCGTGTGTAGGTCTCAGTACGGTCGTACCAGCGCAATTCCTGCATGCGCTTCTCGAGCTTGTCGGCGACCTGGTCCTGCATTTCCTGGGCGGTGGCGCCGGGCCACGCGGTGATGATGGTCATCACCTTGACCGTGAAAGCTGGATCTTCCGCCCGGCCTAACTTGAAGAACGAAATGAGCCCGGCGAGAGAGATCAGGCAGATCAGGAACAGGGTGACCGAGCCCTCGCGTACGGCGAGCGCTGAGAGATTGAAACGGCGGCTTTCGCTCACGGATGGACTCCCGCAGTTGCAACAGTCGCAACAGTTGCGGCACTTGCGGCACTTGCGGCACTTGCGGCACTTGCGGCCGCCTGGCCCGCTATCCGGACCGGCTCGCCGTCGTGCAGCAGGTGTGCGCCGAGCGCGACGATCCGGTCGCCCCGTTCGAGCTGACCGGTGATCAGAGCGGCATCGTCATCCAGATGCTGAACTGCAACGCGCCGCCACGAAACCTTCGCTGGCTCCCCACTGATAACCCATACCCCTGGCCCCTTGCCGGCATCGAAGAGGGAGCCGATCGGCACCTGCAAGCCGCCTTGCGTCGATGCTGGTCCGGTCTGGATCTGGATCGTAACCGTGGTGCCCAACGGTGCGTTGGCCAGCTCCCCCTCTAACACATACCGCGCCTCGAACGTACGGGTCAGTCGATCCGCAGCATTCGAGAGTTGTCGGAGTTTGGCCGGAAGGCTAACGCCCTGTTTGCCGAAGAGCGTGGCTTGCCCAACCGAACCGACGGCAGGGCGTATCGTTTCCGGCAGTTCGATAACGGCCTCGCGACTTCCGGCGTGGGCGAGGCGCACCACGGTTTGTCCAGCGTTGACGACCTGGCCGGGTTCGGCCAGCGTTTCCACGACGACGCCGTCGCCATCGGCCACCAGCTCTGCGTAGCCGCTCGCATTGCGGGCAACGTCGGCCTGGGCTTCCGCCGCATTGAGCTGGGCTTTGGCTGCATCCGCTGCAGCCTTGATCTGGTCGTAGGCCGAGGCCGATATTGCACCGGTTCCGCGCAGATCGCGGTAACGGAGTTCGTCTTCCGCCGTCTGCTGGGCCCGCGCTCGCGCGGCGGCGACCGCCTCCTGTTGTGCATGTGCCGCGAGCTTCAGATCGACGGGATCGATCCGCATGAGCGGCTGCCCGCGTCTGACGGTTTGCCCGGTGTCCACGAGCCGCTCCAGCACCTTGCCGGCGACGCGAAACCCCAGGTCGCTCTGCACCCGGGCGGCTACGGTTCCCGTGAAGGTGCGTGAGGCAGGGATTGCTCCCTGAACGATGGCAGCGCGCACCAGCGGAGCCTCGGTGCGCGGATCGGAATGTGCTTTTTCGCCGCAAGCGACTAACGCAAACGGCAATGCACAGACGACTGTAGATGTAACGAGGCGACGCCGGAGCATGGAAGTCCCATTGACGAGGTAATCGGGACCCCCATTCTGGTACTTGTGACCAAATTAGTCAACAGTCACAATCGCCCGGAGCCATGCATTACGGGGACAAACTGCGGAGCACCAGCCCGGACAGCTTCGCCGGCGCCTCTTCGGTGTAATCGAAACTATGTTGCAGCAGCAGCGGGTGGAGGTAAGGGCGCATTACCAGGTAGATCGCCATCGCGGTTTCATCGAGGGGCGTTTTGCGCTCGAAGTCTCCGTTCTGCCGGCCCTCCTGCAAGATGTCATGAAGCAGCTTCTGGATGCGTTCCTCATAGGCGTGGGCCGCCTGCCAGTGCCCGATTGCGGCCGCGGCGGCGATTTCATGCAGCTTGCGTTCACTGAAGAACAGGCGAAGGCCTGCGTCGACGAGGGTTTTGAACATCCGCCGCAGCTTCTCAGGCGGCCGGTCGGCCGCGACCACGGCCGCTTTAACCTCGGCTTCGATCTCGCGCAGGCAGTTCGCGCAGATCATCTCGCCAATGGCTTGCTTGGACTCGAAGAACTTGTAGATGTAGGCCTTGGAAAAGCCGATAGCCTTGGCGAGGTCAGAGACGGTCGTCTTCTCGTAACCATAGCGGCTGAAGTGCTCGGTGGCAGCGGCAACGATCTGATCTCGCACCTCATGGTCGGCCGGGCCACGGGCCGAAACGGGATAGGTGATGACATTTTTCATGGGGTCCAGCTTACCGCCAGTCGGAAAATTGAACAACAAGTGACTAAACTATATTATAGTCACACCGACTTACTTCTCCCACGCTGGAACGCCATGCTGCCAAAACGCACCCTTGCCACGTTCATTGTTGCCGGCTTTTTAGCGGGCTGCGCTGTCGGGCCTGACTATGCCCGGCCGGACACGCCCATGCCGGACCGGTTTCTTGGCCAGGCGGCGGTAGATCAACGGCATGCCGCCTCCAGCGCAGATCTGCTTGCATGGTGGACGGGTTTCGGCGATCCGCAACTCACGCGGTTCGTCACGCTAGCCCTGCAGCAGAATCTGGATCTCGCGCAGGCGTCCGCTCGCGTCGTTCAGGCGCGAGCGGGACTTGGCGCGGCAAATGCCGCGTTGGCGCCGTCGGGCAGCGTCAGCGGCGAGGCGGCAAGAGCTTACCAATCCGTAGAAACGCCCTTGGGGCAAGTCTTGAATTCGAGGCCCGGTTTCGATCGCTATGGCAATGCTTATGAAGTGAATCTCGGCGCGAGCTGGGAAGTGGACGTATTCGGAAGTCTGCGCCGCGGACGAGAAGCGGCACTTGCCGAATATCAGGCCACAGAAGCAGGTGCGGTGGCGACGCGGTTGGCTGTGGCCGCTCAAACCGCCGACATCTATATCAGCATCCGTGGATTGCAGACTCGTCTCGACGTTGCCCGACGGCAGGTGCGCACGCAACAGGAACTGCTTTCAACCATCAACCTTCTGTATGGCAAAGGTTTGGCCGCCGAACTTCAGGTGAGACAGGCCGAAGGTGCGCTCGCCCAGGTTCGCGCGTCTGTTCCGGTCCTCGAGGCCGGTCTGGACGCGGCCATGAACGCGCTCGATGTGATGCTCGGCTCGACGCCGGGCACGCATCGGGACGAGCTAGCCGACGTGGGTGTGATTCCCGCCGCTCCGCAGATTGGAGCTACCGGGTCGCCGGGTGAACTACTTAGACGGCGGCCGGATCTGATTGCCGCCGAGCGCCGCCTTGCGGCATCGAATGCACGGATCGGCGTTGCCATCGCCGAGTATTACCCGAAGCTCTCTCTGAGTGGACTGATTGGCAGCGCGACGTCATTGTCTGGTGCCAATCTGTTCACCGGCGGTGCGAGTCAGGCTGCCGGCGTACTCGGTCTGCGCTGGCGTCTGTTCGATTTCGGCCGCATCAATGCGCAGATCGATGAGGCCAAGGGCCAGCGGGCAGAGATGCTGGCCGCCTACCGCCTGGCCGTGCTGCGGGCAACCGAGGACGTCGAGAACGCTTTTTCCGCCCTCATCAAGCGGGAGGAACAGGCGGCGGTGCTCGGCGGAGGAGTGGACTCGCTCAGCCGCGCACGAGGCGCTTCGTTTGCGGCCTATCAAAAAGGTGTCGTCAGTCTGATCGAAGTTCTGCAAGCTGACGAAAACCTCTTGCGTGCCTCCGATTCGCGAGCACAGGCTCAAACGGAATCAGCGCGCGCAGCGGTCGCTGCGTTTAAGGCACTCGGTGGTGGTTGGCAACCCGGTCAGTCCGATGCGGTTGCAACCAGGTAACGACAGTGCGGGCCAACGTCTTCGAAAGCGACTTGTGCGGCAAGTTGGTCCCTTGATCAAGTTCGACTAGTTGATCGTGATCGTAGATCTCGACGCCATCCTGCCTCGTGAAAAAAGGGCAGCCACTCTTTGATTGAACGGCGGGCGCCGCCGGCGGTCGAGGTCTGCTTCCAAAGTACAGCGGCTATTCAGTCCCGTTAGTCGCTCGGCGTGTCATCGGCCGAGCAGACGACGTTCACCGGCCACAAGATGTCAGTCCGGTTCTTCGTCATCCTTTGCCGAGTGGCGGCCGACCGGGGAATCCCGCCATATTGCTCAACTGGGCAAGTTCATTCGCCGCCGCGCGCAGCGGTACCGAGTACTCGTGAATCTTCTCAGCGGTCAGCCGCACCCGCGGACCGGCCAAACTGATAACGCCGACGCAGCGCGAGCCACTTACCACGGGCGCCGCCACTGCGGACATGCGCGGAGCGAATACCTCGTCGATCATCGCGTAACCACGCACGCGTGCAGCGTGCAGGAAACCCAGCAGCGCTTTGATTGTCGTCGGCGCGTTGGGTCCGAACTCATTCGGCTGTCCGAAGCCTTGCTTCAAAACTAGTGCGATCGCCTGTTCGTCGGTCATCGTCATGAGCCACGCGTGTCCGGTCGACGTGCATGAAAGTCGTGCTGCCTGGCCCATATCGGGATCGTAGCGAAAGCCGATGCGCTGTCCATCCGCCTTACCCACCCAGATAATTGCCTCGCCGTCCACCAGCGACAGTCGCGCCAGTTCACCGGTCTGAGCGGCGACGCGTTCGATGATGGGCTGGGCGATGTCTGCGATGCCGGTAAGGCTCAGGAATTCGAGCCCGTTCGACGTCATGCGCATCGTCAGAATATAGCGGCTGTGATCGACCAGTTGCCTGACATACCCGCCGTCGACGAGTTCGGTGAGCACGCGGTGGCACGTGCTGCGCGGCAGGGACAAGGCGTCGGCAATGGCCACAAGGCCTGCGCCTTCGCCTTGCGACGCCAGCAGATCGAGAATTCTCAGGCCGTTTTTGAGGGACATTTCTCGCGGACTTTTACGATGTGAAATGCAGTTCCGGTGCGGAACGCGCCGCCGGTGCAGCGCAAACAATAGCATCTGTTCGTCGCCAGAACGAACGTTTCAACATCGAGAATTCAGGAGACAACATGTCATTTTTTGCTGATTCAGACCTCGCCGCGCAAGAGCAGTCCGCGCAGGCGCAGCTGATGGCGCGTCGGGCGGTGGCCGGCGCAACCGTCGGTACAGCGCTCGAGTGGTTCGACTTCGCGCTGTATGGCGTGGTCGCCGCCACGATCTTTCCGAAACTGTTTTTCCCGTCGCTCGACCCAACCGCCTCGCTGCTCGCGTCGCTGGCGAGCTTCTGGGCCGGGCTCGCCGCACGGCCGCTGGGCGCGGTGATCTGCGGGATGCTCGGCGACCGTTGGGGACGCCGCAAACTGATGCTGGTCACCGTGTCGGTGATGGGCGTGTCGTCGTTCCTGATGGGGCTGCTGCCCACCTATCACCAGGTGGGCATCCTGGCACCGACGTTGCTGGTGTCGCTGCGCATCATTCAGGGTTTTGCGCTTGGCGGCGAATCGACCGGCGCGCAACTGATGGCGGTGGAGCATGCGTCTGCTAACCGACGTGGTTGGTATTCGGGCCTGCTTGGCATTTGCTCCCCACTCAGCCAGATTCTCGCCAATTTCTCGCTCTTTACGCTGGCTGCCCTGCTTTCGTCGAATGACTTTGATTCCTGGGGATGGCGGGTTCCGTTCCTCGCAAGCTTTGTCCTTGTGCTGCTGGGCATCTACATCCGCAGAAAGGTTAGCGAGACACCGGCCTTCGAGGCACTCAGGAAGAGTGGCTCGCCCACACGCGCCGCCAATCCGCTGGGCACCGTCTTCAAATATCACTGGCGCACCGCGCTTCGCCTGACGCTGTTCTTCTGCGGCCCGGCCGCGCTGTTTTATCTGATCGTGGTTTTCTCGCTCAGCTACCTGACGAAACACCTCGGCGTACCCAAGCAGACCGGTTTCATGCTGTTGATGGTTGCGAATGTCTGCGCCATCGGCGGCGCGCTGGCGGGCGGCTATCTGAGCGATCGGATCGGACGCAAACGTGCGCTGATGATCGGCTCGTTCTGCACGCTAATCTGCTGCCTGATCTACTTTCCGATTCTCAACCAGAACTCGATCGCCATGACGATGGGCGTGATGGGCGCGTTCCTCGGCTTCACACAGTTCCAGAGTGGCATCCAGCCAGTCTGGTTCGCCGAGTCCTTTCCGACCGAGGCGCGCTACACGGGGTCCGCACTGTCGTACTCTGGAGCCAACCTGCTCACTGGCGGGCCGATGCCGATTGTCGCTGTGGCGCTGCTTAATGTTTTTCACGGTTCCCCTTGGGCCATCGTAGCTGTTTGCGGCTCGCTGAATCTGCTCTCCTTCCTCATGATCGCGATATCCCGGGAAACCAGAGGCGTCGCCCTGGAACGCTCCTCTACACATTGAAACCATGACTCGCAAACTCTACATCCTCAATGGCTCCAACCTGAACATGCTGGGCGCAAGGGAGCCTCACATTTACGGCAGCACCACGCTGAAGGACATCGAACAGAACTGCCTGGCACTCGCAGAGGCGCTCAAGTTCGACTGCGTATTCCGTCAGACCAACAGCGAAAGCGAACTGATCGACTGGATCCAGGAAGCGTTCGTGCAGGACGCCGCGCTGATCATCAATCCGGCCGGCTTTTCGTTCGGTCGGATTTCGGTGCTCGACGCAGTGAAGCTCCTCCGCCGGCCGGTAGTGGAATTGCACATCACCAACATTCACAAGCGTTCGGAAGAATATCGTCACTCGACGATCTCGGTCGCGGCCACCGCAGTGATCTGTGGGGCGGGGGCGAACGGATATTTGCTTGCGATCCGCGCGATTGAAGATCTGTGGGGCAACCAGACTTGAGCCGGTCCCTCAATTTACGAAACGCGCGGGCTCCCTGAGGGAGTCCGCTTCAGCCGACTTGCGCGTATCAAGCATCGGCTGAATCCGAAAAGCAGACCGGTCGTTCGAGTGACCGTTGCATGGTTCTGGCGAGTGCCAGAAACTGGTGGATATCCTGCATTGGAGCGCGCTTGTCCGAACGCATGCTGAAGACGTTGGCGAACGTCCGCGCTTCGCCTGCCATGCAACGCGCGCCGCCCGCCTTGAGGTAACTCAGGCGATGACCTTCTGCCCGGCGGCAGCCTGCTCGCGCATGCGACGGGCTTCGTCGCGCAGGAACTGCTGGTAATCGTCCAGATCGCCCTCGAAGGGCTCGACGCCGCCCCCGGTGACCAGCCAGAACTCATCACATACCGCACGCAGCAGGGCCCGGTCGTGACTGACCAGCATCACGGTGCCGTCGAATTCGTTGAGCGCCATGGCTAGCGCTTCGCGTGTGGCCAGGTCGAGGTGGTTGGTTGGCTCGTCGAGCAGCAGCAGGTTGGGTCGCTGCCACACGATCATGCACAACACGAGCCGCGCCTTTTCGCCGCCGCTCATCGTGCTAACGTCCTGATGGACCATGTCGCCGCTGAAGTTGAAGGTGCCGAGGAAGGTGCGAAGCGATTGTTCGGTGCCACTCTGGCCGGGGGCGCGCATATGAGCCGGCGTGTCCCTGGCAAGTCGGATCATGTGTTCCATCGGCGTGTCGAGAGGGCGCAGGACGTCGAGCTCCTGCTGCGCGAAGTAGCCGATGTTCAGGCCTTTGCCTTCGCTGATTTCGCCGGCAATCGGCGCCAGCGCGTGCGCCACCGTCTTCACCAGCGTGGACTTGCCCCGGCCGTTGGCGCCGAGAATGCCGATGCGCTGCCCGGCCAGCACGGACCGGCTGATGCCCCGCACGATGACCGTGGGCGGCGTGCCCGGCAGGGCGCCGGTCGGCGCGGGGTAGCCGAAGCTCGTGTCCAGCATCGACAACAGCGGATTCGGGACGTTGAGGGGCTCCTTGAACTCGAAATTGAACTCCGCATCGGCAAGCACCGGTGCGATCTTTTCCATGCGTTCGAGCGCCTTAACCCGGCTCTGCGCCTGTTTAGCCTTCGAGGCCTTGGCCTTGAATCGGTCGATGAATTTCTGCAGGTGGGCGATCTTGTCCGCCTGCCTGGCCACCGCGGCCTGCTGCAATACGAGCTGCTCGGCGCGCATGTCTTCGAACTTGCTGTAGTTGCCGCCATAACGCACGAGCTTGGCGTTGTCGACGTGCACCGTCACCTGCGTCACCGCGTCGAGGAATTCGCGATCGTGGCTGATCACTACCAGGGTTCCTTGATAGCGTTTGAGCCACGTTTCCAGCCAGACCAGCGCGTCGAGGTCGAGGTGGTTGGTCGGCTCGTCGAGCAGCAGCAGGTCGGACGGGCACATGAGCGCGCGCGCCAGTTGCAGTCGCATGCGCCAGCCGCCGGAGAAGCTGTTGACCGGCTGGTCAAGCTGTGCAGCACTGAACCCAAGGCCCAGGATCAGCGCCTGAGCACGTGCGGGGGCATCATGTGCACCGGCATCGTGCAGGGCCATATAGGCGTGGGCCATGCGCATGCCGTCGTCGCTGGCTTCGGCGACGGCCACCTCGGCCTGCGCGGCCAACAGCACGGTGTCACCCTCGATTACGAAGTCCGTCGCGCTCTGCCCGGTCTCCGGCATCTCCTGCGCGACCTGGCCCATCTTCCATGCAGCCGGAATCGAGAACTCGCCGCTGTCTTCGTGCAGCGTGCCGTTGAGAAGGCAAAAGAAGGACGATTTACCGGCGCCATTGCGGCCGACAAGACCAATCTTTTCGCCGGGGGCGAATGTAACGGACGCGCGGTCGAGCACGACATTAACGCCGCGGCGCAGCGTGAGATTACGGACGGAAATCATAGGGGGCTACTTCGGGGAGGATTGGCATGATAGCCGACCGGACGTGCAGGGCTGTTTCTTTTCTGATCCGCTTGCGCTTTGCGGCACCCATCTCGGCGCGGCCTGCGCGCGGACAGCGGCCAGGATACGATTTGTCCACGTAACGTGGACGGGTGCGAAATTCTGGACGCCCGACTTTTTCTACTGGATCGAATTGATGAGACGCCTTGTTCCACAAGGCTGACAGAGGCGTCTTGGAACCCCCGGCACCCACCATTCGTTTCGCGATCACGGTTTCAGCAAGATTGAGAAGTATCTGAAAACCCGCACGGCTATTTGCTCTGCGGGTTTTTTATTGCGGCTTTAAACGACCTGAAGTGCAACGCGGTGAGTGGCGGCCGGTAGCGGATCCCGCGCGAAAGAGCGCAACGGATTTGAATCGGCTCACAGCAGCGGAGCGCATGTTGTCAAATCTGATGGCGCGCAGCAATAGCGACGCATCGGCAAGGCGACGTACCTCCGTCGCGATTGTTCGCATTACCAGCAAGGAAAGGCAAAGGGCAAAAGTTGCAGACGCGCGGCCCTTTCAGCTACAATCCTGTTTCGCCGTGTTTTGCGTAGCAATCACGGTGTGTAGTACAAGGAGTGGTAGTTCAGTCGGTTAGAATACCGGCCTGTCACGCCGGGGGTCGCGGGTTCGAGTCCCGTCCACTCCGCCAGTATCCTCGAAAGGCGAACTCCGGTTCGCCTTTTTTATTGCCCGCTGTTGTAACATCGGGCGTTCTGTTTTTGGCACTCACGCATGCTCGATTTTTTCCGTAATCACAAACGCCTGATGATGTTCATGCTCATCCTCGTCATTGTGCCGGGGCTGGGCTTCGTGGGTATTCAGGGCTTTCGCGGCTTCTTTGACGAAAGCGCAAACGTCGCAAGCGTCAACGGTCATAAGATCACGCGGGCAGAGTACGACAACGCGATGCGTCAGCAACTCGACCGCGCTCGTCAGATGCTCGGCGCCCAATTCGACATCAAGGCGTTCGACACACCTCAGCGCCGCAGCGAAATGCTGGACGGCCTGATTGAACAGCGTGTGCTGGCCGATGAAACGCAACGTCTGCACTTGACCGCATCGGACGACGCCGTGCGCCGTACGCTGCTCAACGACCCGGTGATCTCGTCGCTGAAGAATCCCGACGGCTCGATCGATGTCGACCGCTACAAACAACTGCTCGCCATGCAGGGCATGACGCCCGACCAATACGACGAGCGTGTGCGCTACAGCATCGCCACGCAACAGTTGCCCGCCAGCATTCAAGGCAGCGCCTTCACGTCGAAGACGCTCGCGCAGCATCTTACTGAACTCGCCGAGCAACAGCGCGAGGTGCAGGGCGTCGCGTTCCATCCGCGCGACTACGCAGCGAAGGTGCAGCCCACCGACGCGCAATTGCAGGCGTATTACGACGCGCATCGTAACGACTTCGCCGCGCCGGCCACGGCCACGATTCAGTACCTGGTGATGTCGCCGGCCACGCTCGCCGCTTCCGTGCAGCCGAGCGACGCCGATCTGAAAAAATACTACGACGACAACATCGCGCATTACCGCACCGAGGGTCAGGTGCGCGCGAGCCACATTTTGATCGCCGCGCCGAAAGACGCGAGCGCGGCCGACAAGGCCAAGGCGAAGCAGAAGGCTGAAGAGTTGCTCGCACAGGTCAAGGCGCATCCTGATCAATTCGCTCAGATCGCGCAACAGAACTCGCAGGATCCTGGCTCGGCGGCGAAAGGCGGCGATCTCGGCTATTTCGGGCGCGGCATGATTGCAGGCGGCAAGGCGTTCGACGACGCCGTGTTCGCACTGAAGAAGGATGAAGTCAGCGGCATCGTGCAGACGGACTTCGGCTATCACATCGTCAAGGTGACCGACGTGAAGCCGGCGGTCACGAAGCCGTTCGACGAAGTGAAGGACCAGATCGCGAGAGACCTGAAGACCCAACTGGCAAGCAAGGCATTCACCGACGACTCGGAAGGTTTCACGTCTATCGTCTATGAGAAGGCGAAGAGTCTGCAGCCCGCAGCCGACAAGTACAAGTTGCAATTGCAGACGGCTACGGTCACTCCGCAGCCCGATCCGAAGCTGCCGCCCGACAGCCCGCTGAACAACGCCAAATTCCTCGCCGCAGTGTTCGCGAACGACGCGGCCACGGCGCGCAACAACACTCAGGCGATCGACGTCGGCGGCAACACGCTAATCGCTGCACGCGTCACCGACTATAAGGCGGCGGCCGTGCCGGCGCTCGACGCGATCAAGAACGTCGTGCGTCAGAAGGTGATTGCGGTTCAGTCGAATGAAGCCGCGCATAAGGACGGCGTCGCGACGCTCGCCGAGTTCGAGAAGTCGAAGGCCACCACGGGGTTCTCGTCGCCGCTGAAGGTCTCGCGCAACGACGCGCAGGGCGTGCCTCCCGCTGCATTGAGCGCAATCTACAAGGTGGATGCGCAAAAGCTGCCGGCATACGTGGGCGTGGATCTCGGTGACGATGGTTATGCGATCTATCGCGTGAACGCAGTCGTCGCACGCGGCCCGGTCGATCCGCAGCGCCTCGCCGCGGCGCAGCAGCAGATCGCCCAAGTAGAGTCGCAGTCCGAAGTAGAGGCCTATGTTCAAGCGCTGCGAGCGCGTTCGAAGGTGAAGCTCTATGGCTCGCTCGACAGCAGCAATGCGCCGGCAAGCGACGAGTAAGGTTGGCGTTCAACGCTAGACCAGCCGGCAAGGCGTCCGCAGGTCGCCTTGCCCGCAGTGAAGCGACATAAATTGCACAAAGCGCACAAAGCGCCCGACCACAAAAAAGCCCCGCAAATGCGGGGCTTTTTCATCTTGCGATCTCATGATTTGACGAGCTGATGCTCATCAAACGGTTTGCCTCGATCAGTGCCTTATGGTTAGAGGCACGAACTGATTGCGCTGGTGGCGTCGCTGCCTGCTGCGCCGCTCGCGCGGAAGCCGACCCATGAGCCCTTGCCAGTGTATGCCGGACGCACCACGGCGGCAGCGCCGTTAGGTGGTTGCTGGCCCGGAACGTACACGTCCACGGCCTGGTCGTTAGCCATGGTGTCTTGCGACACGACTTGCTGTTGCGAACTGTCCGCCCACTTTTGCGCGATGCAGGTGGCAACGGCTTTCGGCGGTTGCTGACTTCGGCCGACAGATTGGACCCCAGCAGGCGGTTGAGCGGCGCAGGCAGAAATTGCCATGGTCAAAGCGATTAACGGTAAGTATTTCACGTTATCTCCTCATAAGTCGCTCAAAATCGAGCCGGTTACGCGGAATTGCGAAAGCGTCAGATCGACCTTCCCGATCCGTGTTCCCGAAATTCCGGAAACAAGTTGTTAGCAGCTTTTCAGCGCGGCGAACTTGCGCGAAGGAGTGGCTTGACAGCGGGCCACACGTTGTTGAGTAGCACTGGCTGTGCCTGCTGCGTTGGATGGATCTGATCCGACTGGAACATGTCGGGCTTATCGGCGATGCCCGCGAGCAGAAATGGCACGAGCGGCACCCGCAGTTGCTTCGCGAGTTGGCCATACAGCCCATGGAACTTTTGGGTGTAGTCCGGGCCGTAGTTAGGCGGCACGTACATGCCGACGAGCACGACCTTCGCATGACCTTGCTGAGCCTCTTCGATGATCGTGCGCAAGTTGTCTTCAGTCGTTGAAAGCGGCACACCGCGGAGGGCATCGTTAGCACCCAGTTCGACGATCACAATGCTCGGCTTCAAACGTTGCATGAGCGCCGGCAAGCGCGCCCGTCCGCCGCTCGTCGTGTCGCCGCTGATGCTGGCATTGGCGACGCTATAATCGATTCGCTCGTCGGTGAGACGCCGGCGCATCAATGCAACCCAGCCAGTATCGCGGGGCAAACCGTATTCGGCGGAGATGCTGTCGCCGAGCACCACGATCACCGGTTTGGCCGGGTCCGGGGCGTTGGCGGCCCTCACTGCGAACGTCGCGGAAAAGACGGCTGTGGCCGCTATGACCGAGCCTATTGCGGCGGAGCTCTTTGCCGACATTAGCGCGTTGGCGCGAGGCTTCATGGCGCGCACTTTCAACCTACGCTTCACCATGCTAAACAAAACTGATCCAGTCATTGAAGTGCGGGGTTTGTGCAAGAAGGTTAAGGATGCAACGGGCGAACTGACCATTCTCGACAACATCGACCTGGCTATCGAAGCCGGCAGCAGTGTCGCCATAGTCGGCGCATCCGGGTCGGGCAAGTCTACGCTGCTTGGCCTGCTCGCAGGATTGGACAGCGCGAGCTCGGGCTCGGTTCGGCTGCTCGGCCGTGAACTCACCACGTTAAACGAAGATGAGCGCGCGGCATTGCGCAGCGGCTCCGTCGGCTTCGTGTTCCAGTCGTTCCAGTTGATGCCGCATTTGACGGCGCTCGAAAACGTCACCTTGCCGCTCGAACTGCAAGGCGGCATCGGCACACGCGAAGCTGCGCTGCGCGCGCGCAAGCTGCTCGAGCAGGTCGGCCTTGGACAGCGCACCAGCCATTATCCGAAGCTGCTGTCGGGCGGCGAACAGCAACGCGTCGCGCTGGCGCGCGCGTTTGTCACGCATCCGGCGATTCTCTTCGCCGATGAGCCCACGGGCAGTCTCGATGCCGCCACAGGGCATGCGGTGATCGACCTGATGTTCGAGATGAACCGCGCGAACGGCGCGACGCTTATTCTTGTCACGCACGACGTCGAATTGGCGCGCCGCTGCGATACCACGGTGACGATCGAGGCGGGGCGCCTCGCCTGAAGAACCTGAAGCACCGAGTCAACGAGCAGGACACATACATCCACGACAAAAGCAAAGCGGGCCACGAAGGGCCCGCTTTGCTCTACTTCACTTCCACGCCCCCGCGCGAAGCCATCACGCGAAGCATAAGCATGTCGAACACGCCGGCCACCAGCGACCGGCTCACGACCCTCAACGTTTCAAAGCCGCGCGTGCCCGCGCGATCAACGCCGATGTCGATGAATCGTGTTTCTTTTCGTCCACGCTTGCCGCCGTGAGATCGGCCTCGACAACCTTGCCGAGAATCTTGCCCAATTCGACGCCCCATTGATCGAACGGATTGATGTTCCACACCGACGCCTGCACCAGCACCTTGTGCTCGTACAACGCGATCAATGCGCCGAGCGAACGCGCGGTGAGTGCATCGACCAGCAGTGTGGTAGTCGGACGGTTGCCAGGAAACACCAGGTGTGGCGCGAGTTCCGGCTTGTCAGGACCGGCCACCTTTTTCGCTTCTTCGAGCGTGCGGCCGAGCATCAGCGCTTCGCTTTGCGCGAAGCAGTTGGCGAGCAGCTTCGGATGATGGCTGACCAGCGGATGCTCGGGCGTGAGGACCGCGACGAAGTCGATCGGCACGATGGTCGGGCCTTGATGCAGCATCTGGAAGAACGCATGCTGACCGTTCGTGCCCGGCTCGCCCCAGGTCACCGCGGAGGTCGGATAGTCAACCATTGCACCGTCCAGACGCGCGGACTTGCCGTTGCTCTCCATTTCCAGCTGTTGGAGATACGACGGGAGGAAATGCAGCGCTTCCGAATACGGCGCGACCAGGTAGCTTTGCGAGCCGAAGAAGTTGCGATACCAGATGCCGATCATGCCGAGCAGTACCGGCAGATTCTTTTCCAGCGGCGCGGTGCGGAAATGCTCGTCCATTTCGTTCGCGCCGGCGAGCAGTTCGCCGAACTGCTGCGGACCGACGGCGATCATGATCGACAGACCGACCGCGGACCACAGCGAATAGCGGCCGCCAACCCAGTCCCACATCTCGAACACGTTTTCTTTCGCGATGCCGAACTTGACCACTTCCGAAGGATTCGCCGACACGCCGACGAAGTGTTTCGCCAGCGCATTCTCCGGACAGCCTTTCTCGGTGAACCAGTCACGCAGCGAGCGCGCGTTGGTCATGGTTTCGAGCGTGGTGAACGTCTTTGAAACGATGATGGCGAGCGTCTCTTCCGGATCGATCTGCTGCATCACGTTGTAGAGATCGGCGCCGTCGACGTTCGACACGAAGTGCGTGGTGATTTCCGGCGTGGCCAGATGATGCAGTGCGTGCACGACCATCTTCGGTCCGAGGTCGGAACCGCCGATGCCGATGTTCACCACGTGACGAATGCGCTTGCCCGTGTAGCCGGTCCACGTGCCGCTGCGCACCTGCTCGGCGAACGCCGCCATCTTCGCGCGCTCGGCCTGCACCTGCGCATGAAACGGCGCGTTGGGGTTGCTGGCGCGCAGCGCGGTGTGCAGCGCCGCGCGGCCTTCCGTGGGATTGACGACGTCACCCGCGAACATCGCGTCGCGGCGCTTTTCGACGCCGGCTTCGCGCGCGAGTTGCACGAGCAGCTTCAGGGTTTCGTCGGTGATGCGGTTCTTCGAGAAGTCGGCCGCGAGACCGCCGCCCGCGAACGCAAAGCGCTCGGCACGGGTGGGGGCTGGATCGTTCTCGGGGGCGAACCAGTCGCGCAAATGTGCATCGCGAATCTGCTCGTAATGTGTTTGCAGCGAGGACCAGGAGGGGAGCGAGTTCTGGGTCATAGCGTCCGTCTAACCAAGGGCACGAAGAAAGGCGCGCGCGAAGCGCCGCCGAGGATGATGCAACGATGCTGTCAGAGCGAGGCCGCGCAGCCGCGTTCGCAGTCAAATTTCAGAAGCTGGCGCTGCCGTCAGCGCTCGTCAATTCCGCCGCAATCCGCGAGGGTCTCGATGCCACGCGCGGCGCAGTCATTCAGCGCGCAGCGACCCGGTCAATAACCGCGGCGAGTCAGCGGCGAGTCAGCGGCGAGTCAGCGGCGAGTCAGCGCAGTGTCATGCAGTTGATGAGTATAACGGCGTTGCGTGACGGGCGGCAGCGGTTTGGCGAGCCCGTGTGCAAAGCTCGCCCGGCCTGCCAGTAGCGCCTCATGCATTCTCGATGCCGTTCAATCCCTCCTCACGCTTCAGGCCTCACGCTTGCGCCGACGGATAGAACATGCGGTTCAACAAGCTCCGCACCATCGGCGCCAGTTCTCCCGCCGTCAGGCCAGCGGGGCCGTGGCCTTGTGCGCTCAGCGTGTCGGCGGCGAGTCCGTGCAGGTAGACCCCGGCCAACGCCGCTTCATAGCCGGGCAAGCGTTGCGCGAGCAAAGCGCCGATGATGCCGCCGAGCACGTCGCCGGTGCCGCCCGTCGCGAGCGCGGCATTGCCTGTCGGGTTAATCGTGAGACGGCCGTCCGGGGCCGCGATGATGGTGCCGGTGCCTTTCAGCACCACGACGCTCGCAAAGCGCGCGGCGAGCGCGCGTGCCGCACCCAGGCGGTCGCGCTGCACGCCGGCGGCGTCGGTGCCGAGCAGGCGCGCGGCTTCGAGCGGGTGAGGAGTCAGCAGACACGGATCCCCTTGCACGCCGCGAGCAGTGAGGTCCGCGGCCAGCGACGGGTCTTGCGCAATCAGATTGAGCGCGTCGGCGTCAAAGAGCTTCGGCATGTCGAGCCGGAGCACGTCGTGCATGACACGTGTCGCGCGTTCTCCGTGGCCCATCCCGCAGCCGACCGCGAGCGCATCCATCTTGTCGAGCGGCAAATCGTCGATGGCATGCAGCATCAGTTCGGGATGCGGTGGATCGTAGGGCGGCGCGCCCGCGCCCAGCAGCGCGACATGGACCTTGCCCGCGCCGGTGTAGAGCGCCGCGCGCGACGCCAGAATCGGCGCGCCGCACATGCCGGTGTCGCCTCCGACCACCGCGAGGCTGCCGAACGTGCCCTTGTTGGTCGCGAAATCGCGCGGCGGCAGGAACGTGGCGAAGAGTTCGGGCGCGTTCAGTTGCACGGCCGTGCGCGCATTACTCTCGACGCCGATCGGCGCGACCGTGACCGCGCCGGCGAGATCGCGGCCTTGCGCGGTGAAGAGGCCAGGCTTGGCGGCGATGAAAGTGACCGTGTGCGTGGCACGCACGGCGGCGTCGCCGTCGCCGACGATCGTGCCGGTGTCGCTATCGAGGCCGCTCGGGACGTCGAGCGCGAGCACGCCGCCTCTATGCGGGCGGGCTTTGGCCCGTTGCGAGAGCTGGCGGGCGGTGGCCGCGAACACGCCTTCAAGCGCACGCGCGAGGCCGATGCCGAACATGCCGTCGACGAGCCATGTGTATGCGTCGAGCGAAGCGGGCGGCGAAGCGGCGATCGCGACGCCGGCGGCGCGAGCCGTATCGAGCGCCCAGCGGGCGTCGTCCGGCTTCACTTCGACGGGCATGTAGAGTTCGACGGCGATGCCGGCCTTGTGCAGCTCCGTCGCGAGAATCAACGCGTCGCCGCCATTGTTGCCCGGACCGGCGATCAGCCAGACGCGCTGCTTCGATTTGTCAATCGAGGTGTCGCGCGTGATCTGTTCGAGCAGGAAGCTCGCGGCCGCCCTGCCGGCGCGGCCCATCAGCGTGTGCTCGGGCAAGGCCGCGGCGGCCTGCGATTCGGCGATCCGCAAGTCAGTCAGCGTCAGGAGCGGGAGCGCGCGGTTGTGAGGGCGGATCAGCGTCGGCGGCGTGAGGTCGGCTTCGGTCATGGCGAGACTGGGCGGTCACCTTGTGCAAGGTGCGAGAGCTTCTGGAATCGCTATGGTAGTGCCGATGGCCGCGCGATGCGTCGATTGGAGGCCGCGCCTCTTGCTAAAACCGCTCCGCCCGCAGCGCAGCAAGTGTGTCCTCGGGCAGCTCCGGCGTCTTGCCCGCGATCAGATCGGCAACCAGCTTGCCGGCTCCACAGGCGAGGCCCCAGCCCGCGGGCCCGTGGCCCACATTGACGAAAAGCCGCGGATGCAGCGCATTGCCGACCACCGGCAAGCCGTCGGGCGACAACAGCTTGATGCCTTCCCACGGCAACGCCGCCGAAATGCGCGCCGCGCCCGGAATCCAGTCGTGAGTCGCCTGGCCGAGAAGCGCCAGCGCTTCTTTGGTCAGCGCTTCGCCGAGCGGCTTATCGACCAGATTGGCACTCTGCAAGACCGCGCCGCCCGCTATGCGCAAGCGGTGATTCATCCGGCTGATCCCGATGCGCTTGACCGCGTCGACGATAGCGACATGCGGCGCGCATTCCTCATGCGCGATCGGCGCGACCAGCGTATGCAGGCGCAGCGGATGCAGCGGCAGGCGCAAGCCGAGGCGTTCGAGCAGCGCGAGGCTGCCGTGACCGGCGGCGACCACAATCGCGTCCGCGTGGATCACATCGACTTCGCGCGAACGGGAAGTCTCGCCCGGCCGAGGCGCGAGTTCCACCGCGGCGCGTTCGCCGTCGAGGCGAATCGACGAGACCTCGCAGCCGAGCATGAACTGCACGCCGCCCTGCGTATCGAGCGTCTGTTTGACCAGCTTTGCAAAGAGCGGGCAATTGGCCGTGCGCTCGTGATCGAACAGCACGCCGCCTGCGAATTCCGGGTCCGTGCGCACCGAATGCTCGTAGGCCGCGCATTCGGCGGGGCTCAGCACATGATGCGGCACGTCATAGAGCGCCAGCAGGCCGAGCGCGGGCTGCAACTGCTGCCACTCGTGCGCGGAACGGATCAGGTAGAGGAGGCCGCTCGCCTGCTCGAACTCGAAGCCGAAGCGCGCTTCCATGTCGGCCATCGCCTCACGCGACGATTCGATGAGCGGACGCAACAGCCCGTATTGGTGACCGAATCCGTTCGGCTCCTGCAAGGCCGCGAGCATTTTTACGAACTGGCGCGCCGGCCCGCTGAAGCCGGGCTTGCTGACCACGCCGTTTTTCGCGTTCTGGCGGCTCGCCATGAAGGTCGGGCCGAACCAGACATCGAGCGGCGTCGGCAGGACCGTGCCGCCATGTCCATAGGTCGCGCCTTGTGCGACGGTGGCGTGGCGCTCGACGACGCAGACCCGGTGGCCGGCCGCGCGTAGCTGATAAGCGGTGGCGACGCCCGCAATCCCGCCGCCAATGACGATGACATCCATTCTTCTGGTTCGATTTGCCGGGCGGGGGCCGTTGTGCGAGCCCCGTAAGGCGTGACATGCAGCGCGGCCGGGCATGGCGCGAAGACGTAACTCCCGGATCTGATCCGGGCTCGACTCGTGACATATTGCCGGCGGCAAGGCCAAGCCTTGCTCGCACCGATCTGATGAAAGGGCGAATGATAGCAGTCAACGCCCGCGCGCGGTCACGCGTGCAGCACGCCTGAGCGCAGTCCACGGCGCGCGCGAAGCGCACCGCGAGACCACGGCGGGGCCCGCTGGAAGCCCGCTCCCGGGGTATAATCCCGGACTTCCTTTCCGCCTCATGTCGCCAGCACGCGCGACTCTTCGGCATCATTGAGCGACGCAACGTCAAGTCCATGGCCCACTTCTCGTGTTTCCCCGGCGCTTCGGCCCTTTCCGATTTCCGTCAAACCCGCCTGCTCGAAACGCTTACGCGCATCGACCCGAACATCACGGGCGTGCGTGGGCAATATCTGCACTTCGTCAACGCGCAGGCCCCGCTTTCCGCTGAAGACAACGCGAAGATCGAGGCGCTGATGCACTACGGCCATCCGCTCGAAGAGACCAAAGAGCGCGGCGCGGCCGAGACGTTTCTGGTGGTGCCGCGCTTCGGCACGGTGTCGCCGTGGGCCAGCAAGGCAACGGATATCGCTCATTTGTGCGGGCTCACGCAGGTGCGCCGCATCGAGCGCGGCGTCGAGTACACGGTCACGCTGAAAAGCGGTTTGCTCGGCGGCAAGAAAGCGCTTTCCGACGAAGCGCGTGAAGCCGTGGCCGCCGCGTTGCACGACCGCATGACCGAAAGCGTCGCGCCGTCGCGCGATCATGCGCTGCATCTGTTCGACGAACTGCCGGCCAAGCCGCTGCAAACCGTCGACGTGCTGGGCGAGAGCCGGCGCGCGTTGGAAGCCGCGAACACCGAACTGGGCCTCGCGCTCGCCGATGACGAAATCGATTATCTCGTCGACGCGTTCACGAACCTCGGCCGCAACCCGACCGACGTCGAACTGATGATGTTCGCGCAGGCCAACAGCGAACACTGCCGTCACAAGATTTTCAACGCGGAATGGACGATCGACGGCGAGAAGCAAGACATCTCGCTCTTCAACATGATCCGCAATACGGAGAAGCTCAACCCGCAAGGTACGATCGTCGCGTATTCGGACAACTCGGCCATCATGGCTGGCGGCGTGGCGGAGCGCTGGTTCCCGCGCACACCCGAGCAGCTCGGCGAAAACGAACTGCCGGAGCACTATCGCCGCAGCGTCGAACTCACGCACACGTTGATGAAGGTGGAGACGCACAACCACCCGACCGCGATCTCGCCTTTCCCCGGCGCCGCGACTGGGGCGGGCGGCGAAATCCGCGACGAAGGCGCGACCGGCCGCGGCGCGCGTCCGAAGGCGGGCCTCGCGGGCTTCACGGTGTCGAATCTGGAATTGCCCGACGGCGTGGAAGCATGGGAAAACGCGCGCGACGTCGCCCAGCCGCTCGCGCACCGCAACCCGAACGACAAGCACGCAGCGTACGGCCGTCCCGACCGCATCGCTTCGCCGTTGCAAATCATGATCGACGGACCGCTGGGCGGCGCCGCGTTCAACAACGAATTCGGCCGGCCGAATCTGGGCGGCTATTTCCGCGCTTACGAGCAGAACGTGGCGGGCGTGGTGCGCGGCTATCACAAGCCGATCATGATTGCGGGCGGCATCGGCAATATCTCGGATCAGCACACGCACAAGCACGACCTGCCTGAAGGATCGCTGCTGATCCAGATCGGCGGGCCGGGCATGCGCATCGGCATGGGCGGCGGTGCGGCGAGCTCCATGGCGACGGGCACGAATACCGCCGAACTTGACTTCGACTCGGTTCAGCGCGGCAATCCGGAAATCGAGCGGCGCGCGCAGGAAGTCATCAATGCGTGCTGGCAGCTGGGCGACAAGAACCCGATCCTGAGCATTCACGACGTGGGTGCGGGCGGTTTGTCGAACGCATTCCCGGAAGTCGTCGACGGCGCGGGCAAGGGTGCGCTCTTCGATCTGCGCAAGATCCAGCTCGAAGAAAGCGGCCTGTCGCCGCGCGAAATCTGGTCGAACGAAGCGCAGGAGCGCTATGTGCTCGCCATTGCGCCGGCTGATTTGCCGGCCTTCCAAGCCATGTGCGAGCGCGAGCGCTGCCCGTTTGCAGTGATCGGAACCGCAACCGCCGAACGTCAACTGAAGCTGATCGACCCTGAACTGAAGGACGACAACGCGCATCAACCGGTGGACATGCCGATGGAAGTGCTGCTCGGCAAGGCGCCGCGCATGCATCGCGACGTCACGCGCGTCGAGCCGAAGGTCCAGCCGGTGGATGTAACTGGCATCGCACTGTCGGAAGTCGCGGTGAGCGTGCTGCGTCATCCAACGGTCGCGAGCAAGTCGTTCCTGATCACGATCGGCGACCGTTCGGTGGGCGGTACGACGGCGCGCGACCAGATGGTCGGCCCGTGGCAAGTGCCTGTCGCCGACGTCGCGATCACGACCATGGACTACGCCGGCTTCCGCGGCGAGGCGATGACGATGGCCGAGCGCACGCCGCTAGCCGTCATCAACGCGCCGGCGTCGGGACGCATGGCGGTCGGCGAGGCGGTCACGAACATCGCGGCGGCGCCGATTGCGTCGCTCGACAAGCTCAAGCTGTCGGCGAACTGGATGGCCGCGTGCGGCGCGCCGGGCGAAGACGCGGCGCTCTACGAGACGGTCAGGGCAATCGGCATGGAACTGTGCCCGGCGCTCGGCATCAGCATTCCAGTCGGCAAGGATTCGCTGTCCATGCGCACCAAGTGGGAAGAGCGCGGCGTCGCGAAGGAAGTCGTCGCGCCGGTCTCGCTCATCATCTCCGCGTTTGGGCCGGTCGAAGACGTGCGCCGTCATCTCACGCCGCAACTGCGCCGCGCGAGCGGAGCCGAGGGCGTGGGCGACTCGGTGCTGATCGCGATCGATCTGGGCCGTGGCAAGCATCGTCTGGGCGGCAGTATTCTCGCGCAAGTCACGCAGCAGATCGGCGATACAGTGCCTGACGTCGACGATCCGGAAGACCTGAAGCGTTTCTTCAACGTGATCCAGTCGCTGAACAACGACGGCAAGCTGCTCGCTTACCACGACCGCTCCGACGGAGGCCTGTGGGCGACCGTGTGTGAAATGGCGTTCGCGGGTCACGTCGGCGTGTCGCTGAATGTGGACATGCTCGTGCTCGATCCGCATCACGAGTCCGATTACGGCGACGCGAAAGACTGGGCCAAGCAGACGAGCGGCCGCCGCGAGGACCGCACGATCCGCGCGCTCTTTACCGAAGAACTCGGCGCCGTGGTTCAGGTGCGCGCGGCCGACCGCGACGCGGTGCTGGCCGCGTTGCGCGAACATGGCCTGTCCGCGTGCTCGCACGTGATCGGCAAGATCAACGATCGTGACACTATGGAAATTTATCGCGACGCGAAGAAGGTGTACGAAGCCCCGCGCGCCGAGCTGCATCGCACGTGGAGCGAAGTGAGCTGGCGCATTGCGCGTCTGCGCGATAATCCGGCGTGTGCCGACGCGGAATACGACGCGCTGCTTGACGCGGCCGACCCGGGCATCACGCCGGTGTTGACCTTCGATCCGGCAGAAGACGTCGCAGCGCCTTACGTCGGCAGGAGCGCGCGTCCGCGTGTAGCCGTCCTGCGCGAGCAGGGCGTGAATTCGCACCTGGAAACGGCGTATGCATTCGACCGCGCCGGCTTCGACGCGCACGACGTGCACATGAGCGACCTGCTGGCCGGCCGGGCCGACCTCAAGGACTTTGCGGGCGCGGTGGCCTGCGGCGGGTTTTCCTACGGCGATACCCTCGGCGCCGGCGAAGGCTGGGCGAAGGCGATCCGCTTCAACCCGCAACTGGCCGACATGTTCGCGGCGTTCTTCGGCCGCGAAGACACGTTCGCACTTGGCATCTGCAACGGCTGCCAGATGATGAGCAGCCTGGCGTCGATGATCCCTGGCGCCGAAGCGTGGCCGAAGTTCACGCGCAACAAGTCCGAAAAATTCGAAGCCCGCTTCTCGCTGGTGCAAGTGGAGGCGTCACCGTCGATTTTCTTCGCCGGTATGGAAGGCTCGCGCATTCCGGTCGCGGTCGCGCACGGCGAGGGTTATGCGGACTTCTCGCAACAAGGCGATGCGTCGAAGGTCGCGGTGGCGATGCGTTATGTCGATCACCGAGGACAAGCGACCGAGCAGTATCCGTTCAACCCGAATGGGTCGCCAGACGGCATCACGTCCGTGACCACGCGGGATGGCCGTTTCACTGTGGTGATGCCGCATACCGAGCGCGTGCATCGCGCGGTGCAAATGAGCTGGCATCCCGAAGGCTGGGGCGAGGGCGTCACGGACGCGAGCCCATGGATGCGCGTGTTCCAGAACGCGCGGCGTTGGTTGGGGTGATACGTGTGACGCGAGGCCGCTGCGTCATACGGCGGCCTTTGGGCACCGCCGGTCTCGCGCCTCGTGGTTCAGGAGTCATTCCGCAAGCGGCGTAAGCCACGCCCAGGAACAACAAAGCCGCCCTCGGGCGGCTTTGTCATTTGAAGCGGTAAACAGGAACGCTCACTGAATCTTCGCGTTCTTCCGCAAGCCTTCTTCAAACGCCTGCAGCTTTTCCTGCTGGATCTGCTGAGCGATCTGCGGGCGCACCTGTTCGAGCGGCGGCGGTGTGATGCTGCGCACGTCGTCGACACGAATGATGTGCCAGCCGAATTGCGTATGCACCGGCGTGTCCGACATCTGACCCTTCTGCAGATGCGTGGCCGCGTCCGCGAATTCAGGCACATAGGCCTTGGGATCCGACCAGTCCAGGTCGCCGCCGTTCTTGCCCGATCCGGGGTCCTTCGAGAATTGCTTGGCCAGATCTTCGAAGCTCGCGCCACCCTTGATCTTGGCGATCAGATCCTTTGCCTGCTGCTCGTTATCCACAAGGATGTGGTGCAAGTGATATTCCTTGCCACCCGCGTCCTTGACCAGCGCGTTGTAGCGAGCGGTGATTTCCGCGTCGGTCGGCGCGTTCTTCTTCACGAAGTCTTCAATCAGCGAACGGAGCACGACAGTCTGCTGCGCAACGGCGATTTGCGCCTTGATGTCCGGACGATTCGGCAGACCGCGGCGCAGCGCTTCCTGCATCAGGATTTCGCGGTTCACGAGCTCTTCGCGCACGGCCATTTGCAGTTGCGGCGTATTTTGCTGGCCTTGATGAACCAGTTGGTCGATCAGCGCGTCGGCGCGTGCTTTCGGAATCGGCGTGCCGTTCACCACGGCGATGTTCTGTGCAAATGCAGGTGCGGCCGCACATGCGGCCAGCAATACCCAAAGGCGGGTTTTCTTCAAGGTCATCGGAAGTTTTCCTAGCGGGGCAACAAAGCGAATTCTTCGGGCGTATACGCCGTGATTGCAAGGGCATGAATGCCGCGCTGCATGGCATCGGCCAGCGCATCATACACCATGCGATGCCGCGCCACGCGGGGCTTGCCGGCGAACGCGACCGCCACGATGGTGACACTGAAATGACCGCCGGCGGCAGCTCCGGCGTGGCCGGCGTGCTGCGCGCTGTCGTCGGTGATCTGGATCGACGCGATGGGCGCGAGCGCCGCGGTAAGACGCGCCTCGATCAGCGCGGCGCGCTCGGCGGTGGTCGCGTGCATGAACATATCGCTCGTCATGTCATTCCTCCTTCATGTACTTCGACAGCCACAAACTCTGTCCGACGATGAACACCACCAGACAACCAGTCGCGCCGAACAGCTTGAAATTGACCCACTGGTCAGTCGTGTAGTTGTACGCGACGAACAGATTGAGCAGCCCGAGCAACACGAAAAAAATCGCCCAGATGACGTTCAGCTTGCCCCAGATCGTGTGCGGCAAGGTGATCTGCTTGCCCATCATCGCTTCGATCAGGTTCTTGTTGAACGCGAGTTGAGAGACGATCAGCACGACGGAGAACGCCCAGTACAGCACGGTCGGCTTCCATTTGATGAAGGTGTCGTTGTGCAGCACGAGCGTCGCGCCGCCGAATACGGTGACGACGCCGAGACTCACCCACAGCATCGCGTCGACTTTGCGGTGGCGAAAGGCCACCCAGGCGATCTGCACCAGCGTGGCGACGATCGCCACTGCCGTCGCCGTGAAAATGCCCCAGACCTTGAAGGTGACGAAGAACAGGATGATCGGAAACAGATCGAACAGGAATTTCATTATCTGGACGGGAAGTCGGAGAGTGGGTTCGGAGGATCAATGGCGCGGCGTGAAGCCTGAAGCGAAGCCCCTGAAGCGCTCGGTGACATGCATGCCGGAACGCGCCGCAGTGTCCGGCGAGGCGACCCGCTTGCCGCGCCTCGCGCGAAGCAGGGACGCCGTGCGTGGCTGGATTGCCGCGCTGGGCCGGCCGGTTCGCCTGCCGATGCTGCGTGCGGGTTACTGCTAGCTGCTTGTGGCTGACTTCGGGCCTGACTTCGTGCCTCGGGCACGGCGGCCGGCCGGCGCGCGACTCTTCGCCGACGACACCATCCGGCCGCGCGCCAAACTCCGGCGCCGCGTTACTTGGGCTCGAATTGTAACGCAGCCGAATTGATGCAGTAGCGCAGACCGGTTGGCGCCGGTCCGTCTTCGAACACGTGGCCGAGATGCGCGCCGCAATTCTTGCATTGCACTTCGATGCGCAGCATGCCGTGCGAGCGGTCGGTTTTCTCGGCGATCACTTCGCCGTTGATCGGCTTGAAGTAGCTCGGCCAGCCGCAGCCGGCGTCGAACTTGGTGTCCGATTCGAACAGCGGCGTGCCGCAACAGACGCAGTCATAGATGCCGCGCTCCCAATGATCGTGATAGCGGCCCGTGAACGGGCGCTCGGTGGCGGCGTGGCGCGTCACCTGATACTCGACGTCGGAAAGCTGCTTGCGCCATTCGGCGTCGTCTTTCTGCACTGACGGGGCGTCGTGCTTGAGGTCGTCGGGATTGTTCATGGTCGGTTCCTGTCTCGGGCTTGTTGTGGGAGCGTAGTGGAAGCGGCTCGACGTTTGGGCGTCACGACGAGCAACTGACTTCCAGCGAACTCGCCCAGTCGGGCGGCAACCCGGCATACGCTTCGTGTTCGGGCTGTTCGTCGAACGGACGGCGCAGCACGACGGCCAGACGCTCCACTTCGGAAAAATCCATCTCTTTCGCGCGGCGGATCGCCGTTTCCGCCAGATGATTGCGAAGTATGAATTTGGGGTTCACTCGGTTCATTGCAATGGCGCGCGCCGCGTCGTCGCGTGTTTCATGGGACAGCCGCGCGCGATAGTCGTTCGCCCAGGCGTCAAAGGCGGCGCGGTCGAGGAACAGATCGCGCACCGGCGCATCGCCGCTCGCGTCGTGCTTCGACATGCGGGCGAGGTTGCGGAAAGTCAGCGTGAAATCTGCGCGATTCGCGTGCATCAGATCGAACAGGCGGTTGACCAACGGCGCGTCGCCTTCGCGCTCAATTTCCAGACCGAGCTTCGCCACCATGCGCCGCTCGAGCGCCGGCCCGAAGCGGTCCTTGAAGCCGCCGAGCACGCGCTGGGCGTCTTCGATAGCTTTGTCGCTGCGCGCGCTTTCCTCGTACCGTTCGCCGAGCAGCGGCAGCAGCCCTTGCGCGAGGCAAAAGAGATTCCAGTACGCGATCTGCGGCTGCATCCGGTAGGCATAGCGGCCTTGCGAATCGGAGTGATTGCAGATGTAGCCGGCGTCGAAGCCGTCCATGAAGCCGAATGGACCGTAGTCGATCGTAAGGCCGAGGATCGACATGTTATCGGTGTTCATCACGCCGTGACAGAAGCCGACCGCCTGCCATTCGACCATCAGATCCGCCGTGGATAACACCGCTTCGTTCAGCAACGCGAGATATGGATCGTCGGCTTCGCGGCAATGCGGATAAAAGCGCTCGATCACATGATCCGCGAGCGCGCGCAGCGCGTCGGTGCGATCGTTCGAGTAGAAATGTTCGAAGTGGCCAAAGCGCACGAAGCTCGGCGAAACGCGCGTGACCACGGCGGCGGTTTCGATTTCCTCACGCCGCACCGGCTGATCGGAGCCGATCACGCACAACGCGCGCGTGGTCGGAATGCCGAGGTGATGCATCGCCTCTGAACACAGAAACTCGCGAATCGACGAACGCAGCACCGCCCGACCATCGCCCATGCGCGAATACGGCGTGCGTCCTGCGCCTTTCAGTTGCAGCTCGAAACGCCGGCCGTTATGTTCGACGTCGCCGAGACCGAGCGCCCGGCCGTCGCCGAGCTGACCCGCCCACACGCCGAACTGATGCCCCGAATACACCGATGCATAGGGCAACGCCTGCGCTGGCCATTCGCGCGTGGCGTTGCCCGAAAACAGTTCGGCAAACGCGGGATCTTTTTCGAGCCCCGGCTCTAACCCGAGTAGCGCGGCCGTCTCGGCGGAGAAGCCGACGAGGTACGGCGCGCTCAGCGGCGCAGCCGGCAGACGCGTGAGAAACGTGCTGCCAAGCCGCGCGAACGCGTTTTCGGTGGTGGTGGTAAGAGCTTCGGAAAGTGCCGCCAAAGGCCCGGATGAGCCTGCAATGCTTGGGGAAAACGACATGTTGAGCGCCTCACTATTAACCGATATTGTAAGTCCGCACCCGCGGCGCTGCTGGCGGCCCGCCCGGTGGGCCATGCGTGGCGGAGATGTTGCCGATGCGGTGGTCGATTCAGTGGCCGATGCGTCGACTCGCTTGCCAACTGCATGAGCAATTTCGCTGCCGCGCCAGTAGGCCGCGTACGGCGCTCCCCGAGCTGTACTCTAAAAGCAAACAAGGCTGGCAACCTATCGCATGGGACGACTTTTATGACGACGCCGCTGCTTGGCCAGATGATGGATGTGCCGCTCACCGTGTCCTCGCTGCTCGCGCATGCCGCGCGGCATTTCGGCAGCACCGAGATCGTGTCGCGGCGCATCGAAGGCGACGTGCATCGCTACACCTATCGCGATTGCGAACGGCGCGCGAAGCAGCTCGCGCAGGCGCTCATCGCGCTCGGCGTCGAACCCGGCGAACGTGTCGCGACGCTTGCATGGAACGGCTACCGGCATCTCGAAGCGTATTACGGCACGACTGGCTTCGGCGCCGTGTGCCACACGATCAACCCGCGCCTCTTTCCCGACCAGATCGCATACATCGTCAACCATGCCGACGATGCTTACGTGCTCTTCGACACCACGTTCGCGCCGCTCGTCGACATCCTCGCACCGCAATGTCCGAAAGTACGCGGCTGGATCGCGCTCGCCGACGAAGCGCATTTGCCGGCCATGCAAACGCCCGTACTGAGCTACGAGACGCTGGTGAACGCGCAGGACGGTGACTTCGAATGGCCGCCCATCGACGAGCGTCAGGCGTCGTATCTTTGCTATACGTCGGGCACCACCGGCAATCCGAAAGGCGCGCTGTACTCGCATCGCTCGACCGTGCTGCACGCGTTCGGCGCGTCCTTGCCCGATGCCATGAGCCTGTCCGCGCGCGATTCGGTGCTGCCCGTCGTGCCCATGTTTCATGTGAACGCGTGGGGCATTCCGCACGCCGCGCCGCTCACGGGCGCAAAGCTCGTGTTCCCCGGCAAGGACCTCGACGGCAAGTCGTTGTTCGAACTGATGGAGCGCGAACGCGTCACCTATTCGGCGGGCGTGCCGACCGTCTGGCTCGGCCTCCTTAACTATCTGCGCGATGCCGGCGTGCGCTTTTCGTCGTTGGAGCGCACGGTGATCGGCGGCTCGGCTTGTCCGCCCGCGATGCTGCGCACGTTCGAGGACGATTACGGCGTGCAGGTGATTCACGCGTGGGGCATGACCGAAATGTCGCCGCTCGGGACGTTGTCGAAGCTGACCTGGGAGCAATCGCAGCGGCCCCTCGCCGAGCAGCGCAAATTGCTCGAAAAACAGGGACATGCGCTTTACGGCGTTGATATGAAGATCGTCGGCGACCAAGGGCAGGAGTTGCCGTGGGACGGCGTCGCCTTCGGCGATCTGTATGTGCGCGGACCGTGGGTCATAGACCGGTATTTCCGCATGGAAGATTCACCGCTCGTGGACGGCTGGTTTCCGACCGGCGATGTCGCGACCATCGACGGCGACGGCTTCTTGCAGATTACGGACCGCTCCAAGGACGTGATCAAGTCCGGCGGCGAATGGATCAGTTCGATCGACGTCGAGAACGTCGCGATTGCCCATCCGGCGGTGGCCGAAGCGGCGTGCATTGCGTGCGCGCATCCCAAGTGGACCGAGCGTCCGCTGCTGGTCGTGGTCAAGCGTCCTGGCTTCGACGTGACGCGCGAAGAACTGCTCGCGTTTTACAACGGCAAAGTTGCCAAATGGTGGATTCCGGACGACGTCGTGTTCGTCGACGAATTGCCGCATACGGCCACGGGCAAGCTGCAGAAACTGAAACTGCGCGAGATTCTCCGCGACCACGTCCTGCCGTCGGCGCTCGAAGACCGGATGCACGAAGGGGACTGTCCGCTCGTCAGGGGAAACCCCGCCTGACGATAAATTGAACGAGCGTGCTTTTTTGTGTATTCTGCCTGCTGACACCGGAACGGCCGACCTGAAGTTGCAGACGAAGGTTGGAGCACCCGAGCTGGACGATATGTCGGCTCGATGAACCGGACAGGCGGCGCGCGCTGCGCCGCCTCATCTCATAGATGCGATGGATCGCATGGAGGCAGGCAGATGGCAGTGGACTACACAACTCATGACGGCGTGGCCGTCATCACGCTGAACAATCCTCCCGTGAACGGCCTCGGCCTGTCGACGCGGGCGGGGATCGTCGAAGGCATCGAGCGCGCGCAGGACGATCCGGCCATCAAGGCCATCGTGCTGACGGGCGCAGGCAATGCCTTCTCGGGCGGCGCCGACATCACCGAATTCAATACGCCGAAAGCCACCCAGGAGCCGACGCTCGCCACCGTCATCAAGACCGTGGAAAGCAGCGCGAAGCCGGTAGTCGCGGCGATTCACAGCGTCGCGATGGGCGGCGGCCTGGAACTCGCGCTCGGCGCGCATTACCGCATTGCTGCGCCCGGCGCGCAGATCGCGTTGCCCGAAGTGAAGCTCGGCATTCTGCCGGGCGCGGGCGGCACACAGCGTCTGCCGCGTGCAATCGGCCTCGAAGCCGCGCTTAACATGATCGTCTCCGGCGCGCCTGTTATGTCGCAAGTGCTGGCTCATTCTGGTCTCTTCGACGAACTCGAAGGCGAACTCGCCGAAGCGGCGCTCGCGTTTGCCCGCAAGGCCGGCGCGAAAGAAGGCCCGCATCCGAAGGTGCGCGAGCGCAAGATCGAGCATCCGAACGCAGAGGGTTTCATTCAGTTCGCGCGCAATAGCGTCGCGGTGCTCGCGAAGAATTTCCCCGCGCCGCTCAAATGTATCGATGCGGTGGAAGCAGGCGTGAAGATCGGCTTCGACAAGGGCCTCGCGTTCGAACGCGAATGCTTTGTCGCACTCGTGCAAACGCCCGAGAGTCGCGCGCTGCGTCATGCGTTCTTCGGGGAACGCGCGGCGAGCAAGATCCCTGACGTGCCTGCCGATACGCCGGTGCGCGAAATCAGACAGGTCGCGGTGATTGGCGCAGGCACGATGGGCGGCGGCATTGCGATGAACTTCATCAACGTGGGCATTCCGGTCACGCTGCTCGAAACGAAACAGGAAGCGCTCGACCGCGGTCTCGCCACGATTCGCAAGAACTACGAAGCCAGCGTGAAGAAGGGCAAGCTCAAGCCCGAAGCGCTCGAAGAGCGCATGGCCCTGGTTACGCCCACGCTTTCCTACGACGACCTGAAAAACGCCGACCTGATTGTCGAAGCGGTGTTCGAGGAACTGGGTGTGAAAGAACAGGTATTCAAGCGTCTCGACGAAGTCGCGAAATCCGGTGCAATCCTCGCTTCGAACACATCGACGCTCGATGTGGACAAGATCGCCGCCTTTACGAAGCGCCCGCAAGACGTGGTCGGCATGCACTTCTTCAGCCCGGCCAACGTGATGAAGCTGCTTGAAGTGGTGCGCGGCAAGCAGACCGCGAAAGACGTGCTCGCCACCGTCATGAAGCTCGCGAAGAAGATCAGAAAGACCGCGGTGGTGTCGGGCGTATGCGACGGTTTTATCGGCAACCGGATGATCGAGCAGTACATTCGCCAGGCGCTCTTCATGCTCGAAGAGGGCGCGCTGCCCGCGCAAGTCGATCGCGCAATCGAAAAATTCGGCTTCGCGATGGGCCCGTTCCGCATGAGCGATCTGGCCGGCAACGACATCGGCTGGGCGATCCGCAAGCGCCGCTATCACGAATATCCGGAGATGCACTACTCGAAGATCGCCGACCGCCTGTGCGAGACGGGGCGCTTCGGCCAGAAAACCGGCGGCGGCTGGTACGACTACAAGGCGGGCGACCGCACCGCTCATCCGTCGAAAGTGGTCGACGACATGATCGTCGCCTACTCGAAGGAAACGAACACGGAGCGCCGCAAGATCAGCGACGAGGAAATCGTCGAACGCCTCGTGTTCGCGCTCGTGAATGAAGGCGCGAAGATTCTCGAAGAAGGCATTGCGTCGAAAGCGTCGGACATCGACATGGTCTATCTGACCGGCTACGGCTTTCCGCTCTATCGCGGCGGCCCGATGCTGTACGCGGATACGGTCGGCCTCTACAACGTCGAGCGCGCGATTCGCCGCTACGCATCGCGGCCGAACGGCGACGCATGGCAACTCGCACCGCGCATCGCCGAACTCGCGGCGCAGGGTCGGGGCTTTAACGGCTGACGCGGCACACACGCCGCTCGCATCACATGACTGAGGTGGCGCCGCTGATTGCCGCGCGGCGACGAGATCGCCCGCACCGACGCATGCGCCACCATCGACATCTACAGGCAGGAGACTTGCATGACTGATGCTGTAATCGTATCGACCGCCCGGACGGGGCTCGCCAAATCATGGCGCGGCGGTTTCAACATGACGCACGGCGCGACGCTCGGCGGCCATGTGACGCAGGCCGCCGTCGAACGCGCGAAGCTCGACCCGGCGCGCGTCGAGGACGTGATCATGGGCTGCGCCAATCCTGAAGGCGCGACTGGCATGAACATCGCGCGGCAAATCGCGTTGCGCGCTGGCTTGCCGGTCAGCGTGCCGGGCATGACCGTCAACCGTTTCTGTTCTTCGGGATTGCAAACCATCGCGCTGGCCGCGCAACGCGTGATCGCCGGGGAAGGCGACGTGTTTGTGGCGGGCGGCGTGGAATCCATCTCGTGCGTGCAGAACGAGATGAACCAGCACATGATGGCCGACGGCTGGCTCAGCAAAAACAAGCCGGAAATTTACTGGTCGATGCTGCAGACCGCCGAGAACGTCGCGAAACGTTATTCGATTTCGAAAGAGCGTCAGGATGAATACGGCGTGCGTTCGCAGCAGCGCGCCGCGGCCGCGCTCGAAGCCGGCAAGTTCAACGACGAGATCGTGCCGTTGACGGTGCTCGCGGGCGTCGCCGATAAAGCGACCGGGCGTCTGTACACTAAGGAGGTGACCGTCAGCGGCGACGAGGGTATTCGCGCGGACACGACGCTCGAGGGCGTGTCGAAAATCCGCACCGCGCTGCCGGGCGGCGTCATCACCGCAGGCAACGCGAGCCAGTTCTCGGACGGCGCATCGGCTTGCGTGGTGATGAACGCGACGGTCGCGGAGCGTGAAGGGCTTCAGCCGCTGGGTGTTTTCCGGGGCTTCGCGGTGGCCGGTTGTGAACCGGACGAGATGGGCATTGGCCCGGTGTTCGCGGTGCCGAAGTTGCTCAAGCAGGCGGGGCTGAAAGTCGAGGACATCGACCTGTGGGAGTTGAACGAAGCGTTCGCGGTTCAGGTGCTGTATTGCGCCGACAAGCTCGGCATTCCGCATGACCGTCTGAACGTGAACGGTGGCGCGATCGCCGTCGGTCATCCGTATGGCGTGTCGGGCGCGCGCCTCACCGGGCATGCGCTGATCGAAGGCAAACGGCGCGGCGCGAAGCTGGTTGTGGTGACGATGTGTATCGGTGGCGGGCAGGGCGCGGCGGGCCTGTTCGAAGTCGCGTAATCACGTAGATCACGGCATGGCCGTGCCGAGCGCGGGCAGGCTCAGCGTGCCTTGATCGACGAAACGCGTCGTGCCGGTCAGGCCGCGCGCGAGCTTGCCGCGCAGAATGTATGGAATCTGCCCCGACTGCGGGGAGTCTCCCTGCATGGCGCCAGCGAATGCGAATGCTTGGCGTACCGCGGCGAAAGCGGGCACCGTCAACGGCACATTGAGCACGGTTTCGCCGAAGCGCGGCACCGTGCCGATCTGATCGCTGACGCCGCTGGCAAACGGCTTGCCGTTCAATTCGAGATCGAGCGACACGCCGTTGAAACTGACCGCCGATTCGTTCGGATTCTGCACGCGCAGTTTCACGTTGAAGCGCATCTCCAGGCCTTGGCTTTCGATCGGTTCAATGCCGGCCACGCTCACGCGCATTGGGTCGCCGCCGAACAGCCCGGCGCATCCATTCAGCGTCAGCGCAAAGACCGCGAAAAGCGCGGCCGCGCGGCAAAGGCGCGTGCTGAACAGCATGCGGATAAAGGACATGACCGGCACCTCGAAGAGCGGATTGGTCATGCATTGTAGCTGCCGATGCATGCCGCGCGGGCATGTCAGGCGGCGCGTCCCAGCGTCATTTTGACGAGCGCGGCAAGGTGACGCGCGGCGCTGCCAACCACGTTGTTGCCTTGTGCTTGCGCACGTGAGGGTTGCAGCACGAACGCCGCAACCGGCCCATGCGCCGCGCTGATCGACACAGTGCCCCGTTGTGGCGTCACGAAGCACTGGCCTTCGCGCAGCGTGATCGACGTCGAGGGAACGGCGTCGCCGAGCCACGCGAGCGAATGATCGCGGAACTCCAGTTGCAGATCGCCTTGAACCGCGACGATGGAGCTTCGTGCGCGCAGGTCGTGCATGGCGACCTGACCGGCGGCGAGGCGGGACGGAGTGGTGTTGGCACGAGCTGACATGACCGATTCCCTTAGACCGTTTGCATGCCACCCAGCATAGTGAGCCGGTCCACGTGAAAACAGCCTCAGGCATCGACAATCTGAACCGGTACAACGTACTCATTGCGCGCGCTGTATCGGTTGGAATCACGGCGATGTGTATCTGTCGCGGTGCAGCGACTGTGCGCACCATCGGCTTATGAACCAGCTCTCTCGTACTGAACCGCTCACGCAAACGCTCGCGCACACGCCCACGCACATCACGCCTGCGGATGAATCGCCGGTGAGCCAGGCTCTTTACCGGCAACTGGCCGAACAGTACCGCCGCGCGATCTGCAACGGCGTGCTGCGTCCGGGCGAGCGCATGCCGTCGATCCGCGCGTTCATGCAGCGTCACGGCGTGAGTCTCGCGACCGCGACGGAGAGCTACCGCGTACTCGAACGTGAAGCGCTGATCGAGGCACGGCCGCGCGCCGGCTATTTCGTGCGCGCTTCGCAAACTGCTGCGTTGCCCGCCGCGTCGGAACCCGACATCGCAACGATGCCGCGCGCCGCGCAGTTCGTCGGCATTCACTCGGCGATATCGGCCATCGTCTCGCAATACCAGCGCTATCCGGACGCGTTCAATCTCGGCGGCGCAACGGCTTCTCCGGATCTCTATCCAACCGACGCGTTGCAGAAAGCCGCGCTGCGCGCGTTGCGCCGGCGGCCCACGTTGCTGACCGCGGCCGGACCGGATCAGGGCGATCCGGCGTTGCGCGCGATCGTCGCGCGTCGCGCGTTCGACGCCGGCATCCAGATCGGCGCGGACGACGTCATCATGACGCACGGCGGGATCGAGGCGGTCAATCTCGCGTTGCGCGCGGTGACGCAGCCGGGAGATACTGTCGCCGTCGAATCGCCGTGTTTTTTCGGTCTCTTGCAGGCGCTGGAAAGTCTCGGACTGCGCGCGCTCGAAATTCCGGCGAGCCCGACTACCGGGCTCGCCATCGAAGCGCTCGATTTCGCATTGCAAACACAGCCCGACATCAAGGCCGTGGTGGTCGTGCCGAATCTGCAGAATCCGCTTGGCAGCGTGATGCCCGACGCGCACAAGGCGAGGCTGGTCGAACTATGCGCGCGGGCCGGCATTGCGCTGATCGAGGACGATCCGTATCGTGAGCTCGTCGATATCGCACAGCCGCTCCGCTCGCTGAAGGCCTGGGATATGGACGGCACCGTGATCCATTGCACGTCGTTCAACAAAACCCTCGCGCCCGGCATGCGGATCGGCTGGATCAACGGCGGCCGATGGCATCCGCGTATCGGCATGTTGAAGTTTGCGCAGTCGCGTCACAACGAGCAGTTGTCGCAAGTCGTGCTCGCGGAGTTTCTGCAGACGAACGCGTATGAGCGCCATTTGCGCCGCTTGCGCGACCGGCTGCGGGTTCAGCGTGAGCGGATGTCGGCGGCGATCGGCGCGTCTTTTCCCGAAGGCACGCGTTTTACACCGCCCGCCGGCGGCATCTTCTTCTGGATCGAGTTGCCGCGCGAGGTCTCGTCGGCCGCTTTCTTCGATGCCGCTTTGAAAGAGGGCATTCGCGTGATGCCGGGCACGGTGTTTTCAAACTCGGGGCGCTTCGATCGGTTCATTCGCCTCAGTTGTCCGAGCACGGATCTCGATCTCGCGGACGAAGCCGTGCGCCGCTTGGGGCGGCTCGCAACAGGCATGGCGGCACGCATGGCCACCCAGGCTGCGTGAATGGATCGCGGCGTCCTTAACGATGCCGGCCCATCACCGCGAGATGCCATAGCGGGTATCATTTCCTCTCTTCTGGCGCGATGCGTCCACGCGCATCAATTGCGCGCCGCGCCAATGTCAACACAGGAAATATGAAAGCAGCAATGACCGATTCTTCTTCATCCACCGCGGGCAGCGCGTCGTTGCCTGAAAGTCCGTTCGTCGACCGGCTTGGCGCGCAACTGGTGTCGGCGGCGGACGGCGTCAGCGAACTCGTGCTGCCCTTGCTCCCTGAGCATATGAATACGTGGGACGTCGCGCACGGCGGCGTGACCATGACGCTTGCCGACCTCGCGCTCGCGATGGCCGCGCGCAGTCTCGCGGGCGACGGCGTCGGCGTGGTCACCATCGAAATGAAGGTCAACTTCATGCAGCCTGGCCGCGGCGAATTGCGCGCGAACGGCCGCGTGCTGCACCGCTCGACCACGATGGCCTATTGCGAAGGCGAGATTCGCGACAGCGAAGGTCACTTCGTCGCCAAGGCGCTCGGCACGTTCAAATACATGCGCCGTCTCGCCGTGGGCCGCGATGTGACGCGTCAGCGTTTGCGCAGCGACCCTTCGGCGAAACCCGGTCCTAGCGACGGTTGAACATGCGCGCACGCTTGCAGCCTTTGAGCATGCATTCGCACAGTAGACGCCGGTTAGATCCGTAACTGCTTCGGTAACGAAATCCATAAGGCAATCCGCCACTCAAGGAGACGATCCTCATGCCCCAGATCAACCGCCAGTTCGTGCTGGCTTCGCGTCCGCAAGGCGCCGTCACGCCAGATAACTTCCGCCTCGTTGAGACGCCGCTCGCGCCGCTTGCGGATGGCGAAGTGCGCGTGCGTAATCACTATCTGTCGCTCGATCCGTACATGCGCGGCCGCATGAACGACAGCAAGTCCTATGCGGCGCCGCAGCCTCTCGACGAAGTGATGATCGGCGGCACGGTGGGCGAAGTGGTGGAATCGAAGAATCCGAAATTCGCAGTGGGCGACAAGGTGGTGGCGATGTTCGGCTGGCAGGAATACGGCACGTCGAATGGCGCGGGCGTGCAGAAAGTCGACGACACGCATGTGCCGCTGTCGGCCTATCTCGGTCCGGTCGGCATGCCCGGCGTCACCGCGTGGTATGGGCTGAACCGGATCATCGCGCCGAAAGCCGGCGAGACGGTCGTGGTCAGCGCGGCGAGCGGTGCGGTGGGCAGCGTGGTCGGTCAACTGGCGAAGCAGGCCGGGGCGCGCGCGGTGGGCATCGCGGGCGGCGCGGAAAAGTGCCGCTATGTCGTGGAGACGCTCGGCTTCGACGCCTGCATCGACTACAAGGCCGGCAATCTGTATCAGGATCTGAAGGCCGCGACGCCGGATGGCGTCGACGGTTGCTTCGAGAACGTCGGCGGGGACGTGCTCGACGCGACGCTCGCGCGCATGAACGCGGCCGGCCGCATCGCGGTATGCGGATTCATTGCGGGCTACGACGGACAGCCGGTGCCGCTCAAGCATCCGTCGCTGATACTGACGCAGCGCCTGCTCGTGCAGGGCTTTATCGTCACCGAGCATATGGATGTCTGGCCCGAAGCGCTCAAGCAACTCGGCACGCTCGTCGCGCAGAAGAAACTGCAATATCGCGAAAGCATCGCGCAAGGGCTCGATGCGGCGCCCGAGGCTTTCATCGGCTTGCTCAAGGGCCGGAACTTCGGCAAGCAGCTTGTGAAGCTGATCTGATCGCGGCGGCTGGCGGCTGGCGGCGAGCGGCGGGTGCGACTTGACCCGTGGATCGAGCCGCCGGAAAAAATAACAACCATCTTGCATGGGAGAGGAGTCAAGGATGTTCGAATTCGCAGGCAAGGTCGCGGTTATCACCGGCGCGGCAAGCGGCTTCGGCCTTGCGTTCGCGCAGAAGGGCGCGTCGCTCGGCATGAAGCTCGTGCTCGCCGACGTGAACGCCGACGCGCTCGCGCACACGGTCGATGCATTGCGCGCGGCAGGCGCAGAAGCGATCGGCGTGCCCACCGATGTCTCGAGCGGCGCCCAGGTCGAAGCGCTCGCGCAAGCGGCGCTCGGTGCATTCGGCAAGGTCCACCTGCTGTTCAACAACGCGGGTGTGGGCTCGGGCGGCTTCCTGTGGGAAAGCTCGGCGAACGACTGGTCATGGGTATTCGGCGTCAACGTGATGGGCGTCGCGCATGGCGTGCGTGTGTTCACGCCGATCATGCTTAAGCAGAACGAGCCGGCGCATATCGTCAACACCGCATCCGTCGCGGGGCTACTCTCGCCGCCCGCGATGGGCGTCTACAACGCATCGAAACACGCGGTGGTGTCGCTCACCGAGACGCTGTATCACGACTTGCAACTCGCGCAGGCCGCGCGGGAGGAGAGCGGCCGGGTCGGCTGCTCTTTGCTGTGCCCGGCCTTCGTGCCGACTGGTATTGCCGATGCCGAGCGCGCGCGGCCCGCTGAATTGCGCAACGACAGCGGTCCGACGCGCTCGCAGATCGCCGCGGGCAAGCAACTGCTGCGCGCGGTGCAATCTGGCAAGCTCAGCGCGGCCGATGTCGCCGACATCACGTTCGAAGCCATCGCCGCGCGGCGCTTCTATATCGTCACGCACCCGGGCATCATGGCGACGGTGAAACTGCGTCACGAGGACATCGAACAATTGCGCGATCCGACCGATCCGATGTCGCTGAAGCCGGAAGTCAAGCACGCGGATCCGGACTAAAGCCGCTTGCTGGGCACCGTGCCGCGAACCTGTTTTCAACCTTCGGCGCGTACGCGCCATCCGACGTCCCATGCCGCTGAATCCGAAGATCGAGCAGGTGCTCGACATGATCGCGCTCGCAAAGCGCCCGAAGCTTCATGAAATGACCGCGCAAGCGGCGCGCGCGTCTTATGAAAAGAGTGCGCCGATTCTCGAGATCCCGAGTGCGCCGATGTTCGCCGTCGAAGACTTGCGCATACAGACACGCGACGGCGCGACGATTCGGGCGCGCCTTTATCAGGCTGCCGAGCCGAGCTGGGCCGAGCCGGCTCCAGCGTTGGTCTACTATCACGGCGGCGGCTTCACGGTCGGCAGCGTCGATACGCACGATGCGCTGTGCCGCATGTTCGCGCGCGATGGAAGATGCGCGGTGCTGTCGGTCGATTACCGGCTAGCGCCGGAGTACAGGTTCCCGACGGCCGTCGACGACGCTTTCGACGCGCTGACCTGGCTGCATGCGCACGCCGCGGAATTCGGTATCGACGCGAAGCGGCTCGCGGTAGGCGGCGACAGTGCGGGCGGCACGTTGGCGACGGTCTGCGCGGTGCTCGCCCGCGACGCGGGGATCGGACTAGCGCTGCAATTGCTGATCTATCCGGGCACGACCGGCTATCAGCAAACTGCTTCGCACTCGCGCCTCGCCGACGGCTTTCTGCTTTCGGGCGATACCATTCAATGGTTCTTTGAACAATACGTGCGTGACGCGAGCGACCGCGACGACTGGCGTTTCGCACCGCTCGACGGCAAGCGCGGCGCGCCCGACTTCAGCGGTGTGGCGCCGGCCTGGATCGCGACCGCCGAATACGATCCGCTGAGCGATGAAGGCGACGCCTATGCGCAGAAACTGCGCGGCTGCGGCAACGAAGTCACGCTCAAGCGCTATCCGGGCATGATCCACGAGTTCTTCAAGATGGGTGGCTTCGTGCCTGACGTCGCGCAGGCACATGCGGATGCCGCGGCCGCATTGCGCGCGGCATTCCGCTTGGACTAGTTACGCAATCTCCCGCTCGACATTGAACGCAAAGCTGCGTTCGAAATCGCCGGGCCGCACGATGCGGTGGGAGCCGTTGTCGTCGCTACGCTCGGCTACGGCCACGCTGACGATCTCGCCGTGCGCGACCACCCGCAACGCCGTGGTGCCGCGCGTGCCGTACTCGGGCGTTTCGATAAATGCCGCCGACAACGCCCGCTCACGCTCGAGCGGAATACCGGTGGACGGCAGCTGGTCGTCAGCAGCGACGCGGGGATCGCGCATCAGGTCGATCAGACGCTCGAGCGGCGGCATCGCGTTGCGTGTGAGCAGCGTGCCGAGTTCGGCGCGCTTGTTGACGAGCTTCGGCCATTCGGTATCGAGTATCGCGTTCGAAATGCCGTGCGTGCCCGGCGCGAGCAGCGCGGGCGCGAGACTGGAGCGGTTGCAGTACCAGGCGAGTTCGCGGCGCGTCCAGTCGCCTACCAGCAGATTGAAGCCGTTGTAGATGTCCCCGGTTTGCGCCACGTGATGCAGATACGCGAGCGGCGTCTCATGCGCGTTGCCGTTCGTCAAGCCGAGGCTCGCCGAAGTCAGCCAGTCGCTGACGAGTGTGCCGCGAGTAGGCGCATCGGCACGCATGTCGTTCGGCGCCCGGTAATTGGTCAGCGCCGCGAACCGGCCGTCGCGCGACATGCCCAGCCATGTACCGCCGCCCAGCAGATCGCGGCCCGCCAGCACGCCGGGCACGTCATCCCACCAACCGATCGGCTCGGCCGTGCGCCGGAAGAACTCATCGCGATTCGCAGCGAGCGTGAAGAGCGGGCCGTCGACCGCGTCGGGTCGCCAGTCGAACACGATCAGGCACATCGGGGACGTCTCCCGGTTAGGGCTTGAAAAACGAAATCGCGGACAAGGGTTCAGGCGAGGGCGCCGGCAGCAAGCGGCGCCTTTTCATCAAACTGCGCCACGCCACATCTTCGAGACGTTCAAACTTCGGTGGGCAGTCCGTAGGGCAGCGGCAGGAATTGCAGTGCCGGACCATCCGCTGCGCCCAGATGCACAGAGCCGCCTTCGAGCGCTGCGAGCTTGGTCTCAACCAGCAGATCCACGCCGCCGTCCCGCGCCGATGCTGCGTTGACCACCATGCCGCACGGCTGGCCCGGGTCGTCCGAATGGAAAAGTTCGGCGCCGGCCTTCACCGTGTCCAATTCACCCGCGACGTTCGCAAGCGACGTGCGCCGCTTGATCGTGCCGCGATACTGGCTGCGCGCCACCACTTCCTGGCCGGGATAGCAGCCCTTGCGGAAATTGACTGCGCCCAGCACATCGAAATTGACCATTTGCGGCACGAACTGCTCGACCACCGGCTGCGTGATGCGCGGCTCGCCTGCACGAATGTCGAGCCAGTCCCACACCGCCGGCGAGACCTGCTTGAGTTTTTCGTCGAGCAAGGGCAGCTGCGCTTCGATCTGCGCCTTCGGCCCGATCCACAGAAAACGCAGGCGCTCGAATGCGTCCGGCACGCGAATCAGCGAACCCGCCGAGCCGTCCACCTTGACGTGGACGCCGTCGGGCAGCGCATCGAACACACCCGATAGCGCCTTGCGCACGTCGCCCGCGAGGCCCACTACAGCCAGCTCGCCGCTTGCATCCACGAGCTTTGCCTTGGCGCGCAGGATGAACATCGACAGGCGCTTTTGCGCCGCCGCCTGCACGTCTTTCGATACCAGCAGGCGGATCGCGTCGCCGCTGCGCCACGTCAGGAACGACGCGAGCAGCCGGCCCTTGGCCGAGCAGTAGCCCGCAAGGCGCGCGTTGGCCGCATCGAGATGCTGGGTGTCGTTGGTCAACTGCCCGTGCAGGAAGCTCGCGGCGTCGTCGCCGGTGGCGTCGATTACGCCGAACTGCGTGAGCGGCATATAGGCGCCGTGCTGGAGGACGGCGTCGAATTCATCGGCGCACGGGCGCCGCAACACCGGCAATGCCGTGACCGCGTGAGTCGACGGATTGCCGGAAGGTGTACCTGAAGCGTTAGCGAGCGGTGTGTTCATGGATTCCCGGAACAGTCAATTCTGACTTTAGCTAAGGCAAACAAGTATTATATGCAGTCCAACCCAGCCACGTTTCGCATGTCCCTCCTGAAGAAATGTTTCATCGCCGGCTCGATTGTCGTCGTGCTGGCCGCAGCCGCGATTGCTGGCGGATACCACTGGGCCCACAGCCCGCTCGAGCTGAACCCCGCGCAACTCGACGTCACTGTCAAACCGCACAGCAGCCTGCGCAGCGTCACGTTGCAGTTGAACCGCGGCGGCGTGCCAGTCGAGCCCGAACTGTTCGTCATCATGACGCGGCTGCTCGGGCTTCAGAGCGAGCTGAAGTCGGGCAATTACGAGTTCAAGACCGGCGTGACGCCGTACGACGTGCTGCAGAAAATCGCTCGGGGCGACGTCAACGAATACGTTGCGACCATCATCGAAGGGTGGACGTTCAAGCGCATGCGCGCCGAGCTGGACGCCAATCCGGCGCTCAAGCACGACAGCGTGGCAATGAACGACGCGCAACTGATGAGCGCGATCGGTGCGCCGGAAGCCTCGATCGGCAACGGTGAAGGGCTGTTTTTCCCGGATACGTATCTGTTCGACAAGAACACCAGCGATCTCGACGTGTACCGACGCGCGTATCGCCTGATGCGCGTGCGTCTGGACGAAGCGTGGCTCGCGCGCGCGCCGAACCTGCCGTATAAGACGCCGTATGATGCGCTGATCATGGCGTCGATCGTCGAAAAAGAAACCGGCAGGAAGGCCGACCGGGCGATGGTCGCGGCCGTTTTCGCGAACCGTCTGCGCGTGGGCATGCCGCTGCAAACCGACCCCACTGTGATCTACGGCATGGGCGAGAGCTATGCCGGCCACATCCGCAAGAAAGACCTGCAGACGGACACTCCCTACAATACCTACACCCGGATGGGACTGCCGCCGACGCCCATCGCGCTGCCGGGCGTCGCCTCGCTGCAAGCGGCGATGAACCCGGCGCAGACGAGCGCGTTGTATTTCGTCTCGCGTGGCGACGGCAGCAGTATTTTTTCCGACACCCTCGGCGATCACAACAAAGCCGTGGACAAATACATTCGAGGGCAATAATGGCGCGCGGCAAATTCATTACGTTTGAAGGCATCGACGGCGCCGGCAAAACGACTCATCTGGCCTGGTTTCGCGAGCGGCTCGAGCGGAAGGTGGCCGCCACTGGCCGCTCTGTGGTCATGACACGGGAACCCGGCGGCACGCCACTCGGCGAGCAGATCCGCGAAATCGTGCTGCATCAGAAAATGGATCTCGAAACCGAGGCGCTGCTGATGTTTGCACTGCGCCGTCAGCATCTGGCGCAAGTGATCGAGCCGGCGCTCGCCCGCGGCGACTGGGTGCTGTCCGACCGTTTTACCGACGCGACGTTTGCCTATCAGGGCGGCGGCCGCGGACTGCCGCGCGACAAGCTCGAAACGCTGGAGCGCTGGGTGCAGGGTGGGTTTCAGCCGGACGTGACAGTGCTGTTCGACCTCGCGCCCGAACTTGCCAATGAACGGCGGAGCGCGGCGCGCGACCCAGATCGTTTCGAGAGCGAATCCGCCGCGTTTTTCGACCGCACGCGGGCCGAATATCTGCGCCGCGCGGAAGAAGCGCCTTATCGTTTCGCTATCATTGACTCTTCGCAGAGCATTGTGCGCATCCAGAAGCAGCTTGAAGAGTTGATCACAACTCTTTGACTTTAAAGCGATATAAGCGAACGTTATTCAGACGCTCGAAATTAATGCAGTGTCTCACCCAGTACTATCAACTGTCTGATCTAAAAGAGAAACGATGATCTATCCGTGGCAAGCCGATGACTGGAACCGCCTTCAGCAGTTGCGCGGCCACTGGCCGCATGCGCTGCTGCTGCACGGACAGGCTGGCATCGGCAAACTGCGCTTCGCGCAGCACCTGGCGCAAGGGCTGTTATGCGAGGACCAGCGCGGGAACGGCGAGCCGTGCGGCGCGTGCGTCGCGTGTAACTGGTTTGTGCAAGGCAACCATCCCGATTACCGGATCGTCGTGCCGGAAGCGCTGGCCGCCGAAGCAGGCATAGGCAGCGCCGCGGACGACAAGGCGGAAAAAGCGGAGAAGGCCGACGCCGACGAGGGCAAGAAGACGCGCGCGCCCAGCAAGGAAATCAAGATCGAGCAGATTCGCGGCTTGCTCGACTTCGTGGGCGTAGGTTCGCACCGCGGCGGCGCACGCGTGGTCGTGCTGGCTCCGGCGGAAGCGCTGAATATCGCCGCAGCCAACGCGCTGCTGAAGACGCTCGAAGAACCGCCGGCGGGCGTCGTGTTCCTGATGGTGTCGGCGCGCATCGACCGGCTGTTGCCCACCATCATCAGCCGTTGCCGCCAATGGCCGATGAGCCTGCCGGCGCCCGAGGCGGCGACGCAGTGGCTCGCCGCGCAAGGCGTGGCCGAAGCGCAGGCGCTGCTCGCCGAAGCCGGCGGCGCGCCGCTGACCGCACTGGCGCTCGCCAGCGACGAAAACCGCACGCTGCGCGACTGGACGCTCAAGCAACTGGCCGCCGGCCCCGACTGCGATGCCTTTGCGTGCGGCGAGGCGTTGCAGAAGCTGCCGGTGCCGCTCGTTCTGGGCTGGCTGCAACGCTGGATGTACGATCTGCTCGCACAGCGCACCGCCGGTGCGCCGCGCTATTTTCCGCAGGCGTCGGCGGCGCTGATGCGCTGTGCGTCGCAAGCCGACGCCAGCGCGTTCGCGCGCTTCATGCGCAGCGTGACGCGCCAGCGCGCCGTCGAGAATCATCCGCTGAACGCGCGGCTCGTGTTCGAGGAGCTCTTTATCGGCTACCGCGATCTGTTTGCATAAGCTGTTTGCATGATGCTGGCCGCGTTAAGCCGCACACCCCCTCCGTCTCATTTCAAAACCAAAGCACCATGAGCCTGTCCTACCGCGATGCCACGCTCGACGATCTGCCCGCTATCGTCGCTATTTATAACTCGACGGTGGCCTCGCGCCAGGTGACCGCAGATCTCGAACCCGTCAGCGTCGAAAGCCGTGTCGCATGGTTTCACGCGCATGGGCCGCAGAAACGTCCGCTGTGGGTGCTGGAAGACGCCGAACAGCCGGGCCGCGTGATCGCGTGGCTCAGCTTTTCGGACTTCTACGGCCGTCCGGCCTATCAGCGCACCGCCGAAGTGAGCATCTATCTCGATGAAAGCGCGCGCGGCAAGGGTCTCGGCAAGCGGTTGCTGGCGGCCGCGCTCGCGGCGGCGCCAGCGCTCGGCGTCGACACGGTGCTGGGTTTTATCTTCGGCCACAATGAGGCGAGCCTCCGCTTGTTCCGCAGTTTCGGCTTCGACACGTGGGGCTCGCTGCCGCGCGTGGCCGTGCTGGACGGCGTGGAGCGCGATCTGGTGATCCTCGGCAAGCGCCTCGACGCGCACGGCGCCGCAACCTGATCCGCCTCAAGCCATTCATTTGCAGGACATCATCATGTTTGTCGATTCGCACTGTCACATTAATTTCGAAGGACTCGCCGACCGCCTGCCGCAGGTGCTCGAAAATATGCGCAGCCACTCGGTCACGCATGCGCTGTGCGTGTCGGTCGACTTCGAAACGCTGCCGTCCGTGCTGGAAATCGCCAGCCGGCACGAGAACGTTTATGCGTCGGTGGGCGTCCATCCGGACCACGAGGACATGCGCGAGCCGAGCGTCGCGGAACTGGTCGAGCTGGCCGAACATCCGAAAGTGGTCGCGATCGGCGAGACGGGCCTCGACTATTACCGTCTTGAAGGCCGCTCGATCGCCGACATGGAATGGCAGCGCGAGCGCTTTCGCACGCATATCCGCGCCGCGCACGCGACGGGCAAGCCTCTCATCATCCACACGCGGTCGTCGTCGGAGGACACGCTGCGCATCATGACCGAGGAGCGCGCGAGCGAGCCGGGCGGCGTCATGCATTGCTTCACCGAGCCTTGGGCCGTGGCCGAGCAGGCGCTGGCGCAGAATTTTTACATTTCGCTGTCCGGCATCGTCACGTTCAAGAGTGCGACGGACGTGCAGGATGTCGCGCGCCGTGTGCCACTCGAGCGCCTCCTGATCGAAACCGATTCGCCGTACCTCGCGCCGGTGCCGTATCGTGGCAAGCCCAATGAACCTGCGTACGTGAGTTATGTCGGACGTTTCATCGCGCAACAGCGCGAGATGGCGGACGAGGCGCTGGCCGCCGCGACGACGCAGAACTTCTTCCGCCTCTTCAAGATTCCGGCGCCGCTTGGCGCGCAGTGAAAGCAGATCAATATCAATAGGATAGGGGCGTTCCCTAAAGTAAAACATGACGAATACTTCGATGCTGACCCAGGCGCGGCGAGCGAGTGCAACAGCCCAAACCGCAGGCGTTTTGGCACGCCGGGGCGCCTCGCGCGTCGCTTTCGCAGTGGCGCTCGCGTGCGCCGCGCTGACTTCGCTGGTCGCTGTGCCGGCACAGGCCGCGCCAATCGACTCGTTGATCAAGTCGGTGAAATTCGACGACGTCGACGGCGTCAAGAAGTTGCTCGCGAAGGGCATGGACCCCAATAGCGTCGATAACCAGGGCATGCCGCTCCTCGTGCTAGCCGCGCGCGAGAAGTCGGACAAGGTCGGCGCCGCGCTGCTCGCCAATCCGAAGACCGACGTTGAGATCGAGGACAAGGCCGGCGAAAACGCGATGATGATGGCCGCGCTGAACGGCGACCTCGACTTCGTCAAGCAGTTGATCGCCAAAGACGCCGAGGTGAACAAGAAGGGCTGGGCGCCGCTCCACTACGCCGCTGCCAACGGCCACGACGACATCGTGAAGCTGCTGCTCGACCATTCCGCTTACGTCGACGCTGGCTCGCCGAACGGCACCACGCCGCTGATGATGGCCGCGCGCGGCGGCCATGTGTCGACGGTGAAGCTGCTGTTGGACAACGGCGCGGACCTGACCGTCAAGAACCAGATCGGCCTCACGGCGCTCGACTTCGCGAAGACCTACAAGGAACCGGACGTGGTCGAAGGTCTGACCGCGCGTCTGCAGCAGATGCAGCAAAAGTAAGCGTGGTAGGGAGCCTGGTAGTGAAGCGCGGCCGGTCCGACTGCTCGGCGAGCCCTGCCGTACATATGCCTGAGGATAGCGGCTGCCGGCTCGCTACCGCATCGCAAAACAGTGCAGAATGACGACTTTGGCGCGCGGCACGCGCGCGCTGTCCGGATGCGGCAACAGACCGCCTGATAAACGACCCTGGAAAGGAACACCATGCTACGGGCTTTGATTTTCGCCAGCGCGTTTGCCGTACCATTATCGGCCGCCGCGTTTACGGGAGGCGACCTCAACAAGCTGTGCACGAAGACGGATATGGCGTCGCGCAGTGCGTGCGCCGCCTATATCGAAGGCGCCGCCGACGGCATCTTCAACACCATCGACGCGATCGGCGGCACCACCGGCCCGCGCGTCGGCCAGTACTTCTGCCTGCCGCAAGACGCGCGCTCGGCCCAGCTCACCGATGCAGTACGCAAGTACATCGCGGAAAATCCGATCGTCGGGGGCTACAACGCCAGCACGGCGATTTCATTGGGACTCGGCAAGGCGTTTCCTTGCAAGAGCGGAACTTGACATTTGATTGCGCCTCAGGCGTGGCGCGCCTTGTTTCCGGCGCGTCCAGTTTTCTGGCGTACCAAGCCGCCGGTGTTTGTTTCACGATGTTTGCTTTAAAGCGTTTTTCATAGCATCTGCGTGTGCCGCATGCCGCGGACACGTTCCACTATGAGCCGCGTGCCGCCGTTCGCGGGCATGGCCGGCTCGAAAAGCGGGACGCATCGTTTGATGCGCGTGCTCGCGTCGAAAGTGCTTCACGGCGGTTTTTCACCGCGCTTTTCACTGGCGTCCGGCAGGTTCATCCCGCGGCGCGCATCACGCTGTGCCGTCGCCGCGCTTCATGCCCGCCGGCCTGTCCCCACTCAACCGAAAAGGAGATTGTCCTTCATGCCTTTTCTCGATGAACTCGATCATCTCGACCGCATCGCCGAAGCGCCGCTGCATACGTGGCCCGGCGCGTTGATGGTCTCGGTCATCGCTGTGCTGATCGGCATCGGCGTGCACCGGATCGGCGCACGTATCGTGACGCGGATCGCGCGGCCTTATCCGCTCACCAGCGTCGTGCTGCGCTATATCGACAAGCCGTCGCTGTTCGTGCTGGTCATCCTCGCACTGGAAGCCGTCTGGTGGGAGGCGCCCGACGTGCTCACCTTCATCGGGCCATTGCGCGACGCCGCGGCGATTGCGCTGATCGGTGCGTTGACGTGGCTGTCGGTGCGCTCGGCGGCGGCTATCGGCGAGGCGATCATTCAGGCCCATCCGCTCGACACCGCCGACAATCTCCACGCGCGCCGCATTCATACGCAGGCCAGAGTGCTCGCGCGCTCGGTGATGCTGGTGATCGTGATTGTCGGCGTCGGCGGCGCATTGATGACGTTTCCGAACGTCAGGCAGATCGGCGCGAGCTTGCTGGCGTCGGCCGGTGTGGCCGGTCTGGTCGCCGGTATTGCCGCGCGGCCGGTGCTCGGCAATCTGATTGCCGGCTTGCAGATTGCGCTCTCGCAGCCGATCCGGCTCGACGACGTCGTCGTGATCGAGAGCGAATGGGGGCGTATCGAGGAGATCACCGGGACGTATGTGTCGGTGCGCCTGTGGGACCAGCGGCGGCTGATCGTGCCGCTGCAATGGTTTATCGAAAACCCGTTTTCGAACTGGACGCGCAGCAGTTCGCAGATCATCGGCACGGTGTTTCTGTACGTCGATTACCGGATGCCGCTCGCGCCGTTGCGCGAGGAACTCGCACGCATCGTGGAAGCCGCTCCCGAGTGGGATCGACGCGTGCAGGTGCTGCAAGTCACCGAGGGCACCGAGCGCTCGATGCAATTGCGTGCGCTCGTCAGTTCGCTCGATTCGGGTTTGAACTGGGATTTGCGCTGCCGCGTGCGCGAGGGGCTGCTCGACTTCATCCAGAAGCACTATCCGCAGTATCTGCCGCGAGCGCGCGCCGAAGTGTCGGCGGAACTCGAAAACGGCAAGGGCGAGCCGCTCGACTGGGTGCCGCGCGGCACGCGCACGCCTGCAGGCAGCACGGCGGCGCATACTGAGGCCGATCCGGTGGCGAGCCGCCCTGGCCAGGCTGCGGTGCCTACGCCCGGGACGCATTCGCGTAAGGTGAAGGAAACGGCCTAGCGCGCAGCAGAGGCTGGCAGGATAGCGTGCGGAAAGCGCTGAGCGGTGCCTGGAGCGGCTGAACAATAGCGGCGGAAACGGCTGAAGACCGCACGAGAAGTGCGTAAAAACGCGTCCGAAAAACTCGTGGACCACGCCTGCATCGCGCTTTTCAGCGCAAATGGGCCCGCCGGCCGATGCAACCGATCGGCCGTCAAGGGGTCGAACCGTCCACTTACTCATCAACCTGACGCGGCAGGGCGTGCTCCAGGTGAAAAGTGCCGAGGCGCTCCATGCGTGACGAGCGCCAGCTGCACTCTTGCCGATGCCGCGCGAAACAAGGAGGACTTGCAACATGGGCCGACTGATCGTCGTGTCGAATCGCGTCGCGACGCCGACGGAAACCAAAGGATCGGCGGGCGGCCTCGCTGTCGGCGTATTCGGTGCGCTCAAGGATGCCGGGGGCGTATGGTTCGGCTGGAGCGGCGACGTGGTGAGCGAGACGGTCGCCAACGCCGGGCCGACGCTTGAACAGGACGGCGCCGTGACGTTCGCCACCGTGGGTCTCACGCGCAAGGATTACGACCAGTACTACCGCGGCTTTTCGAACGCGACGCTGTGGCCGGTGTTCCACTATCGCAACGACCTCGCGCGCTACGAGCGCGAGGAATACGCGGGCTACCGGCGCGTCAACGCGTGGCTCGCGCACAAGCTGATCAAGCTCCTGGAACCCGACGACGTTATCTGGATTCACGACTACCACCTGATTCCATTCGCCGAAGCGCTGCGCAGCGAAGGCATCACGAACCGGATAGGCTTCTTCCTGCACATTCCGTTTCCGTCGCCGCAAATCCTGCTCAACATCCCGCCGCACGAAGAACTGGTGAAGTCGCTGTCGTGCTACGACCTGTTGGGCTTCCAGACCGCGACCGATCAGGAGGCGTTCCACGATTATGTGACGCGTCACGCGCGCGGCACGGTGTCGTCGGAAGGTTATGTGGAGGCGTTCGGGCGCAAGCTGCGCACGGGCGTCTATCGCATCGGCGTGTTTCCTGACGAGATCGCGGAACAGGCGAAGCGCTACGAGAGCCGTCAGCATGTGCTCGATCTGAAGCAGAGCCTGGAAGGCCGCAAACTGATCATGAGCGTGGACCGGCTCGATTATTCGAAGGGACTGGTCGAGCGTTTTCGCGCGTTCGAACATCTGCTGGAACGCTCGCCCGAATGGCGCGGCAACGTCACACTCGTGCAGATCGCGCCGCCGACCCGTTCGGACGTCGTGACCTATCAGAAAATCCGTCAGGATCTGGAGTACGAAGCAGGGCGCATCAACGGGCGCTATTCGGGCCTCGACTACACGCCAATCCGCTATCTGAACCAGCAATATGACCGGTGGAAACTGATGTCGCTGTTCCGCGAATCGCAGATCGGCTTCGTCACGCCCTTGCACGACGGCATGAATCTCGTCGCGAAGGAATATGTCGCCGCACAGAATCCCGATGACCCGGGCGTGCTCGTGCTGTCGATCTTCGCGGGCGCGGCGGCGGAGCTCTCGGGCGCGCTGCTCGTGAATCCGCACGATGCGATCGGCATGTGCGAGGCCTTGCAGCGCGCGCTGCAAATGCCGCTCGACGCGCGTCAACGGCGTCACGAGATCAACATGGCGGCGCTGCGCAAGAACGATCTCGGCGTGTGGCGCGACAGCTTCCTGCGCGACCTGCGCAGCATGCCGATGCAGAAACCGGGCAAGGGCGGCGGGCACAGGTGATGGAGTGGGCGAAGGGATGGACGACGGGTTGGACGGCGATACAAGCCGCATGCGTGCGCAGGCGCACTGAGCGGGCCACAGGCGGCGCTATAGCCGGAGCACGCGCGCCACGACACAACATCGATCCGCGGATGGCCGCATGCTGACCGCGCTCGCCATTGCGGGTTACCGGTCGTTGCGCGAATTGATCGTGCCGCTCGGCCGGCTGAACGTCATCACCGGGGCGAACGGCAGCGGGAAATCGAGCGTCTATCGTTCGCTGCGTCTGCTCGCGGAAACGGCGCGTGGCGGGGTGATCACGTCGCTTGCGCGCGAAGGCGGTTTGCCGTCGACCTTATGGGCGGGTCCCGAACGCTTTTCGCGGGGCATGCTGGCCGGCGAGTTGGCGGTTCAAGGCACGGCCCGCAAACAACCGGTGAGCCTGCGGCTTGGGTTCGCGGGCGAACAGTTCAGCTATGCGATCGATCTTGGGCTGCCGCAGCCGACAACAAGCAGGTTCGTGCTCGATCCGGTCATCAAACGCGAGTGCATCTGGAGCGGACCGGTGTTGCGACCGTCGGCGTTGCTGGTGGACCGGCACGGCGCGGCGCTGCGCACGCGTGATGAGCATGGCGACTGGCAAACCGTACCGCAGCCCGTCGCGAGCTTCGACAGCATGATGACGGAGTTCGCCGACCCGCGCTCCGCGCCGGAGATGATCACGGTGCGCGAGCAAATCCGCTCCTGGCGCTTCTACGATCATTTCCGCACCGACGCCGACGCGCCCGCGCGCATGCCGCAAATCGGCACGCATACGCCGGTGCTGTCCGACGACGGCGCGGACCTGGCCGCGGCTTTGCAGACCATCCGCGAGATCGGCGATCCGTCAGCGATCGATGCCGCGATCGACGATGCGTTTCCCGGCTCGCGTCTGGACATCGCGACGCAAGACGGCCGCTTCGAAGTGCAGATGCAGCAGCATGGCCTCCTGCGGCCGCTGAAGGGTGCGGAATTATCCGACGGCACATTGCGCTATCTGTTGCTGGTGGCAGCGCTGTTGACACCGCGTCCGCCCGCGCTCCTGGTGCTGAACGAACCGGAAACGAGCTTGCATCCGGACCTGTTGCCGGCGCTCGCGCGGCTGATCATTCAGGCCGCCGTGCATTCGCAGGTGCTGGTCGTGTCGCACGCGGCGCGCTTGATCGCGGCGCTCGAACGCGAGGAGGCGAGCGAATCCATCGTGCTGGAGAAACACTTCGGCGCAACGCGCATCGCCGACGCGGATGAGCGCGATATACCGGCGTGGAAATGGCCGTCGCGCTGAACGGGTCCGCGCAATGCGTACTGAATTGCGGTGCGCCGCGCCATGTAAGCTGAATGTAACAGCGCGGAACAAATGCAAGACGGGGCGCTTTTTGTCCCCCGGTAGGGAATAATGCTTCGATGCCTGTGGTGCGCGCGCGTGCGGCGCCAATAGCGCATTGATCGGAAGACCGGCGCTGGTCCGTTCAGCGCCACTGACGGTGCGTCCGAAGGCGCAAGCCGTCAGTTCACGGAGACAACTATGAAGATTGCGCAGATCGCCCCCTTGACCGAATCGGTGCCGCCGAAGCTGTATGGCGGCACGGAGCGCGTCGTGTCGTACATCACCGAGGCGCTCGTCGAACTCGGCCATGACGTGACGCTGTTCGCGAGCGGCGACTCCATCACGAGCGCGAAGCTCGAGGCCGTCTGGCCGCGCGCGCTGCGCCTCGACCCGGGCATTCGCGATCGTGTCGCGCCCCATATGCTGCTGATGGAACTGGTGCGCCGCCAGGCCGAGAATTTCGATGTCCTGCATTTTCACCTCGACTATTACTCGTTCTCGGTCTTCAAGCGCCAGGAGACGCCGTTCGTCACGACCATGCACGGCCGTCTCGATCTGCCCGAACAACAGCCGGTGTTCGACACGTTCAATACCGCGCCGGTGATTTCGATTTCCAATGCACAGCGTCATCCGCTGCCGCAAGCGCGCTGGTTGACCACGGTCTATCACGGGCTACCCGAGCAGCTCTATACGCCGCAGCCGGTCGAGCAGAAGTACCTCGCGTTTCTCGGGCGCATTTCGCCGGAAAAACGCGTCGATACCGCGATCCGCATTGCCGGGCGCTGCGGCATGCCGATTCGCATCGCCGCCAAGGTGGACGCTGCGGATCGCGAGTATTTCGAACGCGATATTCGCCCGCTGCTGGACTTGCCGCACGTCGAGTTCATCGGCGAGATCGCGGACCATCAGAAGGCCGAGTTCCTCTCGGGCGCGCATGCGCTGCTGTTTCCGATCGACTGGCCGGAGCCGTTCGGCCTCGTCATGATCGAAGCAATGGCGTGCGGCACGCCGGTCGTCGCGTTCAACCGCGGCTCGGTGCCTGAGGTGCTGGAAGATGGCCTGACGGGCTTTATCGTCGAAGATGAGATCGGCGCCGTGGCAGCGGTCAACCGCCTGCATAAGATGCCGCGTGCGGGCGTGCGCCAGCGCTTCGAGGAGCGCTTCACGTCGCACCGCATGGCGCAGCAGTATGTTGACGCGTATCAGTCCGTGATCCGCGCGCAAAAGCGTTCGCGCTTCAAGGTGGTGGACAGCTCGGGCCGTTGATCGCCGCGAGCGGGGCGCGGCCGCTTGACCACGGCCGGCTCGGCAAGGCCCGCGCCCTTGGCGCCCGCCTTGCCGCATGCGTTTTGCAGCGTGAATTTCCGCGGCCGTGGGCTCGCGTATCGAGGACCGGCACTGGCCTCGCGGGACACCATGACCCGGCATCCAGCACTCAGCACCCGGCATGCGGCGAATCAGATGACGCAGGCGCGGTAAGCGGCCAAACCGTCAGGCGCGGCCGCTAGCCATCTCGCCGAAGCAACCTCTCAAGCTTAAATCTTCAGGCGCGAAACCTTGGTGCCCTGGAGCGACAAGTCGCCCATCAGACCGGCATTGGTCAGCACGAACACCTCGACGGGCGCCGTGGCCGTGTTGCTGTCGATCGCGCCGTTCGCACCCATCTTTACCAGCGCGACGGAAGCGTCGCCGCCCACCGACCAGCCATCGGCATTGCGGAATTTGTCGAGCGCGTCCTGCGTCATGAACAGGAAGATGATCGCCTTCGACTGCGCGCCGGCCTGCAAACCGAACGAGCCGGAAATCGTGCTGTAGTAGCCGACCGTGCTGCCGCCCACGCGCAGCGAGCCTTCGCCGTACTGACCGCCGACAATGAAGCCCGCTTGCAGCACCGACGGGAACACCAGCACGCCGCGCGCCTTGGAGACCAGTTCGCGCGAGCCCTTCACGGTCGTGTACAGCCGGGACATGGTGCCGTCGACGCTAGCGTCGATCGACTGGCGTTTGGACGCATCGGTGGCGGCGTTGTCGCGGCCACCGGTGCTGGTCGTACAACCGGCGAGTGCAAGGCCTCCGAAAGCGAGCGCAGCGGTAGTCTTCAACATGAAGTGTCGTCTTTGCATCGTTTTTCTCCGTATGGTTCCGGGGCGCAACCGCGGGAAATCGCGCGCTTGCCTTTGAAGTTATATCACACGGAAAAGCAAAAGGCGCCCTCGGACGTCACGCGAAAAGCCTTACGTGACGGGGCTTTGCGGCAGATCGAAAAGAGTGACGTGGTAAATTTGACCGCTGTGGAAGTCCGGCTCGCAGACCGCACCGGAGCGCGTTCGAGCGGCCTCGCGGCGAACCGGATCCCGCTCGCATTCGCGAGCGAACACGCGAATCGCGACACGTGTCGGCGCCTATTTTTACCGATTCTCGCGCCCGCTGATTCGGGTTGCAGTCCGATTGAAACTGTTGCCTCGGCGCCGCAGATCCACGGCGCCCTGCGCCATCTCACCCGTGGTTTGCCGGGCTCTTGATCGTAGGCGGGCGCCTGAGCGCGCGGCGCACCGCGCCGATCAGCACGCCGATGAAAAGCAGTGTGAGCGCCGGCACGATCCAGTAGCCGACGAACGCATGCCAGAGATAAGCCATCAGGGTAGAGCGGCGCACGCTGTACTCGTTGCGGGCGTCCTGCTGACGTGGCGCGTTGGCCGCGAGGACGTCGGCGGGGCAGCCGGCCGCTTGCGCTTCCTCTGGCTTGCCATGGCAGCGGGCGGGGGCGCCGGCGGCGCGCTGCGCGTCGGTGAAATTCCAGGTAGTCAGCGCACGGTCGAGGTCGACGGCGTTGTAGGCCATCTCCTCGCGAATCTCGCTGACAGCAACGATCGCTACGGGCACGGCCCAGAATACGATGACGACCAGCCACCGCCTCAACCAGCGGTTTTTATGCTTCGATACCATCCTTGCCTCCGATCGATGCTTTGCGGCATCAACGACAAGATGGCGGCCCGTATGAATGTTGTGTGAGGTGGGCCGTCTCCGCAGCCATCATAGAAGAAAAACGGCGCGTTCGGGCGGCAGGACTGCGAGGGGAAGGCGAAGCGTGGAAATGGAAAACGCAGACACAGTGTCGCGCGAAAGAGCGCCGCGCGACAGACGCCGCGCTCTTTCGCGATGCCGAACGCCTAGTTGGCCGGCGCCGATGACAGACAGCTCTTCATGAACGTCTTGCGCTCGTCGCCTTTCTTGCCGGTGGCTTGCACGTTGCATGCCTTCATCTTGTCCTGCTGGCTCATCGGCGCGGCGGCCGGCTTCGCGGACAGGCAGGTTTTCATGAATGCCTTGCGCTCGTCGCCCTTCTTGTCGGCGGCCTGCTTGTTACAGTCGGCCATCTTGGTTTGCTGGGTGTTCTGCGCGAACGCGGGCGAAACGAGCACGGCGCCGAGTACCAGTGTAGCGATTGCGGATTGGATTTTCATGTGACACTCCATCGGTGTGGAAACGTTTTTGGTCGTCATGCACGCGGGCGTCGACGGCATCCGGCCCTCGGCAAGTCCATTATGGCAAATGCTGTCTGCATCAACGGTCAAAACCGCGTTTGCGTTGACAACGGCGTGCGCTCGTTTTCCCGGATACAGCCGCGTTCACCGCATCCGGGAATTGAAAATGGCGTAATCGCGACTGGGGAATTATGTTATGCATTCCGGATTAGTTGACGATGCGATTTGACTGCAATTAGCTAATTCTCATCGGCAAAAAGGGGGCGTTTCATGATGCATTGCTATTTGCTGCGACAGCACATGAATGGTAATTCGCAAGGAAATTCTGTAAGGAATTGCCTGGGCCAAATGCAGCCGGAGCGAGGTCCATTTGTCGCCCTGCTGCCTATCACGCAAACCTGACGAGCTTGCCATGCACTATCTGTTGATCTATGACCTCGTGCCTGATTATCTCGAGCGGCGCGGCGCGCTTCGCGAGCCGCATCTGAAACTCGCGTGGGCCGCGGCCGAGCGGGGCGAACTGATGCTCGCCGGCGCATTGACCGAACCGGTCGACACGGCCGTGCTGCTTTTCAGCGGCGACTCACCCGCAGCCGCGAAAGCCTTTGCCGAAGCCGATCCGTACGTGCAAGCCGGCCTCGTCGCACGTTGGCGCGTGCGCGAATGGACAACCGTGGTGGGTGAGGGCGCAAGCAATCCGATCCGCTAAAGACCACAACAACGGCTTCGAAGCCGTTATCGGAGGATGGATTCGCCCGCCGCGCGAGAACGCAGCGGGCGCCTTCGTTGCCACATCGATGTCATCAAGCCTGGGCACGTTGACTCGATGCGTCAACCACCAGGCGACGCGCGCAGACCAGAAAAAATTCTGTGGAATTACTGCGCCGTGATGCTGTCGAATTCGTGCCGCCTATTCACCGCTTTTGCCAATTTATTTGCTCGCAATAGCGGGTCGGCCGCTATAGCAGGAAGCATCTCCGTTACGGCAATACCTGAAGCGATCGAGCGAAAGCGATAAGTTTGTTTCTATCCGTAACACTTGTCTCAACGATATTCACGCAAACCCTGGTGATGGTATGCTTCGTGCACAATTCTCCCATGCACGAGTGAGACCACGTTTTGTGCTTCGCAATAGGGATAAACCGCACTAACACAGGGCGGTATTGGACCAGCCGACAGAACGTACAAGACATATTTGTGCAACCGAGGGCTACACACGGATCGTGAAGGTTGAATTCGTGGTCAGCCCAAAGCCGCAGCCCGGCCAGGCTGCGTGGAGAAAATCCCATGTTTTTCGATGAGCTAAGCAATGACGAATGGGCGCTGCTAGCAGCGCTTGTCTCCGATGAGCCGGCCGTCCGTCTGAACCGACGCGGGCGGCCTCGCGCCGACCCACGTGTTGTAGCCAATGCCGTGTTGTGGATTCTGACTACCGGAGAGCCCTGGTCGAAGCTGCCAGGCCGTTATCCGTCGGGTCCCACTTGCCGGCGCCGTTTCGAAGAATGGCAATTGAACGGCACGCTGCTCGAGATGGTTCGGCTTCTGTCCAGAACCGGACGTACCTTCGCGTACGTCCCCCAACCTGCGCCGCTGGTTGCGGCCAAATCCGCGGCCAAACCCGCGGCACCGGTAACCGAATCATCCAGCATGCGTGACGAGAGTCTGCGTGGCGTGTCATGGAAGAGCCCAGAGTCGTGGCAGGCGCCCGGCACCTCCGGCAATTGCTCCGACGCGTCCCACGCGCGCAACTGGCGCTCGGCCGATCCGATCGCGGATATGACGCGTCAGTTGTCCGGTATCGACAATCAGATGCCATCTGCGCCGCCACCCGCAGCACAACCCGTGTCGCGCGCGCCGGCGTTGCCAACGCCATCTGTCACATACGCACCGCGTCCCGCGCTGCGTGCCGACTTGCGCGCAATGGCTGAGGCGGGCGCGGTCGGCGCCGCCATGCAGGGTTTGAATTCGGCAATTGCCGCGGCGCGTCAGATTCCCGCACCCGACGAGCAGCACAGCCCGCTATCCACGAGCCTCGCACCACGCGGCCGGCAGATTGCCGACCGGCACGGCTATGTAATCTATGCCGCCGCCGAGCGCGTGCCTAACGCGATGTATCGCGCATGGGCGGAGATCATGAAGGACGGCAAGCGCGTCGAGCGTTCAGGTCTCGTCGGCCCGCGCTTTGCGGACGCGAATGCAGCCGAGCAATACGCGTTCGAATGGGCGATGCAGTGGATCGATCGCGAATGCGTGACGCTCGCGGCAGTCGCAGCAGCACCGCAAGCCCGTGCACCGCAACCGCATGGAACGCAGATGCCGATGCAGATGCCAACGCATGCGCTGCAAGCACCAGTGGCTCACGCGCCGTACTCGGGATCGTCGGCTCGTCCGTTGCCCGGCACCCGTCACTTGCCGGAGCCGGTCGCCGCTCATCACGGTGCGCCGTTGCATGGTCCTTTGAATGCGTTTCGTGGACCGCTGCGGCGTTATCCAGGCGAACCCGCCGCCAACAATGCCGTGAACGCGGCAAGCGCGACGAATGTGGTCACCGAGCGCGATGCAGCAGAACGTTATCCGTCGTACACAGAACTCATCTCCCACGCGGGGTGAGCGCGCAGTACCCCGCGGCTGTGGGAGCAACCGCCGCAGGTTCCCGCTTCATTCGCTGTCACCCTTGGCTGTGATTCAACGTTGTGATGCAACGTTGTGATTCAACGTTGTGATTCAACGCGGTTCCTGCAAGTGACCTCGCGCGCCTGACCCAGTGTCTTACTGGCGTCCGTAAGTGTCGTCGAAGCGCACGATATCGTCTTCGCCCAGATACGAACCGGACTGCACCTCGATCATTTCGAGCGGCATCTTGCCGGGGTTCTCGAGACGGTGCGTGACGCCGAGCGGAATATAAGCCGACTCGTTTTCGGAGACGATAAAGCGCTCTTCACCTCGCGTGACGAGTGCGGTGCCGCGCACGACAATCCAATGTTCGGCGCGGTGATGATGCATTTGCAGCGAGAGCCGCGCGCCCGGCTTCACGACAATGCGCTTGACCTGAAAGCGCTCGCCGGTGTCGACGGAATCGTAATTGCCCCACGGGCGATGCACCTTGCGATGGTTGGCCGCTTCGAGGCCGCCGTCGCTGCGAATGCGGCCCACGATCTTTTTCACGTCCTGCACCCGCGATTTGTCCGCAACAAGAATCGCGTCGGCCGTTTCCACGACGACGAGATCCTGCGTGCCCACGCAGGCAATCAGGCGTCCTTCGGAATGGGCGAAGGTGGAGGAGGCGCCTTCGAACATCACGCGGCCGCGGGCCACGTTGTGGTCGGCGTCTTTCTCGGAGATATCCCAGATCGCGTCCCACGAGCCCACGTCTGACCAGCCCGCCTGCAACGGCACGACCACGCCCGATGCGGCGCTTTGGTCGTTGCCGAGTTGTTCCATCACAGCGTAGTCGATCGAATTCGACGGCGACGCGCTGAACGCATCGCGCTGCAAGCGGAAAAAGTCGCCGTCCGATTTGCCGCCCGCATACGCCGCTTCGCACGCTTCGAAAATTGCAGGCTGAAAATAGCGGATCGCCTTCAACCACGTCGACGCGCGCATGATGAAAATGCCGCTATTCCACCAGTATTCGCGCGACTCGATATAGCGCTGCGCCAGTTCGAGATGCGGCTTTTCGACGAAGCGATCCAGCTTGTGTGCGGCGAAGGCCGTGTTTGCGTCCACGGCATCGGCGGCACTTGCGGCACCCAACGTCTGCATTTCATCAGGATTGCCAGGCGTACCGATTTCCTCGCCGATGCGAATATAGCCATAGCCCGTTTCCGCGCGAGTCGGCACGATGCCCATCGTAACGATATGACCCGCCGCCGCATGGTGAACGCCCGCGCTGACCGCTGCATGAAATCCGTCGATGTCGGTCACCGCGTGATCCGCGGGCATTACGACCATGATGCCGTCCTCGTCCTGCGCGGCAATTGAAAGCGCGGCGACGGTCAGCGCCGGCGCCGTGTCGCGGCCCACCGGTTCGAGAATCAGACGAGTGGGTTTGCCGCTCGTGCGCAATTGTTCCGCGGTCGTGAAGCGCTGTTCTTCGTTGGCCACCACGACGAGTTGCCCGGTCAGCGGATAGCCGGTCTCGAGTCCGTCGAGACGGCGCGTGGTGGATTGCAGCAGCGAATCGTCGCCGAGCAGGCCGATGAGCTGCTTCGGGTGCTGCTCGCGCGACATCGGCCATAACCTCGTGCCGGAGCCGCCCGCCAGAATCACGGGATGAACCTTGAGCTTGACGTGAGCGGATGTGTGGGCGGATGTCATTTGCGTGGACCGGGTGTCGGCGGACGTGGCCGTAACCGGAGCTGTCATGATGGACTCCTCGGGGGCTGGGTGAATGCGTCGAGTTTTATCATGAACCGTGAAATCAATAAAAGCGCGTTAAATGAAAACTATATAAAGCGCGCAATAAGATCGCCGTTTTCATGAACAAAAAATGTCCGGCTAATTTTCTAAAAAGAAAAATTACGCGAAAAAAATCGAATGACAATTTTTTTACGCCGATCATGCACCAGAATGACAGCCGAACCGGCCCGTCAAGCATTGCATGAATGAGGCAACAAGGTGCCCACTAAAGGCCAGAAAGCCGCGAAAAGCATCAAGTTGACGTGCGAAACGGTAAAAAATGCCGAACAAAATCACGAAATAATCCTGAATATGTGACCGATACATTTTGAGATTTTTGCGGCCTTGCGGCGCGAATTTTAATATCGCTTTATCTATACCTGTAGAAGGACATTCACTCATTCCGAGACACGTTTTCCATTGCGACCGATTCACCGGTTTAGCGAAGCGGGAAACGGAATTGCAATTAGCAGGTTTCAATCGGTTTCGCGTCGGGCAATTATTTGCCGACGCGAATACCGGCGTTGCGCGTGCTGCCGCCGGATCGATGTGAGCCGGGAATTTCAACCCACCAGCCGACTAACCAACGGGATGGCACTTGACTGACGAACTGAGGGGCAGCGCATGCTGAGCGTTCTATCGAGAATCATCGACATCGCGATGGTCGCGTTCGGCGCCGCGATTGCGGCGGCCGTGCACAGCGGAAAAGTGGTGTGGCTGGACGATATGCAAAGCGTGTCGCTGGCCTTCGACGTCCTGCTCGTGGTGGTGTTTTTCCCGGCGCTCGGCATCTATCAGTCATGGCGCGGCAAGCCGCTCTACGATCTGCTGTGCCGCGTCGCGGGCGGCTGGGCGATGGTGGAGGTCACCGGCGTGCTGATCAGCTTCAGCCTGCACCGCGCGGACAGTCTGTCGCGGCTGTGGCTCGTCTACTGGGCGGTTGCCACCATCGTGCTGCTGATCGTCACGAAGGTGATCGTCTATTCGATTCTGCGCGGGCTGCGCCGCGAAGGCTTCAATCAGCGCGCGGTGGCGATCGTCGGCGGGGCGCCGTATGGGCGCTTTCTGATCCAGCAGATGCGCAGCCGTCCGGACGCGGGCTTTAGCCCGGTCGTGGTGTTCGACGAGGACGCCACCCTCAACCATTACGAAGACCCTGACGCGTCCGACGCGATCGAAGGCGTGCCTGTGGAGCGCGACTATCATCGCATGATCGAGCTCGTGCGTCAGCGCGCGATTCGCGAGCTGTGGCTCGCGCTGCCCATCTCGAAGGAGAAGGCGATTCATCGCTTCGTGATGGACCTGCGCAACGACTTCGTGAACATCCGCTTCATTCCGGACGTGCGCAGCCTGACGCTCTTCAATCAGCCCATGGTCGAACTGCTCGGCGTGCCCGCAATCAACCTGGCGGCGTCGCCGATCACCGACTTGCGCGTGCTGCCCAAGCGCATCTTCGACCGGCTGTTCGCGCTCGCCGCATTGACCGCGCTCGCGCCGCTGATGCTCGTAATCGCGGCGATGGTCAAGCTCAGTTCGCCGGGCCCGGTGTTCTTCCGCCAGAAGCGCAAGGGCATCGACGGAAACGAGTTCGAGATCTACAAATTCCGCTCGATGAAGATACACAAGGAAGCGGCCGGCAGGATCACCCAGGCCACGCGGCGCGATCCGCGCATCACCGCGGTGGGCGCGTTCCTGCGTCGCACGAGCCTGGATGAGTTGCCGCAATTCATCAACGTGCTGCGCGGCGAGATGTCGGTGGTCGGCCCGCGTCCGCATGCGCTCGAACACGACGACATCTACAAGGATCTGGTGAAGGGCTACATGCACCGCTACCGGATCAAGCCGGGCATTACCGGATGGGCGCAGATCAACGGCTATCGCGGCGAAACCGACCGCATCGAAAAGATGATGGGGCGCGTGAAGCTCGATCTGTACTACATGCAGCACTGGACCTTCTGGCTCGACATCAAGATCGTCGTGCTGACGTTGTGGAAGGGCTTTGTCGGCAGCAACGCATATTGAACGAACTCAAATTTCCTGCGAGGTAATACATGAACCTGACGATCATCGGTAGCGGCTACGTAGGCCTCGTGACGGGCGCATGTCTGGCCGACATCGGCCACGACGTCTTCTGTCTCGACGTCGATCAGCGCAAGATCGACGTGCTCAACAACGGCGGCGTGCCGATCCATGAACCGGGTCTGCAGGAGATCATCGCGCGCAATCGCAAGGCCGGGCGCCTGACGTTTTCGACCGATGTCGAAGCCGCGGTCGCGCACGGCGACATTCAGTTCATCGCGGTCGGCACGCCATCGGACGAAGACGGCTCCGCGGATCTGCAATACGTGCTCGCGGCCGCGCGCAACATCGGCCGCCATATGACGGGCTTCAAGGTGATCGTCGACAAGTCGACGGTGCCGGTCGGCACGGCCTCGCGCGTGAGCGACGTGATCGCGGAAGAACTCGCCGCGCGCAACCTGAATCACATGTTCTCGGTCGTGTCGAACCCCGAGTTCCTGAAGGAAGGCGCGGCGGTCGAGGACTTCACGCGGCCCGATCGCATCGTGTTGGGTTGCGACGAAGACGTGCCCGGCGAAAAAGCGCGCGAGCTGATGAAGCGCCTTTACGCGCCGTTCAATCGTAATCGCGAACGCACGCTTTATATGGACGTGCGCTCGGCAGAATTCACGAAGTACGCGGCCAATGCAATGCTCGCCACGCGCATCTCGTACATGAACGAGCTCGCGAATCTGGCCGATCGCGTAGGCGCGGATATCGAGGCCGTGCGCCGCGGCATCGGCTCCGATCCGCGCATCGGCTATGACTTCCTGTACGCGGGTTGCGGCTACGGCGGTTCGTGCTTCCCGAAAGACGTCCAGGCGCTGATCCGCACAGCCGCCGATCACAACGCGAACCTGCGCATTCTCGAAGCGGTGGAAGCCGTCAACGACACGCAGAAGAAAGTGCTCGCGCACAAGATCGTCGCGCGCCTCGGCGAAGATCTGTCGGATCGCACGTTCGCCGTGTGGGGCCTCGCGTTCAAGCCGAATACCGACGACATGCGCGAAGCGCCGAGCCGGCCGCTGATCGCCGAACTGCTGCGCCGCGGCGCCCGCGTGAAGGCGTATGACCCGGTCGCGATCGACGAATCCAGGCGCGTTTTCGCGCTCGATCTGAAGGACGTGCCGCAGCAGCATGCGCGCCTCGAGTTCGTGAAGGAAGAGATGGATGCCGCGGAAGGCGCCGACGCACTGGTGATCCTCACCGAGTGGAAGGTCTTCAAGAGCCCCGACTTCGGTTCGCTGAAAACGATTCTGAAGACGCCGCTGGTTTTCGACGGCCGCAATCTGTATGAGCCGGACGCGCTGCTCGAACTCGGCATCGAGTATCACGCGATCGGCCGTCAGCATGCGCTGCGCGATGGTCCCGCCAGGGTCGGCGCGAACGGTCTGCTGCTCATGCGAACCGATGCGCAAACCAATGCACTCGCCGCGGCAGAGGCCGGCCAGTAGGCCGGCTTGCAGGTTCGCTCGTACGTATTAGCCGCGCCTCATCACCGGAGCCCGCCATGTTCGCCAATGTTCTGATCGTCTGCCACGCCAACGTGTGCCGTTCGCCTGCCGCCGAAATGCTGTTCAAGGCGCGCCAGGCCGCGCGCTCGCATGCGTCGGCGGCGTCCATCGCGTTTCATTCGGCGGGCATCCGCGCGATGAACGGGCATGGCATGGATCCGGTGATGCGGCGCCTGCTCGCCGAGCGCGGCGTCGAGTCCGGCACTCACCACTCGCGGCGTCTTGACCGCCAGCTCGTACGATCCGCCGATCTGGTGCTGGTCAGCGAGCGCGCGCAGGTGAGCGAAGTCGAAGCGCTCGATCCGGCTTCGCGCGGCAAGGTCTTTCCGCTCGGCAAGTGGGAGGACGTATCCGACGTAGCCGACCCGCACGGCGGCGCCGAAGCCGGTTATAGGGAGAGTCTCGTGCTCATCGAACATCTGGTCATGGGATGGCTGAAAAAAATATGCTGATGAAAACACTCGCTGCACACTCGTTCGCGAACCCCAAAGCGAACTTCCGGGCAAACTTCAAAGCGAAGTTCGCCGCCACGCTTTTGCTGACGTCCTTTCTGTCAGCGTGCGCCACCGCACCGGGCAATTATCTCGACACGTCGCGTCTGAAAGACGACGGCCAGCACCAGAGCCAGCCCGCCGAAACCTATCCGGTCCATCTGATTGACGCGAGCGTTGTCGCCGCGCAGGCACAGGCCGAAGCGAGCGCTCCACCGCGCCCGCTGCCCACCTCGCACTTCGCCGATCCGTCGCAATACGTTTACCGGCTCTCGCCGCAGGACATTCTCGGCATCACCGTGTGGGACCACCCCGAATTGACCACGCCGCAGGGCAGCACGCTGTCCTCGGGCGGCACCAGCACGCAGACCATCGCCGGCGCATTGCAGCAGCCGTACACGGCGGCGCTGCCGGGCCAGGCCGACCCATACGGCCAGACCGTCGCCGCCGACGGCACGATCTATTTCCCGTTCGTCGGCCGCATCAAGGCTGCGGGCAAGACCGTTGGCGAGCTGCGCGATCAGCTCGCGAGCGGCCTCGTGCGCTATATCCGTAATCCGCAAGTCGACGTGCGCGTGCTGTCATACCGCGGCCAGAAAGTGCAGGTCACCGGCGAAGTCAAGACGCCGGGCCCGCTCGCGGTGAGCGACGTGCCGCTCACCCTCGTCGACGCGCTTACGCGCTCGGGCGGCACGACCACCGACGCCGACATCCAGCGTGTACGCCTCACGCGCAACAACAAGCTGTACGTGCTCGACGCGAACCGCATGCTGGATGCCGGCGACACCACGCAGAACGTGATGCTGCAAAACGGCGACGTGATCAACGTGCCGGATCGCAGCAACAGCCGTGTCTTCGTGATGGGCGAGGTGAAGACGCCGATCCAGTTGCCGATGCTCAAGGGGCGTCTAACGATCGCCGACGCGCTCACGCAGGCCGGCGGCATTCTCGATACGGACGCCAATCCGCGCCAGATCTTCGTGATGCGCGGCATGCGCGAGCATCCGACGACGCCGGACGTGTACCGCCTCGACATGACGCAGCCCGACGCGATCATGCTGTCCGCGCAGTTCCAGTTGCAGCCGATGGATGTCGTGTATGTGGGCACCGCCGCGTCGACCACGTTCAACCGCGTGTTGCAGCAGGTGTTGCCGAGCGTGCAGACGCTGTTCTACCTGAAGCAGCTGACGCGCTGACCGCCTGAGCCGTCGACAGGCCCGCGCCGCGCCATCCTGGATGGAGGCGGCGCGGGACCAAAGCCAGCACAGAAGCAAACGAAGAAGCAGATGCAGAAGTGAATGCCGAAGCAACCGCTCAAGCAACCGCTGAAGCAACCGCTGAAGCAACCAATACGGGATCGAATTGTGAGCAATCAAATCTCTCCACACATGGCCGGTCCGGGCAGGACTGAAGAAGAGGACGTCGTCCTCGGGCAACTGGTGCAGGTGATCCTCGACGACATCTGGTGGCTGATCGCGATCGCCGCGGCGGTCGTCGCGATTGCCGGCGCCTACTGTGTGCTCGCCAAGCCGATCTATTCGGCGGATGCTCACGTGCGCGTCGAGCAATCCGACAACACATCGCAGGCGCTCACGCAGACGCAGACCGGCGCCGCGATCACGACCGGCTCGAACTCGCTGCCGACCGACGCCGAAATCGAAATCATCAAAAGCCGCGGCGTGGTCGGTCCCGTCGTCCAGCAGATGAAGCTGAACTTCAGCGTCACGCCGAAAACGTTGCCGCTACTCGGCAGCATCGCGGCGCGCCTGGCCACGCCGGGCGAGCCGTCGCGCGCGTGGCTCGGTTTGTCGTCGTATGCATGGGGCGGTGAAGTGGCTGAGATCGATTCGATCGAGGTGCTGCCGGCGCTGGAAGGCCAGAAGCTGACAATGAAAACGCTCGACGGCGGACGCTATGAACTGTATGCGGAAAACGGTGCGCTCCTGTTGCGCGGTGAAGTGGGCCGGCAGGCGCAGGGCGGCGGCGTGACGATGCTGGTCAACAAACTGGTGGCGCGTCCGGGCGAGGAATTCACCGTGATCCGCGCGAACGATCTCGACGCGATCAGCGCGTTCCAGTCGGCCATCAGCGTGCAGGAGCAGGGCAAGCAGACCGGCGTGATCCAGATTTCGCTCGAAGACAAGAACCCTGAGCATGCGGCGCTCGTCGCCAATGCGCTCGCGCAATCGTATGTGCGCCAGCACATTTCGAACAAGCAGGCCGACGCGAGCAAGATGCTCGACTTCCTGAAGAGCGAGGAGCCGCGCCTGAAGTCCGACCTCGAACGCGCCGAAGCCGCGCTGACCGCGTATCAGCGCCAGTCCGGCTCCATCAATGCGAGCGACGAGGCCAAGGTGTACCTCGAAGGCAGCGTGCAGTACGAGCAGCAGATCGCCGGCTTGCGCCTGCAAATGGCGCAGCTCACCGAGCGTTACGGCGACGATCATCCGATGCTCAAGGCCGCGCGCGAACAGATGGCTGAGTTGCAGGCGCAACGCACGAAATACGCGGACCGCTTCCGCGATCTGCCGGCCACCGAAGTCAAGGCAGTGCAGTTGCAGCGCGACGCGAAGGTGGCGGAAGACATCTACGTGCTGCTGCTCAATCGCGTGCAGGAACTGTCGGTGCAGAAGGCCGGCACCGGCGGCAATGTGCATATCGTCGACGCGGCGCTGCGCCCCGGCGCGCCGGTCAAGCCGAAGAAGGCGCTGATCCTGTCGGCGGCGACGATCCTCGGGCTGATCGCGGGCACGGGCTTCGTGTTCCTGCGCCGCAATATGTTCAAGGGCATCGACGACCCGGAGCACATCGAGCGCGCGTTCCATATGCCGGTGTTCGGGCTCGTGCCGTTGAGCGCCGAACAGGCGCTGCTCGAAAACGGTTTCCAGCGCGGCGGCGAACGCCTGCGCTCGGTGCTCGCGAACGCGCGGCCGAAGGACATCACGGTCGAGAGCTTGCGCAGCCTGCGCACGTCGATGCAGTTCACGATGCTGGATGCGAAGAACCGCATCGTCATGCTGACGGGGCCGATGGCGGGCGTCGGCAAGAGCTTCCTGACGGCGAACCTCGCGGTGCTGCTCGCGCATTCGGGCAAGCGCGTGCTGATGATCGACGGCGACATGCGCCGCGGCGTGCTCGAACGCTACATGGGCGGCGCGCAGGACAACGGCCTGTCGGAATTGCTGAGCGGTCAGATCTCGCTGGAAGAGGCGATTCGCGGTTCGGACACCGAAAACCTCAGCTTCATTTCGTGCGGTCACCGTCCGCCGAATCCGTCCGAGCTGCTGATGTCGCCGCGTCTGCCGCAGTACCTCGACGGTCTCGCGAAACGCTACGACGTGATCCTGATCGACACACCGCCGGTGCTCGCCGTGACCGATGCGTCGATCATCGGCGCGTATGCCGGCTCGACCTTCTTCGTGATGCGTTCGGGCATGCATAGCGAAGGCGAGATCATCGACGCGTTGAAGCGTCTGCGCGCGGCTGGTGTGCACGTGCAGGGCGGCATCTTCAACGGCATGCCGGCGCGGGCGCGCGGCGGCTATGACCGCAGCTACGCGGCGGTTCAGGAATATCTGAGCACCTGAGCGGGCGCGGGCGCAACACGCGTTCCGCTCCGGCGCAATGACGATAACAACGGACATCGCAATAAGGACATCGCAATGAAAGTGACGGTACTGGTTCCGACTTACCGCCGCCCGGCCGATCTCGCGCGCTGCCTCGCGGCGCTGCAACGGCAGTCGCGCGCGCCCGACGAAGTCGTGGTCGTGGCGCGCGCCGACGACGAGGCGACCCATACGTGTCTGCGCGATCCGGCGGTGCCGGGCAAGCTGCCGCTGTCGGTGGCACTGGTTGACGTGCCGGGCCAGGTCGCGGCGCTCAACCGTGGACTCGATGCCGCCAACGGCGACGTAATCGCCATCACCGACGACGACGCCGCGCCGCATCCCGACTGGGTGCAACGCATCGCGGCCGCGTTCGAAAGCGATGCGCGTCTCGGCGCGCTCGGCGGGCGGGACTGGGTGCACGAAAAAGGCCGCGTGCTCGACGGCGAGCGGCCGCTGGTGGGCAAGGTCACGGCGCACGGCAAGATCATCGGCAACCATCATCTCGGCGTGGGCGGTGCGCGGGAGGTCGACATCCTGAAGGGCGCCAATATGAGCTACCGGCGCGACGCGGTGCGCAAGATCCGTTTCGACGCGCGGCTGCGCGGCGCGGGCGCCCAGGTTCATAACGACATGGCGTTCAGCCTCGCCGTAAAAAACGCCGGCTGGAAGCTGATGTACGACCCGCGCGTCGCCGTCGACCATTTCCCCGCCGAACGTTTCGACGACGACCGCCGCGACGCGCAAACCATGGCTGCATTGCGCAACGCCGCGTTCAACTTCCATCTGATTCTGCGCGACCAGTTGCCGCCGTTGCGGCGCGAAACCGCGTGGTGGTGGTGGACGCTCGTCGGCACGCGCGTCTATCCGGGACTCACGCATGCGGCGCTTGGGCTTGTGTCGAAGCAGGCGCGCCTGAGGCTGTCGCGCTGGCGCGCGGTGCGCACCGGCGCGCATGAAGCGCGGCGCGCGCTGTCGCGTACCGCCTGAGCAGGCGCGCAATGCAGGAAGCGTCACGAGCACGCGGCGCCTCACACGCTACGGCATCGGCAGGGCCCGTTTTGATGGCCGCCGGTGCCCCTTTCAACCGGCAGAGCGGAGTGTCTGCATGAGTACGAAAGTTCACGTTCATCTGTTTTACGGCGCCGATCCGCATTTCTATCGACAGGGCGACGACATCGGTTGCCTGTACGGCTACCACCACGCGGAATCCGACGCGTTCGCGCTCACCTATTCGAAGGACGCGCGCGAAGGCAAACCGATGCGGCTCGTGCGCCGCGCGCTGAAAGCGGCGCTCGGTTTCGACTTCATCCACACGTGGCGCAATCGCGACGAAATGCTGCGCTCGGACGTGATCTGGACGCACACCGAACAGGAATGGCTGTCCGCCGCGTTGATGCTGCTGATGAGCGGCCGCAAGGCGGGCGCCGACTCGTCGCCCTTGCTGCTCGCGCAAAGCGTGTGGCTGCTCGACAAGTGGCCTTCATACGGGATTCTGCGCAAATGGCTGTATCGCAAGCTGATGACTCGCGCCGATCAGCTGACCACGCTCGCGAGCGAAAACGCCGCCTTGTGCAAGCGCTATTTCGATCGCGACGCCAAGCCGCTGCTGTACGGTCTGAACACGCGCGACTTTCCGGTCAAGCTGCCGGCCGAATGGACGCCGCATACGCCAATCCGGATCGCCGCGATCGGCAATGATCGCGACCGCGACTGGGAGACGCTCACCAAGGCGTTCCGCAACGATGAGCGCTATACGGTGAAGCTTGCGACACGCCGCCGGATTCCCGCGTCGCTGCGCGCGCCGAACGTCGAGATCGCGCTGTTCTCGGGCATCAGAAAGCAGCACGAACTGTACGACTGGGCCGATGTGATCGTCGTGCCGTTGCGGCCGAACACGCACGCGTCGGGCATTACCGTGATGCTGGAAGCGGCGGCGGTGGGCAAGCCGATGGTCGTCACCGACGTCGGCGCATTGCAGGATTATTTTCCGGCAGGCGAGGCGTCCTACATTCCGCCGTTCAATCCGCAGGCGTTGCGCGATGCGGTCGACCGGCTCGCCGCCGCGCCGGTGGATGCGTTGCGCCAGGCGCAGGCGGCTGCTGCCGGCTTGCTGTCGCGCGATCTGACCACGCAACACTACGCGATGCAGCATGTGCGGATCACGCAAGACATGCTGCGTGCTCGCGCCGCCGCACGTGGCCGCGCGGCGCCTTCTGCCGACGCGGACAAGGCGGCGCGCACACAGGGTCAACGCAGCGCCGCGCACGAATCACGCGGGGGCCTTTAAGCGATGTCGACGATTCCGCGAGCCGACCTTCCGCCGACGCCCGGCATGCCGGGTGGGCCGGGCG
>NZ_PNXY01000022.1 GCF_002879865.1 Paraburkholderia rhynchosiae
TGAGTGCCCAAAGTTCGTCGTCGAGTATGGGTTTAGCCATGTCCTTTTCGTCGTCGAAACAATGAAAAGGTTAACAGGATTCATCGAGAGTAAACAGCCCCTTTCTTTATTTTGTTAAGAGTTCTTAGGCTTAAACCACGGCCGGTCGCCATTTCAACAACCGCTGCTCGACGGCGGTCAGCAGATAGTCTGCTGCGAGAGCAACCACGGCCAACACGATCATCGCGGCGAACACGCCGCTTGCGTTGAACGCACCTTGTGCGGTTGAAATCAGCAAGCCGATACCTTGCTTCGAGCCCAGGAATTCGCCGACCACGGCACCGACCAGCGCGAAGCCGAAGCTCACATGCAAGCTTGCGAGAATCCAGCTCAGTGCGGACGGAATCACCACCGACGTCGTCACCTGACGACGCGACGCTCCGAGAATCTGTGCATTCGCGATCATGTAGCGATCGGCTTCACGCACGCCCTGAAACGCATTGGCGAACACGACGAAGAACACCATCACAACCGCAAGCGCCACCTTCGACGCCATACCGAGGCCCAGCGCAATCACGAACACCGAGCCCAGCACCACACGCGGAATCGAGTTGGCGATCTTGATGTAGAGGCTGAAAACGTCCGACAGCAGCTTGTTGCGGCCGAGCAGGATGCCGCAGAACACACCCGCGACCGAACCGATAAGGAAACCCAGCCCGGTTTCTTCCAGCGTGACCCACACCTGCGTGAGAAGCGGGCCTTGCGATGTGCCGTTCACGAACCAGTCGACGATCTGATCGAAAATCGCGGTTGGCATCGAGAAGAAGAACGGGTCGATCCACTTCAGGCGCGCGGACAGTTCCCAGCCGCCGAGCACGATCACCAGCACGGCGATACGCAGCGCAATCACCAGCGCCTGACGCTGCCGTATACGTTTTTGCGCGACCCGTTCGACTTGCGCGAGCGAAGCGGCGTCGAGGCCCGAGGGCATCATCTGTTGAGGGGTAGTAGACATATTGCCGTTCCTTGATTAACCGATCTGCACTTCTTCGCGCAGGTCGTGCCAGATGTCGCGCGAAATTTCGATGAAACGCGGGTCATAGCGAACTTCCGACGTGACGCGCGGACGCGGCAGATCGATTTCGTAGACCTTCTTCAGTGTTGCGGGGCGCGCGGTCAGAACGAACACGCGGTCGGCGAGTGCAATCGCTTCCTCGAGATCGTGCGTGACGAACACCACCGAGCCGGCGCCGCCCCACAATTGCAGCAGCTCGTCCTGCATCAACGTGCGCGTTTGCATGTCGAGTGCGGAGAAGGGCTCGTCCATCAACAGGATTTCCGGCCGGTTGATGAAGGTCTGCGCGAGCGCCACGCGTTTGCGCATGCCGCCGGACAGTTGATGCGGATAGTGCTTGCCGAACTTGTCGAGACCCACGCGGCGCAACCATTCGTTGGCTTCGTCGTACGCAGCCGATTTCGAGCGCCCGCGATACAGCGGGCCTGCCGCCACGTTGTCGATCACCGAGCGCCACGGGAACACGGCGTCCGCCTGGAACACGAAGCCGATGCGCGGATCGATGCCGTCCACGGGCGCGCCCATCACGCGCACCTCGCCGGTAGTGGGCGTCAGCAAACCTGTAATCATGCTGAGCGTGGTGGACTTGCCGCAACCCGTGGGACCGACGATCGCGACGAACTCGCCGCGCGCCACCGACATGCTGAAGTCGCGCAACGCAACGGTTGCCTTGCCGTCCGGAGAAATGAAACGGCAAGACACGTTGCGCATTTCGATAGCAGGCGTATCGCGTGACATGGGTTGGTTCATCGGCTGGTGCCTCGCAGTTCTCGTGATGGTGAAATGACGTTACTTCGCCGCGGTCTTGACCGGCGCCGCCACGAAGTCATTCGTGTAGGTCTTGGCGAGATCGATGTGCTTGCCCTTGACCGAAGGATTGAATGCCGAGAGCACCTTCAACACGGTTTCGGGGCCGTCGGCGGGCATCTTGCCGTCCTTCGTGAACATCGGCAGCGAAGCCTTCAACGCGCCGACGTACAGGTCCTTGTTGTTGCCGTAGTAGTCCTTCGGCATCTTTGCGGCGATTTCTTCAGCGCTATGCGTGGCGATGAAGTTCAGCGTCTTTGCGAAGGCGTGCGAGAGCTTGGTGGCGTCGCTCTTGTGCGACTCGGCCCACGCGCGTTGCACGTAGAAGCTCGAAGCCGGATAGGTGCCGCCGAGCGCGGCGCGCGTGCCTTCCAGTGTGCGCATGTCGACCAGTACCTTTGCGTCGCCGGTCTTCAGCAGTTGGGAGACGGTCGGCTCGGTCGTCATGCCGGCGTCGATACGGCTTTGCTTGATGGCCGCGATAAAGCTGTTGTCCGCGCCGACCGGCAGCAGCGTGTATTGCGTCGACGGCACGCCCGCGCGTTGCGCGAGGTATTGCGTGAGGAAGCTGGTCGACGAGCCGAGGCCGGTCACGCCGAGCGTCTTGCCCTTCGCGTCGGCCATGCTCTTGAACGTGTCCGCTGCTTTCGTGGCGACCATCTCCACTTCGCCCGGCACCTGACCGAAGATCACGAGCGCCTGCACTTCCTTGCCCTTGCTTTGCAGGTCGATGGTGTGATCGTAGAAGCCCACGACACCTTGCACCGCGCCCGCAAGCAGTTCGTTTTCCGCGTCGACGCCGGCCGGTTGCGAAAGGATCTCGACGTCGAGGCCTTCGTCCTTGAAGTAGCCGAGCTGTTCGGTGAGCTTGGCCGGCAGATAGATGATCTTGGTGGCGCCGCCGACCATGATCGTGAGTTTTTCGGCGTGAGCGGCGGCCGAAGCTGCGGCAAGGGCAAACGCAACACCTGACACAGCGGCAATCTGGCGCAAGGTACGCATGAAGCAGTCTCCTGGGGTTTGTTCGCGCCCAATGCAACAGGCGGCGCTTTCTGGGTGAATGACGCCGATTATAGAAATCGCAAACCTTCTGTTAGCTTTCTGGCCTGTTGGCAAATCATGGGTGTTAACCCGGAAATTGAGCCGGGCCCTGCACCGAAGGCGGTACGAGAAACATGGGGACGTATGCCGCAAACCGTACGGAATACGCGCAAAGCCTTTCTTTTACGGCACAATCGACGGCCTGACTTTCGTCGTTTCCGCCATGAAGCTGCTGCTTATCGAAGACAATCCCACGCTCGCGCACTGGCTCGCGAAGATGCTCGAGCAGGAGGCGTTCGCGCTCGACGCCGTGCAGGACGGCGACGCAGCGGACCGTTTGCTGCGCACCAATCATTACGATGTGATCCTGCTCGACCTCAATCTGCCGAAGCTGTCGGGCAAGAACGTTCTGCGCCGCCTGCGTCAGCGAGGCGACGCGACGCCCGTGCTGATCCTGACGGCGAGCGGCTCGATCGACGAGAAAGTGGAATTGCTCGGCGCCGGCGCGGATGATTACCTGGTTAAGCCATTCGAAGTGCGCGAGCTTGTCGCGCGAATCAAGGTGGCGATCCGTCGTCAGTCACCTTCGAAGGCGAGTGAAGTGGTCTGCGGCGACCTGACATTCGACATCGACACCCGCCAGTTCACATTGAAGGGCGCGCCGCTGAACGTCACGCCGCGGGAGCGCTCGGTGCTCGAAACGCTGATCCTGAGGTTAGGCAAAACGGTGACCAAGCCGGCGCTGGTCGACGCCATCTTCACGCTCGCCGATGAACCGAGCGAAGATGCGGTCGAGATCTACATCTCGCGTCTGCGCAAGAAACTCGACGGCAGTTCAGCGGCTATTGTCACGCTGCGCGGACTCGGTTATCTGCTGCGCAAGAAAGAAGATGACCAATAGTTTGCGGGTCCGTTTGTTGTGGTGGTTGCTGGTGCCGCTCGCACTCTATGTGTTCGTGACCGGCAAGGCCGAATACGACAACGCGCGGCGCACGGCGGATCTCGTGCAGGACAATCAGCTCATTTCGTCCGCGCGGATGATCGCGGGCGAAGTGGAATGGGTAGACGGTTTCCTGCGCGTGGATGTACCACCTGCCGCACTCGAAATTTTCGCGTCGCCCTATCACGATCAGGTGTTCTACAGCGTCAATGTCGACGACCGGCGGCTGCTCGCGGGTACGCCGGATTTCCCGTCGCGTCCCGTGCAAACGGCCGATACGCCCGATCACTACGACACCGCACTGTACGGCCAGGACGTGCGCGCCGTGGGCCTCGTGCGGCTCATGTACGACAACGGCGCGACACGCCGCGTGCGGGTGACTGTAGGGAAAACGGTGCGCTCGCGCGACGCCATGGCCGAGCAACTATGGCAACCGCAACTCGTGCGGCAGATCGAAATGATCGTGCTTGCCGTCGCGCTCGTGTGCATCGGTCTGACCTTCGAACTGCGTCCGCTGATGAAAGTGAAAGAGGACGTCGCGGATCGCGACCCAATGCAACTCGAACCGATTCGAGTCGAACGTCTTCATACGGAATTGCGGCCTATCGTCGAAGCGATCAATCAGTGCATCGCGCGGCTTGGCGTGCAGGTCGCCGCGCAACGCCGTTTTATCGCCGACGCTGCGCATCAGTTGCGCACGCCGCTCACGTTGCTTGGCACACAATTACAGTTCGCACGCCAGCAGGACGGCCTCAATCCGGCGCTCGACGAAGCGCTTGCCGCCATGCATCGCAGCAACCGGTCGATGGTGGGGCTCACGAACAAGCTACTCCTGCTCGCTCAGGCGGAGGCCGCGGATAACAGACAGGTCGTCGTCGAAACGGTGGATCTCGTGTCGTTGGCGATGGAAGTGGTGGAAGACCTGGCGTTGCTCGCACAGGGGCGCGAAATCGATCTTGGTGCCGATTTGTGCGGCATTGCGCCAGTGGCGGGGCACCGCGGCCTGCTCCAGGCGTTGATCGCGAACCTCGCAGAGAACGCAATCCGCTATACCGGCAGTGGCGGGCACGTTACGGTAACTGTGAGCGCCGATGCGAATACCGTCACCGTGAGCGTGCTCGACGACGGACCAGGTATTCCAGCCGAGTCTCGCAGCCGCATATTCGAGCCGTTCTTTCGCGCGTCGACGGATACGGAGGGCACTGGTCTTGGACTTGCCATCGTGCGCGAAATCGCGGATGCGCATCAGGGTGAGATCACGCTCGAACCGGGCGACGGCGGCAAGGGCGTGCATATCAGCGTGTCTTTTCCGCGCGCCGCGCCCGGCGGCGTTTAAGACTTAAAACGCAGCGTTATAAATCGCCAGCGCATCGGCCTCGCTGACTGGCCGGGGATTATTCACGAGCAGGCGCGTTTGCAACATCGCATCTCTCGCCATCCGTTCAAGCCCCTCTCGCTCGATGCCGACATCGCGCAATCGCGCCGGAATTGCTGTAGCGGCAATCATCTGTTCCAGACTTTCGATTAACGCGAGGGTTCTGTTTTCAGCGCTGCCCGTCACGCCCGGCACGACGACATCGGCCAGTTCCGCATAGAGATGTGCCGCCGGGTCAGCGTTGAAACGCAATACATGCGGTAGCACGAGTGCATTAGAAAGCCCGTGTGGCACGTGATAAATGCCGCCGATCGGATATGCAAGCGCATGCACTGCAGCCACCGGGGAGTTGGCAAAGGCCTGTCCTGCGAATGTTGCACCAAGCAGCATCGCTTCACGTGCCTCACGATTGCCGCCGTCTTCGCAGGCGCGCAGCAAGTTGCGCGACAGCAGTTCAAGCGCTTTTATCGCGAGCATGTCGGACACGGGGTTTTTCAAATGCGCGGACGTATAGGCCTCGATGGCGTGAACCATCGCGTCGATGCCCGTTGCCGCCGTGGCTGCAACGGGAAGCCCAAGCGTGAGTTCGGCGTCGAGAATCGCGACGTCGGCGATCAATTGCGGCGCGACCACGCCCATTTTCTTCGCCTCGCCGACTGTCACGATGGACACAGCCGTGACTTCCGAGCCGGTTCCCGCCGTGGTCGGCATCTGCACGAGAGGCAAGCGCGAGACGTTCACCTTGTTCACGCCGTACATCTCGCTGAGTTCCTGCTGTTCCTGCGGAGCGAGAATCGCGATCAGCTTGGCCACATCCATCGACGAGCCGCCGCCTAGCCCCAACACGATTTCGGCACCGGCAATCCGCGCGCGAATGGTCGCATCCAGCACGACGTGTTCGGGCGGATCGGCGATCACGTCGTCGATCACGGTGGCATCCCAACCATGCGCCGCAAGATCGGCGAGCGCGGGAGCGAGCAGTCCGCTCTTGTGAAGGAAGCTGTCCGTCACGACACACAAGCGCTCGAGCGATTGATATTGCGCGCGCAACAAAGCGCCGAGACGGCGCGCCGCGCCGAATTCGACCACCAGTGTCGGCACCGTTTGAAAGCGGAATGCGTTCATCATGCCGCGTCTCCCGACACCATATGACTCGACACTTCGCGCCGCTCGAGCAGTGGAATGATCGTGCCGAAGCCAAGACGCTGAAAATGTTCCGTATCGCGATGCTCGGCGAGACCGCCAGCATCGCTGTACTGCTCGAGGATCACGAAGTGGTCAGGCTCAAGCGGCGAGCGGAAAAATTCGTAATAGAGGTTCTTGGGCTCCGCGCGAGTTGCCGCGGCGAGTTCCGTGAGAGGCTTGACGAGCGCATCGCCGTTGCCGCGCGTGGCGTAATAATGCGCGATCACCTGCAGGTAGGCATTAGCCATCAGTTACTCCAGCAAGACAGTAGTCGAGGTTTTAGAGCGGAAAGCTGATTGCGCTATTCGCTGCCGCATTGCGCATGCAGTGTGTCCATGCAGCAAAGGCGCGGCGCAGGACATCAGTTTTACCAGATTTGGGCCGGTTTGCTCATTGCATCAATTACCTAGGTTGTCGGCGCGCAGCCCGTGCGAATAATATGGATTACTAATGTTGTCGCATGAAACTGACGCGGCCATGGAAATCGATCCACCGCCGATCTTCTACGCGCTCCCCGGATATGCGCCGCGAATTTATCCGACAAAACTATCGGACGCGTAGGGTCATTCCAAATGTTGATTGAGAATGATTCGCGTTTACGTTAGATTGGCGCCCTGTCTTTTGTGAAACGGAGCGATCCATGGCTCAAGTGCTCGTCCGGCGGGAATCCTCAACAGCAATACCGATGTCGGTTCTCGGCGCTGGCGGAGTGTGTCCGCCGGCGCCGCGACATGCACGGCGCCGCGCTCGTCCCGCAGATGGCGAAAATGGCGCGCTGCTCGAGGTCCTGATCGCCAACCGGCCGATGTTGGTCAATCTTGCGCGCGGTTTTGCCGGCTGTGCGAGCCTCGCCGAAGATGTCGTGCACGATGTGTTCATCAAGCTGGTCGGCTTCCCTGATCAGGATGCCGTGCGTCAGCCGGTGGCCTATGTCACGCGCATGGTGCGCAACGCGTCCATCGACGCCTTCCGGCGTCAAAGCCTGGAAAACACTTATTACGCCGACGAAAATGACGGTCTGCACGTGCCGTCGCCCGAGCCTTCGCCCGAAGCGGCGCTGCTCGTGCGCGACACGCTGCGGCATGTTTATAACGCGCTCGAACAATTGCCCCCGCGCAGCCGGGCCGCATTCGAGATGGTGCGTCTGCGTGAAGAAACGCTGCAAAGCACGGCACGCGCTCTCGATGTCTCTCAGACGCTCGTGCACTTCATGGTGCGCGACGCCGAGAAGCATTGCGCGGATTGCTTCGACGCCTGCAACCGCGGCGTCGCGAGGCCGGCATTTTGCAGCGGCCGTGCGCGTCGCCGCTAACGCGCCGCCGGTCGTCGGTAAAAAAGCGAGCGCGCCAAACGTCAACTGAATGGAAGCGCTGCGCAGGGGTATGCGGCGCCCGCATTTTCCGACGACCATCATCGACACAGTCTTCAACCGGGTCTTTCACCATGACGCAAGCACAGCAGACATCCACCGCGGCATCAGGCGACGCGGACGACCTCATCTACACCGTCGTGATCAACGACGAAGAGCAGTACTCGATCTGGCCGACGTTCCGCGCGGTGCCGGCGGGCTGGCGCGAAGTGGGCATACGCGGGCTGAAGGCCGAGTGCCTCGCTCATATCGACGCCGTGTGGACCGACATGCGCCCGGCCAGTTTGCGCCGTCACATGGACGAGGCCGCAAAGGCGCATACCGCCTGACCGGGCGCGCCCGAACCACCTTCGGCGCGCCGCTTCCGCAAAAGGATTCCGTATGACCATCCCTTCGATGCCGCGGCCCGCGCTCGCCGATCTGTCCATCGAGCCGGGACTGCCCACTATCGTTTCGCCGCGCGCGGGCGCGGAGATTTCACTGGACGAAGCGGCGCTGCTGCTGCATGCGATCGTCGACGATACGCTGGAGCGCGCCGGCGGCATGCTGTTCACAGACTTTCGAGTCGAATCGATCGACGCGTTTCAAAGTTTTGCGGCTTCGTTCGCACATCCGCTGATCGGCTATGAATTTGCGTCGACGCCGCGCAGCCAGGTTGAGGGTGCGGTGTATACGTCGACGGAATATCCGCCGCATCGCTCGATTCCTTTGCATAACGAACAATCTTACACGCGCGAGTGGCCGTTGCGGATCTGGTTTCACTGCGCGTTGGCCGCGCGTTCTGGCGGTGCAACGCCGATTGCCGATAGTCGAGCGACTTACCGCGCGCTCGATCCGGCGCTCGTTGCACGCTTTGCGAGCCGCGAACTGCTATACGTCCGCAACTTCGGGCAAGGGCTCGATTTGCCGTGGGAGCAAGCGTTCGGCTCCGACAATCCGGCCGTCGTCGAGCGAATTTGCAGGGCGCGCGGCATCGAATGCCAATGGCGCGACAGCGGAGACGGCGAACTGCTTCTGCGCACGCGCGAGCGCTGCCAGGCGGTGGCGCGGCATCCTCGCACGGGCGAGCGCGTGTGGTTCAATCAGGCCAACCTGTTTCATCTTTCGTCGCTCGATGAAGACATGCAGGACGCGCTAATCGATTCTGTCGGCCTGGAGAACGTGCCGCGCAATGTGTGTTACGGCGACGGCGCGCCGCTCGAAGCCGACGCGCTCGCGGAAATTCGCGGCGTGCTCGATCAGCAGCGTATTGTGTTTCCGTGGTTGACCGGCGACGTGCTGATGCTCGACAACATGTTGACGGCGCACGCACGCGATCCATTCGAAGGACCGCGCAAGGTCGTCGTCGCGATGGCGCAAAGCTACCGCGAAGGGCATGTCGTCGAAGGCGGAACGAGGACGTCCGCGCAATGATAAAAACGCAGGGCGCGGCGCTCGCGGCACATTCGCTGACGGTTGGCTATCGCGATCACATCGTGCTCGATAAGCTCGATCTGGCTATCGCAGCGGGGCGCATCACGGCGCTGTGCGGTCCCAACGGCTGCGGCAAAAGCACGTTGCTGCGCACGCTCGCCGGTTTGCAGCCGGCGCTTTCGGGCAGCGTTGAGATCGACGGTGCACCGCTTGCTTCTTATCGACGGCGCGCTTTGGCGCGCACGCTGACCATGCTCGCGCAATTCAACCAGATTCCCGCCGGGCTGACGGTGCGCGAACTGGTTGCGTACGGCCGCTATGCCTACGGTGGATGGCTGCGCGGCCTCTCGCACGAAGACCACATTGCAATCGACGACGCGCTCGCCACGAGTGGCCTAGCCGCCGACGCCGCACGCGACGTCGCGGCTCTTTCGGGCGGCGAACGGCAACGCGCGTGGATAGCGATGGCGCTCGCGCAGCAAGCGCCAGTCGTGTTGCTCGACGAACCGACGACTTACCTCGACATCCATCATCAACTGGACATTCTGCGCGAGTTGCGGCGCCTGAATCGCGAGCGCGGACTGACTATCGTGTGGGTGCTGCACGACCTGAACCAGGCCGCCGCGTATAGCGACGAGATCGTGTTGATGCGCGCGGGCCGAATCGTCGCGCAAGGCTCGCCGGATGCGATGCTGGATCCCCGTCATCTGAACGAGGCGTTCGGCGTGCGGATGCTGAAGATCGCGCATCCGCAAACCGGTGCGCCGATGTGCGTGCCCGCTTACGAGTACCACGCCGATGAAATAGATGCCGCGCTCCGTCAGCGTCATGAGAGCAAGGATCTCGCCGCATGACGACGCTTGCAGCGCGCAAACGTCTGCGCCGTGAAGGACCGGCGAGGTCGAACGAACGCGTGCAGGCGGAGAGTCGCGTCGGAATGATCGGCGTCGCGCTCGTCGCGTTGATCGTTGTCGTCGCCGCGCTGCGGCTCGCGCGCGGCTTCGATGCGTGGCTCGCCGCGCCCGCAGGCACCGCCGCCGCGCAACTCGCCGGCATTCTGCTGTTCGACCTGAGCATGCCGCGTGTCGTCGCGGCGCTGGTGGCAGGCGGCTGTCTCGCGGTGGCAGGGACATTGTTCCAGTCGCTCACGCGCAATCCGCTCGCGTCACCCGACTTGCTCGGCATTACCGGCGGCGCGCAACTCGGCCTGCTTGCCGCAATGCTCTTGCCCTCGCTCGCGGGCGTGGCGTCTGTACCCTTGCTGTTTGTTTGCGGGCTCGCCGCCGCCGGGTGCGTGGCAGCGGCAGCAGGCGGCTGGCGCGCGACGCCATTGCGTCTCGTGCTCGCGGGCAGCGTCTGCATGCTGCTGTTTTCCGCGTTGACCACGCTGATTCTCGCGTTCTTCGAGCAGAGCATCGTGGGCGTGTCGTTGTGGGCGAGCGGCAGTCTTTATCAACCAGGCGCGGCCGGCCTCAAGACGGCCGCTGCCTGGCTCGTGTTGCCGCTCCTGGCGTTGCCGTTCGTCATTCGTCCACTCGACCCGCTTGTACTCGGCGACGATGCCGCTGCAGCAGCGGGTGTGCGCGTGGATGCCACGCGGCTTGCGGCGATGATCGTCGCCGTGGGCTTGGCGAGCGTCGCCGTCAGCGTGGCGGGGCCGCTGTCTTATATCGGACTGATTGCGCCCAATCTGCTGCGGCATATGCGCGGCGCGCGCGCCTCGCGCCTCGCCGCGCTGGTGCCTCTGTCCGCATTAGTCGGCGGCGCGCTGGTGCTCGTCACCGACAGCGCCGTGCAGGCTCTCAACCTCGACGCGACGCTTTCCACCGGCGTGGCCATTGCGTTCGTCGGCACGCCGTTGATGCTGGCGATGATCCGAAGCGGCGCCGCATGGTCGGGCGCATTACATGGCGGCAATGAGCGCAGCATGGCACGCGCCGGCACGCGTTTCGTGCAGATGCTCGACGCGTGGCCATGGCCGCTGACCGCAACCCTATGGCTGACGCTCGGCATCGTAATCGTGTGTGCGGGTGCTTCGTTTGGACCGACTACGATAGGCGTGCATCGCTGGTTCGCCGCATTCGAGCATCGTGACGATCTCGCGAGGATGTTGCTCGATCTGCGTCTGCCGCGCCTCATCTGTGCGTTGCTGGCGGGCGCATTGCTCGCCGCAAGCGGCGTGCTGATGCAGAGCATCGTGCGCAATCCGCTGGCCGGTCCTGAAGTGCTCGGCGTGACGCAAGGCGCTGGCCTTGCCACGCTCGTTGCACTCGTCGTGTGGCCGCTTGCAGCGCATTCGACGTTGGCGCTCGCGTCGCTCGTCGGCGGCGGCGCGACGCTTGCGCTTACGCTGCTGCTCAATCGCAGGCACCGTTATGCGCCGCTCGCTGTTGCGTTGACAGGCATCGTGATCGGCACGTTGTGGACGACGTTGTCGCAATGGCTCATCACGCAGCAAAGCGTGCAGCCCGCGCGTTTCGTCGTATGGTTGGTGGGCGGCACGTATGGGCGAAGCTGGGGCGAAGTGATGACGTTGCTGCCTTGGTGCGTGTTGGCCGCGCCGGTGTTCGCGCTACTCGCTCGTCCGCTGGATCTGCTCGCACTCGGCGATGACCAGGCCGCCGCGCTGGGTTTGCCGATTGGTGTACTGCGTCCGCTGGTGTTAAGCGTGGCGACGTTGGCCGCGTGTGCCGCGGTCGCGGCGGTGGGGCCCGTTGGCTTCATTGGATTGATGGCGCCGCATCTGGCGGCGATGCTCGGCGCGCGCGCTCATCGAACGCGCTTGTGGCTCGCCGGCGCATGTGGGGCATTGGTGCTGGTCATTGCCGATATCGCGGCGCGCACGCTGCTCGCGCCACGCGAAGTTCCCGCTGGCGTGCTGACTGCGCTGATCGGTGCGCCGTATCTGCTTGCGCTGCTGATCATGGAGGCGCGGCGCGAGAAGCGGGGCAAACGATGATGACGATGCGGCTCGCGCAAGACGTTGCCAACGTTTATCCGAATGACGAGCGCGCGCGATGCTTCGCCGCCTTTGTGCCGGAATCGATCGCGCATTATCTGGAAAATGTGTGGCTCGGCGTCCCGCATGCAAGCGGCGCCCCGTCTCCGCTGGCTAACGATCAGGTGCGGCAATTAGATGTGGTCCCCGTTGCGGAGTTGCCCCGTCATCGAGCCGAGTTGATCGATGCAATGGTCACGCTTTACGGCGGCGAACGGGAAACGCACGCACGTGCGCTGCTTTCGCAGTGGAGCAAGTACTACTTCGGCTTTGCAGCGACGGCGGGCTTTGTCGCGGGGGCGTTATTGCGCCGGCCGCTCGACATGTCGCCGGAAAAGAGCCACGTCATGCTGCGTGACGGCTTGCCCGTCGCGTTCTATTTCGCTCGCGACGCGTTGGGCCGCAACGAGTGCGACCCCGCAAAACGCTATGCGCCGCTCGTCGCGCATCTGAATACAGTGATCTGCTTTGCGCGATGACGAAAATCGCGCCACGCGTGTTGTGGAGCAACGCGGGCAATCTGCTCGACTATCTGTTCGAACAATGCGCGCCCCAATGCGACCTCGCCGAGGACGCCGCCTGGCTATTCGGCCCGCTCACCGCTGACGGCGACGTCAATCCACTGCGTATGCCGATCCGACAGGCCACACCGCGCGCCGCGAGTTTGCCGAATCCGTTCAGTGCACGCCGCGTCTGCTGCGTGCGATATGAAATTCCTGGAGAGATGCAATTGTGTGGACGCTGCCCCCTACTGTTGACAATGAGCGAGGCGGAAATCGCGTTGCAGAACGGTTTACGTTAGAGCGCCGTATGAAGAAAATGCCTTGCCTGAAGCAACCTTGTGTTGCTGTCGCGCTTGCCAGCGCATTCTTAGCGAACCCCTGGTCGTCAGCACAGGCAGCAGGCGACGCCAATTCTGCGCAGCAGACTTGCGGACCGCTTTCCGGCAATCCGATTGTGTCGCAAGCGAGTTCATCATTGCCGGCGCGGCCCAAGCGCATTGTCGTACTCGAATTCATGTTCGCCGAAGATCTCGCCGCCCTCGGCACCACGCCGGTCGGCATGGCCGACCCTGAGTATTACCCCGTGTGGATCGGTTATGACAATGCGCGGCTCGCGTCGGTGGCGGACATCGGCACGCGGCAGGAGCCGAGTCTCGAAGCGATCGCGACCGCGAAGCCCGATCTGATTCTCGGTGTTGGCTTACGTCACGCGCCGATTTTCGCGGCGCTCGAACGCATCGCGCCAACAGTGCTGTTCAAATACAGCCCGAACTTTACCGAGGACGGCACGCAAGTCACGCAACTCGATTGGGGCCGCAGGATTCTGCGCGCCATCGGCTGTCTGACGGGGCGCGAGCAACAGGCGCGCGCAGTCGAAGCGACAGTCGAGGCGGGCTTTGCTCGCAATGCACAGCGCCTCGCCCAAGCGGGTCGTCGCGGCGAGCAGATTGCGTGGGTCCAGGAATTGGGACTGCCGGATCGTTACTGGGCATTCACGGGCAACAGCACCGCGGCGGGTGTCGCTCACGCGCTCGGGCTACGCTTGTGGCCCGCTGAGCCGACACGCGAAGGCACCGCCTACGTAACTTCAGAGGAACTGCTGAAGAAGCCCGATTTGACGGCGCTATTCGTGAGCGCGACGGAAGCGAACGTGTCACTCGCGACCAAGCTCGATTCGCCGATCTGGCGTTTCGTGCCGGCGCGCGCTGCGGGACGCGTGGGCCTCGTCGAGCGCAACATCTGGGGTTTTGGCGGACCCATGTCGGCACTGCGTCTCGCGAATACGATGACCGACACGTTGCTGTCGCTTCCCGCGCCGGCAGCTACGAAGAAGTAGTCATGCAACGCGGCTGAGCGCCTGAAGCGCGGCGCTCAGCTTGAAAAATCAATATGCAATCAACTAGCGATCAACTAGCACTCAACCCAGCGTGCCGTTCGCGGCCCGCACATCCTGCACCGCCTGCGCCGATCCATACGTCTCGCTCACAATGCTGCCGTTATCCAGCTTCAACACACGGTCCGCGAGATGAAAGTAGCGGTCGTCGTGACTGATGACCAATACCGTCTTGCCCCGCGAACGCAGTTCCGGCAACAGCTGTTCATAGAACACTGCCTTGAATTGCGGGTCCTGATCCGCAGCCCATTCATCGAAGAGATAGAGCGGCCGGTCTTCCAGATACGCGACTACCAACGCGAGACGCTTGCGCTGTCCAGTGGATAACGCGCGCGTGGAGAACGCCCCGTTGAGGACCTGCACCTTGTGATCGAGCGCGAGCTTCGCTACCAGCGCATTGGCGCGGGCATCGGCCTGCGCGCGCGATGCATCGTTCGGATCGACGATTCCAAGCAGCGCATCGAACAGATGGAAGTCGTTGAATACCGCCGTAAAACGTTGACGATAGGCGGCGCGCTCCGCCAAACCAATTGGCTTGCCGTCGAGTTCGATCGTGCCGTCTTCGGGTTCGTAGAGACCCGTCAGCACTTTCGCGAGCGTAGTCTTACCGCTGCCGTTACCGCCCACGATAAACACCAGTTCGCCCGGCGTGAACGTGAGATCAACCGGCCCGACGCGAAACATGCGTTCGTCGCGTTCATGGAAATACGAATGCGTGACGTTGCGGAACGTGAGTGTTCGATACGGCGCATGCGACGCGTTTTCGTCGGGCGGCGGCGCGGTGCGCAACGCGCTGAATTCACCCATCAGCTTCTCGATACGGTCGAGGGACACGCGTGCCGCGTTCAGCGTGGGCACGTTGTTCAACAGGCCGTCGAGCGGCAGTAGCATGAACAGAAACACGACGACATAGCCCGACGCCGATGGCGCGCCGGCATCAATGCCCAGCGCGGGCCAGAACGTCGCGACGCCGAGGAACACATAGAACAGAAACACGATCCAGCCGACACCGACCGCATACGCGCTAAACGCGCGGCGCCGATGGTCGCGCACTTCGTCGATCGCGGAGCCGAGTTGACCGTCGACGAATTGGCGCGACCGCGCCTGATGCAGCTTCAATTCCTTCGCGCCAGTGAACAGCGCGCCGAGATAGCCGAACAGTTTGTCCTGCGAGCGGCCCGCGGCTTCGAGCGACGCGATAGCGCGCTTGTCGCCTGCATGGTAGCCGAGCGAACCGACCAGAATCGCGGCCACGGCCACCAGGCACACGGGCCATGACAGCCACGCGAGATAGCCCAGGCAGCCGAACACGATCGAGCCGTGCATCACGAGATTGGGTAACGCGAAAAACAGCATGGAGACGTTGGTCGCGTCGTCGGTGAGAACGGACTGCACGGGGGCCGCGCCAATCCGCTCGACGTCGCGCAATTCGGCTTCGGCGACGCGTCGCGCGACATGTCCGCGCAATTGCGCCATGGTGTCCTGCGAGAGCCGCGCGAACAGCACGCCGGTAATCACACGCGTGACGAGTGCGGTGACCGCGCACAACGCGAAGCGCAGTGCGAGCGACATATCGGCGGCGCCCGGTTGCGATAGTGCGCGGCTCAACGTCGCGACCAGCAGCACACTGGCGATGCCGTTCAGCACGCAAGCAACCAGCGCAATCGCGAAGGAGCCGCGCGAGCGCTTGAGCAAGGCCACGATCAGCCGCATCGCGGGCTTGCCCGTCGGTTGTTTCGAGGATGGAGAAGGCGAGGGTGGCGCGTGGTAGCGCTCGTGGGCAGCGGTCATCGGCAATGGGTCGCAGTGGTTCGCAATGGATCGGTGAATTGCAGCGGGTACGTGCAGTAGGCATTTGCAGTGCGCATTTGCGGTGCATACGCGCGGCAGGTCAGCGGGGCGCAAAAACACGCCCCTCGCCTGATAGACGAATGGGCGCGCCAAACATTTACCGTTGCATTGCTCTCTTTTGAGTCGTGAAGAAAACGAATGCACTCCGAACAAAAACTCGCAAGCGGTAAATATTTGCGATCGCGGATCGTCACACCAATGAAGCGGCCCATTGCGGCCTGCGACTTGGCCTAGCTGCCGGTTCTAACGGATTTCACGCCCATGACGAGCTTCCCGATTGCGTTGCACCATCAAATCCGCGCGCTGGCGCGCCTTGATCCCGATGCGCCCGCGCTGGCATCGTTCACCCCGCATACGGTGAGGTTGACGCGTGGCGAACTCGACGGTCGCGCGTCGCGGCTCGCGGCGCAGTTGAAAACGGCGGGCGTTACAACGGAAGTGCGCGTTGGCGTCTGCGTCGCGCGATCGTGCGATCTGTTTGTCGCGTTGCTCGCGGTGTTGAAAGCGGGCGGCGTGTTCGTCGCGCTCGACCCGCGCCATCCGGCTGCGCGTCTCGATTGGGTTGTGCAGGACGCGGGGCTCGCGCACGGTATCGTCGACGGTTCGGCCGATGCCACGATGCGTGCGCGTTTCGAGCAATGTTTCGACGTCGCAAGCGCTGCTGCGGCAGACGTGCACAGGTTCGCACCCGATAACGACGACGCGCCCGTGCATCCGCGCGCGGCTGCCTACATGATCTATACGTCGGGCTCGACTGGCACGCCGAAAGCGGTCGCGGTCGAACACGGCCCGCTGGCTGCGCATGGCGCGGCGCTCGCCGCTTCATTGCCGATCGATGCGAGTGATCGCGTGCTGCATTTCGCGTCGGTCAATTTCGACGTGTCGATCGAGGCATGGCTCGTGCCGCTCGCGGTCGGCGGCAGCGTGGTGATTACCGACCCGCCGCCGTTCGCGCCCGACGCCACGCATGCATTCATGATGCGCGAAGGCGTGACCAATACGACGCTGCCGCCCGCCTATTTGCGCGAGTTCGCCAACGTTTGCGAGCGGCTCGGCGTGCCGCCGTCGTTGCGCGTGTTGCTGTTCGGCGGCGAAGCGATGTCGCAAGACAGCTTCAACCACATTCGCCGCGTGTTCCCGGCCGTGCGTCTCGTGAACGGTTATGGACCAACCGAGGCGGTGATCTCGCCGATGCTGTGGCCTGTCGATCCGGGCACGACACCAGCGCTCGATGCGGGCAATGGTTATGCGTCGTTGCCGATCGGCTGGCCGATTGGGCGGCGCGTGGCTCGCATCGACGGCGCGGCACAGCGCGACGAAGCAGGCGAATTGCTGCTCGGCGGCATGTGTCTCGCGCGCGGTTATCACGGGCGCGCGGCGCTGACTGCTGAACGTTTTCTGCCGGATCCGAACGGCGAACCGGGCGAGCGCATCTACCGCACGGGTGATCTCGCGCGTGAACGCGCGGACGGTTCGTTCGACTACCTTGGCCGCATCGACGATCAGGTCCAGGTGCGCGGTGTGCGAGTGGAGCCTGCTGAAATCGCCGCATGCCTGCTCACGCATCCGGCGATTGCCGACGCGGCGGTGCTCGCTGAACTGTGCAATGGAAGAACGCAATTGATTGCGTGCGTGGTACTGCAACATCCGCTCGACGATGCCGCGTTGCAGGCGCACGTGGCTGCGCATTTGCCGCAGGCCTGGCTGCCGCATCGCATCGCGCGCTTTGAACGTCTGCCTTATACATTGAACGGCAAGCTCGACCGCGCCGCGTTGCGTGACGCGCTCGCTGCCACGTCCGCAGTGACGGATGCCGCATATATCGCGCCGTGCACGTCGCCGGAGTTGCGCCTCGCCGCGCTGTGGCAAACAGTGCTGGGCGATTCCGCCCCGGTAGGCTGTGCCGACTGCTTCTTCGCGCGCGGCGGCGATTCGCTTGCGGCAATGCAATTGCAGGCGGCGATCCGCGTCGAATGGCGCGTGAATTTGCGGCTCGACGCGTTGTTTGACGATCAACCGCTCGAAGCGCTTGCCCAGTTGATCGATAGCAGCGAGCGCGAAACATCGGCTAATGCGGGTCAAGCAATGACCGTGGCGCGGGCCTCGAATGATGCGCCGATCGTGGACCGCGCCGCGTCGTTCGCGCAACAGCGCTTCTGGGTTCTCGCGCAAACCGAAGATGCTGGCGCCGCCTATCACGTCGCCGTGCAATGGGACGTGCAAGGCGCGCTGGACATTGTCACATTGCAGCGCGCGCTCGATTGCCTGATCGAACGTCATGAGGCGTGGCGAACCACACTCGTGGAATCCGACGATGGCATTGTGATGCAGCGCATTCATGCCGCAATGCGCGTGAACATTGTGCCGATCGACTTGCGCCCGAGCGGTGAAGCCGAACGCGAATCGCAACTCGCAGCGTTGATCGAGAACCACGTCGGCGTGGCTTTCGATCTTTCGAACGGCCCGCTCGTGCGCGCCGGGCTCGTCACGCTAACCGAGAACACGCAGCGCTTCCTGCTGACGACTCATCACGCGATCAGCGACGGCTGGAGTTCGCGCTGTGCGTTCGAGGAACTGCGCGCGGCGTACGCGGCTCTCGCAACGGGACGCACGCCGCAATTGCCCGCATTGCCGGTGCAGTACGCCGATTACGCGCAATGGCAACGCGATTGGCTGGCAGCCGGAGAAGGCGAGCGCCAACTCGCCTATTGGCGCGATACGTTGCGCGATGCACCTGAAGCGCTGGCGTTGCCGCTCGATCGCACGCGTGCCTCACAGCGTGATTATCGCGGTGGGCGTCTCGTGCTGCGTTTGCCGGCGTCGGTCTCGGACGCTGTGCGCGACATGGCGCATCGAGCGCAGGCGTCGACGTTCACGGTGCTGCTCGCTGCATTCGACGCGTGGCTTTATCGATTGACGGGCGCGACTGACATTGTCGTGGCCGCGCCGATTGCGCATCGTCAGCGAGCGGAGACTACGCCGCTTGTCGGCCTTTTCCTCAATACCCTTGCATTGCGCGCGCGCGTCGCGCCAGGTCAGCGGTTCGCTGCGTTGCTCGACGACGTGCGTCGTGCGGCCTTCGATGCGTTCGCGCATCAGGACGTGCCCTTCGATCAGGTGCTCGACGCGGTGAAGCCGCCCGTGCGGCGCGGCGACGCGTGGCTCAAGGTCAAGTTCGCGCAGCAATTCGATCTGGAATTGAAGGCGGAATTGCCGGGTGCATCCGTGAGAATGTCGCCGGGACTCGATCTCGCCGCGCGCTTCGACTTCGCGCTCGACTTCACGGACGACCCGCGCGGCATTGAACTGGTTGCCGCCTACGCGCTCGACGGCATCGACGCGGCCACCGCGCAGGCGTGGCTCGACAGCTACGCCACGCTCGTCGCCGATGCAGTGCGCGATCCGCAGCGCACGATTGCCGAACTGGATTGCACGGATAGCGACGAGTATCGCGCGGCGCGTCACGGTCGCGTGTTGCACAACACCGCTGACACTGTGCTCGCGCTGTTCGCCCGCCATGCGCGCGAAACGCCGCATCGCGTGGCGCTCGCGGACGCCGATACGCAAATGACCTATGCAGAACTGGACGACGTGTCTGATCGCATCGCATATGCATTGCAGCGACGCGGCGTAGGCGCTGAACAACCGGTTGCGGTATGTATCGAGCGTTCCGTGCGTTTTGCGGCCGCGCTGCTCGGCGTGATGAAGTCGGGCGCATATGTGGTGCCGCTCGATCCGGCCGCGCCGCAAGAGCGGTTGTCGTCCGCGATCGAAACATGCGGCGCGCGATGGATGCTGACGAGCGAGGCGACGAAGAACCTTCAAGCCTTAGGTAATGCGACCACGCTCGATTTCGATGCACTCACGCGAAGCCCGGCGCCTGCAAATGTCGACAGCAACTGCAACGGCAATCAGGCCGCGTATCTGATTTTCACATCGGGCTCGACCGGCATGCCGAAAGGCGCGGTGATCTCGCACCGCGCGCTGGCCGATTATGTCGAAGGCATGCTGAACGAGCTGGCATTCGCCGACGACGCTTCGATGGCGATGGTCTCCACCGTCGCCGCCGATCTCGGCCACACGACGTTGTTCGGCGCGCTTTGCTCGGGCCGCACGTTGCATCTGCTGCCGGCATCTTGCGCGTTCGATCCGGACCGCTTCGCGCATGAGATGCGCACGCGCGAGGTCGGCATTCTGAAGATCGTGCCGAGCCATTTGCAGGCATTGCTCGACGCACAGCATCCCGCCGATGTGCTGCCATTGCATGCACTCGTAACCGGCGGCGAGACGCTGCCGTGGTCGCTGGTCGCACGGATTGCGGCGTTAAAGCCTGCGTGCCGCGTCATCAATCACTATGGTCCGACAGAAGCGACTGTGGGCGCGTTGACCTGCGATACGTCGGCGCCGAAACAAACCGCGTTGCGCGCGCAGAACCTGTATGCAGTGCATGGCGTTCCGCTCGGTCAGCCATTGCCGAACGCATATGTGTGCGTGCTCGATGCGCATGGTGCAAGTGTGCCGCCAGGCGGTATCGGCGAACTGCATCTCGGCGGGCCTGGCGTCGCGCGCGGTTATCTGGGGCGCGCGGCGGCGACCGCGGAGCGCTTCGTGCCGCATCCATTCGCAGACGGCGAGCGTCTTTATCGAACGGGCGATCGCGTGAGGTTGCGCGCCGATCGCAGGCTCGATTTTTTGGGGCGGCTCGACGATCAGGTCAAGATTCGCGGCTACCGTTTGGAGCCGGGTGAAGTGAGTGCGGCACTGCGTGCAATCGAAGGCGTTGAGCAAGCCGAGACGCTCGCTGTGGAGCATGACGGGCGCTTGCGGTTGGCTTCGTTCGTGGTGTGGTCCAAGCAGGCGCGCTGCGGTGAATCCGCGCTCCAGGCGGCATTGAGCGAACGTTTGCCTGACTACATGGTGCCGGCGGTATTGCGCTGCGTGGCCGCTTTGCCCGTGACCGCGAACGGTAAGGTGGATCGTGTGGCATTGCGCGCGCTGGCCGCCGCGGCGCCAGCGCAAACCGCAACGGAAGGCGACGCACCGCAAGGCGTCATTGAGGAAACGCTTGCTGCTGTCTGGCAGGAAGTTCTCAAAGCGAAGCGTGTAGGCCGCGACGACAATTTCTTCGAGCTGGGCGGCGATTCGATTCTGGTGTTGCAGGTGATCGCGCGTTCACGCAAGCGCGGTGTGCGCTTCACGCCGAAACAATTGTTCGACGCGCCGACGCTCGCGCAGCTAGCGCGGGTTGCAACGGCTGTGGAAGCGGCAACGCCGGGTGCATCGGTCGCATCGACTTTGAAAGAGCGGTCGGGATCATCGCACGACGAGCAGACTGCCATTCTCACGCCCGCACAGTTGCGTTTCTTCGCACTCGAAATTCCGCGGCGCGGTCACTGGAATCAATCGATCGAACTCGGCACGCAAGCGCCGCTCGATTTCGACGCGTTCGCGCGTGCGTTCGAGACGCTGCTCACGCATCACGAAGTATTCCGGCACCGTTTTTCGAACGACGGCGCGCAAGGCGAATGGCGCATGGCGCTGGCCTCCCAGGCGTTCGAAACGTTGCCGCTCGCGTCGGTCTCCGCGCGCGACGAAGCAGATGCCCTGTCGCATTTCGACGCGTTCCAAAGCACGCTCGACGTGACGCACGGCCCGCTCGTTTGCGCGATGGCTGCCATGCTGGCCGACGGTACGACGCGGCTTTATATCGCGATTCATCACATCATCGTGGATGGCGTGTCGTGGCGCGTGCTGCTCGACGATCTCGACGCGGCCTATCGCGCTGCGTGCGAGCGCCGCAATGTACGTCTCGCCTCAACGGGGACGAGTGCGCAGCAATGGGCGGCGCGGCTCGCTCGCGCGGCACTGGACGCTACTCATTCGCCGTTCGCAGCCGAACTGCCGTATTGGAGTGCCCTCGCCACGCAGCATGACGACTTGCCGCTCGATCACCCGCAAGCGCTGGCCACCAACGCCGACGCGCAAACGGTCGTGCAAACCATCGACGCCGATCTCACGCGCGCCGCGTTGACCGAAGCGAACGCCGCCTACCGCACGCAAACGGTCGAGGTGCTGATTGCCGCATTGGCGATGTCGTTCGGCATGCCGGTGTGCCGCATCGAACTCGAAGGACACGGCCGCGAAGCGCTATTCGACGACGCCGATGTCGGCCGCACGCCGGGCTGGCTGACGAGTCACTATCCGGTGCAGTTCACGTTTGAGAGCACGCCTGCAGGCACGCTCGGCGCGGTGAAGGACACGCTGCGCGCGGTACCTAACAAGGGGCTGGGCTTTGGCGTGCTGCGTCACTATGGCGACGCGGCGACGCGCATCGCTCTCGCGGCGGTGCCGCGTCCGCGCGTCACCTTCAACTACCTCGGCCAGTTCGATGCGCCGCGCGAAGCAGCGCTAATTCCGCGCTTTGGCGGCGCGGGTTGCGAGCGCGATCCGGCTGGCCCGCTCGGTAACGCGCTCGCGATTCACGCGTTTATCGACGGCGATGCTGTGCGCACGCTCAAGGTCCATTGGGTTTATGGCGCGACGCAGTTCGAGCGCGCGACGATTGAAGCATTGGCGCAGCGCTTCGAACGGGCGTTGGTCGAATTGACCGCTGCGTGTGCCGCGCGTCTTTCGCAGCGCGGTGGCGGTGCCACGCCGGCTGACTATCCGCTCGCTCGTGCAGGTGGGCTGACGCAGGCTGCATTGGATCGCTTGCCGCTCGATCTTCGCGGCATCGACGATATCTATCCGCTTTCGCCGATGCAGCATGGCATTCTGTCCCACTCGCTGTTCGCGCCTGAGCAATCAACGTATGTGAATCAACTCGTCGCAACGTTGATTGAACCGGACGTGGAGCGTTTGCGTGCCGCATTCGAAGCTGCCGTGCCGCGTCACGACATTCTGCGCACGAGCTTCACTGCCGATGAAGCGGTGCCGATGCAGATCGTGCATCGCCAGGCGCGCATGCCGGTCGAAATACTGGATTGGCGCGATCGCGGCGCTAATGTTCGCGACGACTTTCAAACGTGGCTAGGCGCCGACCGCGCACGCGGTTTCGATCTGACGTCGCCGCCATTGATGCGCGTCGCGCTGATCCGCATGACGGATGACGCGTGGCAGCTTGTGTGGACGCGCCATCACTTGCTGCTCGACGGCTGGAGCACCGCGCGTTTCTTCGCGGACGTGCTGCACGATTACATCGAGCCGCCGCGTCCGCAACCGTTCGCTGCCCCCGCGAAAGCCCGTTACCGCGATTTCATCGCGTGGCTCGCGGCGCGCGACGTCGAAAGCGATCGTGCATTCTGGTTGCAGCGTCTTGCGTTGCTCGATGAGCCGACGCTAGTGGCCGAAAAATCGCGACATCAAGCGCAACACCTCACGTCGCGTGAATCGATCGACAGCGCAAGCACCACGCGCCTCATCGAAACGGCGCGTCGCCTGAAGGTCACGCTTAACACCATCGTGCAGGGCGCATGGGCGCTCGCGTTGCAACGGATGACCCATCGCACGGCGGTCGCTTTCGGCGCAACCGTCGCCGGCCGTCCCGATGCGTTGCCCGATGTCGATACCGTGCTGGGTCTTTTTATCAACACGCTGCCGGTGATAACGGCGCCCCTGCCGCAACGCCGCGCGTCAGAGTGGTTGCATGAATTGCAGCGCGACAATGCCGCCGCTGCCGAGCACGCGCACACGCCGCTGTCGGAGATCCAGCAATGGGCGCGTCAAGGCGGAGGGGCGCTGTTCGATACGTTGGTCGTATTCGAAAACTATCCGGTCGATGAAGCCTGGCAAGGGCGCGATGAACGCGCGCTGAAGCTGCGCGAACTGCGCAACATCGAGTCGACCGACTTCGCGCTGACGCTCGTGATCGAAGCAGGCGCGACGCTCACAATTGACTACGGCTACGACGCCGCGCAACTCGATGAAGCACGTGTCGCCGCGTTGCATCGCGCGTTTGCTGCATGTCTGGATGGCTTGATTGCGAATCCGGATGCGCCGCTCGGCACGTATTCAATTGCAACCACTGACGACCTCGCCGCGTTAACGCGTGCCAACGCGACGAAGCAGCTTTGGCCGCACATGCAAGAGCAAGCGCTGCATCGCCAGTTCGAGCAAATGGTGATAGCGTTGCCGGAAGCAATTGCGCTCGAATTCGCGAATCCGCAAGGGCATGTCGAGCAGATGACCTACGCCGCGTTAGACGCGAACGCGAATCGCGTGGCCGGCGCACTCATCAGAGCGGGCGTGCGCGCCGATACGGCGGTCGCGTTGTGTGTCGAGCGCTCGTTCGACATGGTGATCGCGTTGCTCGGTGTGCTGAAGGCCGGCGCCGCATATTTGCCGATCGATCCGGACTATCCGACCGGGCGCATTGCCTATCTGCTGAAGGACGCAAAGCCGGCGGTGGTCCTCACCCAGCCGCATTTACGTGAACGCGTCGCGCAGGCCGTTGGAACAATTGACGTAACAACGCTGACCGTCGGCGAATTGAACAACGCAAGGGCGACGTTGTCGGCGCCGATAGACGTCGCGCCTGAACAGCTTGCGTACCTGATCTATACGTCCGGGTCGACCGGCAAGCCGAAGGGCGCGGGCAACACGCACCGTGCGCTGGCGAACCGCATCGCGTGGATGCAGCAAGCGTACGCGCTCGATCCAAACGACGTCGTGCTGCACAAGACGCCGTTTGGCTTCGACGTATCGGTGTGGGAATTCGTGTGGCCGCTTTCTGCCGGCGCGAAACTCGCGATTGCGGCGCCTGGGGATCATCGCGATCCGGCGCGACTCGTCGCGACAATCGAAGCGCATCGTGTGACCACGCTGCATTTCGTACCGTCGATGCTCGCGGCCTTCGTTGCGTATCTGGAAGACTTCAATGCGGCGGCGCGCTGTGCAAGTGTCGAGCGGATCGTCGCAAGCGGCGAAGCGCTCGCGCCCGAACTCGTCGCGCGTGTTGCGCGCTTGTTGCCTCAAGCGCGGCTTCACAATCTGTACGGTCCGACCGAAGCCGCGATCGACGTCTCGCGTTGGACTTGCGATGCGAGCGACGCTAACGCGGCCTCCATACCCATCGGTCATCCGATTGCCAACCTGCAATTGCATGTGCTCGATGCGGCATTGCAGCCGCTGCCGCACGGCGCGATCGGCGAACTGTATCTCGGCGGCGTGGGGCTCGCGCGCGGCTATCTCGGCCGTGCGGCGCTGACTGCCGAACGCTTCGTTCCCGATCCGTTCGTGGAAGGTGCGCGGCTTTATCGAACCGGCGACCTCGCGCGTCGTCGGGCGGATGGTGCGCTTGACTATCTCGGCCGTATCGACACGCAGGTGAAATTACGCGGCCAGCGTATCGAGCCGGGCGAAATCGAAGCGTTGCTGCGTGCGTCGTCAGGTGTGCACGACGCCGTGGTGGTCGTGCGCGACGAGCAATTGATCGGCTATGTCGCGGCAGGCGCGGATCATGGGTTGGACACGTCCGCACTACTCGACGGTTTGCGTGCGCAATTGCCCTCCTACATGGTGCCGGCGCAATTGATTGCGATGGATGTATTGCCGGTCACGCCGAACGGCAAGTGCGACCGTCATGCGTTGCCCGCGCCCGTGCGTGACGTTGCTGCTGGAAACGCCGAGGCATCGCTCATCACGGAGACCGAGCGCGAACTCGCGGAGATTTGGAAGCGCGTGTTGCGCGTCGACATGATTGGCCGCGATGACGACTTCTTCACGCTCGGCGGTCACTCGCTGCTCGCCACGCAGGCGAATGCGCAGGCCAATCTTCACTGGACATTGATCCTGCCGCTACGCACGTTGTTCGATGAACGCACGCTGCAACGCTGTGCCGCTGCAATCGACCGCGCGCTAACGGAGCGCGATTCGCATGCGGGAACCGACACCGCGAGCGCAATCGACGCGCTGCTCGGCGAGTTCGAACTGCAATAAGCCGCTCGCCGCTATCACTGAGACTACCCAGCATGACCACAGCCAAACCGGACCTGCTTTCACTCGCGTCGCGCTTCGCGCTGTTGCCCGACGCGCAACGCAAGGCCTTTCTGACGAAGCTCGACGCGGCCGGCATCGACTTTCGCGTGCTGCCCATTGCGCCGCGTACCGACCGCACCGCCAGCGTGCCCGCTTCGTTCGCGCAAACGCGTCTCTGGTTGCATGCGCGCATGATCGACGAACCCGCGGCGTATCACATCACCGAGCGTCTGCGGCTCGAGGGCGCGTTGGACGAAAACGCACTGCGTCTTTCGTGCGATGCACTGATCGCGCGGCACGAAGCATTGCGCACGACCTTCACCGAAAGCGCGGACGGCGTGTTGCAGACCGTGCATGCGCCGTCGCGTTGCCCATGGCATGCGAGCGACGTAAGCACGTTGCCTGCGGCTGAGCGACAAACTCGCGCGGCGGCGATCGCGCAAGCGGACGAAGCGCAGGCGTTCGATCTATCGCTTGGACCGTTGATGCGCGCGCATCTGATCCGTGTCGACGGGACCACACATTGGCTCGCGTTGACGACGCATCACATCGTGTCGGATGGCTGGTCGGGGGACGTGGTGCTGGGCGAGCTTGCATCGTTCTATCGCGCGTATGCGAAAAGCGAAGCTGTGTCGCTCGCGCCGCTGCCGATCCAGTACGCCGATTTTGCGCTGTGGCAGCGGCGCTGGCTCGATGCCGGTGAGCGCGAGCATCAGCTCGAATTCTGGCGAACGCGACTCGACGCGAATCGCGACGTGCTGATGCTGCCAGGTGCGGCGCCGCGTCCGGCGCAGCGCAGTGCACGCGGCGCGCGGCATCGCTTTGTTATCGATGCAACGCTCGCGCTGCAGGTCAAGTCGCTCGCGAATGCGCAGCGCGCGACGCCGTTCGCGGTGCTGATCGCAGCGCTCAATGCGTTGCTCGCGCGTGCGTCGGGCGAAACGCAGATACGGATCGGCGTGCCCGCTGCGAATCGCGAGCGAGGCGAGGTGGCCGGTCTCGTCGGCTTCTTCGTGAACACGCTGACACTTGCCACGCCTGTTCCCGCGACGCAACCGTTCGCCGCGCTTGTCGGCGCGACACAGCGAACGCTCGTCGATGCGCAATCGCATCAGGACGTGCCTTTCGAACAAGTGGTCGAAGCGCTCGGCGTGGTGCGCAGCGCGAGCCATCATCCATTGTTTCAGGTGATGGCCGCCTATGGCGCGCGTCGCCGTTTGCCCTCGCTGGCGGGGGTGCGTGTAACCGAACTGCCTTCGGGGGCGCCGTTCGCGAAGTTCGACCTGACGCTGACTTTCGAGGAGCGCGACGACGGCTCTATCGACGCCTTTCTGATCTATGCGCTCGATCTGTTCGACGCCGATGCAGTCGAGCGTCTTGCCGCGCGATACATCGAGTTGCTGACTCATGCGACGCAAGCGCCCGCGACCGAAGTCGGCGATCTGCGATGGCTGCCGCATGCCGAGCGCGCGCAACTGGATGCCTGGAACAACACGGCGCGCGAGGACGAAGCGCAATTCAGGCCGGTTCATCAGCGCGTGGCCGATCATGCGAAGGCCCGGCCGGACGCGCGTGGCGTTGCGGATTTGAATCGCTCGCTGACGCGCGGTGAAGTGGACGCACTCGCCGCGCGCCTGGCGCGGCGGCTCGTGGCGGCGGGCGTGAACGCAGAGATGCGAGTCGGCGTTGCGCTGAGCCGCTCCGTCGATCTGCTTGTTGGGCTGATTGCTGCGCTGAAATCCGGTGGCGCGTTTGTGCCACTGGACCCGAGTCATCCGCGTGAACGTCTCGCGCAGATTCTGGACGATGCGCAAATCACGCATGTCATCACCGAACACGCGAACCTGGTGGCGCTGCCCAGGTCGGACCGTTTGCGCCTCTGGCTGATCGACGACGAAACGCAATTCGACGATACGTCCGCGACTTCCGTCGAATTGCCGGTCGTGTCGCCGCATCAGGCGGCTTATGTGATCTACACGTCAGGGTCCACCGGCAAGCCGAAAGGCGTCGTGGTGGATCATGGTTCTTTTGCATTGCACTGCGCGGCGATTGCCGAGCGCTACGGCGCGGGCAAGAAGGACGTGTTCCTGCTGTTCCAGTCGGTCAATTTCGACGGTGCGCACGAGGGCTGGTTTTCGCAGTACATGTCCGGCGCGGCGGTGGCGATCACCGCCGACACGTTGTGGCCGCCCGCGCAAACCTGCCGGATGATGGAGCGCGAAGGCGTGACGATGACCTACGTGCCGCCCGGTTGCGCGACGCAGCTTGCCGAATGGGCGCTCGCGCATGGTGCGCCGCCAAGTTTGCGGTCATTGACCGTGGGCGGAGAAGCAACCTCGCGTGAAGCGTTTTCGCTGATGCGCAGGGCGTTTCCGAACGCGCGCATCGTCAACGGTTATGGGCCGACTGAAACCGTGATTACGCCGATGCTCTGGATGTTCAATCCAACCGACGACCCCGCGAAGTTCGCGGATAGTGCTTATTTGCCGATTGGCACGCTGGTCGGCGCGCGCTCTGCGCACGTGCTCGATGCACGCTTGAATCCGTTGCCCGTGGGTGTGATCGGCGAGCTATACCTGGGCGGCGAAGGCGTGGGTGTCGCACGAGGTTATCTCGACAGGCCGGCGCTTACCGCCGAACGCTTTGTGCCCGATCCGTTCGGACCGCCTGGCGCGCGGCTTTATCGCACTGGCGATCTCGTCAAACGACGCGCGGATGGCGTGTTCGATTTTATTGGCCGCGTCGATCACCAGGTGAAGCTGCGTGGCCTGCGTATCGAGTTGGGAGAGATCGAAGCGCAACTCGCCGCGCATGATGATGTACGCGAAGCAGTCGCGGTGATCAACGGGACTGGCGCACATGCGGCGCTCGTCGCCTATGTCGAATTGAATGCGGAGGCGCGCGAGCGCAAGACACGCGCGGACGCCGCCGCACTCGATGCGCATTTGCGTCACACATTGCCTGATTACATGGTGCCGGCGCATATCATCGTGCTCGATGCATTGCCGCGCAATGCGAACAGCAAGGTGGATCGCGCGGCGTTGCCCGAACCGCAGCGTGTTGCGCGAGTTTACGAGGCGCCGGCGCCCGGGGTCGAGACGGCGGTCGCGCAAATCTTCTGCGAGGTGTTAGGCGTGGATCGCGTTGGCCGTGGCGATCATTTCTTCGAACTCGGCGGACATTCTCTCGCCGCGGTTCGTGTGGTGACACGCGTGGCCGAACGGCTCGCGCATGACGTGCCGGTGCGTACGCTGTTCGAAGCGCCGACGCTTGCGCAATACGCGCAGCGCGTGCGGGCATCGGCGCGTAGCGGTGCCCTAACCGATGGCAACGACACGTCGGATCGTAACTCGGCCAATTGCATGCGACCCGACGCGAATGGCGTGATGCCGCTCTCCGCCGCGCAGTTGAGCTTGTGGTTCCTGTGGCGCTCGCAACCGGATAGCGCCGCGTACAACATTCCTGTTGCATTGCGTCTGCGTGGGCCGCTCGATGTCGGTGCGCTGCGCGAAGCATTTGCGCAAGCGGCAGCGCGGCATCCCGCATTACGTACCCGGCTGCTGGAACGCAGTGGTGAACTGCCCGGCCAACGGGTGATGGAATCCGTGCCATGCGCGATGCCGCTTATCGATCTGTCCGATGAAGCGGAACTTGCAAGCGCGGAAGCCGCTGCTGTCGCACTGACCGATGAAGACGCGCTCACGCCGTTCGATCTGCTCGACGACTCACCGTTCTGGCGTGTGCGTCTATTGCGTCTGGACGAGCAAGATCATGTGCTGTCGATCGTCGTGCATCACATCGTGTCGGATGGTCAATCGATCGACCTGTGGCTCGACGATGTGCGCACCACCTATGTCGCAATTCAGCGCGGCGCTTCGCCGGCGGCTGTGCGCTTGCAATTGCCGTTGCATGGCGAACTCGTGTTGCCGGTTGCGGCGCCGCGAACGCGTCTGTCGTTCTGGCGCGATGCACTGGCCGACACGCCCGCGCAAATGCTGCCCGCGCCGCCTTGCGGACGGTCAGCCGCGCCGAGCTGGAGCGCGGGCCGCGTCGCATTTGAAATCAGTCCCGCGCTCGTGCAGTATGCGCGTTCGATGGCGCTAGAGCGTCACGCCACGTTGCCTATGCTGCTGCACGCCGCGCTCAACGTCGCGCTCTATAGAGCGACGGGCGCCGTCGATCAACCTGTCGGTGTGCTCGCTTCGACGCGCGAGTTGACCGGCGAGGGCGCGCGTCGTGCGCTGGGGCTCTTTATCAATGCGGTGGTCGTGCGTACGCGGCTCACGAAAACGGACACGCCCGCTGCATTGCTCGCCCACGTCCGCGATGCCGCGCTCGCCGCTTACGCGCATGCCGACACACCGTTTGCCGACGTGGTAGCGGCGTTGCGCACGCCGCGCACGGAGGCCGGCAATCCGCTTTTCTCCGTGATGTTCAACTACCTTCGACCTGCGGGAACGGCGCAGCGCGATTGGGCCGGTCTCACACTGGACGATTTCAACGACGTGCGGCATCGCGTCGTGTTCGAGCTGGAACTCGATGTGGTCGAACATCACGATGGCCGCGTGACGGCCGCGTTTTCCTACGCGAACGAACTGGTCGACGCCGAGTTCGTCGAGACGCTCAGTGTGGATTATCTGCATATCGTGCAGCAGTTCGTCGACATGCCGCATGAGCGATTGGGTGCATCGCCGGCACCTTTCGCAGTCGATGCACAGCGTGCAGCCGCCGACGCAAAAACCACTGCCGGATCGAACCACGAAGCCGTGAATAATGCCGGCGCGCTCGAACGCGTGTGGAGCGGTCTATTCGAAGGCAATACGCCGGCGCAACACGACGATCTCTTCGAAGCGGGCGCGAGTTCGTTCGACGTCGTGCGTTTTGTGGATGCCGCGCAAGCGGCCGGTTACGCGTTGTCGATTGCGGACGTTTTCGCTGCGCCGACTTTTGCGCAACTGGGGGCACGGATCGCCGCGCGTGAATCGGCGGTTACCGGGTTGCGCGATGCCGGCTGAGAGATGCACGAGCGGTGCAAGTGCAGCGCACCGCAGCGCCATCATGCAAAAAAAGCCCGTTAAAAACTGCTTTAAATCAGCGAACAACATTTTTTCGCGGCCGCGCGTTGAGTGCGCCGTCTCATACCGATAAGGACCTGCGATATGCATAGAGACCCCGTATTTGATCTGATCGGCATCGGCTTCGGACCGTCCAATCTCGCACTTGCCGTGCGCCTCGCTGAAGAAGCCGGAGTGCACAACCTCGCCCATTGCTTCATCGAGCGCCAAGCGGAATTCGGCTGGCATCGCGGCATGCTGCTCGACGATTGCCGGATGCAGATTTCGTTTCTGAAGGATCTGGTGACACTGCGCGATCCGAAGAGCCGGTTCACCTTCATCAACTATCTGTTCGAGCGTGGACGTCTGGCGGATTTCGTCAATCTGAAGAGCTTTTACCCGACGCGCGTGGAGTTCCACGACTACCTGAGCTGGGTAGCGTCCTCTTTCGACGACCGTGTGAACTACGGTCAAACGGTGATCGGCATCGAGGCGGTGAAGGGCGGCGACAACGCGAGCGGCGTTGAAGCGCTGCGCGTATTTTCGCGCGACGCCGAAGGCCACGAATGGCAGCGTGTGACGCGTGCGCTGTCGGTCGGCGTCGGCGGCGGTGCTCAGATTCCGGAAGCGTTCGCCGCGCTCGGCTCGCACAATATTGTGCACTCGTCGCAGTACCTCACGTCGATTGATCGTGTGGCCGGGCCGGCGAACGGTCAGCGCAAACGCATTGCGGTGATAGGCGCGGGACAAAGCGCGGCGGAAGTGTTCGCCGACTTGACGCGCCGCTATCCGCATGTGGATGCAAGCCTCGTGATTCGTTCGAGCGCGCTCAAGCCCGCCGACGACAGCCCGTTCGTTAACGAGATTTTCAATCCGGCGTTCACCGACATTGTCTTTGCGCAGCCGCGCGACGGCCGTCGTTCGTTGATCGAACGCTTTCGCGACACGAACTATGCGGTGGTCGATAGGCCGCTGATCGAGCAGATCTACGAGATGCTTTACCTGCAGAACGTGTCGTCGGAACCGCGGCATCGGCTGCTGGCGAATACCGCGATTGAAACGGCGGCGCGCACGGCAAGCGGACAGATCGAACTCACGCTGCGCGACCGGCTGAACGGCCGCGCTCGCTCCGAACAATTCGATGCGCTCGTGCTGGCCACCGGCTATCGCCGCGATACGCATCTGGACTTGCTGAATGATCTCGCCCCGCATCTCGGCGATGCGCCCGAGCAAGGCAACGTGGAGCGCGATTACCGTCTCACTACGCCGGAGAACTTTAAACCGCGTATTTATCTGCAAGGCTGCTGTGAGGATAGCCACGGTCTTTCGGACACGCTGCTGTCGGTTCTCGCACTGCGCTCGGATGAAATCGTCGCTTCGCTTGCGAGTCAATCGTCGCTGGAGCGGTCGGGGAACCGAACAGCAGAGACGCGTGACGATACGGCAAAAGCGGGCAGCATGGCTTTCGCTCTTTGATGATCCGTCGCAGATGCGACCACACGAACTAGAGGAGGCGAGTATGCCGAAGAAGAAACTCGTTTATATCTGGTCGCTGAGAAACGCCGCCGCCGACAAGGCGGGTCAGGACATTGCGTACAAGAGCGGCACGCGTTACATGAAGTCGGTGCTGGAATCGCTTGTCGAGGCGCTCAATGAAACAAGCCTTGGCGACCAGTATTCGCTCGAAAAAGTGATCTACGACGACGATGCGGGCTCCGCACGGGATTGCGAGAAGCTCGGCGAATACGGCTTTGCGTATGAGCGGGGCAAGCGCTGGTTCTATCCGCCTGGGTTGCGCGTGCAGGGCAAGCTCGTCAACGATCTACTGCTCGCCATTCCGTCGACATATCGGCGGGAGCCGTTGGTCGCGCCAGGGCGTGCTGCGGGCAAGAGCGGTTTCGAAAAGCACTTGCTCGATACGCTGATCGAATTGAAAGCCGACATTGTCGTGCTCGACGGTTTGCTGATCATTCTCGATGAACTCGTTCGGCCTGGTGCGCCGTTCTATCGGAAGATCGTGAACATTCATCCGGGCGTGACGCGAGCCGAATCGCCGTATGAGCGACGCGGCGCGTATGCGACGCTGGATGCGCTTTACGGCGCGCGTGGCAGAAAAGTGCTCAACTGGAAAACCATGGAGACCGTGGCTGTCGAGCCGCTGCATCTGACGGGGGCGTCGTTTCATTACGTCGACAACGGCATCGATTCCGGCGAAGTGATTTTCGATGTGCTGAACACGGAAATCGACAAGGACGACACGATTCTCGAGTTGCGCTGGAATAATTTCAATCGCAGTCTTTTCCCTGCCTTGCATGAAGGGCTCGCGATCATGGCCGGGCAGACAATGCAGATGGAAGTGTAGCGTTTTGTCAGCGGCGCACACGCGATTCAACAGGAATCGCAATGCGCCTCATGCTGCGCTACATGCATTCAATCATTACACTCGTTGCGCAAATTCCCGCGATGCTCGGAGCGCCTGAGCCAGGCGCTCCTCCTTCGACAAATACCTAGAATTGCAAAGTAGCGCTGGCTACCGCGGTGCGGGTCGGCGACGGTGCAACGTAATAGCCCCATGCAGTCGTCCAGTAGCGGCGGTTGAAGAGGTTGTTGATGCCCGCGCGGAACGTCACGTCCTTGCCCGCGATCTTCGTTTCATAACGGCCGCTCAAATCGTAGGTCACATACGCCGGCACGAATTGGGTGTTGGCTGCGTCGACTGCCTGGTTGCTCACATATTTGCCGCCGAATGCCAGCGTCAACGGACGCAGATAGGACGGGTTGTATTCGACGCGGCCCGTCACCGTGAAGCGCGGTGCGCCATATATGCGCTTGCCTTCGACGGAGGCATCGTCCACATCGACGGCCTTCGTGTTCAGCCACATCACGCCGCCGAGTACACGCCATTCGCTCGTGAGCGCGAGCCAGCCGCTTGCATCGACGCCGGTATAACGCTTGGTGCCGTCCTGCACGAAAATGTTCGCGGAGTTCGTGTAGTTGTAGCCCTGATCCACGCGGAACAGCGCGAGGTTGGCGCCCCACTTGCTATGGTCTGTTTTGAAGCCGATTTCATACTGCTTGCTCTTTAGCGGACCGAACGTTTCCGGGTAATTCAGATTGGTATTCGACGCCGCGCCGCCTTGCTCCAGCGATTCCACATAACTCGCGTACAGCGTGGAATACGGGTCCGTCTTGAACATCAGCGCGAAAGTCGGCGTGACCGGGTCCGCGCTGTATTGCGACGACACCGCGCCCGACGGGTCGTACACGTGCTGGCGATATTGCGTATAGCGCAGGCCGACGAGCGCGGAAAGACGCGACGTAAGCTGTACCGTGTCGCTCGCGTACACGGCGGCTTGCGTCGTGCGCTGCTGACGGTACAGCTCGGAGCCGATGCTCACTTCATCATTGGTCAGCAAGGTGCTGCTATACAGATTACCGTTGCCGAGGAAGTAGCCGTTGTTCCAGCCTTCGCTGTTGCTGTATTCGCTGGTCTGCGTGGAGAAGCCGGCGCCGACCACCACGTCGTGCTTGATGCTGCCGGTGCTGAATTTGCCGTGCACCATTGCGTCGACGTTCTGATAGAAGTAGCGCGTCATGGCCGCGTAGAGCGTGTTGGAGTAGTTGCCCGCGTCGTCGGTGACAAACAGCATGCTGTCCGAATTCGTGCGGTTTTCTTTCGCGAAACGGTACTTCACACTCGCATGCCAGTTCTCGGAAAGCCGGTAGTCGAGGCCCGTGCCGAACGAGGCCATCTCCGTCTGATAGTAGTTTTGTGGCTGGGTCAGCGCATGCGTGACGGTGCTTGCGTCGGGAATGCCGAGTCCCGAGCCGAACATCATGCCGAAGAGCGTGCCGTTGGTCTTGCGCTTCTGATAGAACGCGTCGACGCTCCACGTGAGGTCCGGTGTGATGCGGAAGTCGAACGCGAGCGACGCGACCTGGCGGCGCACATGTCCGTTCTGCTCGGCCGTGTTGCCGTCTTCGTTGACGAGATTCAGGCGGTAGCCGAGCCGGTTGTCGTTGCCGAAGCGGCCGCCCAGATCCACGGCCTCGCTGAACACGCCGGCCGATTTATAGCCGGCGGTGATGCTGCGATACGGCGTGTCGGTGGGGCGCTTCAAAACATAGTTGACGATGCCGCCCGGCGCGCCGAAGCCATACATGAAGCCCGACAGGCCCTTAAGCAATTCGACCTGCTCGAACGGCTCGAGCGAGAGGTCGGTGTCCCACGACGGGAAACTCTGGCCGTCCACCTTGATGCCGTTCAGCGTGTCGATCGGCATGCCGCGCACCGTGAACATCGAGTTTTCGCTGACCGAGTTTTCGCTGATCACGGACACGGCCGGGTCGTACTTGAACAGATCGTTCGACGTGGTGGCGAACAGATCCTGGCCTTCCTCGCTCGTCACGGTTCGCGTGGAGAACGGCGTGTCCACCTGCTTGCGCGTGCCGAGTGCGCCCGCGCTGACCGTGTCGGCCTGCGCGACGGGCGCGTCTTTCGACGCGGACACGCTCACGGCCGGCAGGGTGGCCGTGGCGTCGCTTGCGGCGACCTGCGCCCATCCGGACGACGAAAGCGTCGAAAGCGACAGACCGACGCTAACCAGAAGCCCCGCGCTGAGCAGCGATGGAGTACGGCGGTGGCCGCGCGCGAACGGCGGGCGGCTGGCGACAAATGATTTCTGCATGTTCTTTGAATTGGGCAGGTTGGCGCCGACGCGCATCAACGGTGTGCGCAACGGCAACGGGCGAGCGAGTGGTTGTCAAACGAGGGTGAAACGGGTGGTTTCACACGAATGGTAATGCATATGATTCGCATTCACAATACGGCAGAGCCACGAGTCATCTATAAGACACATGTATTCAGACATTGGCGAAATCGCGGAAAGCCTTGTCGGACGGGAATCCGGACAGTTCCGCAGGGTTGCTCGGCATGTTTGTTTAGCAGCGGCCGGAGAAAAACCCGCATATACTCACGGTCGGGCCGTAAAAAGTAGTGCCGTGGGTCGCGCTGCGTTTTGCCGCTTCGTCGCAAATCGCTGGCTCAGCGCTCTCCACGCTCTGTCTTCCACTTCACCTAGCAAAAGCATCAAACATGTCCACACCGCCGAAGATCATCTACACCCTGACCGACGAAGCGCCTGCTCTGGCGACTTATTCGCTGCTGCCGATCGTCAAGGCGTTCACGCGCTCGTCCGACGTGATCGTTGAAACGCGCGATATCTCGCTTGCTGGCCGGATCATCGCTGCATTTCCGGACTACCTGACCGCGGAACAGAAGGGTTCCGACGATCTGGCGGAGCTCGGTGGGCTGACTACGCGTCCCGAAGCGAATATCGTCAAGCTGCCGAACATCAGCGCTTCAGTGCCGCAACTGAAGGCCGCAATCACCGAATTGCGCGACCAGGGCTACAAGCTGCCGCCTTATCCGGACGTCGCCACGACGGACGCGGACAAAGACGTCAAGGCACGCTACGACAAGATCAAGGGCAGCGCGGTCAACCCGGTGCTGCGTGAAGGCAACTCTGACCGCCGCGCGCCGCTGTCGGTCAAGAACTATGCGCGCAAGCATCCGCACAAGATGGGCGCGTGGGCCGCGGACTCGAAGTCGCATGTGGCGCACATGAGCGGTGGCGATTTCTACGGCAGCGAAAAATCGGCGCTGATCGCAGCGGCCGGTGCGGTGAAGATCGAACTGACGGCGGCCGACGGCACGAAGACGGTCCTGAAGGAAAAGACGGCGGTGCAGGCGGGCGAGATCATCGACGCATCGGTGCTGAGCAAGAACGCGCTGCGCAGCTTTATCGAAGCCGAAATCGCCGATGCGAAGGCGAAGGGCGTGCTGTTCTCGGTGCACCTGAAAGCCACGATGATGAAGGTGTCCGATCCGATCATCTTCGGTCACGTGGTGTCGGTGTTCTACAAGGACGTGCTGACCAAGCACGCTGACGCGCTGGCGCAGGCCGGCTTCAACCCGAACAACGGTATCGGCGATCTGTATGCGCGCCTGAAGGACCTGCCGGCTGAAACGCGCGAAGCGATTGAAGCCGACATCAAGGCTCAATACGAACAGCGTCCGCAACTGGCCATGGTCAACTCGGACAAGGGCATTACCAGCCTGCACGTGCCGAGCGACGTGATCGTCGACGCGTCCATGCCGGCCATGATTCGCGAATCGGGCAAGATGTGGGGCGCGGACGGCGCACTGCACGACGCGAAGGCTGTGATTCCGGACCGTTGCTATGCGGGTGTGTACCAGGCTGTGATCGAAGACTGCAAGAAGAATGGCGCGTTCGATCCGGTCACGATGGGCACGGTGCCGAACGTCGGCCTGATGGCGCAAGCCGCCGAAGAGTACGGTTCACACGACAAGACGTTCCAGATTCCGGCAAACGGGGTGGTCCGCGTGACCGACGCAAGCGGCGCGGTGCTGATCGAGCAAGCGGTGGAAGCGGGCGACATCTGGCGCATGTGCCAGACCAAGGACGCGCCGGTGCAGGACTGGGTCAAGCTCGCGGTGAACCGCGCGCGCGCCACCAGCACGCCGGCCGTGTTCTGGCTGGACGCGGCTCGTGCTCACGACGCGCAGATCATCAAGAAGGTCGAGCAGTACTTGAAGGACCACGACACGAACGGTCTGGACATTCGCATCATGACGCCGGTCGAGGCAACGAAGTTCTCGGTCGAACGCATTCGCGCCGGCAAGGACACAATCTCGGTCACAGGCAATGTGCTGCGCGACTACCTGACCGACCTGTTCCCGATCATGGAACTCGGCACGAGCGCGAAGATGCTGTCCATCGTCCCGCTAATGGCAGGCGGCGGCATGTTCGAAACGGGCGCGGGCGGTTCGGCGCCGAAGCACGTTCAGCAACTGGTCGAAGAAGGTTTCCTGCGTTGGGACTCGCTGGGTGAATTCCTGGCGCTGGCCGCGTCGCTCGAACATCTGAGCAGCGCGTATCACAACCCGAAGGCACAGGTTCTCGCGAAAACGCTGGACCAGGCAACCGGCAAGTTCCTGGACAACGACAAGTCGCCGGCGCGTAAGGTTGGCAGTCTCGACAACCGCGGCAGCCACTTCTATCTCGCGATGTACTGGGCCGAAGCATTGGCCGCGCAAACGGAAGACGCCGCGTTGCAGACGCAGTTCGCCGGTGTGGCGAAGGCAATGGCCGACAGCGAAGCGAAGATCCTCGAAGAATTGCGTGCAGCGCAGGGCAAGCCGGTCGATATCGGCGGTTACTATCGTCCGAATGTCGAACTGACGAGCAAGGCTATGCGCCCGAGCGCCACGCTGAACCGGATCGTGGACTCCATCGCCTGATGTGCTCGGCCTTGTGTGGAGCGGCGCACGAAAGAGCGCGGCTGCGAACGCACTAGCAAAGGCATTAGCAAACGCATTAGCAAACGGACCCAAGGCCGCACAGAAGTAAGCGGTAAGCATGACGATGGCGCTCTCGAGCGCCATCGTCGTTTCTGCGATTACGTGGACGCGCGTCATGCCGTCCATCAAACGTGAACGATTTCCCAGTCGCTCAGTTTTTCCGGAATCTCCAGCGTCGACGTGTCGACTTCGGACAGATGCGGGCAGGTCAAGCCGCGCGCGAGATCGTCGGCCGCTTGTTGCGGGCTCGAAAACTCCCCGAGCGTGTCATTGCCGTAGGTTGCTTCCCAACCGTCTTGGCCCGGCAAAATGTAGAACGCTCCCTGAGTCGATCCAAAGCGAAAGCCTTTCATTTTTAGTCTCCCAATTGCCAATAAAAACCGCGGTGCCGTGGCGGCTTCGTGCGTGGGATTCGGGGACCAGCGAGACAGCGTTTCGTCCCATCCAACCGGCTTCACCACATGAAGCGCCTGCTCTTGTAAAAGAGTCTACGTCAGCAGGCAGCGGCGCAAGCCATTGTTAGACGCTTCGTTTGAGCGAAAAATGTCCTTTAAAAACAGTGAGATGCGAGCTGCGTTTTGCGATGTGCAACGTGGGGCGGCATTGCGAAATGGCGGATTTGTGCCCTGCACCACGATTTTTTACGAAGCAAGGGTGCGTGTCACATCGTGAAATCTTTAGGGTCCCAGAGATACGGCGCTGTATGTGTTCGAGGCACGTCTTCACAAAAGCGCGCGCTGAATAAACGCGAGCATCGCCTGATTGAACAGTGCCGGCCTTTGCAGCGGCGCGAAATGACTGACGCCGGACAGCACGGTCAATTCCGCGCCCGGAATACTGCGCGCGAGATAGTCGGCGTGCTCCGGCTTGATGAACTCGTCATGCTCGCTGTGCACGATCTGAACCGGCACGCGGATGAGCGCCAGATCGTGCGCGGCATAGTTGGGTTCGGTTCGCATCATTTCGCTGACGGCCGCGACGAAAGCATCGAAGTCGTCAGGCGTAGCGGAGATCCGCGCATAGTCTTGCCGATGCCGGCTGAAACAGCGGTCGATAACCGGCGTCCCCATAAACGCCTTCGTGCCGCTCGGGTCCATATTGCAGCCGAAGAAGAACACGCCGGCAACGCGCTCGGGCGCCACGAGGCCCAGCACCATCGCCACGCACGCGCCGTCGCTCCAGCCCACCATCGCGGCACGCTCGAGCGTGAGCGAGTCCATCACCGCGAGCACGTCCGAGGCCATCAGTTCGTACTTGTAGGGTCGTGTGTCCCGCGTGCTTTGGCCGTGGCCGCGGCTGTCGATCGCCACCACCCGATAGCCCGCGTCGAGCAGCGGCGGTATCTGATAACCCCAATTGCCGCTATGACCAAGGCCGCCGTGTAGCAGGACGACCGGGGCGCCGCTGCCGTAAGACGCGTACCAGATTCGCGCGCCTTCGTGCTCCACCCAGCCGGACTCGTTCGACGCGGGCAACGGCGGCGCGCCGTGCGCCTCGAAATGTTCGAGGGTGTCGTCGCGCGGTTCGGTGGAAGAGGTCATGGCCGTTGTCCCATGCAAGGCGGTTGCTATCGGATTCGCTAGGGTGCCAGCCTGGGGGCGCGGAAAGCAACACCCTACGAGATTTTGCCAGCCGGCGGCCCATAGCCCATGGCCCATGCAAGCGCCCGATCGCCCTTCAATCCGCTTCGAGCTTCTCAATCAGCATTGCAACGAAGATCTCCGTGACGGGCGGCAAGGTGCGGCCGCGTTTCTTGATAAGCGCGATGGGACGCGTGAACGCGGGATCGTCGACGGGACGCACCACCAGTTCTGGCTCGGCTCTCACTTCGCGCGCCGACGCCGGCAAGATCGTCACGCCGAGCCCCGCGCGGACCATTGCGACGGCGCTCATCATGTAGGTCGGCTCACAAGCAATCTCCGGCACGCAGCGCGCCTTTGAAAACGCGCTATCGACCACCGCCCGCACACTCGTGCCTTGCGCGGTCAACACGAGCGGCGTGGCGCCGAGATCGGCAAGCGTGATGCGCCGCCGCTTCGCCAGCGGGTGGCGCTTCGGGCAAACAACGACCAGTCGGTCGATGCCCGCATGCAGCATTTCAAGACTTGCATCGTCGAGATCGCCGCCGGTCAGTCCTATGTCGGCCTCTTCATTGCGCACCAGCGTATTGACCATGCTCGCGACCACATCCCGCACCTGAAAGCTCACGCGCGGCACGGCTTTTTTCAGGTTCTGCACGAGTTCGGGCAACGAGCTTGCCGCGAATGTCGGCAGACACGCGATCCGCACGGTGCCGCTTGCGCCGTCGCCGAGTGCGCGAGCATCGATCAGCACCTGCTCCATGTCGTGCAGCGACTTTTGCAAAAGCGGCAGCAGATCGCGACCGGTTGGCGTCAGCGCGACATTGCGGCTGTTGCGGTCGAACAGACGCAGCCCGAGCGTGTCTTCGAGACGCCGGATCTGCACGGTCAACGCCGGTTGCGAAAGATGCAGGCGCGTCGCCGCTTGCGTGAAGCTGCCCGTTTGCGCCACCGCGATAAACGCGCGAATGTCCCGAAGATTCAGATCCATGACGTTCCGTAATTGCTGCGATCAATTCATTTCAATTGATTTATTGCTGCCCAGAACTTACGCTGGATCGCAGTAAAAAACAACATCGGAGACAAGCACATGCTGCCATTGCTGGGGCTGGCTACCATCGTCGTGCTGCTCGGCGCCATTCTGTCGAAACGCATGTCGCCGCTGGTGGCCCTCATCATCGTGCCGATTGCCGCGTCATTGATCGGCGGGTTCGGCTTTCAAACAAGCAAGTTCGTGATCGACGGGCTCAAGGGCCTCGCGCCGGTCGTCGGTATGTTCGTTTTCGCGATTCTCTATTTCGGCACCATCACCGACGCGGGCACGCTCGATCCGATCATCGACCGCATTCTGCGCGCGGTCGGCACTCGGCCCACGCGCATTGTGATGGGTACTACGCTGCTCGCGCTGCTGATTCACCTCGACGGCTCCGGCGCGGTCTGCTTTCTCGTCACGATTCCCGCGATGCTGCCGCTTTACGACCGTCTGAAAATGGACCGGCGCGTGCTGGCCGCGGCTGTTTCGATGGCGGCCGGCATTAACTTCCTGCCATGGACCGGGCCGATGATTCGCGCGTCCGCTTCGCTGCATCTGCCGATTTCTGCGCTGTTCAATCCGCTGATTCCGGTGCAGGCAATCGGCCTCGTCTTCGTGTTCGGCGTCGCATTCTGGCTCGGACGTCGCGAGGAAAAGCGGCTAGGCCTCGGCGCTGGTAGCGGTTCGCTGCCGATGCCTAAGCGCGAACTGACACCTGAAGAACAGGCATTGCGTCGACCCAGGAATTTCTGGTTCAACATTGTGCTCACGCTTGTCGTGCTCGGCACGATGGTCGTGATGGGCGAGAAGATTCCGCCCGCAATCATGTTCATGGTCGGCCTATGCGTCGCGCTGATGGTGAACTATCCGAACGTGGACATGCAGCGCAAACGGATCGACGCGCATGCACGCGCAGCGTTGATGATGGCCGGCATTCTGCTCGCCGCGGGCGTGTTCACCGGCGTCATGCAGGGCAGCGGCATGCTCAAGGCGATGGCGCAAGCAGCGGTCGGCTTCGTGCCGCCCGCGATGGCGAGCCATATTCCCGTCGCGCTCGGCATCATGTCCATGCCGCTTAGCATGCTGTTCGATCCCGACTCGTTTTATTTCGGAGTACTGCCGGTTATCGCCGAAGTGGCCGGGCAGCTCGGGGTGCCCGCGGTGCAAGTCGGCCAGGCCGCGTTGCTCGGCCAGATGACGACGGGCTTTCCGGTCAGCCCGTTGACGCCCGCCACTTTTCTAGTGGTCGGCTTGTGCGGCATCGATCTCGCAGACCATCAGAGATTCACGTTCCCCCTGTTGTTCGGCGCATCGATCGTGATGACGATTGCGTGCGTCGCGTTGGGGATATTTTCACTGTGAGCCTTACCGAAACAGGTGTGAGCAGCATGACAGCCACTCAGCATGGACGCCTTGTGCGAATCGGCGCGGGCGCGGGCTATTCGGGCGACCGTATCGAGCCCGCGGTCGAACTCGCGGAACACGGTGCGCTCGATTACCTCGTGTTCGAATGTCTCGCCGAACGCACCATCGCAATCGCGCAGCAGGCGCGCAGCAAAGACCCCGATCTCGGCTACGACCCGCTCCTCGAAACGCGCATGAAGGCGGTGCTGCCCGCCGCGCTGCGCAACGGCGTGCGCATCATCTCGAACATGGGCGCGGCCAACCCGCTCGCGGCGGCGCGCAAGACGGCGCAGATTGCGCGCGTGCTCGGTCTCGGCGACATCAAGATTGCGGCCATTACCGGCGACGATGTGCTCAACGCCGTGCTTGACGGCGATTTCCATTTCGAGGAATCCGGCGAGCGCGTGGCGGACTATAAGACGCGGCTCGTCTCCGCGAACGCTTATATGGGCGCGAGCGCGATCGTCGACGCGCTCGCAGCCGGCGCGCAGATCATTCTGACGGGGCGCGTGGCCGATCCATCGTTGTTCGTCGCGCCGTTGATCCACGAGTTCGGCTGGCGCATGGACGACTGGCGGACGCTGGGCCAGGCGACCGTGATCGGCCATCTGCTCGAATGCGCGGGGCAGATCACCGGCGGCTATTTCGCGGACCCCGGTTTCAAGGACGTTCCCGCGCTGGCAAGGCTCGGCTTTCCCATCGCGGAAGTCGGGCAGGACGGCGCCGTGGTCATCACCAAGCTCGCGCAAGCTGGCGGACGCGTGACCGAGGCGACGTGTAAGGAGCAACTGCTGTATGAGATCCACGATCCCCGACGTTATTTGCAACCGGACGTGGTCGCTGATTTTTCACAGGTGCGCGTCGAGCAGGAAGCACCGGATCGTGTTCGCGTGACGGGTGGCAACGGCACGCCGCGCACGGGCACGCTCAAGGTCTCCGTCGCGTATTTCGACGGCTATATCGGCGAAGGGCAGATTTCATATGCCGGCCCGGGGGCGCTGACGCGTGCTCGCCTCGCGCTCGACATCGTGCGCGAGCGGCTTGCGCTGACCGGAGTTCAGACGCATGAATTGCGTTTCGATCTGATTGGCGTGAACGCATTGCACGGCGAAACCCTGGCTGCTGATTTTGCCGAGCCGTACGAAGTGCGTGCGCGCGTGGCGGGACGCACGGCATCGTTGAACCAAGCGGTACACATCGGCAATGAAGTCGAGACCTTGTACACGAATGGTCCGGCGGGCGGCGGTGGGGTCACGAAGTCGGCGCGGGAAGTCGTTGCGGTGCAATCGGTCCTTCTGCCGCGCGAGCATGTGACGCCGGCTTTCACCATGGTGGAGGCTTGAAATGAAACTACGCGAGCTTGCTCATTCCCGAACCGGCGACAAAGGCAACACGTTGAACATCTCCGTGATCTGTTACGACGCGCGGCACTACGAGCATTTGCGAGCCGTCCTGACGCCGCAGCGCGTCAAGGCGCATCTTGCGGATGTGGTGCGCGGCAATGTCGTGCGCTATGAATTGCCCGCGATTGCCGCGTTCAACTTCGTACTCGGTGATGCGCTCGGCGGAGGCGTGACGCGCTCGCTCGCGCTCGACGCGCACGGCAAATCGCTGAGTTCCGCGTTCATGGGCCTGGAGATCGAGCCGCCGCCGACGGCCTGACCGTCGACCGTTATTCGCCCGCTTTACTCAACTCGTGCGCGCGACGCAGCCGTTCGCGGCTGTTGCTCAGATGCATGCGCATCGCGGCGCGGGCGTCGTCGGGATCCTGCCGCTCGATCGCCCGATAAATCAATTGATGCTCGTTGAGCACGTTGCGCAAAGTCTCGATCTGATCGAGCTCCGCGATCTCTGCTGAGCCGAGCCGCGTGCGCGGACTCACCGCGCGTCCCAACTGGCTGAGCACGTCGAAAAAATAGCGATTGCCGCTCGCCCGCGCGATCTGCAAATGAAACTCGACATCGTGCGCGAGCGTGTCGGTGCTGCCGCGCTCCAGCTCCAGTTCGAAGCGCTCCAGCGCGGCGCGCATCTGCTTGAGACTCTGCTCGGTGCGCCGCGCGGCTGCGAGCGCTGCCGACGCGGCTTCCACATCGATACGGAATTCGATGATCGCCATCACGTCGAGCATGCTCGACAGATCCGCGGCGGGTAGCTCCATGGCCTTCTCGGGAGCGGGCGCAAGCACGAACGTGCCGATGCCATGGCGGGTTTCCACTACTCTCGCCGCCTGCAGGCGGGAGATTGCTTCGCGCACGACGGAGCGGCTCACCGAGAGCTGCTTCATCATCGCGACTTCGGTCGGTATGCGGTCTCCCGGTCTCAGGACGCCGCGGCGGATTTCGTCGGAAAGGGTGGCCACCACCTTCTCAGTTAGGCTGCTCATTTCTGGGGCTTGTTGGGCTAATCGGCTGAAAACGCGCGCCACGCGGGCGCGCGGGACGTCTGGTGACGTCTGGACATTAGCCATCATAACGTCTGTCGTAAAAAGCCATGGCGGATTCGCTGGCGCGGAGAGTTGTGACTGCCGGGCCGCCCGGCGTTACGGGCTCAATGTGTCATCAGACGTCTTAATTGAACGCGAGGCGGCCCATCTAAAGCTGGTTGGTCGGCGCTTCAGCGCCGCAATGCGCCTAAAGTAGCGGGAAACAAGGGTAAACACCGCATTGGAAACTCCCTTCGAACGACGGTAGACTGTCATCAGACAACATATCTCGTGTGTCCTTACCGTTTATCCTTCGACGACGGACGGTACCCGGCGCACGCGACGTTCGATCAAGGCCGCTCGACGGCCGATACTGGAGACCTCCGTTGAACTCAGCTCTCACCACGGCAATCGATCCGCTAGCATCCGCCGTCTCGAAAGTGAAGCGGCACGTGCTGCCGCTTTTCCTGATCATGTTTATCGCGAACTACATCGACCGCGTGAACATCGGTTTCGTCAACGCTCATATGAAAACCGATCTCGGCATCGGCGCGGCGGCGTACGGCCTCGGGAGCGGTTTGTTCTTTATCGGCTATGCGCTGTTCGAAGTGCCGTCCAACGTGCTGATGCAGAAGTACGGCGCGCGCGCGTGGCTGACCCGCATCATGGGCACATGGGGTGTCGTGGCCGCGGCCATGGCGTTCGTGTCGAACGAAACGTCGTTCTATGTGCTGCGGTTTCTGCTTGGCGTCGCCGAGGCCGGTTTCTTCCCGGGCGTGGTGTTCTACTTCACGCAATGGCTGCCGCAGAAAGAACGCGGCAAGGCCGTGGCGATTTTCCTCTCGGGCTCGGCAATCGCGTCGGTCGTGTCCGGGCCGATCACCGGCAGCCTGCTGTCCGTTCGCGGACTCGGCCTGCACGGCTGGCAATGGATGTTTCTGATCGAAGGCGGCTTTTCGATTGTGCTGTGCGCGGTGAGCTGGATCTTCCTGAAGTCGCGCATTAGCGACGCAACCTGGCTGACCACGGAAGAGCAGCGCATTCTCGAAAGCTCGATCGCTGCGGAGCAGGCCGAGCGCGTGGCGCATGGCGGCGCGCATGTGCCGGCCATCAAATTGTTGAAGGACCCGCAAATCGCGCTGTTCTGCTTTCTCTACTTCGCGATCCAGTTGACGATTTACGCGGCCACGTTCTGGCTGCCGACGATCATCCGCAAGATCGGCGGCCTCTCCGATTTCGAAGTCGGCATGCTCAATGCGATTCCGTGGCTCATCGCAATGGTCGCAATGTACTGCTTCGCGTTACTCTCGGCAAAATGGCGTTTCCAGCAGGCTTGGCTCGCTGTGGCGCTCGTGATCGCGGCGTGCGGCCTGTTTGCGTCGACGTCGGGTAATCCGGTTCTGTCGTTCGTCGCAATCTGCTTCTCGGCAATTGGATTCAAGGCGGCAGCCTCGCTGTTCTGGCCGATTCCGCAAGGTTATCTGGATGCACGCGTGGCCGCGGCGGTGATCGCGCTGATCAATTCCATCGGCAATCTGGGCGGTTTCTTCGCGCCCGCCACCTTCGGCTATTTGCAGCAGCACACCGGTTCGATCACTGGCGGCTTGTACGGTTTGGGCGTGGCCTCGCTGATCGCGGCGGCAGCGGCCTTCCTCGCGCGCAATCGACGCCGCGATGGCAACGTGTTACGCGATCCGCTGCAAGGCGGTGCACACTGAACGCTCGTTTCCATAGCCGCCGCTCATGAGCCATGCGCGCAACAGTTTCCGTCCGGCACAGGTGTTGAGCGCGTTCGCATGACGCGCCGCTCTGCACCGTCCGGCTCACTTACTCACCTGGTCTAGTCCACATGTCCACCAAACCATCTAGTTCGAACGACACGCCCACCGTCACCGAGTTGCGCGTCGTGCCCGTCGCAGGCCGCGACAGCATGTTGATGAATCTGAGCGGCGCACATGGCCCGTTCTTCACGCGCAATGTCGTGATTCTGCGCGACAGCGCCGGTCACATTGGCGTGGGCGAAGTGCCGGGCGGTGAGAATATCCGCAAGACGATCGACGACGCGCGGCCGTTCGTCGTCGGCCAGTCGATTGGTAATTTGCAAGCTATCCTGAACAAAGTGCGCACGCAATTCGCCGACCGCGATGCCGGTGGCCGCGGTCTACAGACGTTCGATCTGCGCACCACGATTCACGCGGTGACCGCGCTCGAAGCCGCCTTGCTCGATCTGCTCGGCCAGCATCTCGGCGTGCCTGTCGCCGCGCTGCTCGGCGAAGGCCAGCAACGCGACGAAGTGGAAATGCTCGGCTACCTGTTCTATATCGGCGATCGCAACAAAACCGATCTGCCGTACGCGAGCGGCGCCGACGGACGCGACGACTGGGACCGCGTGCGCACCGAAGAAGCGCTGACGCCCGAAGCCGTGGTTCGTCTCGCCGAAGCTGCGCAAGCCCGCTATGGCTTCAACGACTTCAAGCTCAAGGGCGGCGTGTTGTCCGGCGACGCTGAAATCGAAGCGGTGACCGCGCTCGCTGAACGATTCCCCAAGGCCCGCGTGACGCTCGATCCGAACGGAGCGTGGTCACTTGCCGAAGCCGTGCGCCTGTGCCGCGACAAGCACGACGTGCTCGCGTATGCGGAAGATCCATGCGGCGCCGAGAACGGCTATTCGGGCCGCGAAGTGATGGCGGAATTCCGCCGCGCGACCGGCTTGCCGACGGCGACCAACATGATCGCGACCGACTGGCGCCAGATGGGCCACGCAATCCAGTTGCAGTCCGTTGATATCCCGCTTGCCGATCCCCACTTCTGGACCATGCAGGGCTCCGTGCGCGTCGCGCAGATGTGCAACGACTGGGGCCTCACGTGGGGCTCGCATTCGAACAATCACTTCGACATCTCGCTTGCGATGTTCACGCAGGTGGCCGCCGCCGCGCCCGGCAAGATCACCGCGATCGACACACACTGGATCTGGCAGGACGGCCAGCGTTTGACGCGCGAACCGTTGCAGATCGTCGGCGGCAAGGTGAAGGTGCCGCAGAAGTCGGGGCTCGGCGTCGAAGTGGATATGGACGAGCTCGAAAAGGCGCACGCGCTGTATCAACAGCACGGTCTCGGCGCACGCGACGACGGCGTCGCGATGCAGTACCTCATTCCCAACTGGAAGTTCGACAACAAGCGCCCGTGCCTCGTGCGCTGAGAGTTGCGATCCAGCCCACCGCGCGCTCATTCACATTTGACGATATTCACGCCACCCACTCATGACTTCACCGCAAGAACTCAAAGCGATCGTATCCGAAGGCCTGTTGTCCTTTCCCGTGACCGACTTCGATGCGAAAGGCGACTTTCGCGCCGACACGTACGCTGAGCGGCTCGAATGGCTCGCTCCTTATGGTGCCACCGCGCTGTTCGCGGCGGGCGGCACGGGCGAATTCTTTTCGCTGACCAAAAGCGACTACACGAACGTGATCCGCACGGCGACCGAAACCTGCAAAGGCAAGGTGCCGATTCTCGCGGGCGCGGGCGGCCCGACGCGCGTCGCAATCGAGTATGCGCAGGAAGCGGCGCGCCTTGGCGCAAGCGGCGTGCTGCTGATGCCGCATTATCTGACCGAGGCTTCGCAGGAAGGCATTGCAGCACACGTCGAACAGGTGTGCAACGCGGTGAAGAACGTCGGCGTGATCGTGTATAACCGCGCAAATTCGAAGCTCAATGCCGATATGCTCGAACGGCTCGCGGATCGCTGCGCAAACCTGATCGGCTTTAAGGACGGCGTGGGCGAAATTGAAGCGATGGTGACGATCCGCCGGCGCCTCGGCGATCGCTTTTCCTATCTCGGCGGTTTGCCGACAGCGGAAGTTTATGCGGCGGCTTATAAGGCGCTGGGCGTGCCGGTGTATTCGTCGGCGGTGTTCAACTTCATTCCGAAGACCGCGATGGCGTTCTATCGCGCGATTGCCGCTGACGATCATGCGACCACGTCGCGTTTGATCGACGAGTTCTTCCTGCCGTATCTGGCGATTCGCAATCGTCGCGCGGGTTACGCGGTGAGTATCGTGAAGGCGGGCGCGAAACTGGTCGGCCGCGATGCGGGTCCGGTGCGCGCGCCGCTGACCGATCTGACCGACGAAGAGTTCACGCAACTCGACGCGCTGATCAGGAAGCTTGGCCCGCAATAAACGCTGCCTGTCTGTATGTCTCGCCCGCGGCCGGATGTCTAGCCGCGGCGAAACACTACATGCGAAATCCGCTGCACAAGCAGCGCCGCAGCCAGCGCCGCGACGGCGGTGAGCCACACGCCGATATGAATGGATTGCACCAGCGCATCGCGCGCGGTGTCGATCAATGCGAGCGTGTCGAGCCCTGACGGCTTCATGTCCGCGATCAGTTTCAGGCGCGATGCTTCGTCGATCAGAATGCGCAGATCGACGAAGCGTGGCCGCCATTGCGATGCGGCCGGCTCACCGAGCACGCTGATGGTTCGCGTGACCACATCGCGATAGTGGTGCTGCACGACAGTCGCCACGATGCTCGTGCCCAACATGCCGCCCACCATTCGCGTGGATTGCAGGAGCGCCGTCGTGATGCCGAAGCGCTCACGGCCTGCAATCTCCTGGCCGAACACATTCAGATTGTTGAGGATGAAGCCGAGACCGATGCCGACCGCGGCCATCGGCAATTCGATCCACAGGTGCGGTGTTCCCGGATTTGCGAACGCGAGCCCGATCGACGCGAACAGCAGCAGCGTGAAGCCGATCGACAGAATGCGCGTCGGCTTTTTCATGTGAATGACGATGCGCGTGTTGAGCACGCTGCCGAGCGCAATGCATGCGGCGATCGGCGTGGCCAGCAGGCCGGCCTGTTGCGGGGAGAGTCCGAAGCCGCCTTGCAGCAGCAGCGGCGCGAAGAAAATCAGCGAGAACATCACGAAGCCGGACAGCATGCCGAGCGTGAACAGCGTGACGAGCTGCGAGTCCTTGAAGAGATCGAGCGGAATGATCGGATGCGTGGCGCGCTTCTCGCACACGAACAGCGCAATCGCGCCGACGATCACACAGACCGCGAGCGTGATGTTGCCGGCGGTCAAGCCGTCTTTCGGCACAGCTTCGATGAAAGCCTGCAGACCGCCCAACACCGCGGCCACGAGCCCGGCGCCGAGCCAGTCGATTTTGACCTCGCCGTCATGCGGACGCTGAAAGCTCGGCAGATGCACCCAGATGAAATAGAGCGCCGCCGCACCGACCGGCAGATTGATCAGAAACGTGGAGCGCCAGCCCAGATGCTCGCTCATCCAGCCGCCGAGCGACGGCCCCGCCGCCGTGCCGATGCCGTAGGCCGCGGCCATCACCACTTGCCAGCGCACGCGTGCGCGCGGATCGGGAAACAGGTCCGGTATCGACGCGAACGCCGTGCCGACCATCATCCCGCCGCCCACGCCTTGCAAGCCGCGCGCGATCACGAGAAACAGCATGTCGTTCGCGATGCCGCATAGCACGGACGCCACCGTGAACGTGATCACCGCGGCGATCACGAAGCGCTTGCGGCCGAAGTAATCGCCGAGCCGCCCGAACACCGGTACGGTCACCACCGACGCCAGCAGGTAAGCGCTCGCGATCCACGCGTAATACTCGAAGCCGTGCAGCTCCGCGACAATCGACGGCAGCGCGGTGCTGACGACCGTCTGGTCGAGCGCCACGAGCATATTGACGAGACCGATGCCGAGCATCGCGAAGAGGGCGTTCCGGAAAGGCAGCGCGGTTGCAGCGGCAGTGGAAGTCACGGATCAGGGCAGGAGAGCGTTTTAAGAAAAGCGCCGGCCGGGCAGGACGGCGCAGGGTCTCGACAACGTGTGTGGGGTAGTTGTCTGACCTCTTGCACGGCGATTATACGGGTTTGCCCTTAGCTGAAACTATTGTCCTGGCCGGTTTGTGGCTTTCGCTCGTTTTGCCGGAAAAGAAGGTTGCGGGCGAGAGTTGCCTTTTCGGGGCTGCGTTGGCAACCAACAGAGGGTTTGTCTCTACAAATGCCGTACGCATCGCTGCCGATAAATAGGTCGAGTGGTCATAGTGATGGAGCGGTGCCGCCAAACCATGGGCGGCCTTCGCAGTCATCAACTGACCTCGTTCGATCGTACGAAACAGGGGCGGCGCATGCACCGATTGAATTTCACGCAGAAGCTCTGGTTGCCGCTTGTCGTCAGCCTGCTGGCACTCCTTGCAGTGTCGGTGTCGGCGGCGTGGTTGGCGCGTGAGACGCGCATCGAAGAGCGCAAGCATGACCTCGTGAACGTGGGCCATGTCGGGCTCAGCATTGTGAAGGAATACGCGGCGCTTGCACAAAGCGGTGCGCTCAGCGAGGCCGATGCGCGCAAGCAGGCGCTCGAGCGTCTGCGCGAGGTCCGCTACGGCGAGGACGGCTACTTTCTCGTGCTTGACTCGAAGCCACGCATGATCATGCATGCGATGAAACCCGCATCCAACGGTAAGGATCTCGCGGGCACCGCGGATGCCGACGGCCGCCACCATTACGTGACGTTCGCCACGGTGGCCCAGGCGCCAGAGGGCGGTTTCGTCGACTACGTGTTCCCGCATCCGAACAATCCGCCGTCCGCCGCGGTCGACAAGATCGGCTACGTGGTGCGTTACGCGCCGTGGGACTGGATCATCGCAACGGGCGCTTACGTCGACGATATCGACGCCGCGTTCCGGGTGTCGTTGTATATCCTCGGCAGCGTGTTCGGCGCGCTCGCGCTGCTGCTGTCGGCGCTCGTCGCCTTCACCAACCGCAGCATTCAACGCACGATTGGCGGCGATCCGGCTTACGTCGCGCAGGTCGCCGGCGAGATCACGAAGGGCAATCTCGTCATCCCGATCGACATTCGTCAGGGCGATCATTCGAGTCTTCTGCACACCATGCAGCAGATGCGTGACGCGCTTGCCAACACCATCGTGCAGATCAGCGGCGCGGCCGACAAGGTGGCGACGGGCGCGCGAGAGATTGCAGCGGGCAATACGGATCTGTCCTCGCGTACGGAGAGCCAGGCGGCTTCGTTGGAGGAGACCGCGGCCAGCATGGAGCAGATGACCGCGATGGTCAGGCAAACGTCGGAGAACGCGCAAACGGCGAGCCAACTGACGGCGAGCGCGGAGCAGATCGTCAATCACGGCGGCGAGATGGCGGCCGACGCAGTCTCGACGATGAAGGAGATATCGACCGAATCGCACAAGATGGTGGAGATCATCTCGGTGATCGAAGGCATCGCATTTCAGACCAACATTCTGGCGCTGAACGCGGCCGTTGAAGCGGCTCGCGCAGGAGACGAAGGGCGCGGCTTCGCTGTCGTGGCTGGCGAAGTGCGCACGCTCGCTCAGCGCAGCGCGTCCGCGGCGAAGGAGATCCGCACGCTGATTAGCCGCGCGGTCGGCCGCGTGGAGAACGGAGTCGAACTCGTCGATAAAACCGGCGCGACGATTCAGGCGGCGAGCGAGGCGATTGCGAAGCTCTCCGGTGTGATGCGCGACATTGCCGCCGCTGCTGCCGAGCAAAGCGCGGGCATCGATCAGGTCGGCGATGCCGTCACGCAGATGGACAGCGTGACGCAACAGAACGCGGCGCTCGTCGAGGAGGCCGCCGCGGTGGCGCAGACATTGACCGAGCAGGCGAGACTTCTGGAAGCGTCGATCGATACCTTCAAAGTGCAGTCCGATCTGAGCGACGGCGTTGTGGATGCGCCGGTTGTGCGTGGGGTGGCCAAACAATCCCGCGGTTTTGCGGCTGCGGTTTGAATTCGGCAGGCGAGGGCTCAGCGGAATTCGCCCTGGTGGCGCTATGCTAGCGATTTCGCTCGGAGACTCGCATGCCTATAGCGATGCGCAACGCGGCCCTCGCGCTCTTGTCTTGTCTTGCGTTGAGCGTCGGCTTCTCAGCGCATGCCGATTCGTCATGCGATGAAGCATGCCGTGCACGCGGCCAGCTTCTCGATCATCGCGTCACGTTGCGGCTTAGCGCAGCGGCATTGTCCGAGTTGCTTGCATCGAGCCCGTCCGGGCAGCAACTCGCACGGTTGGCGGGCACGCCTGTTTGCGGCGTGGACATTGTGTATTTCCGCTATCGGACCATCGGCGGCGCGGGCGAACCGGCCACCGCAAGCGGCGCATTGATGATCCCGCAGGGACAATCCTCTGCCTGCAGTGGGCCGCGTCCGCTGATGCTATATGCGCATGGCACCACTGCGTACCGCAATTACAATCTCGCCGATCTCACGCAAACCGACCCGAACAACGGTGGCGCCGGGGAGGGTCTGAGTGTGGCCGCGATGTATGCGGCTCACGGCTACATCGTGGCGGCCACCAACTATGCGGGCTACGCCGGGTCCGATCTCCCGTACCATCCTTATCTGAACGCCGACCAGCAATCCGCCGATATGACCGATTCGCTGCGGGCGGCGCGCGCCGTGTTGAACGACGGCGGTTCGCGAGCCACAACGCGCGAGAACGGCAAGCTGTTTGTCACCGGTTATTCGCAAGGCGGTTTCGTTGCATTGGCGACGCATCGCGCGCTGCAAGCAGCGGGCGTCAAAGTGACAGCGTCCGCGCCGGGATCGGGACCTTATGCGCTCGCCGCCACCGCTGACGCGATCATTGCAGGCGAGGTCAATCTTGGCGCGACACTCTTCACGACATTGGCCGTGACGGGTTATCAGCACGCTTATAAGAACCTCTATCGCAAGCCGGCCGACTTCTTTGAAGCCGCCTATGCGCCGGGTATCGAAGAACTTTTGCCGAGCACGGAACCTCTCAATACCCTTTTCTCGCAAGGAAAATTGCCGTCGACGCATCTCTTCAGCCGTAGTCCGCCCGCTCCGCAATTCGCTTCTATGACTCCGCCTGCGGCATCTCCTGCATCGCCATCCTTCACGCCGCCCGCGTTTGCCTCGCTGTTTGCCACAGGGTTCGGTGATGCCAATCTCGTACGCAACGGCTATCGCCTCGGTCTTCTCGAAGATGCGACGGCGAATCCCGATGGCGCTTTCCCCACCGCGACGGCAAGCCTCGCACCCGCAGCGAATCCCACGCATCCGCTGCGGCAGGCATTCAAGCGTAACGACTTGCGTAACTGGGTTCCGAAGGCGCCCGTTCTGCTTTGCGGCGGCGGCTCAGACCCGATGGTGTTCTTCTTCAACGCGCGGATTGAGCAGACCTACTGGCTGAACGCGAAAGCGCCTGCGGGACTGACTTCGGTGCTGGATGTCGACTCGCCTGTGACGGGTCCTGACGATCCGTTCGCGCCGGTCAAGCAGGGCTTTGCCAACGCGAAGGCTGCGGTTGCGAGCGAGGCCGTTGCCGGCGGCGCAGCAGACGGTGGGGCGTCCGCGGTGTTGCGGTCCTATCACGGAGGGTTGGTCGCGGGCTCATGCATGGTTGCCGCGCGAGCATTCTTCGCGAACTTCTGAGCGTGCGTGCTGGCTTGTCGCTTCACATCACGCGGCTAACTGCATCAATTGCCGAACAACGAGCTTTGCATTCCGCGAGCAGGCGCGGGGCGTGCGCGTTTTGCATCGACGTTGGCCGCGTCTGTGGCTCCTTGCGTTGGCTTGTCCGCAGCCGCTGCCAATGAAGTTTGCCCCGCTTCGAGCGAGAGCAGCAGCATCTTGTTCGCGAGGCCACCCGCGAAGCCGGTCAGGTCGCCGGATGCGCCGATCACGCGATGACACGGCGCCACGATCGAAATGGGATTCCTGCCGTTCGCCGCGCCGACTGCCCGCACTGCTTTGATATTGCCGATCTGTACGGCGATTTGCGCGTAAGTGCGAGTCTGGCCGAATGGAATCGTCAACAGCGCGGCCCACACCTTCTTCTGAAACGCAGTGCCCTGAAAGTCGAGTGCGAGGTCGAAAGTCTGTCGCTTGCCCGCGAAATATTCATTCAACTGACGCTCGGCTTCGATCAGGATGGGTCGATCATCGGCTTGCATTAAGTCTGCAAGACGCACCCGGTTTGGCCTATCGTTCTCCCACAAAATGGCGGTCAATCGTTCGCCGTTGGCAACGAGTTTTAGCTTGCCGACCGGGGAATCCATCAGCGTGTATGCGTAAGTCACTTGTCTGCTCCTGCGAATTGAAGTGAGGCGCGGTGTTACGGCAAAGCGAGTCTGCCAATCCATGAATGCCGCGCGCTCGGCGCTTGGCGATGAACAGAGTGTGGACTTTGCGCTTGCAGGCGGCGCTTCGAATCTTGCTGTTTATTTCGTCGTCAAGTATGAAGGATAGGTGCGCGAGACGGTGAGCAATTCCGGCTAACGGCACAGCTTCACGCTGCAAGAAGCGCTTCACCGCGCGACTCAGTAGAATTGACACCTTCGCGCACGACTTGCGCCGGCCACCGGATATTTCTACCACTGTGACAACGACACTTGAGCAACTGCGAGCCGGACAGCTATCGGGTGCACGTCATCTTAAACTCGCGTGCGGACTGACCGAATTCCCGCGCGAGATTTTCGATCTCGCCGACTCGCTCGAAATGCTCGATCTATCGGGCAATGCACTCTCTGCGTTGCCCGACGACTTCGCGCGGCTACGCAAATTGCGCATTATGTTCGCGTCCAATAACCCGTTCACCGAGTTGCCGGAAGTACTCGGGCAGTGTCCGCAATTGAGCATGGTCGGCTTCAAGGCCAATCGAATCCACAGAGTCGCCGGCAATGCATTGCCGCCTCAACTGCGTTGGCTGATCCTCACTGACAATGAAGTCGATGCGCTGCCGCCGGAAATTGGCTGCTGTACTCAATTGCAGAAGCTGATGCTGGCGGGTAATCGTCTGCGGTTTCTTCCCGATGAGCTGGCCGCCTGTTCGCGGCTCGAATTGCTGCGGCTTGCCGCGAATCAGCTCGGCGAATTGCCTGCATGGTTGCTTCGTATGCCGCGGCTCGCATGGCTCGCCTACGCGGGCAATCCATTTAGCGAAGCATTGGAAGCCGCTGCATGGGTCGATACGCCCATCGCCGACATCCACTGGGACGATCTGTGCCTGCAGCAGCAACTGGGCGAAGGCGCCTCGGGCGTTATCTATCGGGCGAAAGTATCCGAGCATGGCGGCGCGTCGCGGCCCGTCGCGGTCAAACTGTTCAAAGGCGCCGTCACGAGCGATGGTTTGCCCGACTGTGAAATGGCGGCCTGCATTCGAGCCGGCGATCACGCGAACCTGATTTCAGTGGCCGGAAAAGTGAAGGACCATCCGGCGAACACACACGGCCTCGTGATGGAACTGATCGAGCCGCAATTCCGCAATCTGGCGGGGCCGCCCAGTTTCGAGTCGTGTACGCGAGATGTCTACGATGCAAACGCGCGTTTCGATACGGCCGATGTTGTGGACATGGCGTACGGCATTGCATCGGCCGCGTGTCACTTGCATCGACGCGGCGTCATGCACGGCGATCTATACGCGCACAACATTCTGCACGATGGCCGGGCACGTGTATTGTTAGGGGACTTCGGCGCCGCGTCTTTCTATTCGGCGGACAGCCCCGGTTTGAGCGATGCGCTTGAACGCCTGGAGGTGCGGGCGTATGGTTGTCTGCTTGAGGAACTGATCGACCGTTGCGGCCGGTCCGTCAGGCCCGCTTCGGCTGACCAATCCAGCGTCGCCGAAAAGCTGGTGAAGCTGAAGGATAGTTGTCTGAGCGAAGACGTTCAAAGCCGGCCACTGTTCGAGCAGATCGCATCGGATCTGTTCGCGCTGAAGGCTCGCTGATGTCGACCACGCGAGCCCTTTGCGGGCGAGCCAGTCCGCGTTCATTCGTTGGCGTTCGTTCCATTCACGAGCGCTGCCACGAAGGAGAGGAACCATGACGCAGAGCATGCGCCGCCGCGTGTTGATCGCCGGTGCACTGGCTGCGGCCGGTCTCACGCGTGCGGCCGGCGCGGCAATCGTGCAAGGCCCGCCGAAGATCGCGCTTGTGCTGAAGTCGCTTGGCGATCCGTTTACCATCGCGATGGCCAACGCCGCGAAGAACTACCAGCAGCATTACGCGTCGCAATTTGCGCTGACGGTTCGCGGAACCACGACCGAGACCGATACGGCCGGGCAGATCCGCATCGTCGAGGACATGATCAAGGCGAAGGTGAACGCGATCGTGATTGCGCCGTCCGGCTCGAAAGCGCTGACGTCGGTCGTCGCGCGCGCGATCAAGGCGGGCATGATCGTGGTCAGTATCGACAATCCGCTCGACGACGCATTGCAGGACGCTGCGAAGATTTCAGTGCCGTTCGTGGGCCCGAATAATCGCAAGGGCGCGACGCTGGTGGCGAACTATCTCGCGGAGCGGCTCAAGGCGGGCGACCAGGTGGGAATCATCGAGGGCACTCGCGCGGATCGCAATGCACAGCAACGCACAGCGGGTTACAGGGAGGCAATGAACGCGGCGGGCATGGACGTGGTCGCGACCCAGAACGGAGATTGGGAGTACGGCAAAGGCCGCGACGTCGCATCGAAAATGCTGGGTCAGTATCCGCAGATTCGCGGGCTGCTGTGCGCGAACGACAACATGGCAATGGGCGCAGCGGATGCCGTTCGTGATGCGGGCCGAACCGGCGGCGTCTATATCACGGGCTATAACGCCATTGACGCAATCAAACCATTGATCGCGGATGGCCACGTGCTTGCCACGGTCAATCAGTTTGCCGAGCGGCAGGCCGTGTTCGGCATGGATGTCGCGTTGAAAGCGGTAACCGAACAGAGGAAGCAGAGCGAGTTGTCGAGAACCATAGAGACGCCGCTGCAATTGGTGACTGCTGCGAAACGGTGAGGGGCTTACTGTCTCTTGGCGCCTGCGGGGTTTCGTCGTTTTTTTCGAACGTGTTGTTCTACTTTAAGTCAGGCATGGGCGCTAGCGCGTCCCTGGTTGCGCCCGCAGAGAAACGACGCAAGCTGCTACTCGGTCATAGAGCGTGTTGCTGCGGCAATGTCATCTGCCAAACGTGCCAATGCACGACTGTGGGCCATCATGATCGCGTCATAGCCGGACTCATCGTGCATTAACTCGCGGGCTGTCGTGCGTCCGTTGACCGTCCTCGTAGCCGAGCGCACGGACCAGGCGGCGACGAGAGTCATGCCTTGGGTCGTCGCCTGTCGACCAACTCGGGGACCGTGACAGCACCCATTGCGATTTCGATTGCGCCCGGACGGACGCTCTTCTGCTCCTGCGCGGCGCCCTCCACCGCGGTCAACGTATAGAGCGTCGGACTGGGCGACGTTGCGCATCCTGCTAAGAGTGCCGGCACCATAGCCGTTAAAGCCAACAAATGGAACCGGCGCATCATTTGTCTCCCGTCTTGCCGCGAATCAGCGATTCTGGATGGCGCTCGAGGTACTCCGCTAACGAGCGGATCGACACTGCAGCTCGCGACAATTCCCGCATCGTATCGGTAGTGCTTTGTTGCAATGGCGAGTCGCTTTGCAGCGCGCGATTCGCGGACGTGAGCGCCTCGCGCGCCGCGGCCAGCGTTGCTTTGGTGTCGGGAGCGAGATCGGTGTTAACCGTATTCAGCAGCGCATCTGCGTCATTGAGCGTTTTGCGCAGATCCTTGCTGATGCCTTCGAACGGGATCGCGTTCAGCCTCGCCACCAGCGTCGTAATGGAATCCTGCAAGCCCTGTAGATTGCCCGGCACCGTGGGCAATTCGGGATGTTCGTTACTCCAGTTCATCACCGCTTTGGGCGCGTTCGGAAAGAAGTCGATCGCGACGTAGAGTTGGCCGGTAAGCAGACTCGCGGTCCGCAATTGCGCGCGCATTCCCGTCGATACAAGGTAGTCCGCCATGAGTTTTCGTTCGGATGGAACACGCTCCGCGCTCGTTTTTCTGTCGTCAGTCGAAATCAGACGCTCCGGAAAAATGCTGACGTGGACCGGAATGCTGAATTCCTTGGTAACCGGATCGAAGTGCGTGCGAATCGCAGTCACTTCACCGATCACGATTCCGCGAAAATCGACCGGCGCACCCACGGTCAAACCGCGCACCGACTCCTTGAAATTCAGCACATATTGATCGACGATCGCGTCGTGCGTTTTCATCGCCTCGGTGCGGTCGGAGAATAGCCGATACGAATGCCGCGCCTTGGCCGGTGTTTTGTCAGTGGCTTGTGGCGAATCCTCGAATGCAAGTCCGCCGATCAGTACCGACACCAGCGACTCGGTATTCACCTTGACGCCGCTCGTATCGAGCGTCACATCAACGCCGCTGGCCTGCCAGAACCTCGTGTCGTTCGTGACGTATTTGTCGTAGGGCGCATTGACGAAGATATGAATCGTCATTCCCGCGCCGTCGGCATCCAGTGCATATGACACGATCTGACCGACCTGAAGGCGTCGAAAGAAGACGGGCGAGCCGATATAGAGCGAGCCGATGTTCGCGCTTCTGAGCAGGAACTCTCGTCCAGGCGTGCCGGAGGCGAACACGGGCGGCGACTCAAGACCGGCAAAGTCGCGCCGCGCCGTTCGGGATGCACCGGCGTCCATTCCAATGTGCGAGCCCGAAATCAGTGTGCTGATGCCCGAGACAGTACCGCCTGCAATGCGCGGGCGAACGACCCAGAAACGGGTGTCGTCAACGAGCATGTTGGTGGCGCTGCGCGACATTTCCGCGCTGGCGAGCACGGTCTTATGGTCATCGGAAAGCGAGAGACTTTTGATGATCCCAATGTCTACGTTCTTGAACTTGATTTTTGTTTTGCCGGCCTCGATGCCGTCGCCTGTCGCAAAGCTGATCGTAATGGTCGGCCCACGTTGCATGAAAGGCTGAACCGCCAGCCAGCCGGTTATCAGTACGGCGATAAGCGGCACACACCACACGAGTTGCACGGCCCACCGCGGGCGCTTGATGTCGACGGCGAGTGGAAAAGAAGGCGTGCCTGAGTCGTCTCTTTGTCCAGCGGGTTTATTCAACTTCTGTCTCCACTGCGTCCCATATCAGTCGTGGATCGAACGAGAGCGTGGCGAACATCGTCAGCACGACTACCCCGCCGAATGCAATTGCGCCAGGCCCCGCATCTATCGTTGCAACTGAGTCGAATTGCACGACGGCGACGAGAATGGTGATGACGTAGATATCGAGCATCGACCATCGGCCGATAAGCTCGATGAGCCGATAAAGACGCGTTCGCCTGGTCGGTACCGATGGCGAACGCAATTGAGTACTGCAAGCGAGATAAGTCAGCGACAACACCTTGAGCATCGGCACCACAATGCTCGCCATGAAGACAATCGCCGCAAGCAACCACGATCCCGAGGACCAGAGATAAACAACGCCACTCAGAATCGTGTCGGACTGCGCGTTGAACAATGTGCCCGTAACCATGATCGGCAGAAGAAGCGACGGAATATAAAGAACGGTCGCGGCGAGAATGAATGCCCACGTGCGAGTCAAACTGTTGTGTTTGCGTGGATGCAGGCTCGAGTTGCAACGCGGACAGCTCCCAGCTTGGCTTTGCAACAGCGGCCTTGCAAGCAGCCCGCAGCCGTTGCAACGATAGAGACCTGCGCGAGCCGCGGTGCGGAATCGCTCGCTCGCGGTGGCGATCCAAGCGACATCGAGATGAACCTCGGGCCGAGCTTCAGGCCGACCTTCAGGCCAAGCTTCAGGCCGAGCGCGGTCGATATGCGCCCATAGATCGAGCGGATCGAAGATAACGGCCACTATTGCGAGCAGCACCATGACGGCGCCCAACGCCCATAGTCCGATGCCGGGCATTACGGTCGCCACATGCTGAAGTTTGACGATCGCGACGAGCAACGCAAGCATGAACACTTCTATCATTCCCCACGGTGCGAAGTGGCGAAGCAGGCGCAGAACGAGTTGCGGCCCCGGCGGAGAGCGGCCGAAATACAACGGCAAAAGCAGATAGATCATGGCCGCCATGTTCAGCGCGGGCATGAGGAATGTCGTGACGAACACAAGGCCCGCAATCGGCCACATACCATCGGCGTAAAGCGACAAAGCCGCGTTGACAAGCGTGGTTTCGACGAGTGCTCCATTAACCCACACGCCGACAATCGGAAAGCAGTTGGCGACGACAAACAGCACCGTAGCCGCCAGGCTGAGCGCGAGTGTCAGGTCGCGGGTCGCGGACGCGCGCTGGGAAAGGGTCGCGCCGCAGCGTCCACACTTCGTGGCGCCGCGGCGGCTGCGGGGCGGTCTGGACTGAAGCAGGTCGCATTCGGGACAGGCAATCAATCTGGTTTCATTCATCATCGGCATCCGATCAATTGCGCGTGGTCTCGAAGAGCGAGTCCGCGTGCGTGCAATCCGCTCGTGGGGCGAGAAGGCTATTTGAATTGCTCTGCAAGCTCGTCGGCGCCTTTATCGATGCCGGTCTTTGCCGCACCCAGCGATCCAAAGGCGGCCGCGAGATTCATCGCATTCGGATACTGCTTCGTGACATAAGCCTGAAGAAGCTGGTTAGTCGACGCGTCGCGCAGTTCCACCGCATAGATCACGTAACCGGAAAACGCGGCTTCACGGCCGCGAATCGCCTGCACGCCGTTGTACAGATTGCCGCCAATATCGAAGTGAGTGAACGGGCCGAGGACCGGCGTCGTCGTGCCGGCGCCCGTCAATGTCACCTTCAACCGCAACGTGCTCGCGCCCGAATCGCTCGCGACTTCAAAGCGCTTTCCGAGCTTCTTTGCGAACGCGGATTGCGCGTAGTTAGCGAGCGTGGTTTTGTCCTGATCGCCCATGTCGCCGAACTGATCGTCGGCGCCGCGATAGATCGCGACCGGATCAATAACGATCCGTTTGTATCGGCGCCAGTCCACTTGCGTCGCATAGCGATACGGCATGCGGACCGAGCTGTTTTGCGGCTCGGTCTTCAATTCCGAGGACGACGCGAGTCCGGAATACGCGACCGGCTGGACGCTCGAACATCCCACCAAAGCCATGCAGAGCGTTGCAACTGCGAGTGTATGGGCGTTGCTAAACCTGTTCATTCAAAGCTCCATTTCGGATGACGCGCGGTTCGCCGCGCGGAAGTTGTCCACCGTGCATTGCAAGCGAACACGATCTGGCTATTAAAGACCGAACGTACGGTTTGTTTTAGAAACGGGCCTTGCCGTAGCATTTGACCCATGGCCGGGCAGGCGAATCCGGACGCGACCGGGACTGTGTTCTGAGCGGCCATTCCCCTGTTCAAACACGACAAAGCCGAGCGGCGCAAACCACCCGACGCCGCGAGGTCGCATTCAGCGTGCTATGCCGTGTGTTTTCCGGCGAATCGCCGCTGACGACACGCAAGTGCCCGATTCGGAAGCGATCGTAGCACCGTCGTAAACACAAGTAAACAGAACGTCCGGTTTGTTTATGGCTTAATCTGACCACGGACCTCTAACCGCGACGAACTGCACCGCACCTGGTAGACAGCTCGCGAGACATCAGCGTGTCGAAGCGTCATTTGAAAAAGCGGACGGCATGACAAGCAAAACCGAGATCATCCTCGCGGTGGCGGATTTCTTCGCACTCAGCGCACCGCCTGCGCTAATGGTCGCGCTCGTGTTCGCCGCGGCGTATCTGCTGATTGGCGTTCCGCTTCATTTCTGGCGTGGAGCCGTCGCCCGCGATACGTGGGGCACGCTTGCCGGTCTGTTCGCGGGTCTGCTGTATATGGCGTTTATCTTCGGCATCTACCCGAATCTGCGTGACGACCTGCATGTCATCGACGCGAAGGCGGCAAGCGCGCATCAACGGCAATGAATACGTGTCCAGCTAGCGAAAGGCAGACGGCACTGAGGCCGTCTCCGTTTGCATTTGAAAGCGCTTTAAAGGCGTTTAGAAAGGTTTGAAGATGTTTAAAACGTATCCCAGCCGTCCGTCCCCGTTGCCGCCGTTGCGACCCTTGCCGCCGTTGCGGCCGCTGTGGGGCGCAAGGCCCGCGCCGCAGCGCGTTTGCCAGCCACGCCGCCTGCTTTGCTGACAGAGGCGGTTCGCGCACGCGGCACCGCAGATTTTGCAACGGACGAAACCTGCGGCGCCGAAATCGCAGTGCCGTCCAGGCGGAAGAACGACACCGATTGATTCAACTGTCGGCCCTGATCTTCGAGCGACTTCGACGCGGCCGCTGCTTCTTCCACCAGCGCCGCGTTTTGTTGCGTGACCTCGTCCATCTGTGTGATCGCCAGATTGACCTGTTCGATGCCGCGACTCTGTTCTGCCGACGCCGCCGCGATTTCTCCCATGATGTCGGTCACGCGCGCGACGGCCTGCGTGACTTCGGCCATCGTCATTCCCGCTTTGTCCGCCAACGACGAGCCGTCATGAATCTTCTGCACAGACGTGTTGATCAGATCCTTGATCTCTTTTGCCGCGCTGGACGAGCGCTGCGCGAGACTGCGCACCTCGCTTGCGACCACCGCGAAGCCACGGCCCTGTTCGCCTGCGCGCGCCGCCTCGACGGCCGCATTGAGCGCCAGGATATTAGTCTGGAACGCAATGCCTTCGATCATCCCGGTGATTTCGGCGATTCGTGTCGAGTTCGCGCTGATCTCGCTCATGGTCCCCACCATTTCGCCGACCACGCCGTTGCCCTTCATTGCCACTTCCGATGCATTCGCCGACAGGGTGCTCGCCTGCTGCGCGTTCTCAGCGTTCTGCTTCACGGTAGCGGTCAGCTCTTCCATGCTCGATGCGGTTTCCTGAAGGGATGAAGCCTGCTGTTCGGTGCGCGACGACAGATCGACGTTGCCCGACGCGATTTCGCTGGAGCCGGTCGCGATGCTGTCCGCCGCATTGCGGACATTGCCGATCAGGCGGACGAGGCTCGACTGCATCTCAACCATCGATGCAAGCACGCTGCCCGCTGGCGCGTTGCTCGCGCCGGGAACGGAGCGCAGGTCGCCTTCGGCGACGCGCCGTGTTACTTCCGCGAGCGCGACGGGTTCGGCGCCGAGCGCACGCAGCAAGCCGCGCGTAATGATGATCCCGGCCGCGACTGCCAGCGCGATCGCGCCAAAACAGAAGGCGATCAGCAAATTGCGCTGATGTGCGAACTGCTCTTTCGACGCCTGCGCCATCTGCATGGCGCGTTCATGTGTCACGTCCACATATGCGTTGGTCGCCTTGATCAATGCAGTCAGCAACGGCCGGCATTTGCTGGCGATTGCCGCGATCGCCGCATCGCGTTGCCCACTCGCGGCCAGCCCGTCGATCTCCAGCGCGACCGGTCGATAGAGCTGTTCGATACGCGATATCTCGCCCGCGAGAGTACGCGCGTGATCGCTCATGTCCTGGGCGCTCGCGACCATCGCATTGAATTTTTCCAGGCTGCTCTCCACTCGCTTCTCCGCGTCGAGCACGGCGGCTTTTTCAAGCTCGATGTCGGCAGGCGACGAAACCAGCACGAGATTGCGCACCGCCATCGCGCGGTCGTCGACGGCGGCTCGCACCGATTCGGCCATTTGCGCGCGCGCATTGATGCCGCTGACGAAGCTGGCAAAACGTTGGTTCTCGTCGTTGAGCGCGTTCAGCGATATGGCGGAGACAATCAATACGACGACCGCGAGCGAACCGAACGCGACAGTCAGTTTTGCCTTTTCCGACAGGTTATTGAAATTCATGATTTTTGCTCCAGTCGCCACTTTTGCCCGAAGACTATTCAAGGGCTTTGGATGCCCGGAAAAATGCCGGGGATCAGCAGCACGCGATCGAAACCAGTTTGCGCCGGTGCTAAACGCGATAACGGCCCGCCCACCCGTTGCAGTAGGGCGGTTAGCCCTTGCACTTCGGGCGCAAAGGTTTGCGCATGATTGAAATTGGCTATGAAGCAGTCGCTCAATGGGGAATTGCCGGGTACCGGCGGTCATTGCACCAATACGACGTTCGCGTGACCTCATAATGGCGGCCATCGCGAGTTCATCTTCGGCTGGTAAATTGCGGGGTGTGATAAATCGGAAGCGGAAGCAAGCACTGAAAGACTTATGAAATCTGAACTGCTGATGCAAACCTATGGCTCGGATTCGTCCGGCATCGTGTGCGGCTTTATTTTTTCGCCCACGCAGCCGGGCCGGCCCATTTCCGCCGATGACGCGCTCGAGTGGCTGCATGCGCGGCAAAGCGCCGGCACCGCCACGCAAGCCGACGAATTTCTGTGGCTCCATTTCAATCTCGCGCATAGCGCGAGCGAGCGCTGGATGAGAGCGCAGCTCGACTTGCCCGAGACGTTCTTCGACGCATTGCGCGAAGGCTCGCATTCGACGCGCATCGAGCAGGCGGACGGCGCGCTGCGCGCCGTGGTCAACGACGTGATGTTCAATCTCGAGTTCACACCGTCCGAGATTGCGACGTTATGGATTTACGCGCATCAGCGGATCATTGTGACGGCGCGTTTGAAGCCGCTGCGTTCGGTGGACCGGCTGCGCGCATCGGTGAAAGAAGGGGAAATTTTCCGCTCGCCGGCAGAACTGCTGGTTCACCTGATGCGCGACCAGGCCGATCTGCTGATACAGATTGTCCGCCGCACGAGCGCCGATGTGGACCGTATCGAGGACCGCTTTCTCTCGCAGCGTCCGACCCAAAACCGGCTCGACCTCGGCGCGATGCGACGCATGCTGACGCGTTTGCAGCGGATGCTCGCACCGGAACCGGGCGCGATCTTCCGCTTGCTGGCAAGACCGCCTCGCTGGCTTCAACAGGAAGACGTGCAGGATTTGCGCGAGTCGACGGAAGAGTTCTCCGTAGTGCTCTCGGACATGGCGGGTCTCATCGAACGTGTCAGGCTGTTGCAGGAAGAGATTATTTCGCGGCTGGAAGAGCAGAACACCCGCACGCTGTTCACGCTGACTCTCGTCACGGTTCTCGCAATGCCGATCAACATCGTCGCGGGCTTCTTCGGTATGAACGTGGGCGGCATTCCGTTTGCCGAAAACCGTCACGGATTCTGGGTGATGGTGGTGCTCGTTGCATGCTTCACAGGACTGACCGCATGGTGGGCGTTTCGTCGAAGGAAGGAACGATAGCGTGGGGACCGTATGCGATTCGCGCGTACTGTTCGCGATGCCGCGCGCGAATTAACATAGTGCGACGGCACCAAGGAGTTTGTCCGTACGGGGGCTTTGCCAACGGACGCTATAGCTACATAAAGGCCGCATGTTCGCGCCAACAATAACGCCAAAAGACCATGTCCAGCTCTCTTGCGCTGCTTGCCACCGTATTCGTGTCATGCCTTTCCAGCGCGGCCGTGCTGGGCTACCTTGCACGGTATAGGGTCGCCGGATTGCGTCGCTGGCTTGCCGCGCATTGCCTGTTCGCCGCCGCATCGGGCGTACTTTTCCTCGCGCACGCTCGTCCTTCCACCGGTGCGATGCTGGCGTCGTGCATGTTCGTGCTTGCCGGCGCATGGCTCATGTTGCAAGGGTGCCGCGCATTCGTCAGTAAGCCGCCGTCAAAAAACTATGAGCACGTCGCCTTGGGCCTGTGCGTGTGTGCCGTTGTCTACTGGACATGGCTGTCGCCGGACGTCAGTGCCAGAGCCGCGATCATGTCGTTTGCGCTTGCGTATGCCCGCATTGCCGTAGGTTGGACGATCTGGAACTCGCGTGTGTGCGACCGGCGGCAATACGGTCATTGGCTGGTGTTTGGCGCGGCGCTTGTCGGTGGCATCGTCTATTTCGCACGGGGCCTACTCAACGCTTTTTTCGCCGACCCTTCGATGAAGTGGCAACACCACCAAACGCCGGATCTCGGCTTTCTCGGCATCAGCATTCTTTCGTTGCCGATTCTGTCGATCGGGCTCGTGATGCTGGCCAACGACCGGATGATGCAGCAGGTCGAGCACCTCGCCACTTTCGACGACTTGACCGGCGCATTGGTCAGGCGCGCGTTCATGACTCGCGGCGAGGCGCTTTTGCAAACGGCACGTGCCGCGCACGCCGAACTATGCGTTGCGATCATCGACATCGACGATTTCAAAACCATCAACGATAGACATGGGCACGCTGCCGGCGACCGCGTTCTGGCCGGCTTCGGCGCCGAAGTGCATCAGCACATTCGGCGCGGCGATGTGTTCGGTCGGCTGGGCGGCGAAGAGTTCGCGATACTTTTTCCGCATACGTCGGCGGCGGACGCGGCGGAAATCGTCGGTGAAATGCTCGCCGCGGTCACGTGCCCGTCGCCGGCTGGGAGCGGCAAATTGGCGTATGCGTTCAGCGCCGGCATCAACGAATGTGCTCTTGCACAGAGTCTGGGCGACGCGCTGGCCGGCGCCGACACGATGCTTTACCGCGCGAAAAGAGCCGGCAAATGCCGGATCGAGTTGGCGCGGACCGAACGCGTTCGCCACACCGCGAGCGACTTGGCCGGCTCGGCGCATTAAGGCGGCGCACGCGCTGACCACCGTCGTATTCCAAGCGAGAAAATGGGCAAGCTGACGCCCGTGGGCGGGTTCTATCGACGTGCTCGATGCGACGCCTTATTGTTCGAAACCCCGCTAAACGGCGCACTCTTCATCGCTTGCACCATCGGCGATCATCGACTGCCGGCATTCCGCGGCGCCGCAGTGACACGCATAGTGAGCGCGAATATCCTCATCCACTTCGCCGTCGACTGAAAGACCATAGTCGATAAACAGCTCGTCGCCGGGCAGAATGTCTCTGAGCGCGTAAATGAACACACGATTCCCGGCTTCGATCGCTTCACAGTTCGGGACGCATGCGTGGTTCAGGAAACGTGCGCTGTTGCCGTGTCGGCTGCCGTCGATCACGCGCCCGTCCGAAAGACCGAATACGAACGTGTGGCCCGCTTGCGACTGCTGCCGGGCCGCCGCGCGTCGCCAGCCGGTCAGTTCGCCCTTGTATTCGATGATCCGCTCTCCGGCAGCGATCTGCCGTAGCGCAAACACTCCCTTTCCATGAATGGTTGAGTTTCGGACAGCTATGCGTCGCATCTCGTGATTCTCCCCGGCTCGGATGTCTGTTGGTAAACCATTCGTCACCAGGAAGAAAGCATACCGTCGCAGTCGCACAGATTCAATCAACCCGGCGACGGAAAGTGATGGCAGAACGTTTTGCTCTCACACGCGCGGTGCCGACACCATCATCGCGGCGCCGTTGCGCTTCACTCCGCGTGCGGCGACGCGGCAGCTGGCGACAATTCGGCCAGCAGCGACATCAGATATTCGATGTCGACCGGCTTGACGAGATGATGATCGAAGCCCGCCGCCTGGACGCGCAGATGGTCGTCGGCCTGGCCATAACCCGTCACCGCGATCAGCATGGGTCTCGGCTCGCCCTTGAGGCGAATCATTCTGGCCAACTCGTAGCCGTCCGTATCCGGCAGGCCGATGTCGAGCAACGCGGCATCCACGGGCTCGGCCTCGGCTTTCGCCAGCGCGTCGTCGGCGCGGTACGCGACATCGACGTGATAGCCCTCGCTTTCGCAAAGCAGCGCGAGCGAGTCGGCGGCGTCCTTGTTGTCGTCGACGATCAGCACATGCAGCGAAGCACGCTCAGCATGCGACGGTCCCGCCGCGGGCGGCGCTTCATGCAATGTCGGTGGCGTTTCGGGCGGAACAGCCAGCGGCAGCCTGATCGAAACCGTTGCGCCGCGGCCGGGCCCGGGACTTGTGATGTCGATGGACCCGCCATGCAATTCGACAAGCTTCTTCACCAGCGACAAGCCAATGCCGAGGCCGCCGTGCGCCCGGTCGAGCGTGCGCTCGCCTTGCGCGAACAGGTCGAAGATATGCGGCAGAAGATCGGCGGAAATGCCGCTGCCGTTGTCTTCAATGGTGACGGTCGCGAACCGTTCGTCGGCAAGCGCGGTCACGCACACGTTGCCGCCTGGGTCGGTGTACTTGCACGCGTTGTTCAATACGTTGACGAGAATCTGCGAGAGACGCAGCGCGTCCGCGTGCAACCACACGGGTGCGGGCGGCAGTCGCACGGTGAGGTGCTGGCCGCGCGAAGTCGCCATCGACGACACCGTTTCCAGCGCGCCATATACCGCGGTGCCGAGCAGCAGCGGCTCACGGCGAAGCATGATGCGGCCATGCGTGATGCGCGACACTTCGAGCAGGTCGTCGACGAGCCGCGCCATGTGATCGACTTGCCGGCTCAGCATGCCGACCAGCTCGCCGGACCTCATGCCTGCCTCCTTCTCCCGGCGCAGTAGCGCGATTGCATTGCGCATCGGCGCAAGCGGGTTGCGCAGCTCGTGCGCGAGCATGGCGAGGAATTCGTCTTTGCGGCGGTCGGTTTCGCGCAATGCGAGTTCCAGCGTCTTGCGCTGCGTGATATCCACCGCGCTCGCAATGACGCGCCACGGCTTGCCGTTGTCGTCGCGCTGCAGCACGGCCTGGCTTTGCAGCCAGCTTTCCCTGTCACCCATGACGATGCGAAATTCGAGCGGCTTGTCGAATTCACCCGTGAGCGCGACGCGGCGCATCGCGGCGTCTACCACCGCGCGGTCCTCCGGGTGCACGCGGTGAAGCGCCGCGTCATAGCGCAACGCGGTCGGCGCGGCTTGCACGCCGGGCACCGCGTCCTCACTGTCCCAGCAGGCAGTCCATGAATCGAGCGACAGATAACCGATCGTCATTCTCGCGGCGCGCATGGCGACCTGAAGACGCAGGTTGCGCTCCTCGAGCGCGGCCGCGGCGGCGCGTTCGGCGGTCACGTCGGTCGCCATGCAGAACCATTCCCGCAAGGTGCCGTCGTCGTCGTGCAATGGCGCGGCTCGTGCAACCATCGTCCGCCAACTGCCGTCTCGCCGGCGAAGCCGGAAAGTCATCGAGCCTGGCACTTGCGCCCTGACGATTTTCGACCACTTCTCGCGCGCACTGTCCTGATCGTCGGGATGGACGAGGTCGAGCCATTCGCCGCCCGCATCCAGGCCGCCCTGCGGCGCGAACGACTGCCAGTTGCCGAGCTGATTTGTATGGCCCGCCGCATCCGCAATCCATGTCAGTTCGGAACTCGCTTCGACGAGCGCGCGATAACGCTGTTCGCTGCGTTCGCGTTCGGTCTGCGCATCGTGCTGTTCGGTGATGTCGTACGTCACGCCGAATACACGTTCGATTTCCGAGCCGGTCCCGCAGTCGGTTTCGCCACGGGTTCGTAGCCATAAGCGCCGTCCGTCTTCCAGCTCGATAGGAAAATCCAGCTCAAAGGGCACGCACTCGTGCAAGCGGCCGGTCAGTTCGCGCGCGAACCAGGCTCGATGGCTTTCGGGGATTCTGTCGAAGAGCCATTGCAACGGCACTTCTGCCTGCTGCGGATCGAGGCCGTAAATCTGCGCCAGTTGAGCGCTGATGCGCGCTGTGCGGCTGCCCATGTCCCATTCCCATGCGCCGACGCGCGCCGCGTCGAGCGCGAAGCGCAGCCGTCGTTCGCCGATCTCGTAGGCTTCGCCGGCCTTCACGAAGTCGTCGATGTCCATTGCGATGCCGCATGCGCCGGAGAGAACGCGCGCCTCGTCGAAGATCGGCTGTAGGCGTAGCTTATGCCAGCGGTATTTGCCGTCGAACCGCTTGAGGCGGGCGTTGACCTTCACGCTTTCCCCGACGGTCAGCGCGCTGCGCCATGCATCGAGCACCTTCTTGACGTCGTCTTCGAGAACGAATTGATCCCAGTGCAGCGTGGTGTTCGGCGCAAAGGGATTACCGAGGTACTTGCGGCTGGCAAGGTTGGCATAGGTGACGATCCCGCGCGCTTCCGCGGTCCAGACGAGAGCCGGGACGTGATCGGCAATATCGTTGTTGCTCATTGCGTTATCAATCGCACTGTTTGTACCGCTTGCAAGGGGACGCCTGATTACATCGTAAGTGAGATTGAAGCGCCGCGCTGCCTGTGCGCGGCGCTGCAATCCTCGTGTGCAGCCTGCTTTGCCGCTATTGGGGAAACCATGGGATTGCGCGGCGTTGCGGCTGGCCTCCGGCGGCAGAGCCTGGCGCGCGCTCGCCGCCAGTGCCGTGGCCAATTCCGCAGACCTTTAGGCGCAATACGTCGATATCCCGGTCACGTCGCATCATTGTGCGCCCGAAACCGGCTGCAATAATACGGGCGTGCGCGCAGCGGGGCCGGCGCGGCACAGTTGCATGACAGCGAGGCATGCGGCGCCCCTTGCGTGGGACAGGAGACGTGATGAACAGGACTGCATCGGCATCATATGTTCAAGATCGCTCACGTACGCGCGACGCGCGCCGAGCGCTGACGGCGCTGCTGCCGCTTGCCGCCGCCGTCCTGTTCTGCGTCGCTTCAATGGACGCGCGGGCCGCGGGTGCGCTGCCTGCCGGCGGACGCTTCGTCGGCGGGAGCGGATCGGTCGGCGGCGACGGCACGACGCTGACGATCAACCAGAGTTCGAGCCGGGGCGTCGTCGACTGGAACAGCTTTTCGATCGGCGGCAACAACCGCGTGGTGTTCGCCAACAACAACGGCGCGACACTCAACCGCGTCACGGGAGGCTCGCCGTCGGCCATCCTCGGCACGCTGACGGCAAGCGGCAGCGTGTATCTGATCAATCCACAAGGCATCGTTGTTGGACCGAAAGGCGTCGTCTTGACGAACGGACGGTTCGTCGCGTCGACGCTCGACGCCGTGGACACCGACGCCTTCATGAACGGCCGGCCGCTGACGCTCTCGGGCAACTCGACTGCAAGCATCGTCAATCTCGGCACGATTGCGTCCGGCGCGGGAGACGTGTTCCTTATCGCGCGGCAACGGGTGGGCAACGCGGGCACTATCAGCGCGCCGAACGGCACAGCGGAACTGGCGGTCGCGCAGCAGGTGTTGCTACAGGATTCGTCGTCGGGCAGACAGGTGTTCGTGCAGGCCAGTCAGGACAGTCAGGCCGGGCAGACGGGCAGCGGCGGCACGCTCGTCAATCGCGGCGTGATTCAGGCGGCGCAGGTCAGCCTGCAAGCCGCCGACGGTAACATCTACGCGCTTGCGGGCAACCATGAAGCAATCCGCGCGACGGGTACCGCCATGCGCGACGGCCACGTCTGGCTGGTCGCCGGACACGGCACGCTGCGGCCGGGCGGCTCGATAGAGGCAGCGGGCGGCACCGTCGACATGAGCGCGGACACGCTGTCGTTCCCGGCTGGCGGGACCACCGTGCGCGCCGGTCAATGGAACATCGCCACGCCGGCCTTCACCGTCGAGGACAGCGCGGCGCGTGCGCTTTCGACGAGTCTCGGCGCAGGCACTTCGGTCAATGTGCAGACGACGGGCGCCAACGGCATCGCCGGCGACATCGACGTGAACTCGGGAATCGGCTGGCAAGGGAACGCATCATTGACGCTCGCGGCGTATCGCCACGTCACGGTCGCGGAAGGCGCGACCATCGGCAATCGGGGCGGCGGCAACCTGACGTTGCGTGCCGATGCCGCAAGCATCGACAACGGCGGCGGAATCGCGAACCATGGCGTGATCGACTGGTCGGGCAGCACGGGGCTCGTCAGTGCGCTTTACGACATGAACGGGACTTACAGCGCTGGCACGTTGCTGGGCAATCCGGCATGGACAGCCGCGCCGGGCAGCGGCCGGCTCACGCAGATCACCGCCTACAAGCTCATCAACAGCGTGGCGGATCTTCAAAACATGTCGCAGGACCTTGCGGGCAACTATGCGCTGGGCACCGACGTCGACGCGACAGGCTATACCTTGACGCCGATCGGCGACCACACGACGCCCTTCACCGGCCAGTTCGACGGCATGTGGCACAACGTGCGCAATGCGAAGATCGTGATCGCCGACTTCAGCAAGGATTATTCGTCGGGACTCTTCGGCGTGGTCGGGCTGGCCGGCGTGCTGCGCGATGTCGGCGTGGAGAACAGCTCTGTGAGCACCAGCTACTTTGGCAGTGGCCTCCTCGCCGGCGTGAACCAGGGAGTCATTGCGAACGCTCACTCGACTGGCGTGGCCATGGAAGTCTTCCAGGACGGCACCACTTTCGGCGGACTAGTGGGCCGCAATGAAGGCGCCGTCGAGCGCTCGTGGAGCAGCGCCGCGGTATCGGGCTCGGACGCAAACGGCGGGCTCGTCGGCTACAACCTGGGTTCGATCGCGCAGTCGTATGCGACGGGCAGCGTCAGTCCGGTTTTCTCGACGGGATATGGCGGCGGACTTGTCGGCATCAACGATGGAACCGTCACACAGTCGTTCGCGACAGGCGCGGTCCAAACCAGAACCATGCCGACGCATGGTGTGATCGCGTTCGGCTCGGGCACGCTTGCGCCGGACGTTTACTGGAACAGAGAAACGACAGGGCAGGCCGTGAGCGGCGGCAATCTGCCGGCATCGAACGGACTGAGCACCGCGCAGATGAGCGACGCGGCCAGCTTCGCGGGTTACGACTTCGGACCGAACGGCGTGTGGGCGATGCCGTTCGCCGCGACGCACCCCGTCTTGCGCTGGCAGCTTGCGCATTAAGCGGCGCCGTTCATCCGCGGACGAACCGGCATGCGCCTCGCGCGTGCGTTGGGCGCTGCTGGCGTCATGCGTGGCGGTGGCCGTTCAGCCTTTGCCCGTCTTCGCGCAAGCGTGGCGCGACGTTGCCCCGCAGCCCGCGCCCCCGACTCCGCGAAGCGCGCCGCCGCAGCCTTCCGCGCCGCCCGATGCCAATTCCGCGCAGATTGCGGTGAGCAGACTCGAAGGCCTGGTGTTCGAAGCCGCGGGCGCAAGCGCGTCGGCAACGGCCGCGGCTAAACAACAAACCATTACCGCCGAAGCTCTGCCCCTACTCGACGCAGCTTTTCTGCACACGTTCGACGCCGATCTCGGCAAGCCGTTGACTTTCGGCCGCCTTGCTGAAATCCGCCGTGCGGTTGTCGAGCGTTATCGTGCGGCGGGCAAGCCACTCGTCGATGTCTACGTGCCCGAGCAGGACGTGAGCGCGGGAGTCGTTCACATCGCGGTCGCCGAATTCCGCCTCGGACAAGTGCGCACGAGCGGCAACCGCTTCTTCTCCGACAAGCTGCTGAAGCGCGAGATGCCGCTTGAGGCGGGCGGGCCGATTCTGCAATCGGACGTGTCGCTGGGACTGGCCGTGCTCAACGCGAATCCGTACCGGCGGGTGGATGCGATCTTGGCGCCCGGCGAAACCGCGAATTCGACCGACGTGATCTTGCAGACCGACGACCGCTTGCCATTGCGCGTGAACGCCGGATACGACAACGCGGGCGTGCGCGACCTCGGTCGCGATCGCTTTTTCGCGGGCATCGACTATGGCAATCTGTTCGGACTCGACCAGCACATCGCTTATCAATTCACGGCCAGCAACGATTTCTTCAGCGGCAATCCGGAGATCGAGGGCCGCGCGAACCGCGCGCGCTTCGCGGCGCATGCAGTGAGCTACATCGCACCGCTGCCGTGGCATGACAGCATCGAACTGTTCGGGGTCTATGCGCAAAGCACGCCACGTCTGCCGGACAGTTATGGGCAAACAGGCATTTCTGCGCAGATCAGCGTTCGCTACGACTGGCGTTTGCCGACCACGACCGATACCGCGCAGCTCGTCCAGTTCGGCTACGACTTCAAGCGCAGCAACAATGATCTGGAATTCGGCGGCTTTCAGGTGTTCAACTCGAACACGCACATGCATCAGTTCGTGCTGACCTACGATCTCAGCAAGCCGGGCGACGCGGGCGCAGGGCATGCGTCGGCGACGCTCGTCGGAAGTCCCGGCGGATTGGACAGCGCCAACAACGACCCTGCTTTCGGCGCCGCGCGGCGAGGCGCGACCGCCCGCTACGCGTATCTCCTACTCGCCGCACAACGCGCGTTCGCGCTCGGCGGCGGCTTCATATTGACGGCGCGAGGCGCGTTCCAGTGGACACCGAACACATTGTTGCCGAGCGAAGAAATGGGCCTGGGTGGAGAGACGAGCGTGCGGGGTTATGAACCATATGTCGTGCTAGGCGATCGGGGCTGGAATGTGCAGACGGAATTGCGCGCGCCCGCGCTGCCGTTCGGCATGAACAGCGCGGCGCTTCAGCCCTTCGTGTTTGTCGACGCCGGACATGTGTGGAACCGTATCGATCAGCCCGCGGAAATCAGTCACGGTTCTCTCGTCAGCATTGGCGCGGGCGTGCGCCTTCAATGGTCGCGCTTTGTCGATTTTCGCTGCACGTACGGCGTGCCGCTGCGTGCGCCGACGCCAGGTGGATCGAAAGCGCCGATGGTGCTTCTCTACGTTTCGATCGGCAGTTAAAGCGCGCCGAAGCCCTTCATAAATTTTTAAGTACACCGCTCGCGAGCTCACGCAGTTCGTCGAACTGGGTGACGAGTTCGAGGCAAAGAACAAATGCCAGCATCGCGGACGGTGCCGGGTAGCGTTCCATCCATCGCAACAGTGGAGTCGCAAAGCGCGCACGAACGACGTCCCGTGTCATGACATAGGCAATGGCGATTCCCACGGCGGCACCCACCAGCAAATCAGTTGGATAGTGAAAGCCGAGATAGGCGCGCGGAACGCAAATGACGAGCGTGGTGTACAGAAGCGCCAGCACGCCGATTCCCCGCCATACGCAGAAGATGCCTGTGGCGATCGCCATCCATAGCATCGCGTGATCGCTTGGAAACGAACTCCATGCTGTGAGCAAGGCGTCCTTTGTCGCACCAGTCGCAAAGTGCAGATGCAGTTCGGGGCTGTAGACAGGGCGCACTCTGAATGGCAATAAATGAGTCAGCGCTCTTCCCACGACGAGCGCCATGAGGCCGCTCGCGATTGTTGCGATGACCATTTCGCGCCGCCATTGGCAACGCTCGCCCGGTTCAAACCACATCCACCACAACACGGGAATGAGCACGAGGCCCTTGAATGTGTACAGATCGGCGACGGCTCGTATCGCACGCGTCATAAAGAAACCGAAGTGCAGGTTCGAAAGATATATCTCGATGACAGTATCGAAGTTATTCATTTTTGTGGGTATGTAAGAACTTGTTGCGAACAGAATAGAACTTCCTCCCTTTCTTGCTGGCAACTGGCCGGCAAGGCGCCCCGGCAAGGAAGCGGCAGCCAAAGCATAAACCATTCTTCGCAACACGCTTTTTCCCAAGGCACCGACTGGTTAGCGTACCTGATGACTAGCTATCGACGATTAATCACTACGTCCGCTGCCTATACTGGGGTTACGCGCCGGATGGCTACCAAGGGGCGCGAGCGCGGAGCGTTCGCGTTCGTCCTGCGCGTCTGAGTCCCGAGTGGAGGTAAGGGGAAACGTCATGGCGACTTATATCGTTCTTGCACAGTTCACTGACCAGGGCATTCGCAATATAAAAAATAGCCCGCAGCGCGCCGGTCAGGCGGCGGAAATGGCCAGGAGCTTCGGTTGCGAAATGAAGGAGATCTACTGGACGATGGGGCAATACGACATTGTCACTATCGTGGAAGCGCCGGATGAGCAAAGCTTCATGTCATTCGGTTTTGCGCTCGGCTCTGCGGGCAATGTCAAAACGCAGACGTTACGTGCGTTCACGAAAGAAGAATTCGGCGCGTGCCTCGGCAAGCTTCCGTGAACGGTGAGCTGCGCGATGATGCCAACGGGAGGCCTGGTTATCGGCACGTCAGCTGCATGCCAGGCGGGTGCGATGCGCGGGCGGTGCATCGCATTCAACAGTCGTCGCATTGGTCTTTCCAGGCAGGGAGATAGACGCAGCCCGGAGGGAACGCGTGCTTCCGTCGCGCAGTCACGAGTTTTGCTTCCTCGGCATGTTCATGGCCAACGGCGCGCGGCCGCTCTCGGGCGCCACATGAAAGGAGAGGCAAATGCTCACACAGAGAACCAAGGACGTTGTAAAAGCTACGGCACCCGTGCTGGCAGAGCACGGATTGCCGATCATCAAGCGCTTCTACACGAGATTGTTTGACGCGCATCCCGAACTGAGAAACGTATTTAACATGGCTCATCAGGATCAGGGGCAACAGCAGCAGGCCCTTGCCCGTGCCGTGTATGCCTACGCGGAAAACATTGAAAATCCGGCCAGCCTTGCGGCCGTGCTGAAAAACATCGCCAACAAACATGCAAGCCTCGATGTACGGCCGGAACATTACCCGATCGTCGGCGAGCATCTGCTAGGTGCGATCAAGGACGTACTCGGCGACGCCGCCAACGACGAGATTATCTCGGCCTGGGCGCAGGCTTACGGCAATCTCGCGGACCTGTTGATGGGGATGGAAAGCGAACTGCGCGAGAACTCGACGCAACGGCTCGGCGGCTGGACCGGCTGGCGGAACTTCGTGGTTAAGGAAAAGCGGCAGGAGAGCAGCGTCATCACGTCCTTTGTGCTGGAACCGTCCGACGGGCAGCCCGTCGTCAACTTCGAGCCGGGCCAGTACATTAGCGTCGCCGTAGACGTGCCCTCGTTGCACTTGCAGCAGATCCGCCAATACAGTCTGTCCGACATGCCGAATGGGCACAGCTATCGCATATCCGTCAAACGCGAGCATGGCGACGCTTCGCGGCCGCCGGGCTATGTGTCGTCGCTGCTTCATGATCATTTAAATGTTGGCGACGAAGTAAAGCTCGCCGCGCCTTACGGCACGTTTTATATCGACGTCGATGCCACGACGCCGATCGTGTTGATCAGCGGCGGCGTCGGTCTGACACCGATGGTGAGCATGCTCAAGCGCGCGATTCAGGACCCGCAGCGACAGGTCGTGTTCGTGCATGGCGCACGAAATGGCGCGGTGCATGCAATGCGCGACAGGCTCAGGCAGACTTCGGCGATGTATGCGAACTTCAAGGCGGTCGTCTACTACGAGAGCCCGCTGCCGGGCGATATCGCAGGACGGGACTATGACCGCTCCGGCTTTGTGAAGCTGGACGAGCTGCGCGAACTGATTCTTCTACCCAACGCGGACTACTACATCTGTGGGCCTATTCCGTTCATGCGTTTGCAGCATGATGCATTGCGCGCGATGGATGTCCCCGAGTCGCGGATACATTACGAGGTCTTTGGGCCAGACCTTTTCGAGGAGTAAGAACGGTGCTTTATTAGCGAACGTCATGGTCCGCTAATACTTCGGCACGTCCGGATAATTCTCGAAAGTGTCCTTGATGAGGTGGCGCAACCAGACATTGGCCGCGTCTGCGTGAAAGCGGGAATGCCAGTGCTGCCGAAGCGCGAATGGTGGAAGCGCCACCGGTGTCGGCAGGATCTTCACTGTGCCGAGCCTCGAAAAAACAGTCCCGAGTTCGAGCGGCACGGTTGCGATCAGATCCGGATGCGCGTCGATCAGCAGGGGCACGGCAAGGAAGTGCGGTGTCGTCAGATAGATGTTTCGTTTAATGCCGTAGGCGTCGAACGCGCTGTCGTATGCCGCATTGGCTCGTCCCGTCAATGAAACGGCGATTTGCGGCATCGATTCGAACTGTTCCCGAGTCAGCGTTTTTCCGACCTTGCGATTGCGCGCGCTGACTACGGTCACAAACGTGTGCATGAACAGTTGCTGCTGAAAGAGCCCTTCGGGCGCAGCATAAATCGATCCGAGCGCGAGGTCCGCTTCGCCGGAAGCGAGCAGGCCTTCGATCTGTTCCAGAGGGACCTGTATCGAACGCAACGTGCAGTGGGGCGCCAACTTTCTGAGGCGCCGGATCAGCGGCGGCAGAAAAACCAGTTCGCCCATATCCGTCATGGAAAGGACGAACGTGCGCTGCGCCGTCGCCGGGTCGAACTTCGCCTGCGAAACGACTTTTTCGCGCAGCGCTGCAATCACCTCGGTAATCGTCACTCCAAGCAGTTCGGCCTTGGGCGTCGGCGTCATGCCATTGGGCGCCTTGATGAACAGCGGGTCCTCGAAGAAAAGGCGCAAGCGGTTCAGCGCGTGGCTCATTGCGCCTTGCGTCAGACCGATGTCGTTTGCCGCGCGGGTCACGTTTCGTTCCCGCAGCAGCGCGTCGAAGATGACGAGCAGGTTGAGGTCCAGTTCTCGTATATGCATGTGGTGCATTCCTTGTATGTCCGCCATTAGCTTGACGCATGATGTCGACAAACCTATCTTGCCGTCAAGTAGCCCCGTTCGTGCACCGGGGCGCCGCTAAAACGTCAGGAGACACGCAATGCTCATCGAGAATACGTGGTACGTGGCCGCCTGGTCACATGAGGTACCCGACGGCGCCATGTTTCCGCGCGTCATTACCGGTCTGCCTATCGTGATGTATCGCAAGGCGGATGGCGAGATCGTCGCGCTCGAAGACCGCTGCTGTCATCGTGGAGCGCCGCTGTCGCTCGGAAGGCGGGAAGGTGATTGCGTGCGCTGCATGTACCACGGTCTCAAGTTCGACAGCGCGGGAACGTGTGTCGAAGCGCCCGCGCAGCAGCGCATTCCGCCGCGCGTCAAGGTCAGAACGTTTCCCGTTGTCGAGCGGCATCGGTGGATCTGGATCTGGATGGGCGATCCCGCGCTCGCCAACCCCGATGCAATTCCCGATACGCATTGGCTCGACGATCCCGCCTGGCGCAGCCTGCCTGGATATATCCACTACGGTGTGAACTACCTGCTCATTTGCGATAACCTGCTCGACTTCTCGCATCTGCCGTTTGTCCACCCGACTACGCTCGGCGGCTCCGAGGACTATGCGACGGTGCAGCCAAAGATCGAGCGGCTCGACAACGGTGTACGCGTTACGCGTTGGACCATTAACACGGATGCGCCGCGGTATGCCGCCGCCGTGAAAGAGTGGCCGGGCAAAGTGGACCGCTGGAATATTTACGACTTCACGTTGCCCGCCGTTCTTTGCATGGACTCGGGCATGGCGCCGACCGGCACGGGGGCGCCCGAGGGCACCCGCGTCAATGCCGCCGAGTTCCGCGGCTGCCAGGCCCTCACGCCTGAAACCGAAAACTCCACGCATTACTTCTTCAGTCATCCGCACAATTTCGCTATCGATCAGCCGGAGGTCACGCGATCGATTCATCAGTCCGTAGTCGATGCATTCGATGAAGACCGCGAGATCATCACTGCGCAGCAGAAGAACCTCGCGCTCGACCCCACCTTCAGGATGACAGCGTTTGGAATCGACTCGGCGCTTTCGCAATTTCGTTGGGTCGTGGACCGCCAACTGGCTGAGGAGCGCGAGGCGCGTCAGCAATTGACCGGAGAGCGCTGACATGATCGAAGTCGTGGTCACTGCGCTCAGAGATGAGGCGCAAGGCGTCCTGGGTATCGAACTGCGCGCGGCTGACGGTGCGCTTTTGCCGCCGTTCGAGCCCGGCGCGCACGTCGACGTGCACTTGCCGGGCGGACTGACGCGCCAGTATTCGCTGTGCAACGATGCGTCCGAGACAGCGCGCTACTGTATCGGCGTCGGACTGTCCGCATTGTCGCGAGGAGGATCGGCGTACGTCCACGAGAAGCTTCGTGAAGGCGACCGGTTGATGATCGGCGAGCCGCGAGCGCTGTTCCGCTTGTCGCCGGATGCCGCGCGGCATCGGTTCATTGCAGGCGGCATTGGAATCACGCCGATACTTGCCATGATCCGATGGTGCGCGCGTCACGCGCTTCCATGGGAATTGCACTATTGCGTACGCTCGCGTTTGAATGCGGCTTACCTGCATGAGCTCAGTCTATTGGGCGGGCATGTGCACCTTTATGCCGACGACGAGGAAGCAGTACATCTCCCGCGCGATGTGGGCCCCATGATGTGCGATCTCGATCCGACAGAGCATGTCTACTGTTGTGGACCGGGCGGTCTGATGGATGCGGTTGCCGCGCAGGGAGAGCGGCTGGGCCTGCCGCCGCAACGCCAGCATTTCGAGCGATTCACAGCACCCGTGTCCGCTGTGCAGACGAGCAGCGATAGCGCGTTCACTGTTGTCCTCGCCAGGCAAGGGGTGCGGTGCAATGTCGAAGCGGACGAGTCGATCCTGGGCAGTCTTGAGCGGCACGGCATATGTCCGCCGTTTTCGTGCAGGGAAGGTCTATGCCGAAGCTGTGAGGTAGTGTTGCTGGCGGGAGAGGCCGATCATCGCGACTACGTTTTGAGCGACGACGAACAACGGCTGAACAAGTCGTTGATCATCTGCGTATCGCGGGCGAATTCGCGGGAACTCATAATCGATTTATAGAGCTTGAGGCGAGGGCGCCGAGCTTCCGGATAACAGATCGAAACTTCGATTAGCCACCTGGTGGTTCGCGCTGGTCACGAGACAATAGTTGCGCACAGCTAACGCTATTCGTTTGATGCTTGGCCAAAGCAATACCTGGCATCTCATCCCTTCTTTCCCGACTGCACAAGAAATAGCCGCACGGAATCTCGTTTCGCATCTGCCTGACCGTTCTCGGCGAGAAAAAGCTTTCGGGAGCGAACATCGCCGACAATTGATTGCCGAGATCTTCGGCCCCCTTTGAGTCCCCAGTAACACGTGGACATACCGCTACCGGCGAGGCGCGCCGCAGATTGACCGCCAGACGATAAAAGATCAGCAATTTCCGAGGGGTATGCACACGTGATGTTGAAGCGAATCATGGTGGTGGGAGGCAACATCGCCGGCCTGAAGGCGACGGAGACGCTCCGTCAACAAGGCTTCGATGGGGAAGTATTCCTCGTCAGTGCCGAAGCTCACACGCCGTACGACCGTCCGCCGCTCTCCAAGCAGATTTTGACGCGTGAGCTTGAACCGGCCTCACTTCACTACCGGGACATGTGTTGGTTTGCCGATAATCGCATCGAACTGCTACTGGGAAAACGAGCCAATCATCTTGACTTGAACGCAAAGACATTGACAGTTGATGGCGAGCAGCGCACGTTTGACGGCCTTGTCATCGCCACCGGAGCGCGAGCGCGCGAATTTCCGACGGCGCTCGCGGGAATCCATACTCTACGCACTCTCGACGACGCTTTGAGGTTGCGAGACGAGCTAGTGTCGGGGGCGCGCGTGGTCGTAATCGGCGCGGGATTTATCGGTGCGGAAGTCGCGTCGAGCGCGCTCGCTAACGGTGCGAAGGTTACGATAATCGAGGCTGCGAGCGCACCCCTCGCGCGCGCGTTGGGCGTCCGCTTGGGGAGACTATTCGGCGAGATTCATGCACAAAATGGAGTAGAACTAACTTGCTCCGTGCAGGTATCCGGATTACGAGGTGTGGACAAGGTGAAGTCCGTGCTGCTGTCCAACGGTAGCGAAATTGCCGCAGACGTCGTGGTAATTGGCATTGGCGTCGTTCCGAACACTGAATGGCTGGCGGACTCAGGTCTTGAGTTATCGAATGGCCTCGCCTGTGACGCAACGCTGAATGCCGGCCATGAGTTCGTCTACGGCGCGGGCGACGTTGCACTGTGGCCGAATGCCTGGACCGTCACGATGATGCGCGGCGAGCAGTGGACAATTGCTGCAGAGCAGGGAAAACATGCTGCTCTTAATCTGCTGGCGGGTCGGGATAACGCAACTCCATTCTCGACTATGCCGTACTTCTGGTCAGATCAATACGGTGCGCGGATCCAATCGATGGGACGCACGGATTCCGAAGTAATAATGCTTAGAGGGTCGCCTGAATCTCGCCCGTTCATTGGTGTATATCGTGACGGGTATCGACTGGTTGGGGTCGTGGCTATAAACGCTCCTAAGGCATTCACTATTCTGCGCAACAAGCTGAATGGGAAGGCGTCGTTCGAGGATGCCGCTAGAAGCGTCGAAAAATTTATGGGTGCGGTGTAGTGTCGCCGAGAACGGCATACATCGTTTGAGAGACTGCCAAGCGGACCGTCTGAAGTAGCGCGCCCTCAACTGTGCACGCACTACGCCGAACAACGTCGATCGATCGCTAAAGCCTTGTGCGCTTCTGCTTGAAATTGCGTGGGCGTCACACCCGTCTGCTTGCGGAAATACCGGCTGAAATAAGCAATGTCGGCAAAGCCCAAACCATGCGCGATCTGCTTCACCGACATATGCGAATAGACGAGTTCCCTTTGCGCCTCGCGCACAAGATGCTCGTTGATGACGGCGAGCGGCGAGCTGGAGATTTCGTCGCGACAGATGCGCCCGAGTTGCGCGACGGTCATGCCGAGCTTCTGCGCATAGAAGTCCACGGGCCGATGTTCACGAAAATTCGCGGCGACGAGTTCCCTGAAGCGTCTTAGCTGCGCGGCGCGCCGCTCCGTGGCCGATACGCTCGCGGCGGCAGTGGAGCGTGCGGCCGAAGCATGCTCGCACAAGCGCGCCACATACACGAAAAGTGCAATCAATAGCGGCAAGCCTGCCGCCATATGCCCGCGGTCGGTCGCGCGATATTCCTTTTCCAGTAATTCGACGAGCGGCATGAGCGCACTATTTTGTGCCGCCTGAGGATTGATGCGTGTCACGCCGGCACGCTGCAGTACCGGCACGAGCGCTGGCGCGACCATCGACGCAAGCGCTTCGAGTGAACGCTGCGCCGCCGTCACGACGAGGCCGTCCACATCCGGCGCGAAGTTGAAGCCGTGCACAGTCTGCGCGGGCAGGACGATCACGCAAGGCGGCTCGATGCGAATGCGAGTGTTTTCGATCAGCACGTCGCCGTTGCTGCCGCCGCCGCGAATGTAGAGAAACTGCAAGAGCGCGTCGTGACGATGCGCGTCGATATGCCAGTCGTTCGGCGCGCTGCGCTCCGCGATCCATTCGAAGTTGAATGCGTCGTACCAGGGCGGGCGCGCGGACTCGCCATAGAGGTTGTAGTTGGGGATATTCCTTGGCACGTCCCGTCTCCTTTGCACAAATTGTCCTGTCGTCTGCTGCCTTTGTCCAATTCTTTGTGCGAGGCCGTGAATATACTTTTTTCACAGGAAAGGCGTCATGCGGCAGCGCGGCAGACGACTTTCTATAAAGCTATCAGGAGACAAGGATGACTAATCAGCTGACGAAGGATCAGAATGCGGCGCATTGGCTCGGCCTCGAATCGAGCGTATGCGTCGTGACGGGCGCGGCAGGCGGCATCGGCCGTGCGATCGCCGCGACGCTCGCGGATGCAGGCGCGAGCCTGGCACTGCTGGATCGCGATGAAGCGGGCTGTCACGAGACGGCGCAAGCGCTGCACGCACGCGGCACGCGAGCGCTTGCCGTGGGCTGTGATATCAGCGATGCGGCGAGCGTCAATCGCGCATGCGAACAGGTGGGGCGCGAACTAGGCCATGTCGACGTGCTCATCAACAACGCGGGACTACTGCGCGCGGGCGGCATCGAGGATATCGGACTCGATGATTGGAATGCGATGCTCGCCGTCAATCTCACCGGTTACATGCTGTGCGCGCAAGCGTTTGGGCGCGGCATGCTCGCGCGCAACAGGGGCTGTATCGTGCACGTTGCGTCGATCGCTGCGCATCATCCGCAGACATGGAGTGGCGCATATAGCCCGAGCAAGGCCGGCATTGCGATGCTGTCCAGGCAGATCGCCGCGGAATGGGGACCGCGCGGCGTACGCAGCAATACGCTTTGCCCAGGCATGATCCGCACGCCGCTTTCCAGGGCCTTTTACGAACAAGGCGATGTGGAAGCGCGCCGCAGCGCGATGACGGCAAGCCGGCGCATCGGCGAGCCGAACGATATTGCCGAAGTCGCGGCCTTTCTGGCCAGCAAGCGCGCGGCTTATGTGAACGGCGCGGAGATCGCCGTCGACGGCGGTTTCGAATGCATGTTGATGGACCTCGTGCCGCGCCCCGGTTACGAAGCGAAACGCGCGGCATAACGCGCCCATCTGCGGGCGCATCCGCGCTCTTACTTACTGCTCAAAGGACACGATGATGACTACCGTGACACGGTCGTCCGATCTCGCTTGCGATGTGCTCGTGATCGGTTCGGGTGCAGGCGGTCTTTCAACCGCCATCACAGCGAAGAAACAAGGGCTCGACGTGATCGTCGTTGAGAAGGAGGAACATTTCGGCGGCACGACCGCGTTTTCGGGCGGCGTGTTGTGGATTCCCGGTAATCCGCACGCAAAAAAGACCGGCGTCGCAGATACGCGTGAAGCCGCGATTGAATATTTGCGTCATGAAACCGGCGCGATGTTCGATCGGGCCGCGGTCGACGCGTTTCTCGACAACGGCCCGCGCATGATCGAATTCTTCGAACGGGAGACGTCGGTGGAGTTTATGCCGACGCTCTATCCCGACTATCACCCCGACGCGCCCGGCGGTGTCGATGTCGGGCGCTCTGTCGTCGCAAAGCCGTTCGATGCACGCGCGCTCGGCGCCGACATTGCGCGCCTGCGTCCGCCGCTCCAGACCATCACGTTCATCGGCATGATGTTCAATTCGTCGAGCGCGGATCTCAAGCATTTCTTCAACGCGACGAAATCATTTGCATCGGCGTGGTATGTCGCGAGACGGCTGACGAGCCATCTCAAGGAACTCGCGCTCTATAAGCGCGGTGTGCAGGTCACGAGCGGCAATGCGCTTGCTGGACGTCTCGCCAAATCCGCGCTCGATCTCGGCATTCCAATTCGCACCGGAAGCGCAGCCAGGGAACTCGTGACGGTCAAAGGACGTGTCACGGGCGCGGTAGTCGTCGCCAACGGATGTGAGACGCGCATTACCGCGCGCCGTGGCGTCGTGCTGGCATGCGGCGGCTTCTCACACGATGTCGCTCGCATCGCGTCGGCTTATCCGCATGTGCGGCGCGGCGGCGAGCACGTGTCGCCCGTGCCGGCAGGCAATACCGGCGATGGTGCGCGCATGGCCGAGCGCGTGGGCGGACGCGTCGATATTCGCTATCCGCAGCCCGCCGCGTGGATGCCCGTATCACGCGTGCCGATGAAAGACGGTCGGTTCGGCGTGTTCCCACATCTGCTCGACCGTTACAAGCCTGGCGTGATCGGTGTGACGCGCCGCGGCGTGCGCTTCACGAACGAATCGAACTCGTATCACGATGTCGGCGCGGCAATGATCGAAGCGTGCCGCGACGAGCGTGAAACCGCAATGTGGCTGATCTGCGATCACGCGACGATGCGCAAATACGGGCTCGGCTTCGCGAAGCCTGCGCCACTCTCACTGAAACCGCATCTGAAAAGCGGATACCTCGTAAAAGGACGCACGCTTTCTGAGCTGGCAAAACGAGCGGGCATCGACGGCGCTGCGCTGGAGGAAACCGTGCGCGAATACAACCGCGATGCATCGCTCGGTGAGGATCGCGCATTCGGCCGCGGCACGACTTCGTTCAACCGCTATCTCGGCGATCCCACGCACGCACCGAACCCGTGCGTCGCGCCGATCGGCAATGGACCGTACTACGCACTCAAACTCATGATGGGCGATCTCGGCACCTTCGACGGCATCGCGACGAACGTGCACGGACAGGTGCTGAACGGCATGGAACCTATCGCGGGCCTCTACGCAGTCGGCAACGACCGCGCTAGCGTCATGGGCGGCAATTATCCCGGCGCGGGCATCACGCTGGGTCCGATCATGACGTTCGGCTATCTCACGGGACTGCATCTCGCCGGCCGCATGGATGCAAGCAGCAAGGTTAGCGAACTGAGGAGCGCAGCATGAGCAACAAGCTTTTTATCGATCATCGTATCTACACCATCAAGCCGCGCGGCATGGCTGAGTTCATCGATGTGTTCGACCGTCTCGCGATGCCGGTTCAGCTCAAGTATCTCGGTGCGCCCATCGGCTTCTATATGAGCGATATCGGCGCGTTGAATCAGGTCGTGCATCTATGGGGCTACGAGAGCATCGCGGATTACGACCAGCGCCGCACCGCACGCGACAACGATCCAGAATGGCCCGCGTATCTGCAGGCGTCGGCGCATCTGATCGTCGCGCAGGAGAGCCGCATCATCAAGCGCGTCGAATTCAGGAGTCTGTCTGCGGCGGTTCGCTAGATCGCCACGAGAAGAGGTGGCCCGGCATAGCGATTCACAGAAAACCGCATGTCCCTGCACCCGGTTGAACATAAATGAATGGAGACGAACCGCAATGAATACGCACAGCATCGAAGTGCAGAGCTTCATCGATAATCAGCGCTTCTCGCCGTATCAATGGGTCGTTCTGATCCTCTGCTTTCTCGTGGTCGCCGCCGACGGCTTCGACACGGCGGCCGTCGGTTTCATCGCGCCTTCGCTGACCGGCGAATGGGGCCTCACGCGCGCCGCCCTCGGTCCGGTGATGAGTGCGGCGCTCGTCGGTCTTGGCATCGGGGCGCTCGCGGCGGGCCCAGTTGCGGATCGAATTGGACGCAAGGCCGTGCTTGCGTTGTCGGTATTCTTCTTCGGTGTATGGAGCCTCGCGTCGGCGCAGGCGAACTCCATCGAATCGCTCACGGCATGGCGCTTTCTCACAGGTCTCGGACTTGGCGCGGCCATGCCGAACGCAGTCACGCTGATGTCGGAATACGCGCCTGCACGCATCCGCGCGATAGCCGTCAACGCAATGTTCTGCGGCTTCTCCGTGGGACTTTCTATCGGCGGCTTGTGCGCGGCGTGGCTGATTCCGCATTTCGGCTGGCAGAGCGTTTTGCTGACCGGTGGCATCGGGCCGCTCGTGCTCACGGTGCTACTGATCGCGTTGTTGCCCGAGTCCGCGCAATTCATGGTCGTGCGTAAGCGTCCGGCGCAGAAGATTGCGCGCGTACTGCGCCGCATTTCTGATGATCCGCTTCTTGCCGATGGCACTGCCGTTCATTTCGTTGCCGCCGACACGCGCATCGCAACGGAAAAGAAGTCGTCCCTGTCGATCATCGTGTCGAAGCGCTATCGGTTCGGCACCGCGATGCTGTGGCTCGCCTACTTCACCGGCCTGATGATCTACTACCTGCTCACCAACTGGCTGCCGACCCTCTTCAAGGACGCCGGCTTCACGGCGCAAGGCGCGGCGCTGACCACCTCGCTTTTTCCGCTCGGCGGCATTCTCGGCAACCTGGGTCTCGGCTGGGTCATGGACCGCGCCAATCCGCGCCGCGTCAATGCATGCGCGTACGTGTTGTCGGCGGCGCTTGTGCTGACCATCGGAAGCGGCGTCTCGGACCGCTTCTGGCTCTCCGTTCTCATATTCCTGAGCGGCATTGCGGTGACTAGCGCGGTGACCTCCATGTCCGCGCTCGCCACCGCCTTTTATCCAACGCAAAGCCGGGCCACGGGCGTCGCGTGGATGCTCGGCATCGGTCGCATGGGCGCCGTAGCGGGCGCGCTGACGGGCGGCGCAATGATGAGCATGAACCTGGAATTCGGCGCAGTGTTCGAACTGCTGGCAGTGCCCGCAATCATCGCGGCATGCGCGCTGTTCGCGCTTAGCCGCCGCGACGAAGGGATGAAAACGAGTTCCGCGCCGACGAGGGCAACTGTACCCATGGATTAATGCATTCGCCATTGCGAATCGGCAATGGCTTCCTGCGCCATGCAGTTTCCTGCATCGATACAGTTGTTATGGCGCGGCTGTCACCTGTCCGCTTGTCCCGTGCCGTGCTCGCCGGAAAGGTCGGTGATCGCGATGTCGCGGAAAGTCGCCGTGCCGTTGTCGGCGAAAAGAGCGACGCGGTCGTCCTCGCGTGCGGGAAAGACAAGATCGGTGATGACGGTCGCACCGTCATTTGCAAAGACCTCCACTGAGTCGCTGTCGGTCACGACCCTGATCCGCAATGCGCCGTTCGTGAGGTCCACGTTGACGATGTGCTGCTTGCTGAACGCAGGCGAAAATCCGGTCACCCCGGAGTTCGACCGGTCGAGCGTCAACGTGTGCAGACGCGCGTCGTACACGATGCGTGTTCCGGTCTTTCCATCCGTCGAGGCGCGCACGATGAGTCCCGCGCGCTCGGCTGACTGCGGGCTGATCGTCAGTTCGATGTCTTGCACGACGCCGCGCGTTGACGGCGCAAGAGCCTGAGTGCCTGAACTGACGCTGAGTTCGCCGATTCTCGCCGTGGTGCTCGCACGCACGAGCGCCGCGTATTGGGTAACGGGCTCGAAGGTCAGCTGCGGCGTGCCGTTAATCGTCTTGAGCGCGAGCTTGCGCGGCAATGCCATCGCGCCTTTCCACGGCGTGGTCGGGACGCGGTCCGCATAATCCCAGTTGCTCATCCAGCCTATCGTGACCGGCGCGCCGCCAGGTGCGCCCGCGAACGTGCCGGCCGCGTAATAGTCCGCGCCGTGATCGAGCCACAGATAGCGTGACGGGTCCGAACCCGCGGGCGGCATATGCTCAGGCTTGAACGTCTTGCCGTCGAAATCGCCGACGAAGTACATCGCGCCCGAGCCGCCCGCTATCGACCACGGGTTGACGTTGACGATCATCACCCACTTCTGTTTGCTGCTATCGCCATCGAGCGGAACAGGAAACAGGTCCGGCATTTCCCACAACGCCTCGCGGTGCGGAGTGTCGGGAAGCGAGAAGTCGCTGAGAAACGTCCAGTCGATGAGGTTATCGGAACGGTACATCTTCACCACATGCGCGTCTGCCACAACCGCGCTCATCAGCCAAAAGGCTCCCGGTGCATACCACGACACCTTCGGATCGCGAAACTGCTTCGACTCCGGCGCGAGCGTGAGCACGGGGTTGCGCTTGTACGGCTGCCATGTCTTGCCATCGTCGAGGCTATACGCAAGCGATTGCGCCTGGATGCCCGGTGCATGTCCGGAACCTTCCTTGTACGCGCTGGTGTAAAGCGCAACGAGCGGCGGCGAATGAGGCGCGCCGAGGCCGGACGAGTTGCGCGCATCCACGACGATCGAACCCGAGAAGATTTCCTCGTTCGCATCGGCATGCATGGCGACGGGGTGTTCCCGCCAGTGCAGTAGATCGCGGCTGGTCGCGTGCCCCCACGACATGTTGCCCCATGCGTTTCCGGCAGGGTTGTACTGGTAGAAAAGGTGATAGAGGCCGTTGTGGTAGACGAGGCCGTTAGGATCGTTCATCCAGTTGCGCTGTGGCGTGTAGTGAAGCGCGGATCGCCATTGCGAGGTGCCGTCTTCGACGCGGTCCGAAGAGGCCGGCGATGCAAATGCGCGGCATGGGGCAACGCAGGCCACGATGGATGCGCTCAGCAAGGCGAACAACCAGGCAGGCCGCAAGCGCGGAATGAAGTTGGGAAATCGTTGCAGCGGGTGCATGTATTGTCTTGTCCGGTGATGGACGCAGGCCTTTCGGGACTCTCGTGATTCTCGTCGGGCGAGGGCTGCACGTTGTGCTACGAAGGACCTGAGCGAAGGCACGGTGCGAAAGACAGTGCGAAGTAATGGTGCGAACGAGCGCTGCATCAGCGCCGCCTCACGCAGCGCTAACAACGGCCGGGCATATTCCCAGGCCGAGCACGACGGTGCCGTTGCGCGTGTTGGCGGCCGTGAGGCCGCGACGCGCCGTCTCACGCATCGCACGATTCACGGTGTTGACATTCAGGCCGAGGAAATCGGCGAGCACACGCTGCGACGGCAGGCGGTCGCCGGGCTTGAGCCGGCCCCTTGCGATGGCGGCCTCGACTGCCGCGACAACTGCGCGGTACGCTGGGCCCCGATACTGATGCAAGTCTGGAATCCACCAGCGGTTCATGGTCACATTCCAGGGTGCGTAATCTGCGTGTTTTCCGTCGATCAGGCGCTTTCTACGGTGCCGGTGCCGGCGCAGTGAACCGGTAAGAGGGCGTGACAGCTGAACCTTGTCCGCGCCGACTTCCGTTCACTGGCCATGCGTTGCAGCGCTATGCAATGGTCGTCCTCAGCGCTGCAGACCGTGTGCGATTTTCAGTTAGTGATCGCCGGAATTGCCGCGGCCGGCGTCCAGGTTGGCCGGAATGTCGCCATAGCCGCCGAGTCCGCCGTTGCCATACGTCCTGTCGACGGACGTGGACGCGCCCGAGATGTTCAGCTTCACAGTGGGCGCCAGCGTGCCGCCGCGCCGCGGGCCCACCGCGTCGATGAACGATTCGACGAGGCCGCCGGGCATCACGTAGTGCGAGTACGACTGGAACGCGCGCGGGATCTGATTCGGGTCCAGCGCATACGGCGCACCGATCGGCTGATCGAAGTCGGTCGGATTGCCCAGCACCAGGCCGCTGCCCTTGTTCAGCGGAAGGAAGTCGCTGCGAATGCCGTTGCCAACGAAACCATAAACCCCGTCCGGCCCGTCGACGCCCGCTGCATAGGTCGGACGGTGACTGATCGTGAACAGGTAGTACTTGCCGTCCTTGATGTAGATCTGCGGCCGCTCGGTCTGATCGTTCACGCAGTTCGCCGACAGAATGGGCGGCAGGAACTTCCATTGCGTGAGGTTTTCGTTCGTCGCGACGGCGAGCCCCACGTTCGCCTTCTGATACGTGGCGCCCGAGTTCATCACGGCGTTCAGGTCTTCGCGGTAAGGGTCGCCGGGCGCATAGCCCAGATCGGCCTCGGTGCACGTGCGCGCGCCGCGCGGCCCCGCCGTGTTGCCTTCGAACACCATGAATGTCTTGCCGGGATGCGCGGGATCGACGAACACGAACGGATCGCGGAACGAGTAGTAGCCGTTCTGATCGCGCGACTGATACAGCTTGCCGTCGGGTTCGAGCAAAGCATCGTGCTTGTCGAAGCCGTCGAACCACACGTGTTTGTCGTCGGCGTGAATGTGGCCGTCCGTGCGCGAGATGATCGCGATGGGTGGCGTGATGTCCTGGCCGCCCTCGGCGGTGCGATTGAACGACAGCGCCGTGTAGTACAGGCTCACGTTATTGCCGTTCGTCAGGCGCGCTGAGCCCGACCATTCCGCGTTCTGGGTCATCGGCGCGGTGCCGAATACCCTCACGCTGGAACCGTCCGGAAACAGATGCCCGCCGTAAATCCAGCCGCCGTTGGCCGGGCGCTGCGGGGCCGGAATGCCCGCTTTGCGATAGAAGAATCCGATCCGCGCATGCACATGGCGGTCGTCGAACGAATAGCCTGCATGCGGATCGGCCGTCAACGAAAAGATGACTTCCCAACCCTTGAAGCTCAGGTTGTTCGCGCGAACGTCGGACAGTGGCCAGGTATCCCATACCCACACGTCCGGGTTGATCAGCGGGAAGTTCGATGCAATGTCCGGCATCGTCAGCGAGGCGGGCAGCGAGTTCTTGTCCGCGGCCGTTGCCGTATGCGACTGAGCCTTGATCTGGCGCACATCCGCGCGGGTCCAGCGCATCGTGAAGGCGCTTTCGGGGTCGTAAGCCTGCTGCGAGTGCGGAGTCGGGGCAGGGGAACCGGGAGCCGACTGGGCGAGGGCGGGCGCGGCGCTAGCAGCGAGTAAGGAACCTGCGACGACGCTCGCTCGCAAGCGAGGACGCACAGGCGTTGGGAAGAACGGGAGCAAGGTCATATGGCCGCATCCAGAAGAGTGGAGAAAAAGTTGCAGTCGAGGTTCGTCCAAACCGGTTTGGATCATAACCAAAACCGGTTTGGAACGCAAAGAAAGTTCTGTGACACGTTACAATCATGCGGTTTGGCGCAAGTCCTTCGCGACGCGCTGCGCCCCAGCTTTGCAAGGTGAACAGTGAAGGTGAAGGTGAATCTGAAGACGCTGTCCGACTCGCTCGGCCTTTCAAGGACGACGGTGAGCCGTGCGCTCAACGGTTACGACGACGTGAACGAAGCCACCCGCGTCCGCGTCAAGGCGGCCGCGGCGGCGCTCGGCTACCATGCGGACCCGACCGCGCGTCGGCTCGCCACTGGGCGTGCGGAGGCGGTCGGCATCGTCTATCCGTTCGGCGCGGGCGATCTCGGCGACCCGCGCTTTGGCGAAGTCGTTGCAGGCATGACGGAGGCGCTAGCGGAGAATGGGCTCGATCTCATCATCGTGTCGGCGCGGCCAGGCGCGGAACTGGATTCATATCGCCGGCTCGTCGGTAGCAAGCTGGTGGATGCGCTCGTCGTTGCGCGAACGCTCGTCGACGATCCGCGCATACGTTTCCTGCAGGACCACAAGTTTCGTTTCGTCGCGTACGGCCGCACGAACACTTCGCAGCCTTATCGATGGTTCGATTTCGATAACGAGGCGGGCGCGCGCGCGGCGACCGAACGTCTGATCGGGCTCGGTCACCGCCGCATCGCAATGGTCAGCGCGCCGCTGTCTATGAGCTTCGCAGCGCAGCGTCGCGAAGGTTTCCTGGCCGCACTGCGCGATGCCGGAATCGAGCCGGACGCTTCCCTGCTGGTCGAGACGTCGTTCGACAGGACAGGCGGCCATGAGGCGATGCGCGCGTTGCTGGGCCGCGCGCAACCGCCCACCGCCGTGCTGGTCGACAACAACATTGCAGGGACGGGCGTGTACCGCGCGCTTGTGGAGAGCGGCAGGAAGGCCGGCACCGAGGTCTCGCTGATCGTGTATGACGGCGTGCCGCCGGATGTGGCGTTCCCTCACACTGTCACGGCCGTCGTGCAGCGAACTGGTCAGTCGACCGGGCACATCATTGCGGAGCTCGTGATGGATGCGATCAACGACCGCAAGAGTTCCACACATCGACTCGTGCAGCCGACCGTAGAGCCGGGCGATACCGACGGGCCGCCTGTCTGACCGCGCGCACTTACTCTGCCAGATTGACGCCTGGACGACGTCGGCGCGAGTACATCAAAGAAAAGTCTCTACGCGCACCTCAATGCTTCCCATACGTAGACAAGTACTGCGCCAGTCCCGTCCACTGGGGCGAGGTGAGCAGTTGCGGGTGATCCCGCGCCACCTGAAGGGCGACGTTATGAAAGCCTTGCGACGTATCTGAAACGCCCGCTTGCACGGCCCCCTTGAATGCAGCCGCCGCTGCGTGCATCGGCGCACCCGCCAACGTAGGCGCGGGTTGAGTCGCAGGCTGACCGCTCAGAGCACTTGAAAGGCGGTCAAGCTGTGCACTGCGAGCGCTGACGGCAGTGGAATAGACGTTGTGCGAATCGAATTTCTCCGCGAGCATCTGAAGTACTGCGGTATGGTCGAGTTTTCCCGAGAAGACACTCCCCGGAGTCACATACGGTGAGACAAGAAACGCCGGCACTCGCAGACCGGTAGTCTTGAAAGAATACCCGCCGATGTCGACCGCAATGTCCAAAGGCGGTACATGATCGAAGAAGCCGCCGTGCTCGTCGTACGTGACCACAAGCAGTGTCTCTTTCCACCTGACCGGATTCGAAATCAACGTCCGGTAAATATCGGCGATGAACGCCTGACCGCCAGCCATCCCCGTGGGACAGTGATCGTCGTTTGCGGTGTTATGAGGACCGTCCGTGTATTCCGGTTCGATGAAGATCACTTTGGGCAAAATGCCGTTGCCCTGCCAGTCGTCCTGAAACCGCGAGTACCGCCGGAAGTTTCCGCCCGCCTCGTCGAGCGGCAGGGTCAAGGACAGCAGGATCTCCGGAAGCCATTCCTTCATCAGGCTGAAGAACGGAAAGAAGCTCCCCGACTGATAGACACACCAGGGTATGCCGCGCTGGCGAAGCCAGTCATATACGAGCGGCTGATCGGGCAAAAAGCTCAGCCCATGCACGTTGTCGCTGATCCGGCTCTCTCCTGCCATCGCCATCAGGCGGTTCGCCTGCGTGCCGGACGGTAACGGAGCAAACCAGTTGTCGCACACGGTGAAGTGTTTCGCGAGGAAGTCGAAGGTCGGTACGGTGCTAGCGTCGTAATAACCCATCACATCTGCCAGATTCGACGGTGCGGGTGTGCGAGTTGCGTAGCTCTGCACGAACCCGCCGAGTTCCGGACATCCTCCGGCCGTACATGGCGCGCTGATCTGCGTGGCAATGGGGCCGCGGTCGTGAGGCGGGTCGGATATGGGCGGCCCATTCGGGCTCAATGGATGAATGGGATATTGCTTGCCGTTGTATTCGTTGATGAAATTCGCCTGCCAGGTCGGGTCCGCGGAGAGACCGTTGACCTGGCCGCCGTTCAAGCTCAGATAGCCAAGCGCGTGATCGAAAGAACGGTTTTCCATCATGACGATCACGATGGTGTCAATCTGGTCCAGAACAGTCATCGAAGCTCCTTGAGCACCCGGCCGGTTATTCGTATCGGAAAAGCTAGGCGAAAACCACTGCTTTCGCGTCTCAGGTAATTCCCCAGGGCAACGCATGAAATGTTACGCGTTGTCGTCACCGGGCACACTTTTGGCGGCTGACGGCGACGGCCACCGCGTACGCGTGAACGTGAGCGGCGCATGCGCGATTTGCGTGTGACAGCGACGGATTTTCCCAGCTGCAGCGTTCAAGAAGAAACCAAGCCGTGCCGCGCTTCGATACTCAATGAATGGGAGAAACCAACATGACATCGACAAAGCCGCTTCGCGTTGGAGGCTACGTGCTTGCCGCCGCGCTGACCTGCACTGCCGCACTGACAGCCGCGCCCGCCTTCGCGCAGGCAGTGATCGTTGCGCCCGTCGCGCCGCCGCCGCCCCGCGTGGAAGTCATGCCCGCGCCCCGAGCGGGCTACGTCTGGGACCAGGGCCGCTGGCGTTGGCACCACGGTCGTTACGTGTGGGTGCCCGGCCACTGGCAGCCGGTTCGTGCCGGTTATCACTGGGTGCCTGGACATTGGGTGCAGCGCGGTCCGAACTGGCGCTGGGTAGCAGGTCATTGGGCGTGAAGGGCTCGCATGACTCAGGGAGACAAGCTGCCATGAAAACGCTCATGATATTGCTGCTCGCGGCCTCGCTCGCCGGTTGTGTGGTCTACCCGGCGCGGCCTTTCTACTATCGTCCGGCAGTCGTCGTATATTGAGCAAACGGCGTGAGCAAACCTCGTGAGCAAACCACGTGAGCGACCGCGATCCGCCTTTCACTCATCGATCGAATGATGCACGCCCAACGAACCTACGACGATGAAGCCGACGTGAAGTGCATCGCATGTATGCGGTGGGGCGCCGCGTCTTGAGCGAGCACGATCCCGACGCGGAATTGCTCGAGCAGGTCGGTCGGCACGATCCGGCCGCCGTGCGCACACTCGTTGCGCGCAAGCTGCCGCGTCTGCTCGCGTTAGCCACGCGCATGCTGGGCGATCGCATGGAAGCGGAGGACGTCGCCCAGGAAGTGTTCGTGCGAATCTGGAAGCAGGCCACGCGCTGGCGTGAAGGCGAGGCGAAATTCGACACCTGGATTCATCGCGTCGCGCTCAATCTCTGCTACGACCGCCTGCGCGGCCGGCGCGAAGATCCGCGCGATGACATGCCCGACGCGATCGATCCCGCCGCGTTGCCCGATGCGCGGCTCGAAGCGCGCGCTCGCGACGAGCGGGTTCGCGAAGCACTCGCCGCATTGCCCGCACGGCAACGCGAGGCACTGGTGCTCAGCTATTACCAGGAGATGTCGAACACCGACGCCGCAGCCCTGATGGGTGTCACCGTGGATGCGCTGGAAAGTCTGCTGGCACGCGCGCGCCGCAACCTGCGCGCTCAACTGGCCGACAGCGGCCTTAGCAAGGACAAGTCATGACGCCCGAAAGATTCCATCAGATCGTCGAAGCTTATGGCGCCGATCCGCGCCGCTGGCCGCTACACGAGCGCGCAGCTGGGCAGGCGTGGGCGCAGCTGCATCGCGCGGAAGCGGATGCATGCCTCGCCGAAGCGGCCGGCCTCGACGCGTGGCTGGCCGCTGACCATGTTGCGCCACCGGACGCGGCGTTGCAGCAGCGCATCATCAGCGGCGCGCCGGTGCGGCGGCGGCCCGCGATGCAGCGGCGCGCATGGTGGTGGTCTGGCGCGGCGGTCGCGGGCGTCGGGTTGCTCGGCGGCCTGGCCGGCGCTGTGGCCGTGTCGTTTTTCGTATTGACGGAAGCGGTGCCGCCCGTGCACGAGTCTTCTTATTTGACGTCGAGTTTCGGTGGATCCTCCGCCGATTGGAGCAGCGAATGAACAGCCGGTCATGGAAAATCGTGCTGGTGGCTTCACTCGTGCTCAATGTGTTCCTGCTGGGTGCGATTGCCGGTGGCGCTTATCAATGGTTTGCGGCACGCGGGGCGACGGCTCCGCTTATCGCGCAGCAGCGCGCGCTGCGCTTCGCCGCGCAGACGCTCTCCGCCGAGCGGCAGAAGGACTTTGCCGACAGCCTGAAGAATGGGCGCCGCGAGGGACGGCAGTTCGCGCGCGAGGCACGCGAAGGGCGGCGCGAAGTGTTGCGTCTGCTTGCCGCGCCGCAGTTCGATCGCGCGGCGCTCGAGGCCGCTTTGGCCCGCACGCGTGCCGCCGATAGCAGCCTGCGCGCAAAAGTGGAAAGCAGCGTGGCGGATTTTGCGGCGACGTTATCGCCCGATGAGCGAGCCAAATTCGCCGACAGCCTGCGCTTGCGCGGGCAGTGGCGCGAGCCGCTGCCCGGCGCCAATGGCGCAAAGCCGGCGAGCCCGGCGTCTTCGGGTGATTAAAAAAACAGACAGGCGCGACGGATATCTATCGCGCCGCACGTTCAAGCTATAACTAACGCCGAAGAGGATGGCATGGCTACGTCGTCGAACCTGACTGCCGCTGCAATCGCGCTGAACCGTTTCGGCCTGGGCGCCCGCACCGACGATACCCCGCCCGCCGATCCAAAGGCGTGGCTGCTTGCCCAGTTCGACCAGTATCAGCCGAGGCCAGCGGCGTGGGCGAGCCAGCCGGACTCGCTGGCGCTATCGAGCGAACTGGAGCAGCAGCGCATGCAGTGGCGTCAGCGGGCTCAGCGCAATCCGGGCGATGCCAGCATGCCGGCACAAACCAATGCTCAAGCCAACGAGCAAGCGTCCTCGCAAAGCAACGCGCAGAAAGATAAGGAAGCCGAACGAAAAGCCATTCGAACGGAAATACGCGACACCTACCGTTCGTCCGTGAATGCGCGAGTAACGAGCGCATTGACCACGCAGACGCCCTTCGTCGAGCGGCTGGTTCATTTCTGGGCGAACCACTTTGCGGTGTCGGCGGAAAAACCCGCTGTATCCGCGCTCGCCGGCTCATTCGAAGCCGAGGCGATCCGCCCACATGTGCTCGGCCGTTTCGAAGACATGCTGATGGCAGTCGAACGTCATCCGGCCATGCAACTGTTTCTCGATCAGACGGGTTCGGTAGGACCGGACAGCGTCGCGGCGATGCGAGCCGCGCAGCGCAATCCCGAACGCAAGCGCGGCCTCAACGAGAATCTGGCGCGCGAAATTATGGAGTTGCATACGCTGGGCGTGCGCAGTGGCTATAACCAGGACGATGTCACCGAATTCGCCCGCGCGCTGACCGGCTGGAGTCTCGCTGCGACTACCGGGAATCCCGCCAATCCTGGCAGTGCAGGCAAACCGGCAAGCCCGCCGATGCAACCGGCCGCCGCGCCAGGCAGTTTCGTGTTTCGCGACGCGCTGCATGAGCCGGGTTCGCGAATCGTCATGGGCCGCCATTACGATCAGCGAGGCGAAGAGCAGGCGCTCGCGATCCTCCATGACCTCGCAAGCGCGCCCGCGACAGCGCAGCACATTGGCTCGAAGCTGGCTCGTCATTTCATCGCCGACAATCCGCCGCCCGGCGTCAGCGAGCGGCTCGCGAGCGTGTTCGAGCGCAGCGGCGGCGATCTGCCGTCCGTCTACCGCGCATTGCTCGACACGCCGCAAGCGTGGTCGCCCGCAGCCGTGAAGTTCAAGACGCCATGGGAATGGGCGATTTCGTCGATGCGCGGGCTCGGCTGGCAAGACCTCGGCAACCTGCAGGCAGCTCCCATCCTCGTGCAACTCGGTCAACCCGTATGGCGGCCGGGCTCGCCCGCCGGTTACGACGACATTGCTGCAAGCTGGGCTGCGCCCGATGCCCTGGTGCGCCGCGTCGAAACGGCGCAGCGCTTCGCGGCGCGCGTCGGCGATCGGCTCGACGCCCGCTCGCTGGGGCCGGTCCTGCTCGCTGGATCGCTGAGCGCACCGACCGCAGCGGCCGTATCGCGTGCCGAAAGCGCATCCACGGCCATCGCGCTGTTGCTGGTCTCGCCGGATTTTCAACGGAGATGAACACCGTGTCCTCACGCCGTCAATTTCTGCAAATCGCTGCCGCCGGTGCGGGTGCGATTCTCGTATCGCCGCGCATTGCGTTTGCAAGCGTTGCCACGGATCGCCGTTTCGTGTTCGTGATCCAACGCGGTGCGGCCGATGGGCTGAACATCGTCGTGCCGTACGCCGAGCCTGCCTATGCCACGTTGCGCGGCGCGCTTGCGATCGATACGTCGAGCGCGCGCCGCCTGGACGGCAGCTTCGCGCTGCATCCCGCGCTCGTACAAATCGGCACGATGTACGCGGACCGTCAGGCGCTGTTCGTGCACGCGGTGGCATCGCCTTATCGCGACCGCTCGCATTTCGATGGGCAGAACGTGCTGGAGACCGGCGGCGCGTCGCCGTATCAGGTGAAGGACGGCTGGCTGAACCGGCTCGTCGAGCAACTGCCCGCCGTGCGCGAAAGCGCGATTGCCTTCGCGCCGACGGTGCCGATGGCGCTGCGCGGCAACGCGAAGGTGAGTTCGTACGCGCCTTCGGCGTTGCCGCAAGCGCCGGATGATTTGCTGACGCGCGTCTCGCAACTGTACGAGCAGGATGCGCAGTTGCGTCCGTTATGGGCATCCGCGATGACGGCACGCGGCCTCGCAGGTCATGCCGGCGCGCGCCAGGACCCCGCGAGCCTCGGCAAGCTGGCCGCTGGTTTCCTGTCGCGCGACGAGGGTCCGCGCATCGCGATGATCGAAACCGGCGGCTGGGACACGCACAGCGCGCAAAACGCGCGCCTTGCGAACCAGTTGAAAGCGCTGGACACGATGCTGGCGGCGCTGCGCGACAACATGGGCCCGGTGTGGAGCAAAACCACGGTACTGGTGGCGACGGAGTTCGGCAGAACCGCGGCCGCGAACGGCACCGGCGGCACCGATCACGGCACCGGCTCGGTGGCGATGGTATTGGGCGGCGCGGTCTCGGGCGGACGAGTCATCGCGGATTGGCCCGGTCTTGCGCCTCGCGATCTTTACGAAGCGCGCGACCTCAAGCCGACCACGTCGCTCGACGCGCTGATTGCCGGCGTCGCGAGCGAAAGCCTCGGCCTCGATCCTGAGCGCACGGCTCGCGCGCTGTTCGGTCAAACGGTCGCCACCAGGCCGCTGACGGGTATCGTGCATACGTAGTCGGCCGGCGCCGCACACGCATCACGACTGGCTTGAGCAACGCCGGCGCGCTATGCGCCGCGCCGGCTTGCGGCCCGGTTTCAGCACACTCAGCGGATACGCAAGCGGTGCAGAAAGCGTTGGGCGACAAGTCGCCGGGCGATGCATCGGCGCTGAAAGACGCTGTGCAGAAGGCCGAGAAAGCCAACGCGCAACTGACCCGCGAAGCGCTCGCGCGCGAGGTCAGCGTTGGCTTTGGCGCGGCCTGCGCGCCCTCGTGATCGAGTTGCGTATCGCCGAAGGTGAATAGAGCCGTTTGCTCTTCGCCCGTTTCGCTTATTGATTGCGGGAAAACTACGAACTATCGTGGCGCGATTGCGATGGTATTCGATGCATGAAGCATGCAGCGCCAGAACGCCCCGACGTAACGGGAAGCGCTCTGAATGTGGGCGCAAGCATAAAGTTATCCGCCAGTTTGTCGATAGAACAGCGAGGAGCACGCGCCGCGCGCTGATACGGCGCGGCTCGCCGAAGCAAACCACAAGAAAAATCAGTCGCATAAGGCTGATACTAAAAAAGAGAGAGGGCCGATGACTGGTATCTACAACCCGCTGCTGGTCTGCCTGTCGCTGGTGGTCGCATTTCTCGCGTCCTACACGGCAGTGGAGGTGTCCGGCGGCCTGAATGCGTTGGCGAGCGCGAAACGGCGGCCGCTGTGGCTCGTCGGTGGCGCCGTGTCGATGGGCGTCGGCATCTGGTCGATGCACTTTATCGGCATGCTCGCGTTTTCACTGCCGATCCAGGTTGGCTACGATTTCTCCACTACCGCTGCGTCGCTGTTCCTTGCGATCGGCGTGTCGCTGATCGCGCTTGCCACCGCGAGCCGCGGCGTGCTGTCGTACAGGCGTTTGTGCGTCGCCGGGACAATCATGGGCCTCGGCGTGGCCGCCATGCACTTCACCGGCATGCACGCGATGCAGATGTCGCCTGCAATCGAATATACGATCTGGAAAGTCGCGCTCTCGGTGGGCGTGGCCATCGCCGCGTCGATGGCGGCGCTTTGGCTCGCCTTCACGCTGCGCGCGTCGGACCTGGAAAACCTCGTCGTCAAGCGGCTCGGAGCGGCCGTGATCATGGCGGTCGCGATCACCGGAATGCACTATCTCGGCATGAGCGCGGCCAACTTCGCCGCCGGCAGCCTTTGTCTGTCCGGCGGTAAGCTCGATGCGAACTGGCTCGCGCTCGTGGTCACGGCGACGTCGTTCACCGTACTCGTCGGCACGCTCGCATTGCTCGGCTTCCATACGAGCAGCCTCTCCATCTCGCTCAGGCGCGCGAACCGGCAACTGCATTATCTCGGCACGCATGATGCGCTGACGAATCTGCCGAACCGTCAGCAATTGTCGTTGCATATCGCGCAGGCGGTCGACGAATGCGCACGCAGAGCATCGCCGTTCGCCGTGCTCTTCATCGACCTCGACGGCTTCAAGTCGATCAACGATTCGCTCGGCCACGGCGTAGGCGACGACTTGCTGCAGGTGTGCGCCGAGCGTCTGCGCCAGGACTTGCGCCATACCGACATGGTCGCGCGGCTCGGCGGAGATGAATTCGTGATCGTGGTCGAGAACGTGGCCGAAGTGTCGTCCGCGGTGGCGGTGGCCAATGGCGTCCTGCAGCGGCTAAGTCAGGAGATCGTCGTCAACGGATTGCCGCTTCGCGTGAGCGCGAGCATCGGCATCGCGTTCTATCCTCGCGACGGCGGCAATGTCGACGAACTGCTGCATAGCGCGGACGCAGCGATGTACGCGGCCAAGCAAAGCGGGCGCAACACGTTTCGCGTGTTCGAACCGCAGATGAACCACACCGCGCTCAAGTCGCTGGTCCTGCAACGCGATCTGCATCGAGCGTTGAGCGACGGCCAACTCAGTATGTCATTCCAGCCGAAGTTCAGCGTTGCATCGCAGTCGGTGACGGGCGTCGAGGCACTGATCCGCTGGCGTCACCCCGAGCTCGGCGAGATTCCTCCGCTCGAATTCATCCCCATTGCGGAACGCTCGGGGCTCATTGTCGAGATCGGCGACTGGGTGCTGCAGGAGGTCTGCCGCAATATTGCGGTGTGGGACGCGCAAGGGCTGCCCGCGATCTGCGTGGCGGTGAATCTTTCGCCGATCCAGTTCAGCGTGCCGGACCTGGTGGCCCGCATCGATGCGCTGATCGGCGCAGCCGGCGTCGATCCGTGTCGCCTGATGTTCGAGATTACGGAGACGACGGCGATGCAGAACATCGAGAAGACGAGCCGCACGATCGAAGCGCTGCAGTCGCGCGGCTATACCGTCGCCATCGACGATTTTGGCACCGGATATTCGAGCCTGGGTTATCTACAGCGCTTCAGGTTCGATCAGATCAAGATCGACGGTTCGTTCATGCGCGATCTCGACGACGGCGGTCAGCGCGGCAGCGCCTTGCTGTCCGCCGTCGTGACACTCGCACGCGCGTTGCAGATCGAGGTTGTGGCCGAAGGTGTCGAGACTGAGTCGCAATTCCGCACGCTCGGCGAGCTTGCCTGTGATCAGGTGCAGGGCTTCCTGTTGAGCCGGCCGTTGCCCGCCGCCGAGTTCCTTGCGTTCCTGCGGTGCGCCGCGGACCGGATCGTCGCCACCGAGCGCGCCTGCGCCACGCCCACAGCGTGAGGGCGGGCGGCGGTCGCGACCGACCGCCCTCTCTCCAGCCTGATTTAAAAAACGGCCCAGCCAGCAGTCGAATTTGATGCGATGTCCCTCCCGACAGAGCAAGCGGTCACGTGGACCTATACTGGGGCATCTGGAGGCTCCAATGGCAAATCACGACAGGCTGCATCCGCTACGTCCGCTCCTAAAGAACTGGGTCTGGGAGCATGGCCGAATCGGTACTCGATATCTCGACTGCACCGATGGCGAAATCAAGTTTGACGAAGGCAAGAAGTCGCGCTTCGCGGCCGAAGAATATATTTACGTGCCACTCGAAAAAGATGCTGGCGACGATGCGTCTATAGAAGGTCCTGCGATCCAGGAGGCGGGGCTCGCCCGCTTTTTGAGGGCAGCACAGTTAGGCAAGCCCGAGGAAGCCGGCACTATCGCGGAGGTCCAGCGCGCAGTGCAGGACTGCATCGAACTCGGCCTGTTTAGCGCATACCAGTTCGGCGCGCGCGAGGCCCTTGCACGCTATGCGCAGGAACCCATGTTCGAGGACGAAATCCGCGCTGCGGTGGTCGACGATATCCGGCGCATCTACTCGGGCATCCGCGAGCAATTGGCGCTGTACGATTTCAGTGTGCTTTACGGCTTGCCCATGCCGCTACTCATCAGCGAGGCGCCGTTCATCGACTGGCGCGTGCAGGCTAGCCCGGCGCTTCCGTTTGTCTCGCTTCCTCTGGGGCCATACTGCCTGCTGGTGGGTGCGCCGTCGGGCAGGAGCAGCCGAATCGGCCCCGTGGTCTGGAAGTCCGCCGCGGCGTTGGGTCCGTTGAAGGACCACAATCGCCAGATCGCGGAGCACGCACGGTTGTGGCTCGTGGCGACCACTGATGACCAACTCGCCGCGGTGCAAGGCCGCTTTGCTCAGGCCAGGAACCCCAAGTCAGGGGACGCGAAGCCTTGACCGCAGTCGGTGGGAAACGCGCGGCTGGCGCCGCTGCGCTGTGATTTATATCAAAAGGTGATATATTCTGAAGTTGCACGGGCTTGTCATTGCGATGCGTTTCTCGCAACCACTGCATGGCCGTGTAATGAACAGAAAAGGGGGCGACATGCCGGCCTTCAACCGCATTCTTCTCTGCTACGACGGAAGCCGCGAGGGGCAGCATGCGCTGACGGACGGCGCCCATCTCGCGCAAGATCTCGGGGCGCAGGTGCACGTCCTTTCCGTGATTAACAATCCTGCATGGGCGCAAGGTGCGGACATCACCTGTGCGGTGCCAGCTGATATCGTCAGCGATTCGGTCAAGAGCGTGCTCGAAGAAGGCTTGAGGAAACTCGCAGCGCGGGGAATTCACGCAACCGGGCACTTCGCTATCGGTGATCCGCTGGATCAGATTCCGTTCTTTGCCAGAGACCTCAACGTCGATCTGATCGTCGTGGGACATCATCGAACGAGCAGGTTCGCGCGGTGGTGGGGCGGCAGGACTGACGGTCTGCTGCTCGACCGGGTCAGTTGCAGCGTGCTTGTGACGATGGGCCCGGAAGAGGGTTCTGACAACTTGACAGCTGAGGATTCCGCTGTCCGCAAGACGGAGTCGCCGGTCGAGCACTTGTAACCCATGCCGGCGGGAGGTAGCCCCGAGCCCTGGCAATCGCCGAAGCGCAGCCGGGCGAAGACGGCCACCGCAGCGTTGACCCTACAGATCCGGACGACACGACACCGCCCGTGTGCCGGCTACAACTGATGCAGATGCCGGCGCTACAGTTGACTTCAACGGCCATTTCAACGGCGACGCATTGATGAGAACAGGTGCTGCTCACCAGTTCTCGTTCCCCTCCGACTGCAAGATGTCCCCGCCTTTTCCGAGTATCGATGGCAGCGGTGAAGGTGCTATATCGCGCCTGTTCGGCGTATGAAGGTCGGTTCTCGTCGGCGCGCTTAGAGCGTCGATTTGGGCTGCCGTGCTTACGTCGACGGAGCATCACAGGGGCATTTCGGCCAACATTCAGCGACACCGGCCAGACACTCACTGAATGTGCGCAAGCGCGCATTACAGAGCCGAAGCCGCGCAACCCATGGTGGTAGATAACATAATCTGAGTGTATTGCGGACGGGACACAGCGACTCGTCGGACGAACGAAATCCCGCGAGACGGTGATGCCGTCGTATCCCCATACACGCCAAACTGCTCGACCAAATGAACAGCTTCGATACAAGCATCGAGACTTTTCTCACACAATTCAATCTTTGTACCCCGTGTAACCATGTCGTACAGGTCATCGCGGACATGTACACGTTCAAGGGCCTCGTGCTGATTCCGGTTTTATGGTGGATATGGTTCCAGTCGGCCGAGCGTAGGCAATGGAGGCGCGAAATCCTCATCGCCACAACCGTGAGCGGTCTACTGGCTCTTTTTGTCGGAAGACTTCTGGCGCATTTCCTGCCGTTCCGGACGCGCCCCGCATATTCTCCCGAACTGCACCTCCATTTCCCATTTGTGCCGGCCGCGGAGAGCATGCTATCAGGGTGGAGTTCATTTCCAAGTGATCACGCAATGCTCTGGACGTCGGTGGCGGTGGGGATTTTTATCGTCTCCCGCCGGATCGGCGTGCTGGCGCTCCTGTATGTCGCAATCTTCATTTGCGCCCCGCGGGCTTACCTGGGCTTTCACTATCCAACTGACCTGCTGGCAGGGGCCGCAATTGGCATTGCCATTACCTGCATCATGACCCGGGATTTTGTCAGAAGACTTTACGCCACCGATGTATTGCGTTGGATCGAGCGTTACCCCGGCCCATCGGCGATGCTGGGATTTGTGCTGTGTCTGGAACTGGTAACCCAGTTTGACGAAATAAGGACATTCGCCAGTTCTGTTTTTAAGCACGTCTGATTTATTTCGGTTTCCTTACATTTCCAACCATTGATGCGAGGGATCCTTGCGAACTCGCTATCGCCGACGTGGCGGTCCGCAACCATCGCGACGGGAGGTTGCAGGAATGCGGCATCTGGCTGCATCCACTTACGGAGCGAACGGACCATCGTCTTCTGGGGCAGAAGTGGTCGCCAGCAAGCCTGATCGCCAGAGCAACATCTGTTCGCAAGGGGCAACTAGTCATGCAATTCTGTTTCCTGTTTCTGAGCGGCACATGCAGTGCGCTGGCCAGCATACTTTTGCGTCTCGCGGGACAAGTTGTTGTGAGCAGCGATGTGTTGGTGCTCGGTATGAACGGCCGGCCCTTGCTGTATCGACTGGGCGCGATTGGTGCTTACGGCGCCGGGTTCGCGTTCTATGCGCTGGCACTGAGGCGCGTTCAACTGAGCGTCGCCTATCCGCTTATGGTTGCGGTGACTATCCTTGAAATCGTGATGTTCGGCGTTGCATCTGGCGAGACGATTTCGCCCCGTATCGTTGCTGGAGCGGGGCTACTCCTTGTCAGTGTAATACTGCTGTACCTGCCGGCAACATCAGGGGCGTGAAAGACACGCGGTTCGACAAGAAACGTTGAGTTGCCTGGGAGGGGCTTTGATGATCGTACGAAAAGGAGCGGCACCCGGTGTGCCGCCATTGCATGTTTGGGGCCTCTGGCTAATTGGGACTCTGGTGGCGTCGGTGCCGCTGTTCGTTACGTCAATTCCGCCGCTTGGGCAGCACTTTTATAATATCGTCCGAATAGACATCCTTTCGCATCCGGCATCGTACGCTGGAAACTTCATCGTTCGATGGGACACCTTGCCGGATCTCGCGATGGATCTAACGGTCCCGTGGCTGGCGAGCCTGTTGCCGGTGGAGTGGGCGGCGTGGCTATTTGTCGTTGTCGAGCTAGCGCTGCTGACATCGGGATGCCTGGTGCTCAGCCGTGCCGCCAATGGCCGCTGGTCGTGGTTGCCGTTCGTCAGTTTCCTGCTGCTCTACAACTGGATCCTGATACGCGGTTACGACAACTACCTGTTTGGCCTCGGCCTTTGCTTCTGGGCTATTGCCTTACATGTGTCGCTTCGCCAGGCTACGCTTGCGCGGATCGCTGTGTCATCGTGCACCGCGCTTTCCATATATTTCTGTCATCTGTTTCCGTTAGCCGTTTTTGCGCTGGTCACAGGGACGTGGGAACTTGGCTGCCTTCTTCAGGAAGGGGAAGTTCAAATCCGCTCGCTGACTCGACATGCGGCCGCGAGCCTCGTTCCGTTGATCCTCCCCATCGCACTGTTGGCTCACAGCAGTACCGGTGGCCTTGGCGGGTCCATCGACTTTGGCGTCATTCATATATTCGCAAAAATCAGTCGATGGCTCGATGTCTTTGCTGTAGGCAACCCAGCAGGCGACGTGGCAATACTGGCAAGTCTAGGTCTGACCTTAGCCGTTGGCTTTCTACTGAGGTTGTGGACGTGCAAGCCTGAGTTCCGGATAACGATTATGGCGCTACCGGTCGTAGCCTTGTTTGCGCCGTTCACCGCGTTCGCGTCATACGGCGTTGTTGAGCGCTGTGCGCTGAGCTTCGCGTTTTTGCTGACTGCGCTGGTTGAGGTACGGCATTCTGCTCCCCGTGTTCAACGTGTCGGCGCACTGGTGCTCGTACTTGTGTTCGCGTTCCGGATTGCGACCGTGACGGCCGACTGGCGGGCGGCGAAGCCTGCCATTCAGGCTTATCGCGATACCTTCGCGTCCTTGAAACCGGGCTCAGTTTTGCTCCAGTACAAACAGGACACCACTTACCCGTCGCCAAGGACGGCCCCCCGCCGGTGGAACCCGTATCTGGACAAGGTCGTCGCTCTCGCAACGCTCGACGGCGTTCTCGTTCCCGATCTCTATCTCAAAGCTGGCCACCAGCCGGTGCTTTACCGCGGTGAGAACGCAGCGTTGAGGGAGTTTCAGGACGACATCGAAAACGGAGACAAGGCATTCCGGGCAGACGATCGTATGTTGCATGCCTGGACAACCGAACTGCAATACCGGTTCCCGGATCTCCAAAGCCGGTTCACTGGGGTTTATCTGGCCGTGTTCGATCCGTCGCGGCGCCTATCGGAAAGTCTGTCCGGCTGGCAGCTCGTCGCGACCTTGCCGGAACATCGACTCTATGAACTGCTTCCACGATGACCGCGGTTGCTAGTAGCGCTTGAACCCGGGTTCCGTCAATGGTCAGCGGATCTTCAGGTAAAAAGTACGTAGGAATGCTACCTACCGTACACAGGAATAAGCCTTTGGTAACGCTTCTGATGTAGACGCACGCCTGCATCACTCCGCATGTTGTTCAGGACGCGGTGCGACGGATAGCGACAGATTTTTGTCCGCCGCATGTCCGCGAGTCAGCGCAGTATTGACGAAGGGGCGTTCACTGTCGTCCCCGTGCCTAAGCAAAAGCAGGGGAGTCTATGTCGGATACGGTGACTTTGCGATGCGGCCACCAAGGCGGGCGGGCGCAACTATCGATGACAACGGATTCGCAAGTCCATATCGTTCCAAACGCGCTCATCTACATCGACGAACAGAGCGCGGGAAGTCCCAACTGCAGGCGTCGCAGTCCTTTCTGTTATCTGGAGCAGGCCATTACCCTCAACCGCAGTCTGCTTGCTCTGGGTCTGCCGCGGTTGACGATCGTTACGAACGTTCCCGACGAGATCGAACGTCAGCTCATGAAGTTCGGCCAGGACACACCTCCCTGGATTGTGCCGGTCAGCCCGTCAATCACGCTACCCAGAAGCACGCGTTTTTACAGCGCACATTTCAAGCTCGACCTGCTGGAGCAGGCTGGGCGCCGGCTTCCAAAAGACGCGCTCCTGATGCTGCTTGATACCGATATGGTTGCGCTGCGGCCATTGGATATGGACCTGCTGCGACGGTGCCAGGCGACGGGCGTCGGTGCATTCGACATCTCGGACCAGGAGTTTTCGGCGTACGGCGACGCGCGCGTCATGGCCGATCTGGAAACAGTCGCCGGCAGGCGCCTCGCCAATCCGCGATGGTTCGGCGGCGAACTTTTACTGGCCTCAGCCGGCTTCATTGAAGAACTCGTGCCGTGTGCGCGTGAGTGCTTCCATCGATATATCGGGTCCATGGCGGAACTGAACCACCATGGCGACGAGGTGTTCATGTCCGCCGCACTCAATCTTCTGTGTGAGCGCGGGCATCAGATTGTCGACGTGGGCGCGCACCGGCTAGTTGGCCGGCACTGGTCAGGCAACACACACCGGGATCTGCGATGGTTCAGGGGTTGCTCGCTGCTTCATTTGCCAGGCTGCAAGGAACTGCTGGAACGGCAGGCCCGCCGCGGCACTTTCAGTGCCGCCCAGCTGTGGTATCAACTTGCGGTGACGCACACGTTAAATCGCTTCATCTGGCCGCTCCGGCAGGGGATGCGCGCCCGTCGCCGCTGGCACTATGCCCGGGACAGGAAAGCCAGGGCTGAGGGTCAGCCGACATGAGCCGCTTCGCGTTGAATACGACCCGATTACGACAGGTCGCTGTGGGTAAGGCGTGGGCGAGCGGCAGCGACGAACTGGCGTTGCAACGATTCAGAGACGCGTTCTCCGTTTGACGCGCAAAAAGCGGAGTGCGCGAAGTCTTCATCGTGCGCGATCGGATCACCCATCACCATTCCCGAGCCGTCTGCTTGGGGCATTTCCCAATCATTGCAGAGGTTTTTTCATATGCTGAACATCGCACTGCTGGGTGCCGGCCGCAGCGGTCAGATTCACGCCCGATCGATCGCCGTCCACCCAGACAGCCATCTCGCCGCGGTGGCGGACGTCGTCGCCGATGCGGCAAGGAAGCTCGCCGCTGCCTATGGTGCTGAGGCCCGTTCCGTCGATGACATCCTCGCCGACCCGGCGATCGACGCCGTCCTCATCGCGACATCGACCGACACCCATGCCGACCTGATGGAACGCGCGACGATCGCGGGCAAGGCGGTGTTGTGCGAGAAGCCCGTGGACCTGTCGCTCGAACGCGCGCAGGCGTGCCAAGCCAGCGTGAACCGCACAGGCAGAACCGTGATGATCGGCTTCAATCGCCGTTTCGATCCCAATTTCGCCGCGCTGAAATCTGCACCGGACGCCGGCGAAATCGGCAAAGCCGAGTTGCTGACGATCACGTCATTCGACCCGGCGCCGCCGCCTCTGTCGTACATCAAGGTATCGGGCGGCCTGTACCGCGACATGATGATTCACGACTTCGATACTGCCTGCTGGCTGATGGGCGGCGCGCCGACGAGGATCTTTGCCACGGGCGCATCGCTCGTCGACCCGCAGATCGGCGCCGCGGGTGACGTGGACACCGCGGTTGCGACGCTGTTCTGGGAGGACGGGCGGATCGCTGTGATCAAGAACTCGCGCCGCGCCGGCTACGGGTACGACCAGCGCATCGAACTGCTCGGCTCGGGCGGGCTGCTCTCGGCGCAGAACGTGTTGGAAAATACCGTCGAAAGGATCAGTGAAGCAGGCGCGGGCGCGGCCAAACCTGTCCACTTTTCTTGAGCGCTATCAGCGCGCGTACGAAGCGGAATGGAGCGTGTTTGTTGACGCGGTGAAGGCTGGACCGCGCACGCCGGTGACACTGGCAGACGGTGTGCAGGCGCTGGCCGGTGCCGAAGCTGCGAGGCGCTCGGCAAAAACTGGCGAAGCTGCGGCTATCACGCCGGAGGTGCCGAGCATGTGACGTCGTGCAGTAGCTGCAACGAATGTCAATCCTGGTAGAGCGCGCGACGGCAGCTGGAGAGGGCACTCGCGGCGTAGTTTAGTGGTGCGGACAGCAACCGGGGTGCGGTAGTAGACACTACTTCAATGGACTCAGCGAACGGTTCATCGCGATGACGTCGTCGTGACTGGGGTTGCTCCCTAGCTTCGCAAAATGCTCCGGCATTTGATCACGTGTCTTGGCGGTTTGCCCTTTGATGGCTGAAGCAAGTGCTCGGCGCATTGTTTCGGCGTCGTAGTCGCAGCAATATGCTGGTGTAGATGGTTGTTGGCGCCACGAATCTTCGAGCGAGCCGGCATCGACGGGATCAAAGCCGGCCTCATCGACGAGCGACGTCACGATCTGCTTGGACCGCGGATCGTCCCCAGCTACGGCCATGGCCAAGCGCCCGGGCTGGCCTTCCGGCCGCCCAAGCGCTGATAGCGTGTATGCCAGCACATTGTTGAACGCCTTGATCACGGGGCGCCCGAGTTGCTTGGAAACCCACACGCTTTCTGTCATCCCATCATCGATCTCTGGGATTCGAGCGTCACGAAAACCGGGGTAGTAATTGCTCGTGTCGATGACCGGTGTCTCCCGCGGCACCGCGTCGAGTAGGTCGGACGGAAGTTTGCCAATGGCCGGCAGCGGGATGGACAGCACGATGACGTCGACGCCGTCGACCGCCCCATAGATATCCGTCGCTGTCGCGCCGATTTCGTCCGCAAATCTTTGCACGCCTCCCACCCCGTGTGAATTGGCGACATATACGTCATGTCCCTCTACTGTCATTTTGCGGGCGATGGCGCCGCCGATGTTACCTGTTCCGATGATCCCGATCTTCACGATAACTCCCTTAGCTGAATACGTTAGCGAACTGTCATTCTAGGTCGTTCATGCCATAATCGTAAGTACCTACCAAAAAGTAAGTAACATACTGATGCCGTTATGACGACAGATCGCGACTGGAGCTGCAACGATCCGCAGAAGAGAATTGAATGGGCTGCTGCGACGACGGAGGCTCTTCGCGTCTTAGAAGGCAAGTGGAAAATCATCATCCTCTGTCAGCTCTTTGCTGCGAAGGGACCGCTGCGTTTTTCCGAACTGGAGCGATTGATCGAGGGAGTTAACCAGAAGATGCTCATCCAACAGCTCAAGCAACTGGAAAAGGATGACATCGTCCGACGAACGGTGTATCCGCAGGTGCCCCCTAAGGTTATATACGAGCTAACGGAAACCGGTTTTGCGCTCGGACCGTCCATAGCGGCGCTGATCGATTGGGCGGAAATGAAGCGTCAACGCACAGTTCCCACTCCCGCGGACTGTGGCTGAATGACCGATGTGACCAAGTCGGCGATGCGCGCCGTTGCCCCAACCAAGCGATCTTCGCGACTGGAAAAGCGGCGAGATATACAGCCGGTCTCAACTGCTTTTCTATGCGGGAATTTGCGTCGGATCCATGTATTCTCGAATAGACGATACCTTTTCATTCCTTACCTGAATCAAGAAGTGGTACGTATTGCGGTACGTTCTACCATCGTGCCACTCGCCTTCGGCTTCCAACTCCACCGCGACTCGATCTGATTCCGCGGTGACGCCCAGGACCCGATGCTCCATCCCATACGGCAATACTTTGTGCATGTTTGTCATCATGCGGCGTGTTCGTACAGTGTCCTTGGGGCCCGCGACCTTGACCCGCGCAGGGTCGCCGATCACCCACCAGGTTGCATCATCGCAGAGCAATGACATCGCTTCTTGCATTTTCATTCCGAAGGCAAGCGCAAGGAAACGGAGTGCTAATTGCTTGTTAGCATCAAGCTCATTGCAGGTCATGTTCTTAGGCTCGCAGATAAGTGGCGCTTCGATTTCGGTGATCAATGTACGACGGACGAGATGATCTATTGAGACTTGATTCAGTCGAAGCTACGGCGTTGCTTCCCAATCGCGGCCTCAATCCCTTTACGGAAGTCATCCGTTGCGGCGCATTGAGCGACGGCTGTCGCTTCCTCGACTAACTGGTCATTGAAACCGCTGTACGCGGCATGATTGAGAAGCGCCTTTGTTTTCGCCATCGCGGTTGCAGGGCCTGCACTCAATCGTCGCAGGAGCTTTTGAGTGACGTCCTGGAGATCCGCCTCACTTACCACTTGTGTAACGATGCCTAAGTCCATGGCCTCCTTCGCGCTAAAGCGCTCGCCGAGCAGCGCCAGGCGCTTCGCGGTCTTGATGCCCATCGCGGCCGTAAGCATTCCGCTCAAGCCACAATCCAACGACAGTCCAACGAGGATGTGCGCGGCAATAAAATACGTGCTTTCTGTGCTGATGACGAAGTCGGCGGCCAGGCAAAGGGCGAGCCCTGCGCCGGCGACTGCTCCACGTGTGGCAACGACAATCGGTTTTGGCGATTCAAGGAGTACCCTAGGTAATCGGTTTCCGACCAACAGTTTCTGTTCGAACGCATTGAAACGTCTGTCCGAGGAGAGGTGCAGAAGCTCGCTGAAACCTTTGACGTCGCCGCCGGCACAAAAAGCTTCGCCTTCGGCCTGAATCGAGATGCATTTGACCACTGGATCTGCGCTCGCGAGACGTATTTTTTGAATCAGCTCGTCAGCGAGTTCCGGGTTCAGCGCGTTACGCGCTTCAGGCCGATCCAGCGTGATCGTTGCAATCCGTTCGTTGACGGTGAACTTCACGTATTCCAGCATATTCAGTTACTCCTTCGAACTGGGAGATCCAGACGACAACGGGCCCTGGTCGGGAAGGTGTCTATGGCCTTCTTTTAGCCGCTGTTCGGCGCCACCAGTGACGGTCGCATGTAGTCACGGTTGATGGAAATACGCTGCTTCAACTTCGGCGCGGCCGTTGTTGAGGACGACAACATCCCGTTCAGCCACGCGCGACCGGAAGCTGACGATTCGACCGTCGCGCCAAATCTCGGTGATGACCGTCTCCCCAGGGTAGACAGGCGCCGAGAAACGCAATTGCATGGTGCGTAGGCGCTCGGGGCGACTGTCGCAGCATGTCTGCAGGATGGCCCGCGTGGCAACGCCAAATGAGCATAGACCGTGCAGAATCGGCCGATCGAAACCGGCCTTCTTCGCCAGTTCCGGGTCGGCATGAATCGGGTTATAGTCACCCGACAGGCGGTAGATCAGCGCAGCTTGGGGCAGGGTGGCGATGGCACATTCGAAGTCTGCCGGACGCTCGGGAACGGAGTGGATGGGCGGCGTGTTAGCAATCGTGCTCCCGCAACCTCCGTCTCCGCGCAGAACATAAGTTGAAGTGACCGTACCGACTATCTCTGCTTGATCTTTTTCGCGCAGCTCTTTTTCCAGGTATAGCATCGCTCCTTTGCCCACGCCCTTATCGATGACCCCGGTGATGCGGTATGAGCCGACGTAAGTCTTCCCTGGTTCGAGGGGGCGGTGAATGGCAAACGACTGTTCGCCGTGCAGTAGCTTCACCCAATCCACCTCGAACTCGGGTTCCTTGATCCAGGCACCTGGATGGCTGATCACGTTAACCATGGAGGGGAACACCTTAAGTCCATCCTCATAGGTGAACTGCAAATGATCCCGGTCATCCGGCGTCGCGCCAACACCTATTCCGAGAGAATAAAGAATGCAGTCCCGCGGACTAATGTGGTGGGCAATAAGCGGAAACCGCTTTGCAAGCAATCGTTCGAGGTTCATGGGTACCTTTCCTTCGGGAATTCAGACCGGATCCCAGGTAAATACATCACGCGACCGGTCCAGCGGAAAGAACGAACCGCGCAGCATCGGGATAGCGCGCTCAACGCAACTTTCGACGGTCCACCCGTCGCTCGCGTGCGCTGTTCGAATGGGTCGAGGTTGCGAGAATAGATAAATTTCGTTGCTGCGCACTCCGAAGATCTGACCGGTGACGTCTTTTGCACCGTCTGTGAGAAGAGCGCAGGTAAACGGGGCGATCTTGGCCGCTTCCATTCGCATGTTGATCTTGGTACGTTCGATCCCTTCCGGGGTGTCGGTAGGAATGGTTCCCACCATACGGGTGAACGCGAAAGGAGCGATACAGTTGGACCGGACGTTAAATCGTTGCATGTCCAACGCGATTGCCTTCGACATGCCAACGATGCCCATTTTCGCTGCGCAATAGTTGACTTGTCCGAAGTTGCCGATCAGGCCGGATGTGGACGTCATATGTACGAACGCGCCGCCTTCTTGAGCCTTGAAATGCGGTGCAGCGGCACGTGACATGTTCCAACTGCCCTTTAAGTGCACCCGTATCACAGCGTCAAAATCATCCTCGCTCATCTTGTGAAAGATGATGTCACGAAGGTTGCCTGCGTTATTCACGATTCCATCGACGCGCCCGTATACGTCGATAGCTTGTTGGATGATGGATTGAGCAGCCTCCCAATCGGACACACTATTCGTGTTGGCGCTTGCGATGCCACCGAAGCTTTCAATCTCTCTGACCGTCTGCTGCGCAGGGCCGGCATCGCTGCCCGAGCCGTCGATGCTGACGCCGAGGTCGTTGACGATGACGCTCGCACCTTGGCGAGCTGCTTCAAGGGCAATGCATTTTCCAACGCCCGCTCCGGCGCCGGTGACGATGATGACTTTTCCTTCCAGAAGGTGTTCCATAGGAAGATGCTCTCGACTTTAGATTGCGGTTAGGCGGACGTTCCCGACTCGGGAACTCTAGTGACTAGACTGCATGGCTATAATATGCATCAATACTAAGTATGCCGCGCGGTCTTCCGGTCGTCAACCGTCGAATCCGTGCTGATTCGAGGCTCCGATGCCTGGTGGGGCCGCGGCAACGTAGACCACGTCCTCGATAAAGTAGTCCACGTCCTCTAAGACCCACCGCGCGCTGCGCAGGAGATTGTTCATGTCGTCGCAACAGACTGCACTTGCTTGGAACGATGCGTTTTTGCTCGGTTATGGTCCGATGGATGACACGCACCGCGAGTTTATCGATTGCATTGATGCGGCCCTCGGGGCGAGCGACGGTGAATTCGTGATCGCTCTTCACGCCCTCGTTGAGCACTTGGAGCAACACTTTTCTAGCGAGAAGGAGTGGATGGAATTGACGGAGTTTCCCGCCGCAGATTGTCACATTGCGGAGCATGATGCAGTTCGGCGTTCTGCTCACGAAGTAGTTGGCCGCTTAAACAATGGTCGGGACGTCCAGCTTGGTCGGTCGTTTGCCCGTGAACTCGCTCGCTGGTTTCCCAGCCACGCCGACTACATGGACGCCGCTCTTGCGCAGTGGATCGTAAAGCGAACATGCGGCGGAGTTCCTGTGGTGGTTCGCCGGAACGTCGTATTCGATTGAGATCAGTAAATCGTCGTTGCGGCAAGATCGGCGCCACATGTATCGCTTGCATATAGTCTGCAACCATACTATAGTGGAATCGAGTGATCGAAGGGCTGCTTGTCCCCGTTATGGGCTTGGCGGCCCAGGTCATCGATCCCCCGCAGCGCGGAACAGTCGTTGCACTGCTCCCATCAGAGCAGTTGTTAGTAAAGCTGTTCGGTTTAGGCGCTACCTGGCGACGACATTTGTCGAAAACCTGGCAGCATTGGCGGCAAGGAGTCGAATCTTGAGCAACATGCAATGTATCGAGGCGGCGAATCAAGCCAGTCAGGGAAGCGACGGCCGCGCAGTGCGTGAATCGCCGGTGGGGTTTCGCGTAGTCAACCGTGTCGCAATCATTACGCTGAATCGACCCGCCGCTCTGAATGCGCTGTCGCCCGAAATGGTGCGTGAGTTGGCCGTGCAAATAGAGCGCTGCGGAGTCGACAAAGAGATAGCGGCGATCGTAATGAGCGGAACGGGGGACGCGTTTTCCGTCGGTGGAGATCTTCGGACCTTGTACCTGACCGCCATGGCAGGCGATAAGAGGTGGCGTCAGCTCATTGCCGACGAGTACCGTCTTATTTTTGCCCTGCAGCAAGTCAAGAAGCCGCTAGTGGCGGTGATGGATGGCCTCGCGACAGGAGGAGGAATTGGGCTGGCGCAATGTGCGTCGCTGCGTATCGTCAGTGAAAGAAGCAAGATCCAGTTGCCTGGAGCACGCATTGGCTTCGTTCCAGATGGGGGAGCCACGTGGTTTCTTAACAAACTGCCGGTCGAATTGATGCTCTACATCGGCTTAACGTCAGCAACGATAGCTGGAGCGGATGCCATCAGTTGTGGTCTCGCCGACGCTTACGTATCGAGCTCATCGCTTCGGGGATTTGAGAAGCGACTAAACCTGCTGGATGCAAGCGACCTTCGTCAAAGCCTGAGACAAGTGTTTGTGTCTCCGTCTGACGTTGCTCCGCAGACATCTATCGCAGACATACTTCCATTAATCCGAGAGCATTTTGCTGCCAACTTTTCGGTCGAAAGATGCGTCGCATCGATCGAAAGTGGGTTGAGCCGTGAACGATCCGCGATCAAGCGCGAATGGATGGAAACCACTCTTGAGTCCCTGCGGACGCATTCTCCACTGATGCTTAACGTGATACGTGAAGCTTTATTGCGTGGGCGCCAAATGACGGCTGCTGACGCGTTCCGTATGGAATTCGACCTGGCCATGCGCGCAATCGAAGTTGGGGATTATTGCGAAGGGGTTAGGGCGCATGTCATCGACCGAGACGGCTCACCACACTGGATATTTCCCAGTCTCGCAGACGTCAATTCCGCTGTTGTCGGCAAGTTCTTTTCGCCATGGACCTGCTGCATACCACATCCCTTATCGGAGCTCCAGGCGTGAGAGAAGGGCGTGACACGGGCGAAAAGAATACGTCCATCTTTCGGCCTTTGGCCCGCGCTTATGCGTGGCCGGAACTTCGGCGGGGAGCGCAACGAAGCTATTTCCCGCGCTCACCGCCGTTAGTTTCCTCCCATCGAGACGGTGCTATCGAAGATCGAACAATCGGGTTATAGATCGATAACGTGTTGCATGTGCAGGCGTAGAGACACGGTGAATTGTCAACCATATTGGACAGAACGCGAGATGAAAATCCTTGTGCCAGTGAAGAGAGTGGTCGATTACAACGTAAAGGTCCGGGTCAAGTCGGACGGCACGGGCGTGGACATCGCGAACGTGAAGATGTCGATGAATCCGTTCGACGAAATCGCGGTTGAAGAGGCGGTGCGTCTAAGGGAAGCGGGCGTGGCGACGGAGGTGATCGCGGTGTCGGCGGGCGTGACGCAGGCGCAGGAAACGCTGCGCACGGCGCTCGCGATCGGCGCGGATCGCGCGATCCTGATCGAGTCGAACGAAGAACTGCAGCCGCTGGCTGTGGCCAAGCTGCTCAAGGCGCTGGTCGACAAGGAACAGCCGCAACTGGTGATTCTCGGCAAACAGGCCATCGACGACGATTCGAATCAGACCGGCCAGATGCTCGCCGCTTTGGCTGGGCTGCCGCAGGCAACGTTCGCGTCGAAGGTGGTGGTGGCCGACGGCAAGGCGACCGTGTCGCGCGAAGTGGACGGCGGCGCTGAAACGCTGTCGCTGACACTGCCCGCTGTGGTGACGACTGATCTGCGCCTGAACGAGCCGCGTTATGTGACGCTGCCGAACATCATGAAGGCGAAGAAAAAGCCGATGGAAACGATCAGGCCCGAAGACCTCGGCGTCGATGTCACGCCGCGTCTGAAGACGCTGAAAGTCGCCGAGCCGCCGAAGCGCTCCGCCGGCGTGATGGTGCCGGATGTGAAGACGCTGGTCGAGAAGCTGAAGAACGAAGCGAAGGTGCTTTAAGTAAAACGCGGAGACAGGGCAAATGACGAATCTTGTAATAGCAGAACACGACAACGCGTCGGTCAAGGCCGCGACGCTGAACACGATTGCAGCGGCGCAGAAAATCGGCGGTGATGTTCACGTGCTGGTGGCCGGTCACAACGCACAGGCTGCGGCGGATGCCGCGGCGAAGATCGCGGGTGTATCGAAAGTGCTGCTGGCTGATGCGCCGCAACTCGAAGCAGGTCTCGCTGAAAACGTCGAAGCGACGGTGCTGAACATCGCGAAGGACTACTCGCACATCCTCGCGCCCGCGACCGCTTACGGCAAGAACATCGCGCCGCGCATCGCTGCGAAGCTGGATGTGGCGCAGATCAGCGATATCACCGCAGTGGATTCCGCGGACACGTTCGAGCGTCCGATCTACGCGGGCAATGCGATCGCGACGGTGCAATCGGCTGATCCGATCAAGGTCATCACGGTGCGCACGACCGGTTTTGATGCCGTTGCAGCGGAAGGCGGCAGCGCATCGGTGGAGAAGATCGAAGCTGCCGCAGACTCAGGCATCTCGCAGTTCGTGAACCGTGAAGTGACGAAGCTCGACCGTCCGGAACTGACGTCGGCGAAGATCATTGTGTCGGGTGGCCGGGGTCTCGGCAATGGCGAGAACTACACCAAGGTTCTTGAGCCGCTGGCCGACAAACTGAATGCGGCGCTGGGCGCATCGCGCGCCGCCGTCGATGCAGGCTTTGTGCCGAACGACTACCAGGTCGGCCAGACCGGCAAGATCGTCGCGCCGCAGTTGTACATTGCAGTCGGCATCTCGGGCGCAATTCAACACCTTGCGGGCATGAAGGACAGCAAGGTAATCGTCGCAATCAACAAAGACGAGGAGGCGCCAATTTTCAGCGTCGCCGATTACGGGCTGGTAGGCGACTTGTTTAATGTAGTTCCGGAACTCGTCAAAGAGCTTGGCTAGCAAAAACCAAGGCCTTTCGTGTGTACAAAGTTAGGCGACGCGCGAAGTCTACACAAGATGACATCCTCATGAATTTTGCTCTCACAGAAGACCAAATTGCCATACGCTCCGCGATCGAAGACATCTGTCGAGATTTCGATGACGACTACTGGCTTAAAAAGGACAAGGATGGAGGGTTTCCTGACGAGTTCCATGCTGCCGTGGCAAAGGCCGGATGGCTCGGAATTGCGATGCCCGAACAATTTGGCGGTGCTGGACTCGGCATTGCAGAAGCAGCACTGATGATGGAGACCGTTGCGGCTTCGGGCGGAGGACTGTCGGCTGCATCGGCCATTCATATGAACGTGTTCGGTCTTCACCCCGTTGTCGTTAATGGAACGAATGAGCAGAAAGCGCGTTGGCTGCCATCGATCATCGATGGACATCACAAGGCGTGTTTCGGCGTGACGGAGCCGAATACAGGCCTGAACACGCTCAAGCTAAAAACGACGGCTGTTCGGAAAGGTGACCGCTATATCGTGAACGGCCAGAAGGTCTGGATTTCGACGGCCCAAGTGGCCGATAAGATCATGCTTTTAGCGCGTACGACTCCGGCTGAAGAAGCCACGGCGCCAACTCACGGCTTGAGCCTCTTCTATACAGACTTGGATCGCAGCAAGGTCGAAGTACGGGAAATCGAAAAGCTTGGCAGAAAGGCAGTGGACTCGAACCAGCTATTTATCGATGCCCTCGAAATTCCGGCTGAAGATCGTATTGGTGAGGAGGGCCGCGGATTTGAGTATGTGCTGCACGGCCTAAATCCAGAGCGCATCCTTGTCGCGGCGGAAGCGACGGGATTGGGCAGGGCGGCGCTGCGCCGCGCTTCGACCTACGCGGCAGATCGTGTCGTATTCGATCGTCCCATCGGCATGAACCAAGGTATCCAACATCCCTTGGCAGAGCGCTGGGTGGAATTGGAGGCGGCAACCCTTCTGTATCAACGCGCGGCTTTTCTCTATGACAAAGGGCAATCTTGCGGGGCAGAAGCCAACGCAGCTAAGTTTTTCTGCGCCGAGGCCGGATTTCGTGCGTGTGAGACGGCAGTACTGACCCACGGCGGCATGGGGTATGCGAAGGAATATCACGTTGAACGATATTTCCGTGAAGCGATGTTGCCTCGCATTGCCCCAATCTCGATTCAACTAGCTCTCAGTTTCATCGGGGAGAAGGTCCTCGGATTGCCGAAATCTTATTGATCATCTGGTCGGTTGCCGATATGCCTTTCCATTCGAGGGAGGGCGAGCCGCTGCGGCAGCTCGGTCGGCGTGGATGCTTTGCGCTAACGAATAACGGGAGACGGAGACAAAATGCACATCGGAGTGCCAGCCGAGGCGCGCGCGCGCGAAACACGCGTCGCCGCAACGCCAGAAACGGTTAAGAAGTACGTGGCCCAAGGCCATCGGGTCACCATCCAAAGCGGCGCCGGGGTAGGCGCGAGCTTCCAGGACGAGGCCTTTGCAGCTGTTGGCGCGGAAATCGTCGATGCGGCTACTGCCTTTGCCGCTGATCTTGTCTTTAAAGTCCAGTCTCCATCCGACGCAGAACTACCACAGATGAAGCGCGGTGCAGTCTTGATCGGCATGCTGGATCCGTTCAACGCAGAAAATGCGCAGAAGCTGGCTGCGGCCGGCCTCACTGCCTTCGCGCTGGAAGCCGCGCCGCGCACGACGCGCGCGCAAAGCCTCGATGTTCTGTCTTCGCAGGCGAACATCGCGGGCTACCAGGCCGTGCTTGTCGCAGCATCGCTGTATCCGCGCTTCCTCCCAATGCTGATGACGGCCGCAGGCACTGTGAAGGCCGCGCGTGTGCTGGTCCTCGGCGCCGGCGTGGCGGGTCTGCAGGCGATTGCGACCGCGAAGCGGCTCGGCGCGGTGATTGAGGCGTCCGATGTACGGCCGGCCGTGAAGGAGCAGATCGAGTCGCTCGGCGCGAAATTCCTCGACGTCCCCTATGAGACCGACGAAGAGCGTGAGGCAGCCCAAGGCGTCGGCGGTTACGCGCGGCCGATGCCGCAGTCGTGGCTGAGTCGCCAGGCCGCGCTCGTGCACGACCGCGCGAAGCAAGCCGATATCGTGATCACCACCGCTCTGATCCCGGGCCGCCCCGCGCCCACACTGATCTCCGTCGAGACGGTGCAGTCGATGAAGTCGGGCTCGGTGCTGGTCGACCTAGCGGCGGGCCGTGGGCCGGAATTCGACGGCCACAAAGGCGGCAATTGCCCGCTGACCGTCGCCGACCAGGTGGTCGTGCACAACGGCGTGATGATCGCCGGCCATACCAACCTTGCATCGATGGTCGCATCGGACGCGTCCGCGCTGTATGCGCGAAACATGCTCGATTTCATGAAGCTGATCGTAACGAATGAAGGTTCGCTCAATATCGACCTGACTGACGACATCGTCGCCGCGACGCTCTTGTGCCGCGACGGTGAGCTCGCGCGCAAATAACGGAGGAGACCAATGGAAGTCATCAATCACACCGTGATCAACGTGATCATCTTTGTGCTGGCGGTGTACGTCGGCTACCACGTCGTGTGGAACGTCACCCCGGCGCTGCATACGCCGCTGATGGCCGTGACAAACGCGATCTCGGCAATCGTGATCGTCGGCGCCATGCTCGCGGTGGCACTCACAGTCGGCGCTACCGGTAAGTTCTTCGGCACATTTGCGGTCGCGCTCGCGGCTGTCAACGTTTTCGGCGGATTTCTGGTGACGAGACGCATGCTCGAGATGTTCCGCAAGAAGCAGCCGAAAGGCGCCAACGGGGGGACGCGATGAGCATTAACTTCGTCACTCTGCTGTACCTGGTTGCGTCGGTGTGCTTCATCCAGGCGCTGAAGGGCCTGTCGCATCCAAAGAGCGCGCGGCGCGGCAACGTGTTTGGGATGGTCGGCATGGCCATCGCGATCCTCACGACGATCGCGCTGATCGTCAAGCAGGCTGGCGCGCTCGGCTCGAATCTCGGGCTCGGCCTCGGCCTGCTGTTCGCCGCGATGGTCGTGGGCGGCGCGGTCGGCGCGTTCGTCGCCGCGCGCGTCGAGATGACGAAGATGCCCGAGCTTGTCGCCGCGATGCACTCGCTGATCGGCCTCGCCGCCGTCTGCATCGCGTATGCGGTGGTGTCGGAGCCGGCCGCGTTCGGGCTCGCCGATCCCGACAATCCTGTGCCGGGCTTCCTGCCGTACGGCAACCGCATCGAACTCTTCATCGGCACGTTCGTCGGAGCGATTACTTTTAGCGGTTCGGTGATCGCGTTCGGCAAGCTCTCGGGCAAGTACAAGTTCCGCCTGTTCCAGGGCGCGCCGGTCGTTTATGTGGGCCAGCACCTGATCAACCTCGTGCTCGCGCTCGCGATGCTCGGCTTCGGGATCATGTTCTTCATCACGCAGGCGTGGCTGCCGTTCATCATGATGACCGCGATCGCGTTCGTGCTTGGCGTGCTGATCATCATTCCGATCGGCGGCGCGGATATGCCGGTGGTCGTGTCGATGCTCAATTCGTACTCGGGCTGGGCAGCGGCCGGCATCGGGTTCTCGCTGAACAATCCGATGCTGATCATCGCCGGGTCGCTGGTCGGCTCGTCGGGTGCGATCCTGTCGTACATTATGTGCCGCGCGATGAACCGTTCGTTCTTCAACGTGATTCTCGGCGGCTTCGGCAACGAGCCGGGCGGGGCGGCGGCGGGCGGCTCGGCGGAGCAGCGTCCGGTGAAATCGGGTTCGGCGGATGACGCGTCGTTCATGCTCGGCAACGCCGAAACGGTGGTGATCGTGCCGGGTTACGGGTTGGCCGTGGCGCGTGCGCAGCATGCGTTGAAGGAACTGACCGACAAGCTGGTCGAGAAGGGCATCGAGGTGAAGTACGCGATTCACCCGGTGGCCGGACGCATGCCTGGCCACATGAACGTGCTGCTTGCCGAGGCGGAAGTGCCGTACGAGATCGTGCACGAGATGGAGGACATCAACGGCGAGTTCGGTCAGGTTGACGTGGTGCTCGTGCTCGGCGCGAACGACGTCGTCAACCCCGCCGCGAAGAACGACCCGAAGTCGCCAATCGCTGGGATGCCCATCATCGAGGCATACAAGGCGCGTACGGTGATCGTCAACAAGCGTTCAATGGCAGCGGGCTACGCGGGCCTCGACAACGACCTCTTCTACATGGACAAAACGATGATGGTGTTCGGCGACGCAAAGAAGGTCATTGAGGATATGGTCAAGGCAGTAGCCTAGACCTACGACCAATTATCGATGCATGCAGCTACACATGAAGCGAGGTGGGGAGGAGAGGCAAATGCATAACGCCACGTTTGTCGATGAGTACGGTCCGCGCGATTCAATGGAATACGACATCGTGATCGTCGGCGGGGGCCCTGCCGGTCTCTCGGCGGCGATCCGGCTCAAGCAGTTGGCCGCCGAGAAAGGCACCGAGATCAGCGTGTGCGTGCTTGAGAAGGGTTCCGAGATCGGCGCGCACATCATGTCGGGCGCGGTGATCGACCCACGCGCGCTCACCGAGTTGTTCCCCGACTGGAAGAAACGGGGCGCGCCGCTCAACGTCGAGGTGACCGAAGACCGCTTCCTGTTCCTGTCCGAGAAGAGCGCGGTGCAGACGCCGAACTGGGCGCTGCCCCACAACTTCAAGAACCACGGCAACTACGTGATCTCGCTCGGCAACGTCACGCGCTGGCTCGGCGAGCAGGCGGATGCCCTGGGCGTCGAGATATTCCCGGGCTTTCCGGCTGCCGAGGTCCTCTATAACGACGACAGCTCAGTGAAAGGCGTTGCGACCGGCAACATGGGCGTCGGCAAAGACGGCGAGCCGACCGAGAACTTTCAGCTCGGCATTGAACTGCGCGCGAAGTACACACTGTTCGCCGAAGGCTGCCGCGGCCACCTCGGCCGCCAACTGATCTCGGCGTTCAAACTGGACGCGAACGCGGACCCGCAGGCATACGGGATCGGCATCAAGGAGCTGTGGGAAATCGATCCGGCCAAGCACAAGCCGGGCCTCGTGATCCATACGGCCGGCTGGCCGCTAAAGTCCGACACGTACGGCGGCTCGTTCCTGTACCACATGGACAACAACCAGGTCGTGGTCGGCTTCGTAGTGGGGCTCGGTTACGCCAACCCGTACCTATCGCCGTTCGAGGAATTCCAGCGCTACAAGACGCACCCGTCGATCCGTGCGTTCCTTGAAGGCGGCAAGCGTGTGTCCTACGGGGCGCGTGCGATTACGGCCGGCGGCCTCATGTCTCTGCCCAAGCTCGTGTTCCCGGGCGGCGCGCTAATCGGCGACGACGCGGGCTTCCTGAACGCTTCGCGGATCAAGGGCAGTCATGCGGCGATCAAGACCGGGATGCTGGCTGCGCACGCCGCGTTCGATGCGGTTCAGGCCGGCCGGCAAGCGGACGACCTCGACGCTTATCCGGACGCGTTCATGCAGTCGTGGCTGTACACGGAGCTGTACCGCGCGCGCAACTTCAAGCAGTGGATGGGCAAAGGGCTGTACCTCGGCACGTTGATGGTCGGGCTCGAGCAGAAGGTGATGCGGGGCAACGCACCGTGGACGTTGCATCACAAATATGCGGATCACGAGATGCTGAAGCCCGCGTCACAGTGCGACCGGATCGAGTATCCCAAGCCGGATGGGAAGCTGACGTTCGACCGGCTGTCGTCGGTGTTCATCTCGAACACGAATCACGAGGACAACCAGCCGGCGCACCTGACTCTGAAGGATGCGAGCGTGCCGGTGAATGTGAACCTGAACGAGTACGCGGGCCCGGAAAGCCGGTTTTGTCCTGCTTCCGTGTACGAGTTCTTAAAGAACGACGATGGCAGCGATCGCTTGGTGATCAACGCTCAGAACTGCGTGCACTGCAAGACCTGCGACATCAAGGACCCGACGCAGAATATCGTGTGGGTCACGCCAGAAGGCGGTGGCGGGCCGAATTATCCGAACATGTGATAATCAGTGAGGTCGGACCGAGAATGTCATCCATAGCTGGTCCGGCCCGTACGCCGTGTAGTTCTCCATCCAATGGCAGCTGTCGTCACCTCGAGTCATCGCGAACTTCTCAAGCCGTCTGACAAGTGTCTGGAAGGCTAGACGGAGCTCCGCACGAGCTAGCTGATTGCCGATACAGGTATGTATTCCGGCCCCAAAGCTCAGATGACTGATCCCGGTCTTCCTATCTATTGATATTTCCGTAAATCATGACAACCGTTGAGCGTCTCAAGCGTTATGTCTCCAGGGCGATCTCGAGACAAGTTGGCATGGCGCAAAGGCGATTGAGCGAAGCAGCAAAGAAGCGATTGAAGGCGGGTCGGCTGCTGCTGGCGGGCAAGGGCTGCGCCGAGGTGGCGTTGGCTGTGGGCGTGGCTCGGCAG
>NZ_PNXY01000023.1 GCF_002879865.1 Paraburkholderia rhynchosiae
CGCGTTCCGCCGCAGCCAGCAAATGAAGAAACGGGCGCGGTTGGCCGCTGCATTCGGAGAACTGGGAAACGGCTGCTGGTGCAGCCGGGGATGTGGATTGCTCACTTGACACCGGCCCGCTAATGGGTGTCAGCAATCAGAAGGTAGTTGACGTCGTAATGCAGATAACCCGGCAAGGAGCGCCACTCCGAATGATCGAGCCACCGCGTATCGGGAATCAGGCTGGGGTCGGCCTTCTCAGGTTCGCCCATCCAGATCCACGTCCAGCGATGCTGCTGCACGACCGGATAGGCGCGAACCCGAGCCTGTGGCGGAATGCGGCTCTGTGCGGGCGCGCCTACGCACCGGCCGGTCCGGTCGAAGACCAGCCCGTGATACATGCAGCGCACACAGTTGCCCCCGTCCTCCTGCCGTCCCTTCGACAGCTTTGCGCCACGGTGACAGCACCGATCCTCCAGGGCGATGACTTCGCCCTGGGCGTCACGCCAAAAGATCAGTGACGTGCCCGTGATTGTTCGGCTCAGAAAACCCTCGGATGGAACTTCGTGGTCCCAGGCGGCCACGTACCAGCAATTGCGGATGAACACGACTCTTTCCTCGTGAACATCGTGGGAGAGCCGCAATTAGATGATTTGTGTCAAAATTAGTAAAGGTCATGACATTAATAGATACTATGAGCGAAATTCATCTACACGAGGCGATGGACCTCAACCTGCTTCGCGTCTTCGACAAGATCTACGAGCATCGCAATCTGACGCAGGCGGCCGAACAACTCGGCGTCACGCAGTCGGCTCTAAGCCACAACCTGCGGCGTCTGCGCGAGGTGTTTCATGACGATTTGTTTGTGCGGCGAGGCATGTCGATGGAACCCACGGCGAGGGCAAACGCATTGCATGAGCCAGTACGCCGCATCATGGAGACACTTCTTTCGGAAGTATTGGCGATGTCGCAGTTCGATCCGGGAACCGCCCGGCGCGAGTTCTCGCTAGCGATGGTGGACATGGCCGAAGTCGTGTTCTTGCCGCCGCTCATGCAGCATCTGAAAAAGCACGCACCCATGTGCACGCTGCGAACGCGTCGCATGCCGAACGAAAACATCGCGGATGCTTTGGAAGCCGGCTCTGTTGAGTTAGCGCTCGGCAATATCACGACGGTGAAGGATTCGATCTATCGGCAAACACTGTTTCAACACGACTATGTAGTGCTCGCCTGGAAGCACCACTCGCGCATCCGTTCAACCCTGAACTGGAAGGCTTACCAAACCGAGGAACACGTTGTCGTAGCCTCCGGCTCAGACGACCATCTGCGCGGCAACATCCTTGAGCGCAAGGGCATACGGCGCAAGATCTTCGTTACAGTCGGCGGCTTTCTTTCGGTGCCCTGGCTCAAAGGCACTGATCTGCTTGCGACGGTTCCGACCCGGCTGAGCGAGGACATTGCGACAGCCGCGGACGTCAAGCAGTATCCATTGCCCGATCGGGCTTCACCGTACGGGCTGTATTCGCTATGGCATGCCCGTCAGCATAACGATCCGGGGCACCGATGGCTCCGCGAATCCATCTTCGAATTAATGCACCGCTATCCGGCTATTTCCTAATGAGTTTCCGAAGGATAGTTGCCCTACAGTTTCAATTGTCGATATCACGCGGGAAGGCGCAAGCCTCTCGGCAATGAGTCATTGCCCGTTCACGATGTCGGCATGCTATCGAGGCACCCCTCAAGCAAACACCAGAGACATCAAACTGACGGAGCCGCCGTCCGGCTCCCCGAACGCATAAACGAACTCCGCTCAACAATTGCCCCAAACAGCAGCCCAATCGTCGTCCACATAATCGCCTGCATGCCGAGCGCCGCCACGCGGAATTTCCACAGCAGCGCGGCAGGAAAACCGGCCGGCACTTCGTCGATAACGGGCATCGAGATCTGCACCACAGCGATGATCGCGATGAACACCAGCCCCGCCACGATCGAGCCGTTCCATGCGCCGAGCTTCAGCGCCGCACGACGCCGCACCTTCACCGAAAAGACCAGCGCCGTCAGCGAGATCGCGATCATCAGGAAGAACAGGCCCGTGCGCGTTCCGATCGTCTCGGGGTCGCCGACCGCTGGCGGATTCGCCGGGTACTTGATGTTCGGAACAATCACCAGCGCGACGAAAGCGCCCAGCGCAAGCCACGCCGACAACGCGCGTGCGCTCATCGCGCCCACTCGCCCGTACGCGTAGGCGAACACCAGCGAAAACAGTCCGCCGAACGCCGCGCCGTATGTCACGACGCCGGCCAGCAGTCCCAATCCGGCTTGCGTATCGCGACTGACGAGTTCCTGCTCGTGCGCATGCTGGTGTTCATCCGCATGTTCATGTTCATGCGCCGCGCCGCCTGCGGCCTCGGCTTTTTCTTCGAAGGAAATCGCCTGATTCACCTGCGGCTCGCCTGCCACGCGGGCAAACGCGAACGTGAGCAGTCCCGCGGCGATGCCTGCGAGCATCCCGCGTAACAGCAACTTACCGACCATGTTCTGCTCCGTTAGTGGCAGGGAAAGCCGAGCAGATGGCGGCCGTCGTGCACGAACTCATGCACGTACATGCCAGGCACTAAAGAAGTCGCGCCCTGTTCCGCACCGACGAAGTACAGCGCGAGCAACAGCAGCAATCCGCCGAATAGGGCCCAAGGCAGCAATTCACGCAGGGGAATCGGCGTGGGCTGAATGGCGGGATCGAAAACAGCTTCAGTCATGATGGACATCTCCTGGGGTAGCGCGCCCCGTTGTCGAATGCAGAGGATGGTGCGAAGCTCAGGTCTGGCTTTCGGCTTGCGATGCCGATTACAGTGGCGCGACCGCGCCGGGCTCTCACCGGCTTCCGCGCTTCGCGGTCCGGCTATTCTACGCGCTAAACTTCGGCGCGAGCTATCGCGGGCACGCAAGCGGTATTCATGGGAAGTGGAGAATGAACATACGGCTGTTACTGGTCAGCCATGCGTCGACGGCGGCCCTGCGCACGGGCCGCATTCCCGCCGACGATCCGCTCGACGCTCGCGGCCTTGCCGAAGCGCAAGCCGCGCGCGCGCGCTTGTCGTTTGCCGGCGATGCAACCGCTTTCGTCAGCCCGGCCGTTTGCGCGCGTGAGACGGCGTTAGCGCTCGGACTGACTGCGACGGTCGATGCCGCGCTCGCAGATATCGACTGCGGCGACTGGCAAGGCCAGCGCCTCGCGGACCTTGCCGCGCACACGCCAGGCGACCTGGCCGCCTGGACGCACGATCCCGAAGCCGCGCCTCACGGCGGCGAGCCGTTCACTCAGGCCCAGCAGCGAATCGGAGAATGGCTTGACGCACTAGACGTAGCGCCGGACCGCGCGATGGCCCATACACGCGAAGTCGTCGCGATCACCCATGCACCGCTGATCCGCGCGGCGCTCGTGCATGTGCTGGGGGCACCCTCGGCCATATTTCCACGCATTGAAATCGCGCCGCTCACCGTCGTGGAATTTCAGCGCTCGCCGCTGCGCGGCTGGACATGGTGGCCCGCCTCATACTGAGCGTCGTTGCGCACATCCACCCTCACCTTCCCGATATCGACAGGCGCAGCTTGCCCGAACCCGCGGAGGTCAAGGTAATTTCAGTGCGCTTGCCAGGCGTGCCAAGATAAAAGTGCTGACGTCCCGGCGAATTCTGATCGTGCGTCGCGTCCGGCAGACACGAAGCAATGTCGGCCGCGACGGCTTGCAACGCATCGGCGGTCGAACCTGAATCGCGATGCGGCGTCCACACGCACTGGTAGCTTCCAGGGGCCGCCGAGCATTGCGCGTCCTCGCCATACGGTTGAGCGACGCCTTTGCCGTCGTCCGGCGTGAGGGAAGCGAATCCGCCCGGCCCAGCGGCCACGATACGTTTGAGGGACGCGCAGGGGGTCGGCGAATCGTCGGCATTCGCTGCGCATGGCACGATGCCGGCCAGCGAAGCAACAGCGAACGTCGTGAAGAACAGCTTGCTGGTTTTCATATCGGCACAGTCCTCCAAAGTGGTTCACGGGTCGATTCGCGGTTTGTGCTGTTCCCCGGCCATCTCCCGCACGCATTTCGCTCCGCGTGGCTCGCAGATAGGCATACAACTTGCGTTCTGGTGTTACGGCTGACCGACCTTCAGTCCAATCATTGATCCCACAACCACGCTATGTCCAAAGACGCTGCCAGTCATACGCCGATCCGCCTTCGCTCGGGAATCGATGGAATCGATAACGTCCTCGGAGGCGGTCTCACGCCACACCGCATGTATCTCGTGGAAGGCGCGCCCGGCACGGGCAAAACTACCCTCGCCTTGCAATTTTTACTCATGGGCGTCGAAGAAGGCCAGGTCGGCCTTTACATTACGCTGTCCGAGACGCGTGCGGAATTGATCTCAGTGGCCAACAGCCATGGTTGGGACATCAGCCGGTTCACCATTCTCGAGTTGCTTTCCGACGAGGGCCTCGATCCGCAATTCGAGCAGACCGTGCTGCATCCGGCCGAAGTCGAACTCGGCGAGACCGTGCGGCATGTCATCCAGCAAGTCGAAGAAATCAAACCGTCGCGCATCGTGCTCGACAGTCTGTCAGAGCTGCGTCTGCTGTCGCAGAATGCGCTGCGCTACCGGCGGCAAATCCTCGCGCTCAAGCGCTATTTCGCCACGCGCGCCTGCACGGTGCTGCTGCTCGACGACAACAAGTCCGACCCTGGCGACGTGCAATTGCACAGCATCGCGCACGGCGTGATTGCGCTCGACAACGTCGTGCACGGTTACGGCGGCAATCGCCGGCGCATGCGCATCGCGAAGATGCGCGGCATCAAATTTCGCGAGGGCTATCACGACTTCACGCTCGACACAGGCGGCATCCACGTGTATCCGCGCCTCGTCGCCGCCGAACATCACGCGGACTTCGACTCGCAAGTAATGAGTACCGGCACGCAAGGCCTCGACTCGCTGCTCGGCGGCGGACTGATACCCGGCACCAATGCACTGTTGATCGGGCCGTCGGGCGTGGGCAAAACGACCACCGTCGTTTCGTGTCTGATTGCGGCCCTCGAGCGCGGCGAACGTTGTGTGTACTACGTCTTCGACGAGACGCTCGTCACACTGACCGCCCGTTGCGCGACGGTCGGCATGATTCTGCAGCCCTATGTTCAGAGCGGACTGCTAACGCTGCGCCAGATCGACCCCGCCGAAATCTCGCCAGGCGAATTCGCGAGCGACGTGCGCAATTCGGTCGAGAAAAGGGGCGTGCGATATGTCGCGATCGACAGTCTGAACGCATACCTGCAAGCCATGCCCGGCGAGCGCTACCTGCTTCTGCAGATGCATGAACTGCTCGGTTATCTCAATCAGCAAGGCGTTATCACGATGCTCGTGCTGGGGCAGCACGGGATCATCGGCGAAGTTCAAAGCGATATCGATATCAGCTACCTGAGCGATGTCGTCATATTGTTCCGCTACTTCGAACACCACGGCGAAGTTCTGACCGCCGTGACCGCCGTGAAGAGCCGCGCCAACGCACACGAACGCTCGATCCGCCAGTTCCGGCTCACGAACCAGGGCATCGAAGTGGGCGAAGCGCTGCGCGACTTCGAAGGCGTGCTATCCGGGCTGCCGTCTTACCGTGGCAGCACCGCGCTACTCGGCGCGACGGAGCACATCATCGACACGTCGCGGCAGTAACGTGATGGAGCAACGCGTCCTCATCCTCGCGCCGTTCGGCCGCGATGCCGATGTCATTGCCGAGGTGCTGAACAAGGACCATCGCGTATGTGTTGCCTGCCGCGATACGAACGCGCTCACAGAAGCGCTGAACGCCGGCGCCGGCAGCGCGTTGATCACCGAAGAAGCGCTCGCGGACGAACACGCGGTGCGTCTCTTCAATTGGCTGGAACAACAGCCAGCATGGTCCGACTTCCCGTTCATTCTGCTCGCGGCCATGCGTGTCGGGCATCGCTCGGCGCACGGGATAGAAGTGCTGGAGCGGCTTGGCAATGTCGTCGTGCTCGAACGTCCGTTGAACTCGGAGACGCTGCGGCGCGCAGTGGCGTCGGCGCTGCGAGCGCGCGCGCGGCAGTATGAATCGCGCCGTCATCTGGCGGAACGGATCGAGGCGCAAGAAGCATTAGTCCAGCTAAACGATTCGCTGGAGAGCCGGATTACAGAACGTACGCAGGAGCTGGCTTCGGCGAACAACCGGCTGATGATGGAAATCCACGAGCGCTCGAAAGTGCAGGCCGTGCTCGTGCAATCGCAGAAGATGGAAGCACTCGGGCAGCTCACCGGCGGCATCGCGCACGACTTCAACAATCTGCTGAACGTCATCATGGTGAATGCGGAATTGATCGCGCGGGTCAGCGGCGACGAGCGCATTCGCGGCATGGCCGCGACGGTGAAGCGCGCGACCGAACGCGGCGCGAAGCTGACGGGGCAGTTGCTGACCTTCTCGCGCAACAGCAACCTGGACCTGAAAGCCGTAGACGTGGTCGCGTTGCTGCAAGGCATGCGCGACATCATCACCGTGTCGCTCGGATCGGGAATTCATTACACCAACGACTTCGAAGGCGACGAGATGTGGACGCAGGCCGACGCGAATCAGCTGGAGCTGGCCGTGCTCAATCTCGCGATCAACGCGCGCGATGCGATGCCGGGCGGCGGCCAGCTCAGCATCCGCGTGAAGGAGCGCGCGGCGCCTGACCAGACACTCGTGGACGGCCGTTATGTCGTGATCGAAGTCACCGATACCGGCTCGGGCGTGCCACCCAATGTCGTGTCGCGCGTGTTCGATCCGTTCTTCACGACGAAGCCGATCGGCAAAGGCACCGGACTCGGCTTAAGCCAGGTCTACGGCATCGCGCGGCAAGCCGGCGGCACCGCGCGGCTCTTCAGCGAGGAAGGCGTCGGCACTACGGTCGAAGTCTGGCTGCCGTTGCGCGACCGCGTGGCGCCGCAGACCACCGAGGCCTCCGATACCGAAGCGAATGCCGTCGGCGAAAAACGCGTGCTCGTGATCGAAGACGACAGCGAAGTGCGGGCGATGCTCGTCGAGTCGCTGAAAATGCTCGGCTACAACGTGACAGAAGCCGCCGACGGACGAGCCGGTTTGAACCGCTTGCAGGACGACAACCCCGACCTGCTGATGGTCGACTTTGCGATGCCGGGCATGAACGGCATCGACGTGATCGCGGAAGCGCGCAAGCTGCGCAGGGATTTGCCGGTGATTCTCGCGACGGGTTACGCCGACATCGATATTTCCGGTCTCGCGGTGGAACGCTGCACCGTCCTGCGCAAACCTTTCCAGCTCGACGACCTGGCGCGTACGATCAGGCTTGGGCTCGCCGCCTGAAACGCATCTCCCGTCCCGCTTCGTCAAAAATTCCCAATTCGATAGTTTGCTAACGATTGTTTTGGAAATACAATACCGGCCATGACGAATCTCGATGCCTTGCGCCGCAAAGTTAGCAGCACGTTGGTGATCGCTGCCCGAAAATGGCGGCGTACGAGTCATGGCGTGCTGTCCGCCTTCAATGTCTCGGAGGCGTGCGCCACGCCGCTGCTCACCGCGGGCCGGCTCGGCGCGGCGGTGCGTCAGGTCACACTGGCGGATTACATCGGCATCGAAGGGCCTTCGCTTGTGCGGCTGCTGGATCAGCTTTGCGCCGCCGGCCTGATGCGTCGCGACGAAGATCCCGAAGACCGGCGCGCCAAAACGGTGGTGCTGACGAAGGAAGGCCGCGCCGTCACCGCACAAATGGAAGAGGAACTGGTCACGCTGCGCGCGCAAGCTTTGAAAGGCGTCTCACGCAGCGATCTGGAAGCCACCTTGCGCGTTCTGGCCGCCTTCACCGCGGATTCCGCCGAGTTCCCTGATGAAGCCAAAGCCGCCGGGTCGACCAGGGCTAGTAAGGCGACCAATCCTGACAAGCCTTTGAAAAGCAGAACAAGCAGTAAACCCCGCGCAACCGCGCCGCGCAACGTCAGAGGTTCGGCGTAACGCGTCATGATCTATCCCTCCGTTCGCGACTGGCTCTTTTCGGTCAAGACATTCGCCGCCGCGATGATCGCGCTTTACCTCGGCCTCGCGCTCCAACTGCCGCGGCCCTACTGGGCGATGGCGACGGTGTACATCGTGTCGAATCCGTTTGTCGGCGCGACGCGTTCGAAGGCAATCTACCGCGCGCTCGGCACCGTGCTCGGCGCGTCGGCGGCCGTTCTGCTGGTGCCGCCTTTCGTCGAATCGCCGTATCTGTTCAGCGTGATCCTCGCGCTATGGACCGGCACGCTGCTATATCTGGCCGTATCGGACCGCACCGCGCGCAGCTATGTGTTCCTGCTGGCGAGCTATACGATGCCGATCATCGCGCTGCCGGCCGTCACCAATCCGTCCGGCGTGTTCGACCTCGCCGTCAGCCGCACTGAAGAGATCACGCTCGGCATCGTCTGCGCGAGCATTGTCGGCAGCGTGCTGTTTCCGAGCCGGCTGGCGCCGACCATCATCGAGCGGACCGACGCATGGTTTCGCGACGCGGCGTTCTACGCCACCGAAACGCTGTCGGGCCGCATCGCGGGCTCGGCGATCTCGAGTGCACGGCAGCGGCTTGCGACCACCATCAACGGTCTGGAATTGCTGCTGAGTCAACTGGCTTACGACCACACACGCCCCGACATACTCAGGCGCGCGCATGAACTTCGCGGACGCATGCAGTTGCTGCTGCCAATCATGTCGTCGCTCGCCGATCCGCTGATCGCGCTGTACAACAGTGGCAGCCACAAGTGGCCCGAAGGTCTGGAAGCGCTGCTCGCCGATGTCATCGAGTGGTTCAATGCGCCGCTGCCCGCGGCCAGCGAGGGCTACCATCCCGACCCCGCCGCGAATGCCCTGCGCGAGCGTATTGCCGCAATGCAGCCGCCGCCCGCCGCGCTCGCCACATGGGACGGCGCATTGCTTTCCAACGCGCTATGGCGCATGAAGCAGGTGATCGATGTGTGGCAGGACTGCCGCTCGCTGCGCATCAGCATCACGCGTGAAGAAGGCTTCTGGCGTCCGCGTTTTCGCCACTGGCGGCTCGGCGGCACGGAGCGTTTTTACGATCGCGGTATGATGCTGTTTTCGACCGGCTCGGCCGGTGTCGCCGTGATTCTCGCGTGCAGCCTGTGGATCGGTTCAGGCTGGGCGGACGGCGCCAGTGCGGTGACGTTGGCTGCGGTAGCCTGCTGTTTCTTCGCCGCGCTCGACGAACCCGCGCCCATGGTGTTCCGCTTCTTCGTCGCAACCGCAATCAGCGTGGTGGCAGCAGGCGTCTATCTGTTCGCGGTGCTGCCGCACGTGCATGACTTTCCGATGCTCGTCATCATGTTCGCCGCGCCGTTCATCCTCGTCGGCACACTGATTCCGCGCCCGCAGTTCAACATGGCCACGGTGCTCGTCGCGGTGAACACGGCCACGTTCATCAGCATTCAGGATGCGTACGACGCCAATTTTCTGACCTTCCTGAACAGCAATCTTGCGGGCCTCGCGGGGCTTCTCTATGCGTATTTGTGGACTCGCGTCACGCGCCCGTTCGGCGCGGAACTCGCGGCGGCGCGACTGTTGCGCTCGAGCTGGACCGATGTCGCATTGACCGCGTCCACGCGGCCAATCGAAGACCCGCGCAATCACGCGGCGCGCATGCTCGACCGTCTGATGCAATTGATCCCGCGCCTCGCCGCGACCGACGACCATCGTCATCCTTCCATCGAGAGCTTTCGTGATCTGCGCATCGGCTTCAATGCCATCGATCTGCGTCGTCTCACGCACAAGCTCGGCGGCGAAGCGCCGGCCGCGATCGAGCACGTGCTCGACGGCGTACGCGCTTATTACGAAAGTTGCGTGGACCGCCACACGCGCGAACCGGTGCCCGAGAGCCTGATGTCGTCGATCGATTCCGCCGTGGGACGCGTCATCACCCAGGGCCTTGCCAATGCAGAAGCGCGCAGCGCGACATCGCAAACTTCGGCACGCCACTTGCGCGATGCGCTGCACGCGCTGGTCGGCTTGCGCCTTTCGCTGTTTCCGGCCACGCTCCAGACACGCACGCCGCCCGCATCCGAGGCCAGTGCCTGATGCGCCGCTCAACACCTTTCCCTCTTCCCTGCGATGATCGGTGAAATAGATATTTTCGGCGTGTTCGTGCCGGCCGTGCTCGTGCTGATGTTGGTCGCGTATCTGATCAACCTCGCGATTCGCACGGTGCTTGCGCGCGTCGGTTTTTACCGCTTCGTGTGGCATCGCTCGATCTTCGATCTCGGCATCTATGTGCTGGTGTTGGGCCTTGTCGTCGTCGTTTCGCACAGACTCGTTTCGTGAAATCAACGTGAAAAAAACCTGGTTCTCCGTCGGTCAGATCCTGCTGACCCTGATCGTCGTCGTGGCCGCGGCTCTGGTGCTGTGGAAGCTGATCGGCTACTACATGTTCGCGCCGTGGACTCGCGACGGACACGTGCGCGCCGACGTGATCCAGGTGGCGCCAGATGTCTCGGGACTGATTTCATCCGTCGAAGTGGTGGATAACCAGCAGGTCAAGCAAGGCCAGGTGCTGTTCGTCATCGATCAGGCGCGTTACGCGCTCGCGCTGCGTCAGGCGCAGGCCACCGCGCAGCAACGCCGCGCCACGCTGGATCAGGCGCGCCGAGAAGATACGCGCAATCGCAAGCTCGGCAACCTGGTCGCCGCCGAAGTCGCCGAAGAAAGCCGCTCACGTGTCGATCAGGCGGAAGCCGCGCTCGCCGATGCGAACGTCGCCATCGACACCGCAAAGCTGAACCTGCAACGCGCGACGATTGTGAGCCCCGTCGACGGTTATCTGAACGACCGCGCGCCGCGTGCCGGCGAATTCGTCGCGGCGGGGCGCGCGGTGCTGTCCGTGGTCGACATGCATTCGTTTCGTGTGGACGGCTACTTCGAGGAAACAAAGCTTGGCGGCATCAACATCGGCCAGCCGGTCGACATCGACGTGATGGGCGAGCCGCACAAGCTGCGTGGCCACGTGCAAAGCATCGTCGCGGGCATCGAGGACCGCGACCGCACGCAAGGCTCGAGTCTGCTGCCGAACGTGAATCCGGCCTTCAGTTGGGTGCGGCTCGCGCAGCGCATTCCGGTACGTGTCGCGCTCGATGAAGTGCCCGCCGATTTCCGCATGATCGCGGGACGCACCGCGACTGTGTCGGTGCGAGACATGTCGAACGCGCGCGCTTCACGTGTTGCGGGTGCTTCGAGTGTGTCGAGCGCCTCAACTGCGCAGCCTGCGTCTGCTGCGATCGCTTCGGGCGCTTCGCAATGAAAATGCCGCGCACCGTGCCGTTTCCGCGTTCGCTCGCGCTGCTGCGGCTGTTGCCGCTACTGCCGCTATTGTCTGTGTTGCCTCTCACGGCGGCGCTCAGCGGCTGCATGAATGTCGGCCCCAACTACTCATTGCCGAAAGACGCGCTCGTCAACGCGCCGCTCGCGAATGCACCGATCGAGGGCGCGGACACTTCGCTCACGTCACGCGGCAATGTGCGGGCCGTGTGGTGGAAGCTCTACGACGATCCGGTGCTGAACGGTCTCGTCGACGAAGCGCTGCAATCGAACACCGACTTACGCGTGGCCGCCGCGAATCTCGCACGCTCGCGTGAAGCATTGGGCGTCGCGCAAGCGCAAGGCGGCTTTTCCGGCAAGACGTCCGCTGTGGTTCAGCGCGCGCAGGAATCGGCCGAACAATATTTGCTCACCGAGAAGTTGCCGGTCGTGAATGAAGGCGACATCGGCGTCAGCGTCGCGTATGAAATCGATCTGTTCGGCAAACTGCGGCGCGGCGTGGAAGCGGCGCAAGCGGACACCGAGGCCGTGCAAGCGGCGGGCGATCTCGCGCGAATCTCGGTGGTGGCCGATGTGGTGCGGGCTTACGTCGAACAATGCTCGGCGGCGGAGGAATTGAAAATCGCGCAGCAGTCGCTCGCGTTGCAAAGACAGCGCGTGGATGTATCGCGCCGTCTGCGCGATGCGGGACGCGGCAATCAGACAGAAGTCACGCGCGGACAAACTCAGGTGGACACGTTGTCGGCGGATATTCCGCGCTACACCGCGCGTCGCAAGATCGCGCAGTACCGCCTCGCGGCGCTGCTCGCGCGCGCGCCGTCCGACCTGCCGTCCGCCGTTCTTGCTTGCGAAAAGCTCCCGCAGATCCGTCAGCCGATTCCGGTCGGCGACGGCGCTGCGCTGCTCAAACGCCGGCCGGATGTACGCGAGGCGGAGCGTCAGTTGGCGGCGTCCACGGCACGAATCGGCGTTGCCACTGGCGCGCTATATCCGACCGTGAGCATTGGCGCATCGGCGGGTTTGACCGGCGTGCTCGAAGACCTCGGCACTTCGCCCACCGCGCGCTGGGGCTTCGGTCCGCTGATCAGTTGGACGTTCCCGGCAAACGGCGCGCGTGGCCGCGTGCGTGAAGCGCAGGCGTCGAGTCAGGTCGCGCTCGCCCGCTTCGATGGCGTCGTGCTGACCGCGTTGCGCGAAACCGAAACCGGCCTGGCCACGTATGCATCGGACTACGCTCGCGCCGAGGCGTTGCGTGCCGCGCTGAAGTCGGCGGCGCAATCGGCCGATGAAACGCATCGGCTGTATCGCGCGGGCCGCGAGTCGTTCATTTCCGATCTGGATGCGACTCGCACGCTGACGTCGACGCGATCTCAGGTGGCTCTCGCCGAAGGCCAGGTGGCCATCGACCAGGTGAATCTGTTCCTTGCGCTCGGCGGCGGCTGGGAGCAGGTTCAGCAAACGGCGCGGGATTCCTCGACACCATCAGCGGCGGCACCGGCCAAAACCCAGCCGATACCGCCGACGATGAAAGCCCCATAAACGCCACCGGCTCAACTTACGATTTATTTTTGGCGAGCTTTCTTTTGCCTTTCATTTACGGTTAAATACCTGCCACCAACCATACGTTACGAGGCTAAGGTATGTCGTCCTTCATGAAAAGCGCAGCAGCATTGGGCGGATGCATCGGCATCTTCACGGCCGTAGTGGCCGTGGTCGAGATGCTGGCAAGCTAAGGCTTACTGCTCGTGAGGCGCCGGCCATGCTATGCGGGCCGGCGCTTCGCCGCTTGATGAATCGCGGCCCGCACACGCGGATAAGTGCCGCAACGGCATACGATATTGCTCATTGCCGCGTCGATGTCAGCGTCGGTCGGATTGGGCTTCTGTTTAAGCAACGCGCAAGCGGCCATCAGTTGCGCGCTTTGACAATAGCCGCACTGCACCACATCGAGGTCGATCCACGCAGCCTTCAGTGCTTGCGCTTCGGTGCCCTGCATTCCTTCGATCGTTGTTATCTTCTGCGTGTTCAAACTCGACATGGGCGTCTGACATGACAGACATGCCTTGTCGTTCAGATGTACCGTGCACGCCCCGCAAATGCCGACGCCGCAGCCGAACTTGGTGCCCGTCATACCGAGTTCACAACGCAGCACCCACAGTAGCGGCATATCGGGCTCCGCTTGCACTGCCACCGCGCGGCCGTTGATGTTCAGCGATCCCATGCGCGTCTCCTGTTCGGTGCTATGTGAGTTTCAAAGGCAATGTGCGCAGTCGCTTACCTGTCAATGCGAACACCGCGTTGGCGACAGCGGGCGCAATCGGCGGCACGCCCGGTTCGCCGACGCCTTGCGGATGCAACTGACTCGGCATAATGTCGGTTTCGATTACCGGGCAATCGTTGATCCGCACCACCGGAAAGTCGACGAAGTTCTTCTGCTCGACCTGGCCGTTCACGATCGTGATCTCGTCCTGCAACGCGGCTGAGAGACCGAACACGATTCCGCTTTCCATCTGCTGACGAATCAGATTGGGATTCACCGGCAAGCCGCAATCGATTACACACGCCACGCGATGCACGCGAATGCGGTTGTGCGGCCCGATCGACACTTCCGCCACTTGCGCCACCACACTGCCGAACGCCTCATGAAGCGCGACGCCACGAGCACGCGGCGCGCCATCGGCGGCATGCGTCAGCGGGTGTTCCCACTCGGACAATGCAGCGACGCGCTTTAACACCGCTAGATGCCGCGGATGCTCGGCAAGCAGCGCGGCACGAAATGCGATAGGGTCCTCACCGGTCGCGGCGGCGAGTTCGTCGGTAAAGCTCTCGGTGAAGAACGCCTGATGCGAGTGGCCGACCGACCGCCAGAAGCCAACCGGCACAGGCAATTCCACGATCTTGTGTGCAACGCGCGCAGCGGGCCATTCGTAAGGCTGATCGAATGCGCCTTCGGAAGTCGTTTTGTCGAGCGGAACGCGCGGCGCGCTGTAGTAACGCGCGAGTGCTTCAGGAACGATAGCCTGACTCGCGGATGCGCTGTGCCATGCAACCAGTTTGCCGTTCTTGTCGAGGCCGGCCTTCAATCGCGATACGCATGCCGGTCGATAGAAATCATGCGTGAAGTCCTGTGCGCGCGACCATAGCGTTTGCACCGGACGACCGCCGGCCTGGCGCGCAATCGCCGCGGCTTGCGCAATGTAATCGAGTTCGAGACGCCGCCCGAATGCGCCGCCGAGCAATTGGGCATTCACATGGACTTTATCGTCGTCGAGGTCCAGCACCTTCGCTACATGATGCCGCGCGAGCGCCGGCATTTGCGTGGACACCCAAACGGTAGCCGCGCCGTCCGCGACGTGCACCGTGCAATTGAGCGGCTCGACCGCGCCATGCGCGAGATACGGCGCGTGATATTCGGCGGCGATGGTGCGCGCCGCGCCGCTCAATGCGTCGTTGACGTCGCCGCGATGGTAGTACGCGTGGCCGTCGCTATCGTCGAGTGCCAGCGCGAGGCGGCGCTCCACTTCCGCGCTCGACAGCGACGCCGCGGCGCCGTGTTGCCAGGTGACGTCGATCGCGTCGACCGCGTTCATCGCGCGAAACGGGTTGTCCGCGATCACCGCGACGCCGCCCGTGCCGCCGTTGTACGGCGCAACGGAGAGCGCCTTGATGAAGCCCGGCATTTTCGCCGCCGAAGCCGCGTCGAAACTCGTGACCGTGCCACCGAGCGTGGGGCACATCACGACGCTTGCGTAGAGCAGGCCATCAGGCAACGCGTCAATGCCGAAGCGCGCGCTGCCGTTGATCTTCGATGCTGCCTCAATGCGACGCAGCGGTTTGCCGATCAGCTTGAAATTGGCGGGGTCTTTTAACGTGGCCTTGTCGGGCAAAGGCTGCTGTGCCGCCAACGACGACAACTCGCCGAAGCTCGCCTTATGTCCCGATGGGTGCATCACGTAGCCGTTTTCCGCAGTGCACTCGCCGGCCGGCACATGCCATTGCGCAGCAGCGGCTGCTATCAACATTGCGCGCGCTGCCGCACCGGCTTCGCGCATCGGCGTCCATAGATCGTTGATGCTCGATGAACCGCCCGTCATCATTGTGCCGACCTCGCGCACCAATTTGCGGGTCAACCAGACGACCGTGCGCTTGGTGACGCTGTCGAGATCGGGACGAAACGGCAGATCGTCGACGACGTTCTGCACGCTGTTGTAGATGTTGTCGACCGGCGCGTCCTCCACACGCACGCGCGACCAGTCGGCGTCCAGTTCTTCGGCAAGCAGCATCGCGAGGCCGGTGTGAACGCCCTGCCCCATTTCCGCTTTGCACATCATGATCGTCACGGTGTTGTCGGCGGCAATCTTGACCCAGCCATTGAGCGCCGCTTGCGTGCCCTGAACGGGCAACGGCGTGACCGTGGTAAAGCGCTGTCTCACGGGCAGCACGGACCAGCCGACCAGCAACGCGCCCACCGCGCCCGCGCCGCCAACGAGGAAGGTTCTGCGCTTCATATGAATTGGCTCTATCCGCCTGCTCGCCGGTAACAAGCTGTGAAGGCGCCGGTTCGCGCCCTTGTGTCTCACGCAATAGTAGTAAGACGGGCGAATGGGAGAGAACTTAAATTCGTCGGATGAAGCGGTGTGGGCGTTAGTGCGATGCGCGCGGTTCGGTCGGAGTCGTGGGGCGTTTCATTAAATGTAGGGAGATCGCCTCCCTATTCAGCCAGCGCTACTCACCGCCGGTTCGACCCCGACACCACATCGATCCACACAGCCAGCACGAGAATGCTGCCCTTCACGATCATCTGCCAATAGGCGTCGACGTCGAGCATCGACATGCCATTGTCGAGGCTCGCCATCACGAGCGCGCCGATCAATGCGCCATACACCGTGCCCGAGCCGCCACGCATCGAGGTCCCGCCAATAAAGCACGCGGCGATCGCATCGAGTTCGCCCATCGATCCCGCCGACGGCGAACCGGCCGCGAGCCGCGCCGTATTGACAATGCCGGCGAACGCGCACATCAACCCCATTAGCGCGAAAATGGCGAGCTTCACGCGATTCGTGTTGACGCCTGAAAGGCGCGTCGCTTCGAGGTTCGAACCGACCGCGTAAATGCGCCGCCCGAACACGGTTTGCGTCGCAATCCACGTGAAAACGCCGAGCAGCGCGAGCAGCAATAGGACCGGCACGGGAATGCCGCCGTAACGATCGAGGGTGGCGACGAAGCCGGCGAGAATCACGCCCGCGCCAACCACCTTCGCGGCGTCCTGCCACACCGGCACCACGCTCAACTGATAACGCTCGCGATTGCGCCGCTGACGTATGGTCAGAAATGCCAGCAATAGAAATAGCACCACGGCCAACGTATCGCCGGCAAGCTTCGGCAGATATCCTTGCCCCACGAACACGAAACTCTCGGACACCGGCGCGATGGTCGAGCCGCCTGTTACGCCGAGCAGAATGCCGCGATACGCGAGCATGCCGCCCAGGCCAACAATGAACGAAGGCACGCGCCGGTACGTGGACCACCATCCGTTGAAGAGGCCGACGAGCACGCCAAGCAGCATCACCACCGGCAATGTGACGCCTATCGGCCAGTGGCGGTTCACATCGAGTATCGCGGCCACGCCGCCGAGCAAACCAAGCAACGATCCAACCGACAGATCGATCTCGCCCGCAATGATTACGAACACCATCCCGCATGCAAGCATGCCCGTAATCGACATTTGCCGCAGAAGGTTCGACAGATTGCGCGGCGTGACAAAAGCGCCATGCGTGAGAACCGAAAAGAAAATCCAGATTGCAGCCACAGCAATCAGCAACGCGAGAATCTTGTAGCGCGCGAATAATTGCTGAATGCGCTGCGAACCGCCGAATGCGTGTCGCGGCGCGGTATCGTCGGCGCGTTGGGAAGTAACGTCGGGCGTCATGCGGCACTCGCTGCGGTTGGGTTCGGGACTCGCTGCACAGGGCGGATGGCGGCGCTGAGAATGTCTTCCTGCGTGAGGCCCTCGTTCGCGAAATCGCCACGCAACTCGCCTTCGCCGATTACCAGCACGCGATCGCTAATGCCGAGCACTTCCGGCAATTCTGAGGACACCATCACGATCGACATACCGCGCTGCGCCAATTGGAAAATCAGTTTGTAGATTTCGTATTTCGCACCGACGTCGACGCCGCGCGTGGGTTCGTCGAGAATCAGCACTTTCGGATTGGTCAGCAGCATGCGCGTAAGCACGGCCTTCTGCTGATTGCCGCCCGACAGGCTCGCGATGGACAACATCGGATGAGCGGCGCGCACAGAAAGCCGCTTCATTTCCGTATGAATCGTGTCCAGTTCAGCCGCTGAATCGATACGCCCGCCTGATGCAAAGCGCTGCAACACAGCGAGCGTGATGTTGTGCCCCACGCTCAAACCCGGCACAATGCCGTGCCGTTTGCGATCTTCCGGCACCATGCCAATGCCCGCGCGGATTGCATCGATAGGCGCGCGAATCCTGAGCGGCTTGCTTTCCATCACCACAGTCGCTTCACTCACGCCGGGATAGGCGCCGAAAATCGCCTGCATCAATTCCGTGCGCCCCGCGCCGACCAAACCGGCGACGCCGAGAATCTCTCCGCGCCGTAACGCGAACGAGACATCGTTCACACGCTTGCGGCGCGGATTCGTCACGTCGAAACAGGTTACGTTGCGGGCTTCGAAAATCACATCGCCGATGGGATGCGGCTCGCGCGGAAACAGGTTTTTGATTTCGCGCCCGACCATCAACGAGATAATGCGGTCTGTAGTGAGCGCGTGCATCGGCTCAGTGGCGACATGACGTCCGTCGCGAATCACGCTGATGGTGTCGCAAACCGCGGCGACCTCGTCGAGTTTGTGCGAGATGTAGACGCAGGCCACGCCGCGCCGCTTCAAATCCCGCACGATGTCCAGCAGAATCGCAATCTCAGCCGAAGTCAGCGACGATGACGGTTCATCGAGAATCAGCAGCTTCGCGCGTTTGTTCAGCGCCTTGGCAATTTCAATCAACTGCTGATGGCCGCCGCCATAGTTCATTACCGGTTGCGCCGCATTGATTCCGCTAATGCGCAGTTCGCGCAGCAATTCGTCGGCGCGCTGGTACATTGCGGCGTAGTTCATGCGGCCGCCGGGCAGCGTGATTTCATTGCCGAGAAAGATGTTCTCCGCCACCGACAATTCGGGCACCAGCATCAGTTCCTGATGAATGATGATGATGCCGGCGCGTTCGGTGTCTCGTATGCCCGTTGCCTTTAGCGGCTTGCCTTCCCAGGTTATTTCGCCATCCCAGGTATCGTGCGGATATACGCCCGACAATACTTTCATCAGCGTCGATTTGCCTGCGCCGTTCTCGCCGCACAGGCCCACGCACTCGCCCGGCGCGACCGTCAGGTCGATGCCGTCGAGTGCTTTCACGCCTGAAAACGCTTTGACGATGCCGCGCATTGTCAGTAACGGTTGCGTCATTCGCTATGCCTCGCTGCAAGGCGCGCGGTCATGCCGATACGCGCTACATGTATCGACGCAAACCGCGCGCGCGTTACGTCATTGGCTCGCGAGCTGGGCCTGACTATAGAAGCCGTCCTTGACGACTACGTCGACATTGCTCTTTGTCAGCAACGTTGGCTGCAGCAGCACGGTGTCGACTTTCTTCTTGCCGTTGTCGTATTGCGCGTTATAGGCGGGCTTCTCGCCCTTCGCAAGCGCGACGGAGAGCTTTGCCGCTTCGCCCGCAATCAGTTTCAGCGGCTTGTAGACGGTCATGGTCTGCGTGCCCGCAATCACCCGCTTGACCGCCGCGAGGTCCGCGTCCTGGCCCGACACAGGCACCTTGCCCGCCATGTGCTGCGCAGCGAGTGCCTGGATCGCGCCGCCAGCCGTGCCGTCATTCGACGCGACGATTGCGTCGATCTTGTTGTTGTTCGCGGTCAGCGCATCTTCGACAATGCGCAGCGCCGTGGAGGCACTCCACTCCGGCACCCACTGCTGCCCGACTACCTTGATGTCGCCCTTGTCGATTGCCGGCTTCAATATCTTGAGTTGCCCTTCGCGCAGCATCTTTGCGTTGTTGTCGGTCGGCGCGCCGCCCAGCAGGAAGTAGTTACCCTTGGGTTGCGCGTTAAAGACGCCTTGCGCCTGCAATTCACCGACCTTCTCGTTGTCGAATGAAATGTAGGCGTCGACGTCGGCGTCGAGAATCAGGCGGTCATACGAAACGACCTTGATGCCCGCTTTTCTGGCTTCGGCGACGACATTGCCGAGCGTCTTCGAATTGAACGGCACGATCACGATCACGTCCACGCCGCGCGAGATCAGGTTTTCAATCTGCGAGATTTGGCGCGCCTCGCTAGCATCCGCGGATTGCACCGACACTTTCGCGCCGAGCTTTTCCGCAGCGGCCACGAAATAGTCACGATCGCGCGACCAGCGCTCGACGCGCAGATCGTCGATACAGAAGCCAATCTCGGGGTGGTCCTTGCTTGCATGCGCCAGCGGCGCGACAAGCGACAGGCTGGCGAGCACCGCTCCACATACGAGCGAACTTAGTACAGTACGACGCGTTGCGAATTTCATCTCTGTCTCCTTCTTCTGATAGCCGGAATACCGGATTGGACGGCCTGCGCTGCGAGCCGCAGGTCCGGACAAGCGACAACCCAAAGCTTCTTTTTTATGCGCGCGGTCGGCATGGCCCGCGCGGTTTTCTAATTGCAACGATGCTCTTTAACGTCCGCTATAAATGGCCTGATTCACGATGTTTTCCATGCGCTCCTGCTGACCGCTGGCGCGTTGCGGATTCAGATCGCGCGAGAGTGCATCGGTGGCGAGTGCCGACAGCGAATAGTCGCCGGAAAGAATCTTGCGGCCGAATTCAGCGTTCCAACCCGCATAACGCTGGCGTTTGAATTGCTCGAGACGGTCGTTTTCAATCAGCACGGCCGCGCGTTCAACGGCGAGCGCCAGATTGTCAATTGCGCCGACGTGCCCATAAAAAAGATCTTCCGGATCGACGCTTTGCCGCCGCACTTTCGAGTCGAAGTTCATGCCGCCCGTTGTGAAGCCGCCGTGCTTGAGGATTTCATAGAAGGCGAGGGTCAGTTCTTCGACACTATTTGGGAATTGATCCGTATCCCAGCCGTTTTGCGGATCGCCGCGATTTGCATCGACGCTGCCGAAGATACCGAGTGCATAGGCCGTCGCGATCTCGTGATGAAACGAGTGACCGGCGAGCGTCGCATGATTCGCTTCGATGTTCACGCGAATCTCTTTCGCGAGGCCGTATTGAAGCAAAAAGCCGTGCACGGTCGCGACATCGTAATCGTATTGATGCTTGGTCGGCTCCTGTGGTTTGGGTTCGATCAACAGCGAGCCTTTGAAACCGATCTTGTGCGCATGATCGACGACCATATGCAGGAAGCGTGCGAGTTGATCGCGTTCGCGCACGAGGTCGGTATTGAGCAAGGTGTCATAGCCTTCGCGGCCGCCCCACAACACGTAGTTCTCGCCGCCGAGCCGTTGCGTCGCATCGAGCGCATGGCGCACTTGTGTAGCGGCGAACGCGAACACTTCAGGGTCCGGACTGGTCGCCGCGCCGGCCGCATACCGTGGATGCGAAAACAGATTGGCCGTGCCCCACAGCAGTTTGATGCCGGTATCCTGCTGTTTGCGCGCGAGACAGTCCACTATGAGAGAAAAATTCTCGCTGTATTCCTTCAGGCTCGTGCCTTCGGGCGCAACATCGGTATCGTGAAAGGTGTAATACGGCGTGCCCAGCTTCGAGAAGAATTCGAATGCGGCGTCCGCTTTCAGAAGCGCCATTTCCATTGCGTCGCCGGCTTGCTGCCATGGACGCCTGAACGTGCCTTGCCCGAAGATATCGACGCCGGGCCACACGAACGTATGCCAGTAGCAGACCGCGATACGCAGATGTTCTTCGAGCGTTTTGCCGAGCACCTTCCTGCTTTTATCGTAATGGCGGTACGCAAGCGGGTTGTCCGATTGCGGGCCTTCATAACGGATCTCGGGAATGTGTTCGAAGTAGGACATCGGCGTCTCCATTCAAAGGAATTTGTTGCACTGCAACCCGTGCGACGTGGCCGCGCCGGTCGATAAGGTGACGCCATGCTGCCGCTTGCGGAGAGCCTCGGCAATTGCGAAATTGCGCAGCGTGCTTGATGTTTCTTACCGCCCGCGGTTTTGTTTTGCACCGGCGCGCGATTCGCGGCCTAGAATAACCGGACGCTTAAAAAACGCGGCTGCACTAGCGGCCTACCCAGAGGAGACATAGGATTGCGGATTTAACGATCCGCACGCCGCTCACCGCTATGACCCGTCCGCAAACGCCACAGACGACCCATCGGATCGCGCTGCTGTTCAACGCGAACAAGGTCTACGATCGTGAGATCATTACCGGTATAGGCAATTACCTGCTGTCCACGCGCGTGGCGTGGGATCTCTTTCTAGAAGAAGATTTTCGCTGCCGGCTGACGGGCATCGAGCGCTTCGACGGCGACGGCATCATCGCGGATTTCGATGATCCTGCCGTGAGCGAAGCGCTACGCGATTGTCCCTTGCCGGTGGTCGCTGTGGGTTCGTCGTTTGAAGATCCTGCGCACTACCCTCCGGATTTACCCTATATCGCGACCGATAACAGCAAGCTCGTCTCGCTCGCTTATACGCATTTGATCGGTACGGGCCTCGAACACTTTGCGCTATACAGCCTGCCGCAAGCGCAAGAGAACCGCTGGGCGCAGCAGCGCGAACTCGCGTTCGCTCATTTGCGCAGCGCGGATGGCCGCAGCGCCGAACAGATTCACAGCGAGATTTATCGCGGCCTGTCGACCAGTGCGCCGTCATGGAATCAGGCGACCGAGCAACTCACCGCGTGGCTTCGCCAATTGCCGAAGCCGGTCGGCATCATCGCTGTGACCGATGCGCGTGCGCGCCATTTGCTGCAAGCGTGTTTGATCGCGGGGATTCCTGTGCCGGAAGAAGTCGCGATTATCGGCATCGACAATGATCCACTCACGCGCACCCTCACACGTATTCCGCTTTCTTCAGTCATTCAAGGCACTGAGGAAATGGGGCGCACTGCCGCGCATCTGTTGCATCAAATGCTGCGTGGCGCGCGCTTTCCTGGGCGGCGCATTCTCGTGCCGCCAGTCGGCATCAACGTGCTTGAATCGACGAAGCATCAACCGCTTGCAAGCCCGTATGTGATGCGCGCGCGGCACTTCATTCGCCAGTACGCGTGCCAGGGCATTCGCACTGAACAGGTGGCCGATTATGTGGGCGTGTCGCGTTCGTCGCTCGAAGAGTACTTTCGACGTGAACGGCAGTGCACCGTGCATCAGGAAATCTTGCACCATAAACTCGATGTCGCGAAGGCGCTGCTTGCGAAGCGCGATGCGTCGAGTGCGGAAGTGGCGATACGTTGCGGCTTCACCTCGCTGCAATACATGTACGCGGTGTTTCGCCGTGAGCTCGGATGCACGCCGCGCGAGTACCAGGAGCGCGCGAATTCGAGTCAGGCTTCTACGCCAGGCTGAGCATGCCTCTACTCTTTTATTTTTTATCGACGACATGATCAGCATCGCACAACTTTCTTCCGAGCCGTGGGGCGCGCTGAATGGCGGCGATCCCGTACGGCTCTTCACGCTGCGCAACGCGCACGGCATGAAGGTCGCGATCAGCGATCTGGGTGCGACGCTGGTTTCGTGGCACGCGCCGGATCGCGCCGGACGTCTCGGCGATATTCTGCTCGGCCACGACACGCCCGCCGAATACGCTGCGGCCACGACTTATATGGGCGGACTGATTGGCCGCTGGGCGAACCGCATCGCCGATGCCCGCTTCACGCTCGACGGCATCGAGTACACGCTTGACTGCAACGAAGGCGCGAATCTGCTGCATGGTGGCAGCGTCGGTTTTCATCGGGCGATGTGGGAGGTGAGCGAGGACAATGGCTCGCTGCTCATGCGGCTCGAGTCGCCCGAAGGCGACGCCGGTTTTCCCGGCAACGTCACCACGCAAGTGCGTTATACGCTCGATGACGACGGCACGTTGACCATTGCATACGAAGCCGTCACCGACGCCGCGACGCCGCTCAATCTGACGAGTCATCCGTACTTCAACTTGACGGGCCGGTCTGGCGCGGATATTCGCGGCCATGTGCTTTCAATCGATGCCGACCAGTTCTTTGAGGTCGATGCAGCAATGATTCCGTGCAAGCTCGCCGACGTAGCGGGCAATGCATTCGACTTCCGGCACAGCGCGCCGATCGGCGCACGCCTCGACTGGCCGCACGCGCAACTCGTTCAGGCGGGCGGATTCGATCACTGTTATGTGCTGCGCGATACGGCTGATGGCGCCAGCGGCGCTGGCGATGTACGTGAAGTCGCGTGTCTTTACGACCCCGGCAGTGGACGCGAATTGACGGTATCGACCGATCAGCGCGGCTTACAGTTTTACAGCGGCAACTGGTTGAAAGGCGACGCGGGACGTGGCGGACTTGCCTATCAAGCGCATGCTGGACTCTGTCTCGAAGCGGGCGGCTTTCCGAACGAGGTCAATATGCCGGGACGACAAGACGTTATCGTGCGAGCGGGCGAAATGTACCGGCAGGTGACTGCGTATAAAGTGGACGTGCGCCACGGCATCTGACAAATCGGCTTCATTCTTTACGCCGTGGATTACAGCACGCCGACTTATCGTTTGCTGCAAGAGTGAATTACTGTATTGGGGGTTTTCCCTGGAATAACCGCTTCCTACAATCCGCGCATGGTGCCGACGATTTGCCGCGGCATCGGAAAACACCATTCCCGGAGGGAAGAATCATGAAATCGCTGATTAACACCATCGCGCTGGCCGTCGTTCTTGCTGCGCCGCTCGCTTCGTTTGCACAGTCCGAGCAGCCGCTCACGCGCGCAGAGGTCAAGGCTCAATTGAAGCAGATTGAACAGGCTGGCTATAATCCGGCCGCTGCCGTCGATGCCAACTATCCCGCCGATATTCAGGCAGCCGAGGCTCGTATTGCCGCGCAGAATGCTATGGCTCAAAGTGATAGCACCGGATACGGTTCTACGGCTACGGGGTCCTCGCAGACGGGTTCTGCTGCGCCGGCTCAGTGAGGGCGGTTTTTTGCTGGTTGGGGTTGCTGGCTTAGGTTCCTCGCCTAGGTTGCTTGCCTAGGATGCTTGCCTAGGTTGCTTGCCTAGGTTGCTCGCCTCGAGTCGCGAGCTGATGTGCGAAAGGCGCAGTTTGCGAACTGCGCCTTTTTCCTTGGCGCGATCAGTTATAGGCTATTTATCGGCGCTGATGCGGCTTTGAAACACGCCCTTCGCTTCCACTCAGTCCACAGTATTCACTTTAAGATGACCCTTCGCAAAGAGGAGCGGTCATGGGATCAACCGTTAAGAATTCGCTGTTGTGGGTTTTCGAGCCTATCGAGGACGATCCTGGGTTCATGAGGAGGCGGTTGTTCGGCTTCGAAGCGGCTTATGTCGATGGTTTGCTTTGTCTCGCGGTCGGGAATGGCGAGGAGCCCTGGAATGGGCTGCTGGTGTGTACGTCGCGGGATCGGCAGGCGGATATTACTAGCGAGTTTCCAGAGCTCGCGCCGCACCCGGTGCTCGGGAAGTGGCTTTATTTGTCGCAAAAGGAAGAGGAGTTTGAAACGGTTGCTGCAGCGCTTGTGAAGTTGGTGAGGAGGCGGGATCTGCGGGTGGGGGTTGAGCCGAGTGCCAAAAAGAAGCCGGCGAAAAAGGCGATCGGGAAGTAACCGCTCTTGCTATATCCAGCAGCGTGCTCGAAAGACGAGCCAAGCTTCAGACCATCGGTGCCCCACGTCCGACACTGCCTTGGCCCGGCGGCTTCGCCCCTGATCCGCTTTCGACGCAACCTGGCCTGGCACCGCCCACCGCCCGCCGCAAACCTCAAGTTCTCCGTTTTTCCGCCGTAGTCCGAGAAGATGACGCTAATACCGCGGCCCCGCAGTGTGGTGCCCAGGCGTCGCAAGGCATGAAATTCGTGCAGCACTCTTCCTCTCTTCACGGACCCGACGATGTCCTCTCTCCGCACCCGCATTCTGATCATTTCCTCCGCGACAGTCATCGGCGCGCTCGCGCTCTCGGGGGCCGCTGCCTACATCACTGTGCGCGCCAACACGATGGAGACGATCGGGCAGAACCTGAGCGCGATCGCCGGCGCCAATACGCTGGCCATCGACAAGTGGGTGGCTGCCAAAGCACAAGCCGTGAAGGCAACCGCTGAAGAGGTCGAGCACGGTGATCCGCAAGGCTTCGTCAAGCACATGGGTAACGCGGACGGCTTCCCGATCACCACAGTCGGCTGGACGGACAAGAGCTATTTTCCACCAGCAGCACCACGCCCAAGGACTACGATGCGACCGCGCGGCCCTGGTATAAAGCGGCGGTCGCGGCGGGCACGCTGATTGTCACGAAGCCGTACGGCGATGCATCGACGGGCGTGCCGTATGTGTCGTTTTCAGCGCCCATGATCCGCAACGGCGAGGCAACCGGCGCACTGAGCGGCGCCGTGCCGCTCGAAGGCGTGCGCGAAGTGGTCGCCGCCGTGCATCCGACGCCGTCGAGCCTCGCCTTCGTGGTCGCGCGCGACGGTCAGGTGATCGCGCATCCGGATGCCAAGCTGATCCTCAAGCAGGCGACCGACATCTCCGCAGCGCTCACGCCTGAGGCGCTGGCCTCGCTCCCGCAAGCCGCTGCGCCGCTGCTGGTCGACTTGGGCGGGGCCGCCAAGCTGCTCAAGGCGCAACCGGTACATGGCACCGACTGGTATCTGGTGATCGCACTCGACAAAGCCGAGGCCACGGCGGGTCTCTCCAATGTGCTGCAAGCGCTCGGTGTGGCGATGGTCTTGCTGACGCTCGCTGCCGTGGGCATTGCCGCATTCTTCACTTCCCATTCGTTCCGCAGCCTCTCGAAGGTCCGAGATGCCATGGATACGATTGGCTCGGACAGCGGCGATCTTTCGCATCGCCTGCCTGTCGTGGGCAACGATGAAGTGGCGCAGATTTCCGCGTCGTTCAATGCCTTCGTGGACAAGATCGGCACCCTGCTGCTGGAAGTGCGGGCGGGCGTCGAGAACATGAAGACGGCGACCAGCGAAATCGAAATGGGCAATCGCGACCTGTCGCAGCGCACGGAGACTTCCGCCTCCAATTTGCAGAGCACGTCGGCAGCGCTCACGCAGTTGACTGCCAGCGTGAGGCAATCGGCCCAGGCGGCGGTGGAAGCCACGCGACTGGCGACCTCGGCGAGCGAGGCAGCGGCGCGCGGCGGAAAAGTCGTGACGAGCGCAGTCAGCACGATGGACGACATCGCCAGGTCTTCTGCGCGCATTACCGAAATCATCGGCGTGATCGACAGCATCGCGTTTCAGACCAACATTCTTGCGCTGAACGCGGCTGTTGAAGCGGCGCGGGCCGGCGAGAACGGCCGGGGTTTTGCCGTTGTGGCGGGCGAGGTGCGCACGCTGGCGCAGCGCTGCGCGACCGCCGCGCGCGAGATCAAGGACTTGATTCAGGCATCGGAAGCCAGCGTCGGGACCGGCGCGCAGCGTGTGCAGGCGGCGGGTGCGGCGATGCAGGAGATTGTCGAGGGAATCGATCGTGTGAATCGCGTGATCGGGGAGATCGACGGCGCGATGAATGAACAGAGCGCCGGGATCAGCCAGATCGATCGGAGCGTTGCTGAGATGGATCAGGCGACGCAGCAGAATGCGGCGCTCGTGGAACAATCCACGGCAGCCTCAGCGACGTTGAGTGAGCAGGCGTATGGATTGTCGCGGGTGGTGGGGTTGTTCAGGTTGAGGTAGGGAAGCTGTGGTGCGAGCTGAAATTGCTGCGGCCATTCTTTTTCTTGCGCCGGATGCATCCCAATACATGACCGGCGCCGAGCGCGATTTCGCGAGGATGCCATTGTGGGCCGCCTTGTCAGGTGCCGCATGAAGCAACACGTAAGTGGCGCCCATTACCGGCCACGCATCCGTGCCCGGTCTGGGACACGGGTACGTTTCCCTGCTGAAACGAATGGACCACCTCAGGCCTTTGTGGGGCGCCCCGTTTTCACCTGCTCAACGGCAGAGACTGCAGCCAGCAGGCGCTTCTCTGCGGCCGATTCGAGCATCAGCAGCCCTGCGCGCAAAATCTCACTCTTCTTGACCGAAACCCCCGCCGCCAGACATTTCTGTTTGAGGGCTGCGATTTTTTCGTAGTCGGACTTCGGCATGGTGAAGCTGTCGCGTACCACTTTGTCCTTTTTCCCGCGCTTTGCTTTCGCGCCTCCGTCCGTCTTGACAAGCACTGCTTCAACTTTGACTGGCGCCGCCTCAACCGGAGCGGCGGGCTTCGGCGCCTTTTTTGCTGTCGCTTTCTTTCCGGCAGTACCCGCGCTTGTAGCTATAACCTGCGCTGCGCCGTTTCCGTTGCGCGCGCCATCGCCTGCCTTGGGGAAATGAAATGTCTTCTTCGTTGCTTTTTTGATAGTTGCTTCGGTCATCATGTGCCCCGTTGTGGATATACTGCATAAACAGTATATACCGTTTTGACCGAGACCGCGCAAGGGAAGCCGCTTCCCGGGGAATGTCGCAACCTCAATTCAACATATCAGTGCGACGGCGACAGGCGCTCTGCCTTACCACGGCGCCCTCCTCTCACTTCTCGCAAACCGCACAACACGCGATTCAGCTTCATGGACAGCAAACACCGGCGCACAAAGCAACTGCTGCTCATGCAAATCGAGAATCTCGATAATCGGCCGACAATCCGCGTTTTCAATAATCCAGACATCACGGCTTGCGCTATGAGCAGCCGCATCCAGAATACCCTCAGCCTCAAGATAAACCTCGCGCTTCACCGCACCAAAACCCGCGTCCTGAAGATACCAGGTGAGATAAAGTGCTTTAACGAGTTTCGCCAGCAGATCCCCGTTTCCCTTTCCAGCTTTAAACGCCGCCAATGACAGATGCCAGCACAGCAACTGTTCGCGTACATGCGCGGCGGTATACGGCAGGAGTTCCGCTTTGCCAAGCGGCTTTCTGCGCGGCTGATTCCCCGATAGCGATTTTTTACGATTCTGCGGCATGGACCGATTTATGTTCTTGATGCAACCTTTCAGTTTCAGCATCGTAATGCATTGGAACGGCAAATCAATCGGTACTCGTGCCTTTTAACAAAATTATCAATATGCGCTACACATATTAAAGTCTACCAAACACATGTTTATGTCACCTTGCGTTCTAACGCCGGTTAATACCGGTCAATTCGAGACAGGGCCTGAAAATATCAATTACGCCGCCGCAGACAACTGTCCCGTTTCCAATCAGAAAGCCCAAGCACCCGCCCAGCATTTGCCGACGCGTGGCCGGCATCCGCTCCCGAACCTTCCCACCACAGGGGCCAATGTTATTATCGGAAACACGAAATACCCGCCCGCCACTGGCCACAAAAGCAGCAACCCCATGGACACCCACATCTCCAAGCCCGCCGAACCCTCGACAACCGACCTCGGCCGCCGCGTCCGCGCCGCGCGCCAGTCGCAGGACCTGACTCTGGAAACCGCGAGCCGCCTCTGCGGCGTTTCGCGCTCGACGCTCTCCAAAGTCGAAAACGGCCTGATGTCCCCAACTTTCGACGTGCTCCAGAAAATCGTCCTCGGGCTGAAGATTGAAATCGGCGAGTTGTTCGGCTCCACGCCGAAGGTCAGCGCAAGCGGCCGTCGCGCGTTGACGCGCAAAGGCGAAGGGCAGCGCCACGCGTATCGCGGCTATCAGATGGAATTGCTCGCGACCGACCTCGCGCACAAAGCGATGCTGCCATTCCGCATCCGCATCTCTGCGCACACACTTGATGCCTTCGACGACTGGGGCCGTCATGAAGGTGAAGAATTCCTGTACGTGATCAGCGGCAGCGTATGCCTCTATTCCGAGCTGTATGCGCCGACGCATCTGAACGCCGGCGACAGCCTTTACTTCGACAGCCGCACCGGCCATGCCGCAGTGTCGACAAGTGAAGAGGATGCCGAAGTATTATGGATGGCGACCAGCGCCGACATTCCGCAAGCACCGGCCGTCAGTGAATCGCCGAAAAAATGACGCGGGCCGTCATGCGCCCGCTTGCTGGCGCGCCTGCGCGAGCGCGCTGAGATTGCCTTCACCAAATCCATGATGCCCCTGGCGCTGAACGATCTCGAAGAAAATCTCGCCAGGGCTGCGGCGCACGAAAGTCTGAAAAAACAATAGCGGCACACCGTCAGCGCCAATCTCACCATCCACCAGAACGTGCGTGCGCTTCAGCCGCTCGACGTCGAGACCATGGCCCGGCAAACGCGCGTCGAGCTGATCGTAGTAGCGCGGCGGCGGCACGACGAATTCCACGCCGTTCGCGAGCAATTGCTCGACGCACGCGAAGATATCGTCGGTCGCAAGGGCAATGTGCTGCACGCCCTCGCCCGGATGATCCGGCAGATACTCGTGCATCAAATTCGTCCGGCGCGTGCCCTCTTCATACAGGGGAATGCGGATTGCGCCGCACGGCGACACCATCACGCGCGATTCCGCCGACACGTGCCAGTTCGCATGCAGTTCGTGAATCTCGCGGAAGTTGAGCAGGTCACGATAGAAGTCGAGCCATTCCTGCATGCGGCCTTCGCCGACCGTTTGCGTCAGATGATCCACCGCAACGAGGCCGAGGCCCGCGTGGCTCAAGTCGGCATGCGCGGTGTCGATCTCGATCGGACGAAAATCGATATCGAAGATCGAGATATCGCCAAGCCCGCCACGCTGGCCGCCGCGTCCGCGCCAACGGTCGACGAAGTAGATATGCGAGTCGCCAATGCCCTGAATCGCCGGTATCAGCAGTTCGCCCGCGCCGATCCTCTCGCCTTCGAAAGCCCACGCGCCCAGTTCGATCGCGCGGTCGAACGCGCGCTGCGCGTCGGCCACGCGAATGCCGATTGCACAAATGCCTGCGCCGTATTCTTCAGCGTAGCGCGCGGCGAACGAATCGGGTTCGGCGTTGATGAGGAAATGCATCTCGCCCTGGCGATACAGGGTGACGTTCTTGCTGATGTGGCGCGCAATCGCCTTGAAACCCAGCTTGGCGAAGGTCTCGCCGAGTGCCTGCGGATCGCGCGCGGCGAACTCCACGAATTCGAGGCCGGCAGTGCCGAGCGGATTGTGCTCAGGCGCGGACACGGCGCGCAGCGCGGCGTCTGGAGTGGGCAAGTCGCTGGGCATGGCAATCTCCTTGTGCTGTCTTTCGACGCTGTTTCCAGTGTTCCCGATGTCGGTGCAAGCCGTCATTAACTCGCAGTGTGACACCGCTCGTGTGGTGTGGCGCAGCATTGCTGCGGTCCGCGACGGCGTTTGCACCGTGTTTGTACACCGGCTCGCGGGACGTTCGCAACCTCATTTTGTACTGGATGGTTCACCACCGCCGCGAACGGCCCGCTCGCGTGCGTAGTCACTCGGCCGCCGCCGTTATGCGCTTCAAGTCGTCGGCATCCGCGGCGTGCGGCGCGTGCGCTTGCGTGCGATCTTGCCCGCCGGCTTGGCGGCGCCCGCTGCCATTCGCAGTTGCGCGACCTCGCGCACCGCGTCGATAAAAGCCCTTCCCACCGGCGACGGCTGCGTGTCCGAGCGCCGGATCAATCCAACGGGCTCGTCCGTGCCTGCAAACGGCAATTGCAAGCGCACCAGCATGCCGTGCGCGAGCTCGTATTCCACAGCGCTTAGTGGCACGAACCACACGGCGTCGTTCTGGAGGGTCAGCGCACGGCCCGTCGAAACCGACAACACTTCGACGAACGCCGACAACGGCGGCACGCCCCACGCGCTCAGCAGACTGTCCGCCGACTGCCGGATCAACGTACCGAACGGCGGCAGCACGATCGGAAAGTTTTCCAACGCCGCGGACGGCAAGCCCGGCGCGGCACCGAGCGGATGCCCCGCGCGCACGACGGCGATCAGCGGCTCGCTGAACAACTGCTCGAAGCTGAGTCCGACCATCCGTTCCGGATCGGCGAGGCGTCCCACCGCGAATTCGATCGTGCCCGCTTTCAGACGCTCGAGCAATTCGGGATTGGCACCGGTTGCCAGGCGCACGATCACGCGCGGCCAGAGCGACCCGAAACGCTTCAGGACGGGCGGCATCAGTGCGCCGGCGACGGTGGGCAAGATCCCGACTTCGAGCGTGGCCGCCGCCGCGCCTTCCGCGCGCGAGAGCAGATCGACGCCTTGCCGCAACGCGCTGACGCAGGCGCTGGCGTGCGGCATGAAAAGTTGACCTTCACGGGTGGGCACCGCTCCGTGACGGCCGCGCTCGAACAGTTTTACGCCCAGAATAGCTTCGAGTTCGGCGATCGTCTTCGACACAGCCGGCTGCGTAATCGACAGGCTGTCAGCGGCCCGCTGGACGCTCCCGAATTGGGCCACAGCCAGAAAGCACTGAAGATGACGGAATTTGACGCGGCTGTCCGCGAGGCTGCGTTGCATAACAGAAGGTTATACGAAAAGCGCCAAAACGTCATTTTTCATAACCGCACAGTTTGGATAAAGTCACTTCACACGCCCTATCCCACAAATGCCAAGGAGACACTGATGGACGATTCCTTTCTGAGCGCGCGTGACTTCGCGTCGCATCCCGAATACATCTACCCAGGCTACGGTTCGTCGGTCAAACGCGGCCCGACGCGTCCGCTGATCCCGCTGAAGGAAAAGCTGCGCGATCAGCGCGTGCCCGTCTACGGCACCGACGACCTCGGCGCGCTCGACAACGATCTCACGCGCAATGCGGTGCGCAACGGCGAGCCGCTCGGCGAACGCATCATCGTGACGGGTCGTGTGCTCGACGAAGGCGGCCGCCCGGTACGCAATACGCTCGTCGAAATCTGGCAGGCGAATGCGGCTGGCCGCTATGTGCACAAGGTGGATCAGCACGACGCGCCGCTCGACCCGAATTTTCTCGGCGCGGGCCGCTGCATCACCGACAACGAAGGCCGCTATCGCTTTCTGACGATCAAGCCCGGCGCGTATCCGTGGGGCAATCATCCGAACGCCTGGCGTCCGAATCACATTCACTTCTCGCTGTTCGGCGAGCATTTCGGTTCACGCCTCGTCACGCAGATGTACTTTCCCGGCGACCCGCTGCTGGCGTTCGACCCGATTTTCCAGGGGACGCCCGAGCATGCGCGTGAGCGCCTGATCGCGGGCTTCTCGCTCGACACGACGCAAGAGTCGTATGCGCTCGGCTACGACTTCGATATCGTGCTGCGCGGTCGCAACGAAACTCCCATGGAGCGCTAAGCCATGACTACTCTCAAGCAAACGCCCTCCCAGACGGTTGGCCCGTACTTCGCGTACGGCCTGTGTCCGCAACAATATGACTTTGACTTCAAGAGCCTGTTTACGCCGGTTCTGGCCGACCGTGAAGCGGCCGGCGAGCACATCACGATCGTGGGCCAGGTGTTCGACGGCGACGGCAACGTCATCGGCGATGCCATGCTCGAAGTGTCGCAAGTGGACGCTGACGGCCGCTATCCGGAATCGCGCGAGGAAATCCTCAAAACAGGTTTTCGCGGCTTTGCGCGCGTGGGCACGGGCACGGACCCGCACAAGCGCTTTGTCGTGGAGACGGTGAAACCGGGCCGCGTGAGTCCCGACGAAGCGCCGCATCTGAATGTGATCGTGACGATGCGAGGCATGTTGCTGCACACGTTCACGCGCATCTATTTCGAGGACGAAGCCAATGAGCGCGATCCGGTATTGACCGCTGTTCCGGCGGACCGGCGCGATACGCTGATCGCGCGCCGCGATCCGAATACGGCCAACGTGTATCGCTTTGACATCCATATGCAAGGCGACAAGGAAACGGTCTTTTTCGACCTGTAACGCGGACGCTCTACACTTTCACATAGCTTTCATCTACACTGAAGCTGATCCGTCTAGCGACTGGATCGCGAAACTCCGAGTAGTTGAGCCCGCCTTGTGCGGGCTTTTTTTTCGCCCACTGACATGCGCCGACATTCGCTTACGTCAACGAGCAACGCAGCCAACGGCTGATTCTGGCGACGTCCGCAATGTGATCGCGCGGACCTGGCGCACCCAGCACGACGATGTCGATCGGCCTGCCGTGCACCATCATTCGCACGACGACACAGTGTCCGGCCTCGTTGATATAGCCGGTTTTCTGCAACACGATGGACCGGTCGCCGCCCCTCACGAGCGCATTCGAGTTGTGATAACTCAGACGTGCGCGGCGGCCGCCAGGAAACACCCACTGATCGCGGTCCGTCGAATAAGCGCGAATCAACGGATAGCGGCTCGCCGCCGCCACGAGCCGGGCCAAGTCACGCGCCGTCGAAACGTTGTGCGGCGACAATCCCGTGCCATTCACGAACGACGTATGCCGCATGCCGAGCGCGCGCGCCTTCGCATTCATCGCGGCGACAAATCCCGGCCGCCCGCCCGCGTAATCACGGCTCAACGCGGCAGCCGCGCGATTCTCCGACGACATCAGCGCAATGTGCAGCATGTCGTGGCGCGACAGAACAGAACCGACGCCCAGACGCGAGCCGGTGAACTTGTCGAAATCCTGATCCTGAACGGTGACGTTGAGCGGCGCATTCAATGCGTGTTTCGTATCGAGCGATACGACGGCCGTCATTAGTTTGGATATCGAAGCAATCGGCATCACCCGATCGGCCTGCTTTTCGGTGAGCACGGTCTGCGTTCGTTCATCCACGACATAGACCGAGCGCGCAGAGAGCAATGCGCGTGACTTTGGCGTATATCCGCAACGCGGCAACAGGCGAAGCCCTGCGTGCCTCGCATGCACAGCATGTGTCGCGTTTGCCGCGTTTGCCGCATCTTTTACGGCCGTATGCGGCGTCGGCGCAGGCTGCCGGTTGCGATTTGCCGCCAGTCCGGCAGAACGTCTCTGGCCGCGCGGCTCACGTGCAATGCGTGCGGCCTGGCGGCGCGATGTGGGCGCGCGCTTGCTGACATGCAGGGAGCGCTCATCCTCGGTGACATGCTTGCGCTTGTGCGCCACACGGCGCTGGGCCTTCTCCGTAGTGATTTTCTTCGCTTTGCTCGCTGTTCGCGGTTTCGCTTTGGAGGTGTGGCTCGCGGGCGGCGAAACATGAGTCGCGCGAACCGACGAATGCCGCACAGGCTCGTGAGCCGCGCCGAATGACCAGCCGACGTTCAGCCACAACAGGCCAAACACCGCGATATAGCGGAGCCACGCAGAGAAACGATAAGCAGGGGTTGATGATGAAGGAGTTGGTCGACGGTACGGCATGCAGCTTCCAATTCTGTGCCGCGTGCGCTCGTAGTGAGGAGAATCGATCGGGCGCGGCGTCGGCAGTGACCCATGGATATTAAGGGAGATCGCGCGCACGATCAACGGCAAAGGTCCACGCCGGCTGAACGACAACCGGCATACGCGCTGCAATTGCTTCCTTCTCAGCAGCGGAAGTGGTCGATGTTTTGCCCCGCGTAAATCGCGCGAGCGAGCCAGTCCGGCTTATCGCCATGCCCGTCCCACTTATTACCGTAGGCGTCGCGATACATGACGGCTCGCGTCGCTGCGGCATCTGCCTGGATCGCGTCGGAGAGCGCATCCATCGTAATGCCGTATTCGTCCATGCGTCGGCGTATCCACACAATCAGGCGCTCACGCGCATTGCCGTCGAGGTCGAGCAGCAGTTGTTCTTCTCGCTCTTTCATAACGTACCGGTGTCGCGGCTAATAATGCTCGCGGTGGAAATAAAAAGCTTCGCAAAAGAACGCGGAGCCTATGCGGACTCGCGCATGATTTGCATGGGCCAGGTGCAAGCAGAACATGCGGCGACTTTCCCGATGTCCCGATGCACAAAAGCACAAAAGCACAAAAGCACAAAAGCACAAAAGCACAAAAGCACAAAAGCACAAAAGCACAAAAGCACATCGGGAAATCATGCCCAACAAATCCTGGATTTAGGGGAATTCGCCGCGAATGATCGAATGGCACCCGCGTGCCTCGGTGCTCCAAGGCAGCTTCAGCGTATGGAAGGCGATTCTAGCATTCAAGTTATTTCGCCTTCAGCGGGCGTGCATGTTTGCATTGCCAGGCTTCTTATTCGCTATTGCTTTACGAGTATCATCATCGGAAGAAGGATGCAATAAAGCCGAAGCCGGAGCCTCTACTCTCATGCCATGTTTCAATCACGTCGACTACTCATTGCAGTAGACAGGAGACACAACCATGCCAGCCTCAACTGCCATCATCACCATTCTTACAGCGCTGTTATTGGGGGCAATGAGTCCTGGACCGAGCTTCGTCATCGTCGCGCGCAATGCGATCGGTTTGTCGCGCGGCGACGGGCTCGCGACCGCGCTCGGCATGGGTATCGGCGGCGTGTTCTTTAGCGGCATTGCGTTGCTCGGCTTGTACACGCTGCTTGCCACAGTTGAATGGCTTTATATCGGCCTGAAAGTGGCCGGCGGACTTTACCTGATTTATCTGGCGTCGAAGATCTGGCGCGGCGCCGCCAAACCGCTCGCATTCGACGCCACCCAAACCGTCCTTACGAATCCGCGTAAATCTTTCTGGAGTGGCCTCAGCACGCAACTCAGCAATCCGAAGACAGCGGTCTACTACGGCAGTATCTTCGCGGCGCTTCTGCCACAACATCCATCGCTGTGGTGCTATTTCGCGCTGCCACCTGCGATCTTTGCCATCGAAGCGGGCTGGTACACGATCGTCGCACTGTGCTTTTCCAGCAAGCGGCCGCGCGAAATCTATCTGCAATGGAAGGCCTGGATCGATCGCGTTGCAGCGAGCGCAGTTGCCGCCCTTGGATTGCGTCTGGTGCTGACCGCGCACAAAGTGGGGATCTGAAACGGCCGTCGCACGAGCGGCTTGCCCTGAGTCGAGGTACGACACGCAGCACGGCAAGCCGCGAAACAGGGCCGCATGCAAAGCCGCCGCCACGCTGAACGCCGGCCCTCCAGCCGGACAGTTACAAGTTAAGTGTTGACGCTGATACGCCATAGCGGTTACTGTGGCACCCGAAGTTCAAGAAGTTCGATTGCTGTTCATCAATGTCTCGCTCCTCAGCGGTATTCGTTGTCCTCTCCCTCCTTGACGCTTCTAGCGCTCCTTTACAGAGCAAATTTTCAATTTCATTCCTCAAGGATTCTTCATGGATACCGGTACCGTTAAGTGGTTCAACGACAGCAAAGGCTTTGGCTTCATCACCCCGGACAAGGGCGGCGACGACCTGTTCGCGCACTTCTCCGAAATCAGCGGCAACGGCTTCAAGACGCTCGCTGAAAACCAGAAAGTGAGCTTCGAAACGAAGCAAGGCCCGAAGGGTCTGCAAGCGGCTAACATCACGCCGCTGTAAGTTTGAAGGGCTCGATGTCCGGCAACGGACATCGGGCTGCAGCGACATCCTCGCGGAGCTTCGTCTCCCACAGTTGGCGCGCGATCGCTTTTGAGTTGCATGTATTCAGGCAACTCGCTCAAGCGCCAAACGCCTCGTTGCACCTCATTCTTCTCCCCTCGGCTTCAACGCCAATTTTTAGCTTTCCGGCTGCGTTCAGATTCGGCTCGCAATGGCTTTGAATCGGCTCGTCCGCGCGACTCATGGAAGTTCGCACGGCAGGCCCGCACTCGTACATTATTAAAATATAAAATGCAAAACAAACATATTCATCACTACAACGGCTATGCCGTCCAACCTTCGGCGCATCGTTTGCCCGACGGTACGTTTTCATCCAACCTGTTGCTCGAACGCGCCGACAGCGCGCGTGCCGATGGGCGCTACCAGTTCTATTCGCTCGATTACTTCACCAACGAAGAGCAGGCATTGCGGCATTCGGCGCAATGGGCACGCGAGTGGGTCGATACGCGCGGTTGAAGGCTGAATAAGCCCTGAATGAGTGCGCGAAGTTCGAAGTTCTGAATTTTTCGCGCCAACGCAAAAGAGCGCCGCGCGCAGCGGCCGCTCTTTACGCTGCCTGACTTTTCGGCACACGGATAAAGAATCCGCTTCGACAGCCGTTATGCGAATCAGGGCGCCGCTTGCCAGCCGCGCCCTATTCCGCGTCCAACGTACTGTCGAATCCGATAATGAACCGTCTGACACTGAAACAGAAGTTGTGGGTGCCCCTGCTGCTTTGCTGGGTGGCGCTGCTGATCGTGACCGTTGTCAACGCGTTCGAAGCGCGTGGCGCCCAGATGGACGCACGGCGCGCAGCGCTCGCCGACGTCACCGACATGGCGGCCTCGATCGTCGCGGACTACGCGAAGCAGGCGAACGCCGGCAAGCTTTCCGTCGACGAAGCACAGCAGCAGGCCATCGCGCGCGTCAATGCACAGCGTTACGGTGCATCGGGCTATGTGACGATCGTGCGCGGCGACTCGGTGATGGTCGCTCATCCAATGAGCCCGCAACTCAACGGCAAGGAGATGAGCGGCTTTCGCGACGCCAGAGGCAATGCGCTATATCACGACATTGCCGCAGCCGGCAGCTCGGCGGCAGGTTCAGGCTACCTGCGGTACTGGTGGCCGAAGCCCGGCCAGACCAAACCCAGCGAAAAAATCGGCTATGTAAAGCGCTTTACGCCGTGGAACTGGGACTTCATAGCCGGCGCCTACATGGACGACATTCAGGCACAGTTCTACCTAACACTCCTGCGCTCTGGCGGCATGCTGCTGGTGCTTGGCGTGTTCGTCTCGTTCGTCGCATCGCGCGTGGTGCGCAACGTGTCGCGTTCGATCGGCGGTGAACCGTCCGCGGCGGCCGCAATCGCCATGCGCATCGCTCGCGGCGATCTCGCCACACCTATCGACTTACGCCGCGACGACACATCCAGCCTGCTCTTCTCGCTGCGCGAAATGCGCGATCAGCTCGCGGCCACCGTCGCGCGAATCAAGAACTCGGCCGAAACGATCACGGTCGCCTCGAAAGAAATTGCCGCAGGCAACCTGGACCTGTCGAGCCGTACGGAAGAACAGGCCGCGTCGTTGCAGCAAACCGCTGCCAGCATGGACGAACTCACCAAGACCGTGACGCAGAACGCCGATAACGCTGCGACTGCGTCGAAATTGGCGAAAGACGCATCGAGCATCGCCGCGCGTGGCGGCGAGGTCGTCAATGACGTCGTCGAAAAAATGGCCGGCATCACGGATAGTTCACGCAAGATCGGCGAGATCATCAGCGTGATCGAAGGCATCGCGTTCCAGACGAATATCCTCGCGCTCAACGCAGCCGTGGAAGCCGCACGCGCCGGCGAGGAGGGCCGTGGCTTCGCCGTGGTCGCGGGCGAAGTCCGCAATCTCGCTCAACGCAGCGCAACCGCCGCCAAGGAGATCAAGGTGCTGATCGACCAGTCGGTCGAGCAGGTCGGCGAGGGTTCGACGCTGGCCGGTAAAGCCGGCAGTACGATCGGCGAAGTGGTAGAGGCCGTGCGCCGCGTCACGGCGATCATGAACGAAATTTCGGCGGCATCGAAGGAACAGAGTTCCGGCATCGGTGAAGTGAATCTCGCGATTCGCCAGATGGACGACGTCACGCAGCGCAATGCGGCACTCGTCGAGCAGGCCGCGGCCGCAGCCGGTTCGCTGGATGAGCAGACCCAACAGCTGCGAGAAGCCGTTGCGGTGTTCAGGGTCGAGCAATGCGCGTGATCGCGCGGCGCTGGCATCAGGCGGTACGCGCGTCGCTCTCGCGCGTGACGGAGCGCTAAAGGTTGGCAACCGGAGCGTTCGCGCAATCAATGTCTACAGGCACCGCGGTCTGCATCCGATTCTCCAGCGCATAAAAAAAGGTGCCGCGAACGGCACCTTTTTGCGCAACGAGTAGCTTCTGCTGAAGCTTAGAAGCGGTGACGCAGACCGACCGTAGCAGCCGTCTGGTTCTTCGACGACGACGGAGCTTGCGTGATGTCGCCGCTGTAGATCGAAGCGACGCCGCCGTCGCCCATTGCGTGCTGGTACACGGCTTGAGCGTAGACGTCCGTGCGACGCGACAGCGCGTAGTCAGCCTGCAGGCCGATCTGATGGTAACGGGTCTTCAGATCGTTGCCATCCGCGTTCACACCGTAACCGCGTGCGTCCGTGAACGTGTAAGCGATGCCCAGGCCCAGAGCCGGCGTCACGTTGTACTTGCCGTTAACTTCGTAGTTGTTCGAGCGGCCTGCACGTTGACCCGGCGCTGCGCCGACAACGTTGTCAGCACGCGATTGCGTCCATGCCGCACCGACGGTAGCCGGGCCGAATGCATACGAAGCAGCTGCGCCGAACTCACGTTGACGGAAATTGCCGCTGATGCGCGAGTTCAAGCCGTCCGTAGCGCCGCTTGCGTTTGCGAACGGGTTGTTCTGCTGCGCGTAAGCCGCGCCCAAATGCAGACCTTGCCACTGATACGCAGCACCAACGCTGTATTCACGGTTGTTTGCGAATGCGCCAGCCTGGTTCGAGAAGCCGTACGTGCCGCCGAACGTGAAGCCGGCGTAGTTAGCGCTCGAGTACTTGACCGAGTTGTTGACTGCGAAGCCGCCGTTCGTGTTGAGGTTGTCGTTGTTGAACGGGTGCGCGAAGTACGTGCCGCCCCAGCTGCCCGTTGCGGTCAGCGGTGCCAGGTAGTCTTGAGCTGCGTCGTATTGACGGCCCAGCGTGACCGTACCGAATTGCGCGCTCGACAGACCGACAAACGCCTGACGGTTGAACATGCCGTTGTTGTTCGCGAACCTGCCGTTGTTGACGTTAAAGCCGCTTTCCAACGTGAAGATTGCCTTCAGACCGCCACCCAGATCTTCCGAGCCGCGCAGACCGAAACGGCTTTGGTCGATGCCGCCGCTGCCTGCTGCCCACTTCGAGTTGTGAGCAACGTTGCTCGTGTAGGTCACGCCAGCGTCCAGCAGACCGTACAGGGTGACGCTGCTCTGTGCGTGAGCGACGGAAGCGAACGATGCGGCAACCGCAACAACGATGAGACTCTTTTTCATGCGTGGGACTCCTGTTCGATAAATTTTCGCGGGGGAGCGAGACCTGCCTCGACAGCGCACGAATGCGCCACCGCCCTTGTCGCCGAACCATCGTGGATCGGCCGGGCACCCTCTAAACGAAGCGTGAGTGTAGGTGGACACCCTAATAGCCGCGCCCGCAATTCACGCAACACGGTCTTTCGCATTTCACAATAATCGAACGGCGGTTTCCGCTAAGTACTTGTTTTTGGGAAATTTAATGGAAAGAGGGACAGGCCGTGCGCCTGCTCCGGACATAAATTATTTGCAACTTTTCAATAAATGAAGTTGCGCATCTACAACAGCGTGTAATACCGAAGACGCAACTGGACCGGATGACTTCGGGCTGCGGAAGGGCCGGAGCGCTTAATGATTAGGCAATTCTCTGCGTTACAGATCGGTTATAAATTTATTTACGAAAGACGGGAACTTAACGGGTTTGATAATGTCGCCCCGTTAATCGAAGTTGTTCGAGCCATTGGTTTATCGCGGCATTAAGCGGCGCTCAAGTCCGACTTCCAATCACCGAGCGCGAGTAACGGCTACCTCACAATGCAGATCAGCCCGCGGCTTGGATTGCTCTAGCGCAATAAAAAAACCGCCTTAGGCGGTCCGAGTCGAATTGCGGCAGGTCACCGCGTTAAGTACGGCATACGCAGTTTGGTATCGACGACTGATGGGTGAAGCCTTCAGCACGGGCATGTCCGGAGGTGAATTGCGGCGCCGCGCGCCGCGTGACGAACCCGGTGCTGAAAGCGGACGGCAATGCGTCGACCAGCCTTCCAACTACATTGACGGCACGGCCGTGCGCTTTGTCACACGTAGTTTCCCTAATTTCGGCCAGCCCGCTCTTATGGCTCAGGTTATGACTTGTTCTGCGATCGCCCTAGCGCGTCCTCATCCTCGGGGGAACTGCCGGGCGCCAACGGATCGGTTTCGGGCGGCGTTCCCGGCAGCGGACGCGGCTGCTCTTCCGGCGCGTCGAGCGGTTCGTTCGCGGGATCGGCTATGGGGTCAATGGTGGGATCGGTTTGCATGACGAGACTCCGGTGGATGGGAACATCTCCCGCCACCAGTAGCGCAACCATTATTCCCGCAGTGGGCAGTTCCCCTCCATTAGCCGATGGCTTGGCCGAAACGTCGGTGTTTACCCGCCAACCCGCTCTTTGAGCTTGCACCTTTGCGGGCTCGATCACAGAATGTAAGCGCTATCATGGAGTCCAAAGCACAACGGCACCCAGCTACATGCGGTAAGCGGGAGCGCCCGTCGGTGCGAATGTAAGCGCTAACACGCACACCACGCAACTGGCGCCCCCCACCGCACCACCGCGCCGGCGCAATGCCCAAGCGGCGCAGACCCCGACCGACCGCGCGTCGAATCGACGCGCGCCTCCGGCCGCCCGACATCGCATCGGCGTGGCCCGCTTACCGAAACGCAAACATGAAACGGAGACAACGATCATGAGCGCAATCCCGAACCACGAGCAGGCCCCGCCGAAAATCCGCCGCGCCCAGATCGTGGCGCTCTCGCTGCTGATGGTCAGCGGCATCGTCAACTATCTCGACCGCGGGACGCTCGCCGTCGCCAATCCGCTGATCCGTCACGACATGGGCCTGTCGCTCGGGCAAATGGGACTGCTGCTCTCGGCGTTCTCGTGGAGCTACGCGTTGTTCCAGTTGCCGGTGGGCGGACTCGTCGACCGGATCGGACCGCGCAAGCTGCTGGGCATCGGGCTGATCGTGTGGTCGCTCGCACAAGCGGCCGGCGGCTTCGTCTCGACGTTCGGCTGGTTCATCCTTGCGCGGATTCTGCTCGGCATCGGTGAAGCGCCCCAGTTCCCGTCGGCGGCACGCGTGGTGAGCAACTGGTTCCCTCTGCGCGAGCGCGGCAAGCCGACCGGCATCTTCAACTCGGCGTCACCGCTCGGCACGGCGCTCGCGCCGCTCTGTCTGTCGTTGCTGGTCGTGCATTTCAACTGGCGCTGGGCGTTCATCGTGACGGGCATCGCGGGCTTGATCGTCGCCGCGGTATGGTTCGCGGTGTATCGCGATCCGGTCAAGGCAACCATGAGCGAGACCGAGCGCCGCTATCTGGAAGGCGATCAAGCCGACAGGAAACCCGCGCCCGTCGTCACGTTCGCCGACTGGCGCTCGCTGTTTTCGCATGGCACGACGTGGGGCATGCTGATCGGCTTTTTCGGCTCCGTCTATCTGAATTGGGTCTACCTCACGTGGCTGCCCGGCTATCTGACGATGGAGCGTCACATGAGCCTGATGCACACCGGCATCGCGGCATCGGTGCCGTTTTTCTGTGGCTTTGTGGGGTCGCTCACGGCCGGCTGGTTTTCCGATCTGATCACGAGTGACAGCGCCAGCCCGGTCGCTAGTCGCCGCAATGCCGTGGTCATCGCAATGCTCGGCATGGTTGCGTTCACGATTCCCGCCGCGCTCGTCGAGAGCAACACGATTGCGATTGTGTGCATCTCCGTCGTGATCTTTCTCGCGAACGCCGCGTCCGCGAGTTCATGGGCGCTTGCCACGGCCGCCGCGCCGCCGAACCGCGTCGGCTCGCTCGGCGCGATACAGAACTTCGGCGGCTTTCTCGGCGGCGCGCTCGCGCCGATTCTCACCGGCTACATTGCGCAAACGTGGTCGTTCGTGCCGGCACTGCTGACGGCCGCGGGCATCGCGTTCATCGGCGCAATGAGTTACCTGCTGCTGGTGCGCAAACCGATCGCCGACGAATCCGCCACGAACGAAGCCATGCAGGCGCCAGCGTGAGCGCATGCGCGTCCGCCCCGACTAATGAACTCTCTTCAGGAGCACAAAATCCATGACAGCCGCGAAGCAACCCACGTTGTGCATTGAAGGCATCGTTCCCGTGATGCTGACGCCGTTCGACGATTCCGGCGCAATCGACTACGCCGGCCTCGAACGTCTTATCGAGTGGTACCTCGCAAACGGATCGGACGCGCTCTTCGCCGTCGCGCAGTCGAGTGAGATGCAGTTCCTCACGCTCGGCGAACGCGGCGCGCTGGGACGCTTCGTCGTCGACAAAGTGGCGGGCCGCATTCCGGTCGTGGTGTCCGGCCACATCAGCGACGATCCCGACGCGCAAGTAGAAGAGCTGAACGTCGCGGCGGCGACGGGCGCGCAAGGCGTCGTACTTGTGACGAACCGTCTCGATCCCGCTCGCGAGGGAACGCGGGCGTTCGCCGCGAATCTCGAGCGGCTGCTCGCGCGTCTTCCGTCCGACGTGCCGCTCGGCCTCTACGAATGTCCCGCGCCGTATCGTCGGCTTCTTTCGGATGACGAAATAAAGCTGTGCATCGACACCGGCCGCTTCATCATGCTGAAGGACGTGAGCTGCGATCTGGCGACAGTCAAGCGCCGCGTCGCGCTCGCAGATGGCTCGCCGCTTAAGATTCTCAACGCGAACGCGGCAATCGCATGGGACGCGATGAAAGCCGGCTCGGCGGGTTTTAACGGCGTATTCACGAACTTCCATCCGGACCTGTACAAATGGCTGCGCAACGACGCCGCCCAAGACCCGGCTCTCGCGGATGAACTCGCGACGTTCCTCGTGCTCGCGGCCGTCTCCGAATCGCTCGGCTATCCGGCACTGGCAAAGATCTATCACCAGCGCATCGGCACATTCCGCTCGATTCGCTGCCGCGTGATCGACTACGACGTGCGCGAACGATTCTGGGCACTCGATGCGATCCTCGACAAGATCGTCGCGGGCACCGAGCATTTTCGCGCTCGCATCGCGGCGCTGAATTCGGGCCGCTAGCGCTTGCCGGCTTCGATCATCGCGATCACGCCGTGATGAATGCGGCGGTAAGATGTCAGGCTTCCAGTTTCATCTTTGCTTTCCGATTTCATGTCCGACACGCCTGATTCGCCCGCCTCGCCTGCCTCCGATCCTACGGTGCGAACCCAGACCAACCGTGCGCGCCGCAGCACGGGCCGCACCGTGCTGTCGGATGTCGCCAAGCTCGCGGGAGTCTCCACAGCAACGGTATCGCGTGTCTATAACGAGCCGGATAAAGTGTCCGCCAACGTGCGCGAGCGGGTCGAGCACGCCGCCGTCACGCTCAACTGGTTTCCCAATGCTGCGGGACGCGCGCTCGCGTCCACGCGCAGCCACATCGCCGGCATCATCATTCCAACGCTCGACGACCAGGTGTTCGCCTCGCAGGTGAGCGGCATGCAGGCTGCGTTCGCGGCGCGCGGCATCACACTCGTGCTCGGCTGCTCGAACTACGATCCCGCGCAAGCGCTGGTACAAGTGCGGGCGATGCTCGCGCGCGGCGCCGAGGCAATGGCCGTGGTGGGCGAGGCTCATCCGCCCGAACTATTCGACGCGTTGCGGCTCTATCGCGTGCCGTATGCGGTGACGTACGCATATCGCGAGGACAGTCCGCACGATTGCATCGGCTTCGATAATTTCGCGGCCTACGTGCAGATGACCGAGCATCTGATCGGTCTCGGCCATCGCTCATTCGCCGTCTGCCTTCAGCCGACACGCGATAACGATCGCGTGCAGGCACGCGTCGCAGCCATTCGCGCGACGCTCGAGCGCCACGGCCTCGCGGTGCGCCCCGAACACGTGTGCGAAGGCGAATCGACGATCGGCTTCGGGCGCCGCAGCCTGCGCTCAATCTGGCAAGCGCCGTGCGAACGGCCGAGCGCGATCATCTGCGGCAACGATCACATTGCGCTCGGTGTGCTGCGCGAAGCGGAAGAACTGGGCATTGAGATTCCGGGCGAACTCTCCGTGACGGGCTTCGACGATCTGGAGATTTCGAAAGAGATTCGCCCCACGCTGACAACAATGCGCGTCGACACCTACGAGATCGGACGGCTGACCGCGCAACATCTTCTCGACATACTCGACGGCAAGCGGCCGCAACACGGGCATGAAGTGCGCGCGCTATTAGAGATCAGGGAGTCCACCGGGCCGGCGCCCAACGCCCACGCCGGAGACGCCCGCCTACAGCGATAGAGGCAGCCTGTGCGTCTCCTTGATTGTATGCATGACGAACGCGCTTCTCACCTCACGCACATGCGGCAACGCCGCCAACACTTTCCGACTGAAATTCGCGAACGCGTCCAGGTCCGTTGCGACCACGCGCAACAGATAATCTTCCTCACCTGAGAGGATGAAGCAAGACATCACCTGGTCGACGACCTGCAACGCGCGCTCGAACTCGATCGCGTCACGCTCGTGGTGCGACGTGATTTTGACGAACACGAACGCGTCTATCCCCAGCCCCAACGCCTTGCGGTTCAATAGCAGACTGTAGCCGTCGATCACACCCGATTCTTCCATCCGCTTCACGCGCCGCCAGCACGGCGATACAGAACTGTTCGTCTTGTCAGCGAGCGCGGCCATCGAGATCCGGGGGTCTGTCTGCAGGAACGCGAGTATTTCCCGATCGGCAGACGACAGCATGGCTTGGTCCATGAGAGGCTCCGTTAGCACCATTGATTTGCGAGGCATCGCCTCAACCAGACACGATTTACCTTCTACTCGAATATAAGCGAAATTTCTTGCCGATATCGGCTAGTCAGCAGACAAAGATAGAAAAAACCGATCTCGCTGCCATTCCTACAATGTCCTCAGGTCTGGGAGCGATCATGTGCAACGAATTAAAGCCTGACGATCTTGACTTGGCGTACTCGCCGAGATCAGTCGCAACCAATTATCGCGAAGTCATCGCGGAGTACGGGGCAAGCAGCCAGAGGACGCTTCAGCATGCCAAAGCGATGCGCGTGCCCTATGGTGAAAGTCCCGACGAATACTCGATCATTCTGGAACCACCAGAAGTGCCGTATGCGCCGATGCTGGTCTTTTTTCACGGCGGCTACTGGCAAGAGCTTTCTGCCGACGTGTCGTGCTTTCCCGCGGACTCGCTTCTGTCACGAGGCTGCGCCTACGCGGCCGTGAACTACACGTTGGCCCCGAATGCGACGGTGCCGACCATCGTCGCTCAATGCGTGAAAGCCCTGGTTTCTTTGGCCACCTTCAGACCGCACGCACGAATTGTCATTGCCGGCAGTTCCGCCGGCGCGCATCTCGCGGCGATGCTGATGTCCACCGACTGGCACGCTCACGGACTGAACGACGCACCATTCAGTGGCGCCATCCTCATCTCGGGCATCTACGACTTGCGTCCGCTCGTGACCACCTATATCAACAACCCGCTGGGACTGGATCTTGAAAGCGCGGCCGCCATGAGTCCGCAGTTGCTTGCTCTTCGAGTCGCTGTTCCTACGGTCGTCTGTTGGGGCGAACATGAAACGCTCGCGTTCAAACAACAGAGCCGCGACTATGCGGCCGCTATTTCGCAGTCCGGTGGTCAGGTCTCCCAGTACGAAGTCGCCAATCGAAACCACTTCGACATTCTGTTCGACCTATCGAGCCCAACGAACCAGCCCGGCATCGACACCCTTCAATTACTCGAGAGACAAATCATGAATAGACCACGCAAGCGCGTCATCCCTGAAGTGCGAAACCCCGTTCTCGAACTGTCGCTCGTCAAAGACGTGTCGACCTCTACAAACGAAAGCCGGGAAGAAACGGTCAAGACCACGTCGGGCGAACCGTTGATTGCATTCGGAGGCAAGAGCAACCCATTCATCGACTATCACCGCAACGACCTGCTGCTGAGCATCCAGCATATGCGCAGCGAAGGCCATGACGAGATGGTGTTTATCCTGATGACGCAATGCAAGGAACTTACGTTCAAGGCGATTCACTATGAAGCCTACAACATGCAGTTGCGCATCAAGTCCGACGACGTGGCCGGCGCGCTCGCGTTAGTGCCCAGAATCAAGCGTCTTTTTGAATACCTCGTCAAGACGTGGGACGTGCTCTCGACTATCACGACCAGCGGCTTCAACGAATTCCGCGACTGTCTCGGCGTTTCGTCAGGGCAGCAGTCGTACATGTATCGGCACGTTGAATTCATTCTCGGCAACAAGTCCGTGCGCCTCGCGCAGGCTCATGCGAACAATCCGGATGTCTATCCGCAACTGGAGGGATCCCTGAATGCGCCGAGCCTCTATGACGATGTACTCGCACTGCTGCATCGTCGTGGGATTTCGATTCCCGCCAATGCGCTACAGCGGGACTGGTCCGAGACCTACACGTCGAACCCCGAGGTCGAGAAAGCGTGGCTCGAGGTCTATAGCGATCCGATGCCGGATAACGATCTCTACATGCTGGGCGAAGGTCTCATAGAAATCGCCAACCTGTTCTCGCAGTATCGGTGGCGCCATTTCACGTCGGTCGAACGTATTCTCGGCTTCAAACCGGGCACGGGCGGATCGGCGGGTGTGGGCTGGCTTAAACACGTCGTCGAGCATCGCTTCTTCCCCGAATTGTGGGCCATCCGTACCGTGTTGGGGGCGTGATGGATTGCAGCGCAACAGCCAAGCCGATGATCGACGCGGGCGACATGTTGGCAGAAACACGCGAAAGATTTTGCATTCCCGAAGGCGTCCGTTACTTCGACGGCAACTCGCTAGGCTTGATGCCAAAAGTCGTTCAGTTGCACGCATCCAATGTAATCACGCACGAATGGGGCACGGGCTTGATTCATTCGTGGCATGACGCCGAGTGGCGAACCTTGCCGCAGCGAACCGGCGCCAAAATTGCAGCGCTGATCGGGGCGGAACCGCAACAGGTCGTCGCTTGCGACTCGACGTCGGTCAATCTGTTCAAAGTGCTGGTCAGTGCGGTGCGTCTGCGAGCGGGCCGTCAAAAAATCGTCACGGACTCCGATGCTTTTCCGACCGATCTCTACATAGTCGGGCAGGTTGCCAGGCTCTTCGGCCTCACCGTCGTCGGGGTGCCCGCACGTGAGATCAATGACAACCTCGACGAAGACGTCGCCGCTGTCGTTCTCACGCATGTGGACTACCGCAGTGCCGAGATCTACGACATGCAAGCCTACACACAGAGAGCCCACGAAGCGGGCGCGTTGATCGTGTGGGATCTGTCTCACACCGCCGGGGCCGTACCTTGCGATCTCGACGGCAGCGGTGCGGACTTCGCCGTGGGATGTGGCTACAAGTACCTCAACGGCGGGCCTGGCGCGCCGGCGTATCTCTACGTCGCCGAACGTCACGCCGATGCCTGCGAACAGCCGCTTGCAGGATGGTTCGGTCACGCTCGCCCGTTCGACTTCGCGCCAGACTACAAGCCCGCATCGGGCACTGTACGTTTCCTGTGCGGAACGAACCCCGTCATCGGGCTCTCCGTGCTCTCACGCGCATTGGACATTTTCGAAGGTGTTTGTCTGAGCGATCTTCGAAGCAGAAGCATTCGGCTCACCGCACTCTTCATCGACAGCGTGGACAAGCATCTGAGTTCACATGGATTCGCCGTCGCTTCGCCTCGCGACGCCACGCGGCGGGGCAGTCACGTATCACTACGCCATCAGCATGGTTATGGCGTCATGCAGGAATTGGCGAAGCGCAAGTTCATCGGCGACTTCCGCATGCCCGACTACATGCGATTCGGCTTTGCACCGCTATACAACAACGACGAGGACGTCCACGCGCTGATCGATGCGATAGATCAGATCATGATCTCGCGCGACTGGGAAAAGCCGGAGTATCAGCAGCGGCGCGATTTCACGTAACGCAGTAGCCGGCGCGTCGACCGCGCCGTACAACGATTACAAAACAAGGAGACATGATGTCACCAGGAAACTTCGATTCGATTGCCGCACGCGAGAGCGACCTCGAAAAGCGTCTCACGCCACGGCAACTCACAATGATCGCAATTGGCAGCGCGATTGGGACGGGTCTTTTTCTCGGTAGCGGAGCCGCGATACAGATGGCGGGGCCGAGCGTTATCGTCAGTTATGCAATAGGCGCGCTCGTCGCTCTTCTGCTGATGGGCTGCCTCGCGGAGATGGTGATCGCGCATCCCACGACGGGGTCTTTCGGCGCGTATGCAGAGCATTACCTCGGAGCACGGATAGGCTTTCTGGTGCGCTACACCTACTGGGTGTCCGTCGTGCTGGTGATCGGCGCCGAAGTCACAGCCATTTCCGTGTACATGCAATACTGGTTCCCCGTAACACCGGCCTGGGTCTGGATCACCGGGTTTTCCGCGCTGTTGATCGTGGTCAACGCGAGCAGCGTGAACATTTTCGGAACCGCGGAGTACTGGTTCGCAACAGTCAAGGTGGCCGCGATTATCGGCTTCATTGTCATCGGCGGTCTCACCGTATGGCAAGCGCCGACGGGCGGCGCCGTTGGCCTTGGCAACTATTTCGCAAACGAGGGATTCTTTCCCAAAGGCTTCGCGGGAACGTGGTACGCCGTCGTCATCGCGATCTTCAGTTTTATCGGCATTGAATTCATCGCCGTGGCGGCCGGCGAAGCGAAGCAGCCGCAAGAGGCCGCCCGCACCGCGTTCAAATCCGCTGTTCTCCGGCTATTCCTGTTCTACATCGTCACCATTGCGTTGACTGTTGCAATCGTCCCGTGGCAGCGGGCCGGCACGGGAGAGAGTCCGTTCGTCCTCGTTATGCAATTGCTCGGCATTCCGTTCGGCGCGAGCGTGATGAACTTCGTCGTCGTGACTGCCGCTTTATCGGCGATGAACGCTCAGTTGTACGTAGCGACGCGCATGATTTTTAGTCTTTCACGCAGCGGACAGGCGCCCGCCTTCCTCGGCATCATCGGGCGCAACGGAGTGCCGTCGCGCGCACTCCTCTTCTCGACCTTCGGTGTGGCGTTCGCCGCCGTCTGCAGCGTGATCATCCCTGGCGATTCATTCCTGCTGGTGATGTCCATCGCAATGTTCGGCGCGCTGTTCGCATGGTTCATGATCTTCGTCACGCACTATCGCTTCCGCCGCGTCGCCGAGCGCAACGGCACGCATCTTACCTTCCGCATCTGGGGATTCCCGTTCCTGACAATCACCGGGGGCGTGCTCATGTTCGCCGTGCTCGCGACAACATTGGTGCTGCCCGCATTTCGCATGACTTTGCTCACTGGCATCCCGCTACTGGTTGTGCTGAGCGTTGTATACCAGTTCGTCAAAGGCCGCACGAATGCGCGCCTCATCGGGAAGGAGGCATTGTGAAAACCTATCCGACACCATTCATCGCCGCCGCGGTCCAGGCGGCCCCCATTTACCTCGACGCGGACGCAACGATCGAACTCGCCTGCTCGCTGATCCACGAAGCTGCAAGACAAGGCGCACGTCTTGTTGCGTTTCCCGAGGTATTCGTCGCGGGCTATCCGTATTGGAACTGGACAATGACGCCGGTTCAAGGCAGCTCGTGGTACGAGCGCCTTTACGTCAATTCGATCGACGTCCCGGGTCCGCACGTCGACCGGCTTTGCGCGGCAGCGCGTGAGGCGAACTGCTTTGTCGTGATCGGCGTGAACGAGCGCGGAGCGCACAGCTACGGCGTGCTGTATAACACCGTGCTGTTCATCGGCGCAGACGGCAGTCTGCTCGGGCGGCATCGCAAGCTCGTACCGACATGGGCGGAGAAGCTGACCTGGACCGGCGGCGACGGCAGCTCGCTGACCGTGTACGACACCGAGATCGGCCCACTGGGCGCACTGGCCTGCGGCGAAAACACAAACACGCTCGCGCGTTTTTCATTGCTTGCGCAGGGCGAACTGATTCACGTGGCCAACTACATCGCACTGCCCGTCGCGCCCGCGGACTACGACATGGTCGAAGCGATCAAGGTCCGCGCGGCTGCGCATTCATTCGAGGGCAAGCTGTTTTCGATCGTCTCCTGCTCGAGCCTCTCAGAAGAGATCGTCGACTGCATCGCGGGTAATGACGCCGCTGTGCGCGCACTGCTCAAACGCGAACACAGCGCCTTCTCAGGGATCTTCGGTCCGGACGGCCGCCTGTTGACCGAGCCCTTGATCGACCGCGAAGGAATCGTCTATGCGGAGATCGACTTGTCGCGCTGCATACAGCCGAAGCAAATGCACGACATCGTGGGTCACTACAACCGCTTCGATATTTTCAGCCTGACCGTGGACAAGCGCTCAAAGGCGCCGGTACAGATCATCGGCCAGCCAGCGGAAAACCCGTCTCACGGTAGACGCGATAGCGCCGCCCTGGAGAGTCTCGCGGCCGGATCGCCCGGTACGATTGAGGGGAAGCGGCATGCATGACGACAACGTAGCCGGACGCGCACGCGTCGTCGAAACGCCCGAGCTCGCCGCGTTCTACCGCGCGCTTGCACAGCACGAAGCCGGCGCGCTCTGGACCGTGGCTAATGACATCGAGCCATGGGAACCCAAGCCGCACGCTATTCCGATGTTGTGGAGCTACGAAGCACTGAGACCCATGGTCTTGCAATCGCTGGAACTAGTGCGGCCAGAGGATGCCGGACGACGCGTGGTGATGCTCGTGAACCCCAAGCGGCGCGACGTCAGCGCGGCGGTTGGCTGGCTCTACACCGGAATTCAGGTGATGAAGCCAGGCGAGGCAGCATCGGCGCATCGACATATGGCGTCGGCGCTGCGCTTCATTATCGAAGGCAGTGGCGCCTACACCGTCGTCGACGGAGAGAGATTGACGCTTCAGGCAAACGACTTTGTGATCACGCCCAACGGTACGTGGCATGAGCATGGCAACGACGGCGGCACCTCGCCTTGCATCTGGCAGGACGGGCTCGACATTCCGCTAATCAACGCGCTGGAGGCGAACTTCTATCAAGTCCACCCGGAGCTTCACCAGAGCGTCGCGCGACCCGTGAACGCCTCGCACCTGGCCTACGGCAACCCCGCGCTGAAACCGCTCGAACCGGATTGGCGCAAACCGTATTCCCCGCTGTTGAAATTCAGTTGGGAGCGCACCTACGAAGCGCTGTCCCACTACGCAGGCGTGACGGATGGCTCACCATTCGACGGCGTCGTCATGGAATACGTCAATCCGCTGACCGGCGGTTCCGTGATGCCGACCATGGGCGCGCAGATGCAGATGCTGCGTGGTGGAGAAAGCACCCGGGCGCACAGGCATACGGGCAACGTCATCTATCACGTCGCAAAAGGGTCCGGTCACTCGGTTATCGGCGGCACGGGGTTCGACTGGAAAGAGCATGACATTTTCTGCGTGCCGTCCTGGACCTGGCATGAACACGCAAACGCATCGGCATCGGACGATGCATGCCTGTTCTCCTTCAACGACTTTCCCGTCATGAAATCGCTCGCTATCTACCACGAGCAGGCCTACGTGCCGAATGACGGCCACCAGGCCTATTAAGCGACCATCGAGGAAAAAATGCAGTTAGTCACCTATCAGGATCTCGCACGTGAGGAAGCGGCGCGCGTGGGCGTTGTGCTTGACGAACATGTCGTCGACGTTGCGCTGTTGGGTTTGCAAGCGAATGCGGGCCTGCCGTCGACGATGCTCGGCCTCATCGACGCAGGGCCAGCGGCGCTGGATCTACTCCGCGATCTGATCGCGACGCATCGAGAACGTTGGCCCGTCGGCACCGCCACCTGGCTCAGCAACGTCAGATTGCTCGCACCGATTCCGCGTCCGCGCAAGAACATCTTCGGCATCGGCTTGAATTATGTGGATCACGTCGCCGAATCGAGCCGTTCGCTCGACACGGAAAAAGAAATGCCCGCAAAGCCGGTGGTGTTCAGCAAACCACCGACTACTGTAATCGGCCCGAACGACGCCATTGAACACAACAGCAAAATCACGCAGCAACTCGACTGGGAAGTCGAGCTTGGCGTCGTGATCGGGCGAACCGCAAAAGGCATCGCCGAAGCCGATGCGATGGCCTACGTATTCGGCTACACAGTGATCAACGACATCAGCGCTCGCGACAACCGCCGTGCCGGACAATGGATTTTTTCGAAGGGCCAGGACACTTACTGTCCTATGGGCCCGTGCATCGTCACGGCTGACGAAATCCCCGATCCGCATAACCTCGAATTGTCGCTGACTAAAAACGGCCACATCATGCAGCAGGCCAATACCGCATTGATGTACTTCAAGATCCCCGCGCTGATCGCCGATATCGCCTCGGCCATCACACTCGAACCCGGCGACATCATCGCGACCGGAACACCGTCGGGAGTCGGCGCGGGCCGCACGCCGCAGGAATGGATGCATCCAGGCGACGTGATCGAAGCATGCGTCGAACGGATCGGCACGCTGCGCAATCCCGTTGTCTCCGTCTAGCAGGAAGACCCCATGATCTCCAATAAAACTTTTCGCATCGGCCAGATTGTTCCAAGCTCGAATGTGACGATGGAAAAAGAGATTCCGGCAATGCTCCGTTTACGGGAAACGGTAGAGCCGGAACGGTTCACGTTTCATTCCAGCCGCATGCGAATGAAACAGGTAACGAAGGAAGAACTCGAGGCGATGGACCGTGATTCCGATCGCTGCGCAGCGGAACTGGCCGACGCAAGAATCGACGTGCTGGGCTATGCGTGCCTTGTCGCCATCATGAGCATGGGTGTTGGATACCACCGCGTCTCCGAAAAGCGCCTATCCAGTGTCGTGAAAAATAACGACTGCGCAGCGCCGGTAGTGACAAGCGCGGGTGCACTCGTCGACGGTCTTCGCGCACTCGGCGTGAAGCGTATCGCGCTCATTGCGCCTTATATGAAGCCACTGACCCAGTTGGTCGTCGATTACCTGGAGCAGGAGAACATCCAGGTAGTGAGCCACGTCGCACTCGAGATTCCCGACAACCTCGAAGTCGGCGCACGCGATCCCAATGCGTTGCGCTCCATCTACAGGCAACTCGATCTGTCACGAGCAGAGGCCGTCGTGCTTTCAGCGTGCGTGCAAATGCCGTCGTTGGAAGCGATCCAGGCCGTGCAGGACGAGTGCGGAAAGCCCGTCGTCTCCGCTGCGGTATGCACCGCTTTCTCGATATTGAAGAAGCTGGGGCTGCGCACTTACGTGCCTAATGCCGGCGAATTACTATCAGGGCGCTATTAGGAAGCGTGCGAGATGAGCCGCTGGCTCACCTCGCACTCATGCATCGAGCTAGCTGGCAATCTCCGGCAGAGCAGCTACAAGATCCGCGACCAAACTCACGTCAGCCACGCGCAAAATCAATGTTTCGGGATGCCGGCTGCGAATGCCGCTTCATACGCACGCTTCAGCCGTTTTGCCCCTTCCTGAATCTCAGCAAGTCCGGGCGCCGCAAACGAGAGGCGCAACGACGCCGGGTCGAGCTTGTCCGCGAAAAATGCCTTGCCCGGAACGAACATGACCTTGTTGTCGATCGCGCGTTTGAGAAGCTCGGACGCGTCGATGCCGTCGATACGCGCCCACACGAACATACCGCCTTCCGGCTGATGAAACTGAATCGCGTCGCCGAGTTGCTCGCGCAGTTCATTGCATAGCGCCTCGCATTTGCGCCCGTACATTGCGGCGATGCGCGGCAGGTGTCGTTCGAGCGCACCGTCGGCAAGATATTCAGCGGCAATGGCTTGTGTCCACGGCGCACTGCACAGATCCACTGTCTGCTTCGCGATGACACAACGGCGCGTGATTTCGGCGGGCGCAATCGCCCAGCCTACGCGCAGGCCTGGGGCAACGATCTTCGAGAGGCTCGCGAAATGAACGACCCAATCACGCGAACCTTCCACCTCTGTCGTGAGAGAAACAATTGAAGGTACCACTTCGCCGGAAAAACGCAGGTCACCGTACGGGTCGTCTTCGACGATAAGAAACTTGTACTGCACCGCGAGCTTCAACAAGGCGATGCGGCGCTCGCGCGTAAGTGTTGCGCCTGTCGGATTCGCAAATGTCGGGACCGTATACAGCAGTTTCGGCCGGGTGACCATACCCGAGGCCAGAAGCGTGGCAAGGTAGTCGACGTCAACGCCGTATGCATCTACGGGCACCGTGACGGTCTTCGCCTGCTGAAGCTTGAGCGCCTGAAGCGTGGCGGGATACGCGGGCTGTTCGGTCAGCACGACATCGCCCGGACTCACCAGCACGCGAAGCAGCAGATCGAGTCCCTGCTGCGAACCCGTGGTCACCAGCATTTCGTTCAGCGCGCACGACACGCCACGGCGCGCCATCAAATTCACCAGTTCGCGCTTCAGTTCGGGCAAACCGTCAGTCGGTCCGTACTGCAGACAACGGTTCGAATCCTGATAGGCGCGCGCTGCGGCCTGCTGCAAACCGTCGACATCGAAAAGATCGCTGGCTGGATATCCGCCGGCGAATGAAATCATTCCGGGCTCGCCCAGGTACTTGAACAGTTCCCGGATCGGAGAGCCGGATGGATTCTGGAAAGGAGCAGTGAATTCGTACATGTCTTCATCCGAATGAACACGCGGTTGCTATACGACGTTCTTTTCGACAATAGGACGGTTTTCGAGCAAGCGGTCCCAACTCAACGAAGACAGATCGAGCGACGTGTATCGTCCATCGAGAATCAGTTCGCTCACCCCGCGCCCTGTCGCGGGACCCTGCTGAAGGCCGTGTCCGCTATAGCCGTTTGCAAACACGCAGTTTTCAATTTGCGGGTGATAGCCGATGATCGCGTTGTGGTCGAATACGTTGTACTCGTAATAGCCCGACCAGCAGTTCTCGACGCGCAGTGCCTCGAACTCGGGTACGCGGTGCGCAAGCGTCGGCCAGATGATGTCGTCGAAGATATTGTGGTCGACTTCATCGAGCGGCAAATCATCCGGGTCGTTGTCCGGGCTCGGCGACGTACCGCAGATATAGGTCTTGCCTTCGGGACGGAAGTAAACACCGGTCGGATCGATCAGCAACGGGCAACCCGAAAGGCGAGCCGGAGACGACACGTTGAAAATGCTTCGGCGGCGAGCAAAGACCGGAATATCGATATCCATCATTTCAGCGATTTTCCGCGCCCATGCGCCTGCCGCGTTCACGACCGTATCGCATGCATAACGCTCACCGTTGTTTGCAATGACGTGCGTGATCTTTCGGCCATCACGAACAAGACCGGTCACGTCAGCCGCAACATATCGCGCACCGAGCGACTGCGCTTTCTTGCGAAGCGCCTGCACGAGCCCGTAGCCGTCGAACCAACCTTCGCCGCTCTCACCGAATGCGCCCGCCACCAGGTCTTCGACATTCAGCCACGCGAACCTGGCCTTCAGCGCCTGCTGGTCCATCAGATTGATGTCCGCGCCGAGGCTCTTCTGCAACGCGTGGTTCTCGCGCAGCGTTGCGTCGCCAGCGGGCGTGGCGAGAAACAGATAACCGCCTTCGTGTAAATCTATCGACGGTTTGTTGCCGTCGACTTCAAGAAGGTCGCCGATATTGCGCAGGAACTGGATACCGTACAGCGACATCTGAATCGACAGCGGCGTGGAAAACTGCTGCCGGATCGAAGCGGCCGACAATGCCGACGACGACTTCGCGTAACTCGGGTCACGTTCGATGACGGTCACGGAAACCGTCGGGTCCGAAGCGCGCAAAAAATAAGCAATAGAACTACCGATTACGCCGCCGCCAACGATAACGACTTGAGAACTCACGACTCGCTCCAGATTGCACGTGACCGGATGACTATGGATAAAAAGCCCGCCGACGTGAAGTAACCAACGTTGCCCCTCAGACCGACAGCTCGCGCTGGCTCATACAAAACGGCCGTCTAGCGACGGCCGTTCGACATACCGCACACGACGCTTAGCCGATGTTGAAATCGATGCCCTGAGCCAACGGCAACGCCGACGAATAGTTGACCGTATTCGTGGCGCGGCGCATATAGGCCTTCCAGGAATCCGAGCCCGATTCGCGACCGCCGCCCGTTTCCTTTTCGCCGCCGAACGCGCCGCCGATTTCCGCGCCGCTCGGTCCGATGTTCACGTTCGCAATGCCGCAGTCGCTGCCCGACGCCGACAGGAATCGCTCGGCTTCACGCAGATCGGTTGTGAAGACGCACGACGAGAGCCCGTGAACGGCTGCGTTGTTTGCGTCGATCGCATCGTTGAAGTCGCTGTACTTCAGCACGTAAAGAATCGGCGCGAAGGTTTCCTTCAGCACAACGGGAGTCTGCGACGGCATTTCGACAATGGCCGGACGGACATAGAATGCTTTCTCGTGGCCCGCGACCGTATGACGTTCCCCGCCGGACACCTTGCCGCCTTCGCTCTTCGCCTGCTCGAGCGCCGCCTGCATGCGGTTAAACGAGGGCTCGTCGATGAGCGGTCCCATCAGCACGCCCTGCTCCAGCGGATTGCCGATCACCACTTTGCTGTACAGCGTCTTCAATCGTTCGACGGTCTTTTCGTACACGCTTTCATGGACGAACAGGCGGCGCAGTGACGTGCAGCGTTGGCCCGCGGTACCGACTGCCGAAAACACGATGCCGCGCAGCGCCAGTTCCATGTCGGCGGTGCCGGACACGATGCCGGCGTTATTGCCGCCGAGTTCGAGAATCGAGCGGCCGAAGCGGCGTGCCACCTCGACGCCGACAGCGCGGCCCATCTCGGTGCTGCCCGTCGCACTCACGATATTCGAGCGCGGATCGGCAACCAGCTTCGCGCCCACATCGCGGCCACCGTTGACGAGGCTCGTGAGGCCAGCGGGCGCATCGCCGAATTCCTTCAGCGCGTCTTGCAGGATCTTGTCCACTGCGAGCGCGGTCAGCGGCGTTTTTTCCGACGGTTTCCAGATCACCGCATTGCCGCAGACGAGTGCGAGCGCGGCATTCCACGACCACACGGCCGCGGGAAAGTTGAATGCGGAGATCACAGTGCACACGCCCATCGGGTGCCACGTTTCAGCCATGCGATGGCCCGGACGCTCAGAAGCGATGGTCAGGCCGTAAAGCTGCCGCGACAGGCCCACCGCGAAGTCGCAGATGTCGATCATTTCCTGCACTTCGCCGAGACCTTCCTGAAGAATCTTGCCGGTCTCCAGCGTGATGATGCTGCCGAGCGCGTGCTTCTGCTCACGAAGCTTGTTGCCCAGCAAGCGCACCAGTTCTCCGCGGCGCGGCGCAGGCACATTGCGCCAGCTTGCGTAAGCCGCCTGCGCGTTGGCCAGTGCGGCGTCGACGTCGGCAACCGTCTTGCTCGCGACGCGGCCAATGAGTTCGCCATTGATCGGCGAATGAACAGCGATGTCGCCCGCTTCCGCGAGGTGGGAAATGCCGAGTTCCGAGAGAATGGTTGATGCTTTCACGATAGAGACCTCTTTATATTTCCAATACGAAATTTTGGTACGTTCGGAAACTATACACGCCCGGGTTTTCGACGGCAACACGAACCGTGCAGCCTGCGTCCGCATTGACTTGCAAGCCGCTATTTCTGATCGGAAAACGCGGCTCGCAGCTTCGTCGGCCGGCTCGAGCGGGTTCGGGGCAATCAGTCGGACGTTTTCGTGGTTACGGGCGTCCACGCGACGTTCTTCACCTGATACATAGTAGAACTCGGGTTCTTCAAGTCGCCAGTCTGGGTAAACGCGATCGTGCCGGTAATGCCGTCATAGTTCGTCGACTTCAGTGCGCTGTTGAAGTCCGCCGGCTTGACCGAGTTGGCTTTCTGCATCGCCTTGATGGCCACCCATGCCGCGTCGTACGCGAACGGCGCGTAGGCCAGCATGTCGACGCCGAACTTCTGCCTGAATCGGGTTTCGAACGTCTTGCCTTTCGGCAGCGTGCTGAGAGGTTGACCGTATTCCCAAACAGACGAGCCGTCCGCCGCGTCGCCCGCGAGCTTGATGAAGTTGGCGTCCATCACGCCGCCGCCTGCCAGAAACTGCGCCTTCATTCCAAGCTGACGCATGCGCTTGACCAGCATCGCGGCCTGGCTGTCGAGACCGCCGAAGAACACCAGGTCGGCGTTTGCGCTCTTGATGTGCGTGAGCTGCGCGCTGAAGTCCACGGCCTTGTCGTTCGTGAACTCGCGCGCGACGATCGTTCCGCCGCTCGCCTTGACCGCTTTCTCGAACTCGTCCGCTTCGCCCTGACCGAATGCAGTTCGGTCGTCGATAATCGCAATGCGCTTCGCCTTGGTGACCGTGGCCGCGTAGTTGCCCGCGTTGCCGGCGTTTTGCGTGTCCGTTGCGATCACGCGGTATACGGTGCTCAGACCCGCCTGCGTGATGGCCGGGTTGGTCGCCGACGGCGTGATCATCGGCACCCCGGCCTTCGCGTAGATCTGCGACGCCGGCAGGGTCGTGCCCGAGTTGAAGTGACCGACGACTACCGCCACGTTGTCATCGACGAGTTGCTGCGCTGCCTGTACGCCGATACGCGGATCGCTTTGATCGTCCTGCGACTTCACGACGAACTTGACCGGCTTGCCGCCGATGGTCGGATGCGCTGCGTTGGCTTCATCGACGGCCATGCGCACGCCGTTCTCGATGTCCTTACCGTACGCTGCGCCGCTGCCCGTCAATGGGCCTGCCACACCGACCTTGACGACAACTTCCTGGGCGCTGACCGCGCCGGCCGCCAGCATCGACGACATAACGAACGTGGCCGCGATGGCCGCTGCAACGGCACGGCGGGAAGTGCGAAGACGGAAAACCATGGTGGAGTCCTCTGATATCTGTTGTCGGTACAAAACGCACTTCGGTAGCCAGCAACGGGTCCGGTGCGGGTTATTCATCTCCGCCTGCACGCAACGCGTAATCCATCGGCATGGAGAAGATGTGCGGCGATTGTGTGTAGCCAATACAACTGCATCAAACGATATCTATGCACGACCTGATGAGCTTTATTCATCAAGCACCGCGGCACAGGGTTCCTCGAAGTTGTTATGCCCGGTGGCTGAGCCAAGGGCTTTCATTACCAATTGCGCGATATGAACAGGCTGCCTGCCGGCTCCCTGTTGGATCTGCTCGCGGCAGCTAAAGCCGTTGGTCACGACAATCGCGTCAGAAGGAGCGCTGCGCACAAGCGGCAACAGTTTGTCTTCTGCGATTTTCATCGACAGGTCGTAGTGATCCGCATGGAAGCCGAAGGAGCCGGCCATGCCGCAACATCCTGTATCGAGCAGAGACCAGCGCACGCCGAGCTTATTGAGCAGCGCTGTCTCGCCCTGCATGCCGAAGATCGACTTCTGATGGCAGTGACCATGCACGATGACGTCAGCGTCCAGCTTCGGCCATTCAAAGTCCGCGCGAGCCACGAAGTCGGAAAATAGAAAAGTCTGGGCCGAGAGCTTTTTGGCCACGAGGTCGTCGGGTAGCTGCTTGAGCAATTCGTCCTTGAATACCGACAGGCATCCCGGTTCGAGCCCGACAACCGGCACGCCCGCGCGAATATCGTCGGCAAGCTCATCGACGGCGCTGCGAAGCAATGCGCGTGCTTCGTCGAGCAGGCCATAGTCATACAGCGGCCGGCCGCAGCAAAGACGCTTGCGCGGCAGCACGACTTCATAGCCGATGCGGGTCAGCACATCGAGTGCGGCCTTCGCAATCTCGGGCGAGAAGTGGTCGTTGAAAGTGTCGACCCAGAGAATCAATTTGCGCGAGGGCTCGCTTGCCGCAACGCTGCTCGACATTCCGCGGCGCCCCGCTATCGCTCTGAATGTGCGCGGCGCAAAGACCGGAAGATGCCGCTCAGGCGCGACACCCGCGATCCACTTGCTGATATGCGCGAGTGGGTGCGCTGACGTGATGAAATTGGTCAACCGGCGAAAGCGGCTTGCAAACGGCGCCCATTGTCCGATCCGCCCCATGAACATCGCCTGCCGTGGCCGGCGATGACTCTCGTAGTAATGCGACAGGAACTCCGCCTTGTACGAAGCCATGTCGGTATGCGTGGGACAATCCGATTTGCAGCCCTTGCAGGCGAGGCATGTGTCGAGTGCTTCCTTGACTTCGACGCTATTCCAGCCGTTCGTGATGACTTCGCCCTGGAGCATTTCCCAGAAGAGATGCGCGCGGCCGCGCGTCGAGAACTTCTCTTCACGCGTCGCGCGAAAGCTCGGGCACATCGTGCCGCCATCAAGCGAACGGCACTTGCCCATGCCGATGCAGCGTTCCACCTCGCGCTGCATGCCGTCGCCTTCGGGGCTTGCAAACGTAAGCCTCGTCGTGAGCTTTACCGGCTTGTATGCGGGACCCATGCGCAGGTTTTCATCGGCGCGATAGGCATGAACCACCTTACCGGGATTCAGGCGATTGGCCGGGTCCCAGATCGCCTTGAACTCTTCCATGGCCCGCATGATTTCAGGCCCGTACATGATGGGCAGAAATTCGGCTTTGGCCTGACCGTCGCCATGTTCGCCGGAGAGCGAACCGCCGAAATCGACAACCAGTTGCGCCGCCTCGCGCAAAAAGCCACGCCATTTGAGGACGCCTTCGGCGGTGCGGATATCGAAGGTAATGCGCGCATGCACGCAGCCGTCGCCGAAGTGACCATACAGGCAGGTCTGATAGCCGAACCGGTCGACAAGCGCCTGAAACTCGCGCAGATAGTCGCCGAGCCGCAGCGGGTCGACTGCCGCATCTTCCCAGCCGACAATCGGATCAGGCTTTGACGGGTCCACCGATAAACTCACAGCCGACGCGCCCGTTTCTCGTATCGACCAGATCTTCTGCTGCTTCTGCTTTTCTTCGACGACAAAACCCGTAACATCAGAGCCGCCCAGGCCTGCCTTGAAGTACGCGTCGGCTTCGGTCGCCTGTCTGAGAGCGTCAGCAACGGAGTCCGCGCCGAATTCCAGCACGACCCACGCGTCGCCGCGGGGCAATAGCGCGATCTCGTCGCGCTTCAGCCCACGCGCTTGCAGACCGCGGATGATCGCGCGGTCGAGCCCTTCGATTGCAATCGGCGAAAACCGGTTGAAGTGAGGGACGGCATCCGCCGCGGTATAGATGTCCCTGAAACCAAGCACGAGCAGAACGCGGCACGACGGACTGTGCACGAGACGCACCTTCGCTTGCAGCGTGACCGCACAGGTGCCCTCCGTGCCAACGAGCGCACGCGCAACGTTGAAGCCGTTTTCCGGCAGTAGCTGATCGAGATTGAATCCCGACACACGGCGCCTGATTTGCGGAAACTCGTCGCGGATTCGCTCGGCATAGCGGTCGCGCAAGTCGCGCAGCTTCGCGTAGATTTCGCCCTGACGTCCGCCTCTCGCGATGATCTGATCCAGCTCGGCCGCGGCGGTCGGGCCGACCCAGAAGCGCGCGCCGTCGTACGTCGCAATTTCAAGCGCCTCGATGTTCTCGACGGTCTTGCCGCCCATTACCGAGTGTGCGCCGCACGAGTTGTTCGCGATCATGCCGCCGAGTGTGCAACGGCTGTGCGTCGCGGGGTCCGGCGCAAACGTGAGACCGTGCGCTTCGGCCACGTCGCGCAGCGTGTCGCATACGACACCCGGCTCGACAACTGCCGTCCTGCTGTCCGGGTCCACGGAGACGACGCGATTCACATACTTGCTTGCGTCCGCCACCACCGCCACATTCACACACTGCCCGTTCTGCGATGTGCCGCCGCCTCGCGTCAGAAACGGCACGTCCTTGCGACGGCAAACGTCGAGCGCTGCAACGAGGTCGTCCACATCCGCGGGCACGACGACGCCCAACGGTATCTGCCGATAGTTCGATGCATCGGATGCATACAAGGCCTTCGATCCGGCATCGAAGCGAACTTCCCCTCGCAGCGCGCTGCGCAATTCGGCTTCGACTTCTTGCAGCAGGTCCGTGCTGGCCTGGAACGGCGTCGCTGGTTTCACTGCCGGTTTCACCGCGGTTATCACGTTATTGCGCTGCGTTAGCGGTCATTTTGAAAATCCCCTGCGCGTTGCCGGCGTCGAAGCGCAAGTCGGTAACCCAGCTACGCGATGCCTGATCGAACGTGCGCTTGCGCGTGATGAACTCATAGAAAGAACCAGGAACATTGCGCGTGACCAGCGTACCGCCGACCGACCTGAATTGACGCTCCACCGTATCGGCGCGATAAGCCGTCTGAAACACGCGGCCTGAGCGCGAACGTTCGACTTCTGGCTTCATCGGCCGGCCCTTGGTTTTTTCCTCGTCTGACAGCGTGAAGACGTCTTCGACGCGATCGGTCGCGTGATTGAACGCGTTGCCTTCCGTTGCGATCCACGCCATTTCGGGCGATTCGCGCAACAGGGCTTCATAGTCCGCTTCGCCCGGCACATCGTGCTGACGCGCGAACGCACCGACGATTACCGGCAGAAGCTTGTGGGCGGCATCGACAGAAAGCGAGCCTTCGCGCTCCAGCTCCCAAAGTTGCGAGACGGCAAGCGGCGTCAACGGATCTTTCGACGAGCTCACCACGTTGGTGACTGCCTGCTGGAATTCCGTGGAGAATCGCTCGGGATGCAACTCGCTCACGAAGAACTGTGCGATCTCATCCGGTGCATCCTTATGTGCATAAGCACGGCCGGTCATGCCCAGCTTGTCCAGGGGGTAGCGGCCGTTCAGCTTGAAACCCAGCGGACGAAGGATGCGGGTAAACGCCGCCTCGCCAGGAGGCAGTGCGCCATTGCTTTCCCAACGGACCGTGCGCAACGCACCGTGATCGAAATAGACCGAACCGCCGTTCGCGATTGCTTCGCTGGTGTAGGCCCGGCCATTTGGCGAACGTTCCAACAGGTCTTCGAACAATGCCATGTTCATCGCCTGGGCAAGTTCAGCACGCGTGACTGTGCCGTCCTCCCAGTCAAGGAGCGCGGTCGGGAATTTCAACGTCGTAAAGAGCGACTCCGTCTTAGCGGGGCCAAGCAGCTTCAATAACAGGCGTTCAACGTTCGAATTGCGCATCGCTTTTCTCTCAGGGCGCGCCGCCGCAGCGGGAATGGGTTCATCTGACGGCTCCCGCGACGGGGCAGCCAAGCTCACGTGGTAAGCATTATTCAAACTGTTGCAGATCGCGTAAAGCGAGATTAAATTGTCACTTGATGATTTTTCGGAACTAATATGCGCAAGTTCAAGATTCCCAACATGAGTGCACTACTGGCCTTCGAAGCCGCAGCGCGGCACGAGAGCTTCACTCATGCTGCAAAGGAATTGTTTCTCACAGAGAGCGCTATTTCCCGACAGATCGCGACGCTCGAATCGAATCTCGGCGTGCGCCTTTTCGTCCGCTCGAAGCAACGCGTGATGCTCACTCGCGCCGGGCGTCTCTACGGCACACAGGTTCGCCGCGCATTAGAAAATCTCGACCGCGACACGCTGTCGATCATTGCGCACGGCAGTGGAGGCGGCTACCTCGAACTCGCGGTGCTGCCCACGTTTGCGTCGCAATGGCTCATTCCGCGAATGAAGGACTTCAACGACCGCAACCCTGAGGTTCGGATCAACATGGGTATCCGCACCGACCTGTTCTCGTTCGAGGAGTCGCATTTCGAAGCCGCCATCCACTACGGGAAGCCGACATGGCCGGGAACGTCGTCCGACTATCTGTTCGGTGAAGAAGTGGTGCCCGTCTGCTCGCCGTCACTGCTGGCGAAGCCCATCCGGAAAGCACAGGAACTGCTGAACTACCCGCTTCTCCATTCGACGACGCGCCCTGACGCCTGGCCCCGCTGGTTCTCGAATCTCGGCGTCGAAGACAACGCCACGATGCAAGGCGTGCGGTACGAACTGCACTCGATGCTCATCAGCGCCGCGGCTGCGGGGCTTGGTGTTGCGCTCGTGCCCAAGTTTTTCGTCGACGAACAACTCACTCAGCTCGGCCTCGTGATTCCATTTGCGGCCACTACGGTTGAAGATTCCGCCTACTACCTGGTTTATCCCACCGAGCTGAGCCACGGCAAACCGCTTGAACTGTTCAGGACATGGCTGCTTGAAGAAGCCAGCGCGTATAACGCGCCCAGGCGCTGAAATTTGTCAGCGGCGCTCGCGCGTCGCAAGCGTCATGTCGGCGGACGGCTCTGAACTCTCTCGACCGAAGCCAGTATCGGTTCGGCCTTCGCGAGTTCGGCGCGCATTTCGTCGATCAGCCATTGCGCCACCTGCTGCGTCGATTGCGACGGTTCGCGCGTTCGGCATTCGAGCACATAGTTGCAGCCGGTCTCCACGATCCGTTGCGACGCCGGAACCACCGTGCCTGAATTGAGCGGCGCCGCGACCGCAAGCAGCCAGCCCAGCATCACACCATGCCCGAGCATGGCCGCCTGCAACGCGAGGCCCGGATCGGAATAGCTGACATGCTTCGCCGATGCGCGAGTCACGATCCCCGTAACGTCAAAATAATCGGCCCAGGCGTGCGTGGTCGGCTCCAGGTGAATCAGCGTATGACCAACCGCCTGACGCGGCGCGTCGAGCGGACCGTATTCCGCGAGATAGCCAGGGCTGCACACGGGGACGATCAGCTCCGGGCAGAAACAGAACGGGTCGTTTGCGGAACCGGCCTTATGCAGACGAATGCCGAGATCGGCGCCGTCGAGGGGACCGTACAGCCGGCTCGCCATCACCTGCAAGCGCAAGTTCACCGATGGAAAGGCAGTCTGAAAGCGCTGGTGACGCGGCAGCAGCCACTGCGACGCAAACCCGCTGGCAATGGAAAGCGTGACCGTCTCGCTTTCTTCCTGCCGGCTTCTGAGCTCGTTGATGGTGTCGCTCACGAGGCCGAAACCCGAGGCCACCGCGACCTGCAGTTTCGCGCCTTCATCGGTCAGGGCAAGCCCGGTCTTCGTGCGGGCGAAAAGCTTGAAGCCGAGCGCGTCTTCAAGGCGCGCCACCATCCGGCTCACCGCCACCGGCGTGACGTTCAGTTCGAGCGCTGCGCGCGTGAGGCTCAGGTGACGCGCGGCGGCCTCGAAAACGTGCAGCGCCTGAAGCGAAGGAAGTCGAAGTGCCATCTGCTAACACCATGTAATTCGCGTTGACGAACATGTAAATTGACGCGCCTTTAGGGCCACCCTACTTTGTCGGCAGACCCATCGAGAGAGTCCCGACATGACCCACCATAATGCGGAGGAAGCGCGGATGGCCGCTTCGTCCGATCCCCTGCTGCAACCTCTGAGCATCAAGCATCTGGTGCTAAAAAACCGCGTGATGAGCACGAGCCACGCGAGTCGTCTCATTCAAAGCGATTTCCCGCAGGAAGTCTATCAACGCTATCACGAGGAAAAGGCTCGGGGAGGCATCGGCCTCACGATGTTCGGCGGATCGTCGAATGTGAGCATCGACAGTCCCAATACGTTTCAGCAGATCAACATGGGCGTCGACGAAGTGGTTCCGCACCTGCAGCGCTTCTCCGAACGCGTGCATGCTCACGGCGCGGCGCTGATGTGTCAGATCACGCATCTCGGCCGGCGCGGCGATCCCTACGCGGAACCCTGGCTACCGATGCTCGCACCGTCGGCGCGTCGCGAAACGCTGCATCGCGCGATCCCGCAGGCGATGACTGAACACGACATCAAGCGCATCGTGAGCGACTTCGGACGCGCCGCGCGCCGCTGCCTGGACGGCGGGCTCGACGGCCTGGAAACGCATGCGGGCGGCCATCTGATCGGACAGTTCCTCGATCCGGGCGTGAACCTGCGCACGGACCGCTACGGAGGCTCGGCTGCGAACCGGTGCCGCTTTGCGATCGAGGTCCACGAGGCGATCCGTAGGGAAGTCGGCGACGCGTATCCCGTCGGCTTGCGCTTCGCGATCGAAGACGGTTGCAGTTTCGAAGAAAGCCTGGAAATGGCCCGCATTCTCCAGCAAAGCGATCTGTTCGACTTCTTCAACGTGATCTACGGCCGCATGGACACGAAGATGTCGCTGATCGTCAACAGCATGCCGGCCATGTTCATGCCGTCGGCGCCCTGGCTCTCGAAGGCCGCTGCGTTCCGGCGCGCGGTGCGGCTACCGGTCTTTCACGCCGCCAAGATCGCCGATCTCGCGACCGCGCGCTATGCGATCGGCGAGGGGCTCATTGACATGGTCGGCATGACGCGCGCGCACATCGCGGAGCCGCATCTCGTACGGCTGATCGAAGCGGGCCGCGAGGACACCGCGCGGCCGTGCGTGGGCGGCTCGTATTGCCGCAATACGAAGGCGACCTGCATCCACAATCCCGCAACTGCGCGCGAAACTTTCTTGCCGCACGACATCGTGCCGAGCGCGACGCCGCGCAAGGTGCTGATCGTCGGTGCAGGGCCGGCCGGACTGGAAGCGGCGCGCGTCAGCGCGAGCCGGGGCCATCGCGTGACGCTGCTCGAAGCGGCCGACCGCGCCGGCGGACAGGTACTGCTCGCGGCGTCGGGAAGCTGGCGCAAGGATCTGATCGGCATCGTCGACTGGCGCGTCGCCGAACTCGAACGGATGGACGTCGACGTCCGCTACGACCAGTACGCCGAACTCGGCGACGTGCTCGAAGCGCGCCCGGACGTCGTGATCGTCGCGACGGGCGGCATTCCCGATCTCGACGCACTGCCGGGCGGCGAATGGTGCAGCTCGGTCGCCGATGCGCTGTCGGACACACCGCCCAGGTCCGGGCGCGCGCTCGTCTACGACGGCACCGGTCGCCACAACGCGTATCTCTGCGCCGAGCGTTTCATGTCGGCGGGACTGGACGTACGTCTTGCGGTACTCGACGCGCTGCCCGCGCAGGAAACCGGCGGCAAGGGCGACGACCTGGTATGGATGCGCAACCTGCAGAAGTGGCAAGTGCCGGTGCGCGCCCACCTCGAACTCGTCGACGTGCAGCGCGGCGACGCGGGCATATTGCGCGCGATCTTCAGGCACCAGCTAACCGATGAACTCGTGGAAATGGAAGCGGAGCATGTGGTGGTCGAACGCGGCACCGTCGCCGTGGACGATCTCTTCGAGGCCGCGCGCGTGCATTCGGTCAATGACGGCCAGATGGACCTCGCGGCCTTCGCGCGCGGCGCGGCGCAACCGGTCTTGCCGGCTGCGAACGGCGATGCGCAGTTCCACCTGTATCGAATCGGCGACGCGGTGGCGTCGCGCGACATCCATACCGCGATCTACGACGCGTATCGCTTATGCGTGGGGATGTAGGCGGCTTCGTTGCGCTTTTCCCGCTCAACTAGAACCCAGAGAACAGACCATGACGACGACATTCGACAGCGATAGCCCAGACCTCGAACGCAGGCGCGCCATGAAGGCGCTCCTCGCCGCGGGCGCCGCCGCAACCGCGGGCTGGTCCGCGCTAGCCGGCGCGGCTACAACAGCAGCGGCAGCGGCGGCCAACACGGCTATGCCGCGTAAAGGCGGCACCATGCGCGTCGCGACGGCCAACCAGTCGCAGTCGGATTCGCTCGATCCCGCGAAAGCGTCGCACACCGCGGACTATTCGCGCATGTTCATCTTCTATAGCGGCCTGACCGAGTTCGACAGCAACTTCAAGGTGCAGAACGCCCTCGCCGATGCATTCGACACCAGCGATCACAAGCGCTGGGCCATCAAGCTCAAGCCGAACGTGCACTTCCACGACGGCAAGCCGCTCACTGCCGACGATGTCGTGTTCTCGCTCACGCGCCATAAAGACCCGGCGACGGCATCGAAGGCCAGGTCGATCGCCGATGCCATCGACTCGGTCAAGGCGAGCGGACCACTGCAAGTAGAGATCACGCTGAATGCGCCCAACGTCGATCTGCCAGCGCTGCTCGCCGTGCCGCATTTCGTGATCGTCGCCGCGGGTACGAAGGACTTTTCGAAGGGTAACGGCACGGGCCCGTTCGTCTGCAAGGAGTTCACGCCGGGCGGCCGATGCGTCGGCACGCGCAATCCGAACTTCTGGAAGCCGGGGCTGCCGCATCTCGACGAGGTGCAGCTCGTCGGCATTGTCGACGATGCGGCGCGCCTGAACGCACTGCTAGCGGGCGACATTCAGCTCATCTCGCCCGTGCCCGCGCGCGACGTCGAGCGCCTGAAGCGCGCCGGCAGCTTTGGCGTGCTCGAAAGCCAGTCGGGTTTGTACACGGATCTGATTCTGCGGCAGGATGCGACGCCCACCAGCAACCCCGAGTTCGTCCAGGCGATCAAGTCGCTGCACGATCGCGAGCGCATCCAGAAGACGCTGCTGCGCGGTTATGCGACCATCGGCAACGATCATCCGGTTCCGGCCTGGCATCCTTATTACCTCGCGGGACTGCCGCAACGGACTTACGACCCCGACCGCGCGAAGTCGCTCATCAGAAAGGCGAAGCTCTCAGGCGCGACGGCGGAAATGGTGGCGCCGCCATCGATCGAATCCGCGCTCGATTCCGCGCTGATGTTGCAGCAGGCCGCCACGCAAACCGACCTGAAGCTCGATGTGCGCCGCGTGCCGGCGGACGGTTACTGGTCGACGCACTGGATGAAGCATCCGATGACGTACGGCTCCATCCTGCCGCGCCCGACGCTCGATCTGCTCTACACGCAATTCTTCAAGTCGGATTCGGTGTGGAACGAGTCGGGCTGGAAGAACGCGCAGTTCGACCAGCTTCTGCTACAGGCGCGCGAGCAGAAGGACGAAACCAAACGCAAGCAGATTTACGGCGACATGCAGACCATCGTCTATGAGAAAGGCAGCATCATCATTCCGGCGTTCATTAACTTTATCGATGCGCACAGCGGCCGTGTGAAAGGCCTGGTCGGTTCGCCTTCGGGGCGGTTGATGGGCTACCGGTTCGCGGAGTTTGCGTGGCTCGATGCCGTGTGAGCCACCGGCGGTTCGGCGCGGCTCAGGCCTACGCAGCTGCCGTCGGCTGCCGTCGGCTGACAGGCAGTCAATGCGGGCGCATCCGCAGATGCCGCTGACCGCCTTGGTAGAATGTCCGCGTAGTTGAGCTGCAGCTGTGGAAAGAAGGCTGCGTATTCGCAGTCGTCGCTATTGCAAACCGGCTCGGCATCGCGTGAATATTCATCGCCTAACGACCATTGCACGAAACATCGCCAGAAGGTGCGAAACTCGCGCAAGGAAGAAGCGTGCAGGCCCGCCGGTGACAATATGGCAATAGCGTAGTAATCGACTGAACGGGCTCGGCGGGAATTCGAACGCTCGTCGGGCGGCCTCCAAGAGCGTATGCGGAGAGAAAGCAGCCGGTGCTTTACATCGATCAGTAACGGCTAATATTTAACATTTGCTGTCATGCCGGGCAGACTTGGAGACCCCGGCTTGCATAGGATGCTGTATGAATTCTTTGCAAATGAAGCGGTACCTGCTTTAGCAGCCCAGGCGGATAACCGACTTAATTGGTAATTTGCTGATTTTGGACTAAGGTTTAGTTGCTCCTGGATACATAACAAGAACGAACATTGGGGAGGTAAGGTATGGTCACGTTAATCGACCTCGAAATCGCGCATCTTGAGCGAGTAATGGGCGCATCAATGGCTGGGGACCTCGCGGGACCGATTCTGCCGGGCGCCTACTGGCGCGAGCGGCTTCATGAACTGCTCGACGGGCAGCACCTTACGAATGCGCAATTGCGCTCGCTCGACGTGCTCCTGCTGCAACTGGATGAACTCGAGGCCCAAGCCTCGAATAGCGCCCCTCAGCGGACGACAGTCAGCACGAGCTAATGGGCCCGATTGCCGGAATAGGCAAACTTTGAGGATTTGCAAACGCATTTTCAGGCGTATGGAGTCGTTTTCTATTGCGCACTCCCGGCAACGGGTAAGCAATTTTCTGCTGCCCGCTACTCAAGTCACGGAAAATAACCCATCGCCTGCGCCAGAAGTCATCGAGATTTTTCTGTGCGCCACATGGCTGCTGCCCGCTAACATACGAACCCGACGGATTTAACCCCGGTTGTCCCGTTTGAGTGCCTCCGCAACCTTCAAAGCGGCTAGTCTCACAGGAGATAGGTAATGAACAAATCCCGCATATTTCTCGCGTCGCTGACAACCGCGGGTATGCTGGCATCGTCGCTCGCTCTCGCACAACCCCCGCATGACAACTCCGGCAAAGGGGGAAATCACGGTCAGGGATCGGACCACGGTCAAGAATCGAATGGTCATGGTCATGGTCATGGTCAGAAACAGACGCCGCCTGGGCACGGTCCCGACGGCCCCGGCAACTCGGCCAACGCGCCAGGACACTGGCGCAAAGGTGATCGCCTGCCTTCGGAATACCGCGATCGGCAGTATGTGATCGACGACTGGCGCGACTACCGGCTCGCTCCGCCGCCGCGCGGTTATTCGTGGGTCGGCATTGGCGGCGACTATCTGATGGTGCAGATCTCGTCGGGTGTGATTCTGCGAGTCGGACCGTAAGCCGGACGGTCCGGCCATTGCATCGGTCCACCCACCCCAGGATGTGCCGCGGCAGGATGCGCACCGGCGCAAACTCCGGTAAGCCCGCCAACATGCAGCGACTCCCTGCCAAAGCGGCTATCCCTGCAGATGCGGACAGATAGCTAGGCCCAGAAGCGGCCACGTGCGTCCAGTCCATCCGGCTATTAAAGAATCATCGCCGCGGCGCCGTTATATCAGCCACGTATCGTAAGCCGGCTCGGCACGCTTCCGCGGCCACGGCAACCGGTCGCTTGCGCCCTGCCCTCATACGCGATTAAGCCGCGATCGTCGCCAGAACGGCGTCACCGCTGCACCTTCATTCGCCGCGGCAAGACACTTCAATGAGACCTGCGGGCGCACCTGCGCGGCGATTAATTTCGAAAGACAACTTCGGCAGCAAGCCGTCATACTCTGTCTCTTCTAATGGTGGATTATTCCGACAGCACAATCGGAAATTTCGCCAGACACCAGATTGATGCATGACCGCCGTCTCTTCGACGGCCATTTCCGCGTAGCACTGCGCGCGGATCATGTGGAGCCTACCTTGTAAATGAGTTATACCCCTGTCGTTCCGTTCGCCCGCGACAAGGCCGATTCCGGCTCCTTCGTGGGTGGCGCGCCAGCGTTTCGCCAACTGGTCCGGATGATCGATCGGGTGGCGCCTACCGATCATCCGCTGCTCGTTCTCGGGCCGACCGGTTCGGGCAAAGAGCTGGTCGCGCGCCGCGTGCACGCGCACAGCCAGCGCCAGGATCAACCATTCGTCGACGTCAACTGCGGCGCGATTCCAGAGCACCTCGTCGAAGCCGAACTGTTCGGGCACGTCAAAGGCGCGTTCACCGGCGCGGCCGACAACCGCCAAGGGCTTTTCCAGCAGGTCGGCAAGGGCACGCTGCTGCTCGATGAAATCGGCGAGTTGCCGCTTGCACTCCAGCCGAAACTGCTGCGCGTACTTGAGACCCGGACATTTCGCCCGCTCGGTTCTCCGACCACGCTGCACTTTGCGGGACGCGTCGTGGCCGCGACTCACCGCGACCTGCGCGAGCTCGCGCGTGAAGGGCTATTCCGCGAGGACCTGTTTTACCGCCTCGCGGTGTTCGTGCTCGCGGTGCCCGGACTGGAGCAGCGCGTTGAGGACATCCCCGCATTGGTCACGCACTTCGCGTCGCAACACTCGCGCCGGCTCGAATTTTCGCCGGCCGCTTTGCGGCGGCTTGCGCAGCATCCGTGGCCGGGTCATATCCGGCAATTGCGCAACCTCATCAGCCAACTGAGCGTGCTCGCCGAAAGCGCATTCATCGACGTGGACACGCTCGAGCCGTTTCTCGCCAACGAGACCAGTGGACCCGTATCGCGCGCGAGCCTCGCCGACATGCTGTTGCAACTGGAAGGCCGCGACAAGCTGACCGCCGCCGAGGACTTGCTGATCGACCGCGCGCTCGAACGCTCGAGCGGCAACAAGAGCGCGGCCGCCGCGATGCTCGGCGTGGGCCGCAAGACGATCGAGCGGCGCCTCAAGTCGCGCGAGGAACATCACCGCGAAGCGCGCAAGTGCCTCGAACATGCGAGCGCGCTGATCGAAGAATCGAAGTTCGCCGAAGCCATTGCGCCGCTGCGCCGCTGCCTCGACGTGCTGCAAACACCGAACGAACAGGAAGCGGTGCGCCGTCTTCAGTTCGACGCTTACCGCCTGCTCGGCATGAGCTTGCGTAGCGTGCACGGCTGGCTCTACGCGGAGGCCACCGCCTGCTACGCCGCGGCGCTTACGATCGGCGAAGGCGTCTGCACGCCCGCCGAGATCGCCGCGATCCAGTTCGGCATCTGGACCACGCAGCTGACGACGCTGCAACTCAAGCAGGCGCGCGCGACGGCGCAGAACATGCTGGAGCGCGCGCAGAACGGCGGGGACCGGGTCTCGCTCGACGAGGCCCACGTCGCGATGACCAACACGCTGTTCTGGCTGGGCGACAGTGAGGAAGCCTTGGCCTGCCTCGCGCGCGGCAATCTGCTTGGCGTGGGGCGCAACGACATCCGTACGGGCTCGCAAGGTATCGACCTCGCCAGTCTCGCACTGACCTTCGAAGGACTCGCCGCTTATCAGATCGGCGCCTTCGCGCAGGCACGGCGTGCCATGGAGATGTTGATCCTGCGCGCATCGGAGCCAGGCGCGCACGCGCTCGCTCATGCGGTCAATCTGCAAGGCGGCGCGTGGCTCGCCAGTCTCTTTGACGACGTGGACCGGCTCGGCCATCTCGCGCGCGAACTCGAATCGGTGTCGATTGCGAACGGCTTCGCGTTCTATCGGGGCGTCGGCCAGGTGCTGCGAGCCTGTCACCTCAGTGCGCTCGGCCATGCCGACGAAGCTGAAACTGTCATGCTCGACGGCTACGATAACCACGTGGTTTGCAATGGCGGTGCGCTGTTCTATTCATTCAAGACGTGGCAGCACGGGGAATTGCTGCTGCGCGCCGGCCGCGCGAAGACGTGCGAGGCGATTCTCGCGACCGCAATCGACGAAACGCTCGCGCGTCAGGAGCGCGTCTATCTGGGCAAACTCCTGGTTACGCGGGCACGCGCGCAATGGGCGCTCGGCAACGTCAACGCAGCGGAACTGGGTCTGCGTACCGCGCTGTCGACTGCGCTCGCGTTCGGTTCGGTGCCCGCGCGCGTGGACGCCGCGCACTACCTCGCCGATCTGCTTCGCTCCACGGGCCGCGTCGCCGAAGCCATCGAAACGCTCGAGCGCGGTTTGCGCTCGTTGACTCCGGATGCCACCCCTCGCGTCACCGGCGCCGCCAATCTGCTTGCCGAACTCCAGCAAGACGCTTCTGTACACAACTACACTAAAGGAATCGCAAATGGCATATGAGTTACGCGGGAAAGACCTGGAACCGCTGCTGCTGGGCGCAGCGTTCTTCGGCAGCGGCGGGGGCGGCACAATCGAATCCGCGCGGCATCTGGCTGCGCATTTCGTCGCCGGCGATTATTACCCGACCGATACGGTGAAAGTCGTATCCGTCGATGAGGCCACCGAGGGCGCGGCCGTCATGGTCGCCTATCTCGGCGCGCCCGAAGCGATCAATTCAGCCATTTATCCGCTCGGTCCGGTGACGGCCGTGCAGAACGTTCAAGCCCGGCTCGCGTCGCAATCCACGAAACTCGCCTATGTGATGCCGCCGGAAAGCGGCGCGCTCGGCTTCACGGTGGCGGCGCTCGTGGCGGCGAAACTCGGCCTCGCGGTGATCGACGCTGACGGCGCCGGCCGCGCCGTTCCCTCGCTGCCGATGCTCACCTTTGCCGCTGCGGAGATCGACCCGCGGCCGGCATTCCTCGTGAGCCAGGGCGGCCTGTGCGTCGAGCTCGACGTGACGCCGCGCGCCGGCAACCTCGGTGCGCCGACGCATCAGCGCGACGTGTCGGCGATTGTCGAACAGATGATGCGGCCGGTCGTCGCCGACCCTGAGTTCGGCCAGTTCGGTGGCCTTGCGATGTGGGTGATGAAGCCGGCCGATATTGGCCGCGCGACCCCGATTCGCGGCACGTTGAAGCGCGCGCTGGATCTCGGGCGGGCGTTGCAGGCCGGGCAGATCGGCAGCGCGCAGCAGATGACCGGCTATCTCGTCGAACATTGCGGCCTCGCCGCGCGGGCCATCTCGGAGCCCGGCGAACTGGTGTCGGCGCAAGTCGATACGAGCGGCGGCTTCGACGTCGGCAAGATCCGCATTCAGGCGGGCCAGCATACCTATACGGTCATGTACCAGAACGAATCGCTGCTCGTGTGGGACAGCGCGTGTCCGCAGCCGGTCGTGCTGGCGCCGGACAGCGTCGCGTATTTCGTCGGCGGCGAAGGCCAGTCGATCTTCAGCAATGGCGACCTGGTGAACAATGACGGTTCGCTGAATCCGGTAATCGGCAAGCGGCCGGTGACGCTGATCGCCTGGCGTGCCGAAGCCGAACTGCGCAAGCCCGGCCTGATTCTCGACAGCTTCATGGAGTTGCTGAACTCGCTTGGCTATCTCGGGCCGTACGTGCCGCTCGAATCACTACAGTCGATGCAGTCGCTCCAGTCCGCACGCAAGGGAGACGCATCTTGAACTCACCGATTCGCATCTGCGTGCTCGTGCCCGTCGCCACGTCGCAGTACAACGACCGCATCATGAAAGCCATCGCACCCGTGCTGCCGTCGGACGTGCAGGTCGAGATTCGTAACATCGCGCAAGGGCACCCCGATATTGAGAACCGCACGAACTGGCTGCAGAACGGCATGCCGGTGGTCGAACTCGCACAGGCCATCGCCAAGGACGGTTTCGACGGCATCTGGCTCACGGACTTCGACATGTGCGGCGTCGAAGCTGCGCGCGAAGTGATCGACATTCCGATCATCGGCGGTTTCCCTGCTACGGCGTTCACGGCCCTCGCGCTCAGCCAGCGGTTCTCGATCATCACGATCCTGCAAAGCACGCTCGCGATGCAGCGCGGCCATCCGCAAACTTACGGCATACAGGACACGTTTGCGTCGATCCGCGCGATCGATTGCCCGGTCGCGCAGCTCGAAAACATCGACGTGGTAGTCGTGCGCACCTTTGAAGCGGCGCTGAAGGCGATCAAGGACGACGGCGCGCAAGCCATTCTGCTCGGATGCACAGGTTTCGTGGACGTCGCAAGCCGCGTCTCCACGCTGCTCGGCGAGGCACTCGGCGTCTATGTGCCGGTGATCGATCCGAACCAGGCGGGCTTCAGCTTCCTCGTGTCGCTGGTGCGCATGCAGTTGCGCCCCAGCCGCCTGACCTACAGCAAGGTCAGCCTCCCGTCGTAAGCTCCCTGTCTGTCCCTCTCCATCCGTCGCGGCACACGATTCGCCGCGCCGGATGTTCTCGCCTTGACCGATCCCGTCCACATTGTGCCCGCCTCGTCGTCCCGTTTCGCCGCAATGCGGACGGAATCGCCCCTCTACGCGCCTTGCATGGCCAGTTGGACGGAATCGTCCAGTTTCAGCCTGCCATATGGACGAGATTGACCAGAACCGGCGCATGAAAGCTCTCTGTGTCCCAGCGTTCCCGCACTCTCACAATGTGGCACAACCCTTGCTTCTATAAGGCCGGTGGCCCGAAAGCTGCAACGAATCTGTCCGAAAATCGGGGAGCCTGAGAGACCAAACAAGATCGCGCGCTGCAATGGGTTCGATGAAGCGGCATCCAGCGACGTCCCTTTTGTTGCTGGATCTTGCTGGATCACTGACACCGCTGATTGACCGATCGCCTTTCGTCACCGCGATCTGTCGATTAGTAATCCGAACGATTGCCGCAACGCCGATCGATGCCAACGGCACTGAGCCGTTGGCCGCAGACTGAGAGAGGGCTGTGCTTTGTTGTAGTAGTGCCGGCATCGAAACATGGCGACTGAATGCTTCCACAGAGAAGTTCGTCGCCATGCGTGAAGCTGAGATAGCGGAAATCCTTTGGCTATGTCCCAGATGATCCGCTGCGGGATTGGTCCGGCCGTCGTTGCCTTCCTTGCGGGGATAAGCAGCGGCGGCTTGTCCTTTTGAACTCAGGTGCGAAGAATAAGCTGCTCCAGCAGCCCTACGCGGCGTCAGATTGTTAGCGACGTCGCGAGTAGACCAGACTGGCCATCTACAGGGGTTCACAATGCACCACCACATTTTCGAAAGCGAACTCGTTCATCTCGAGCGCGTCATTGCATGCGCGCCGCAAAAACCTTTTCCGCCGACCTATTGGCGCGACCGCGTCGAACACCTGAAAAAATCTCCGCAAGCGCCGATGTTCCGCAATCGCATCGCGCGTCTAGTCCGGCTTGTCGCCGAGATGAAGGGATAACTCCGACCTTCGATCGCTGTTCGATCGTCAATGCGTTGCGGCGCGCGTATCCGGCGCCTTGCCGGAAAGAAGCAGAACGATGGTCGCGAGCGAGAAGACGGCGCCCGCGTAGAACGTGGCAGCGGCCCCAATCTTGTCCCATAGTTCGCCGGCAATGACGCTCGACACCAACGTGACGACACCGCTCAGGAGATTGAAAAAGCCAAACGCTGTACCGCGCAGTTGCGCCGGCGCAGTATGAGACACCATGGTCGCAAGCAGGCCCTGTGTCATGCCCATATGCAGACCCCATAACGCGACGCCCAACAGCACGATGCTCCAGTGGCTTCCTTGTGCAAGAACGATGTCCGACACGATCAGCACGACGAGGCCCGCAATCAGCAGTCGGGTGTGATTCATCGTGTCGGCGAGCTTGCCGAATGGATACGCCGACAGCGAATACACGATATTCATCGCCACCATGACAAGCGGAACCAGCGCAACGGGAACTCCGCTACCCATCGCGCGAAGAACGAGGAACGCTTCACTGAAGCGAGCCAGCGCAAACACGGCTCCAATAGCGACGACCCACCAGTAGTTGGCGCCAAGCATCTTGAGATTCTCGAGCCGCACGGGGTTCACCCGCTTCACGCCCGGTTCACGCGCCGGCTCGTGAATGCCGACCGTCAACAATGCGACTGCCAGCAGACCGGGTATGACGGCGAGCCAGAATGCCAGCCGGAAGTTATCCGCCCACAGCAACATGATGATCACCGCGCATAGCGGCCCCAATACCGCGCCAACGGTGTCGAGCGACTGGCGCAATCCGAACGCGGCGCCCCTCAGGTGAACTGGCGTGACGTCGGCGACCAGCGCGTCGCGCGGCGCTCCGCGGATTCCCTTGCCGACCCTGTCGATGACACGCGCGGTCATCACCACACCGACGGTCGGCGCAATAGCAAACAGCGGCTTGCTGAGCGCGCCCAATGCATAGCCGGCCACCGCAAGCCATTTTCTGTTTCCAAGGTAGTCGCTGAGCGCGCCGGAAAACACCTTGACTATCGGCGCTGTGGCTTCCGCAATGCCTTCTACCAGACCGATGGTTGCAGCACTGGCACCGAGACTCACCATCATGAACATGGGCAACAGACTGTGAATGATCTCCGACGAGACGTCCATCAAAAGGCTGACAAAGCCGAGTATCCACACGCTTCGCGGAATGCGCTCGAGAACGCTGATTCGAAATCTGACTTGCATGTATGTGTTCCGTTTGCACAAGGGATAGCGACAGGTACAGGCGTGTTTCGCAGTGGCGCAAGCGCCCGCGGTGGAAGAACCGCTGAGTTTATCGGGCGACGTTCGATTATTGTGCGCGTACTTTGCCGCGTCTGAAGCTTGCGGGGGTGGCGATGCGCGCGTCGACGGGAGAAAGCGGATCGCAGCAGAACTAGATCAGCCCGGTGACGATTGCCTTGACTACGGCTTGCACCTTGTTGGTGGCCGTCAGTTTCGATAGCACGTTATTGACGTGGAAATTGACTGTACGTTCCGAGATGTTGAGGATCTTCCCGATTTCATACGACGTCTTTCCCTCGCTGGTCCAGCGCAGCACTTCACGCTCGCGCGCGGTCAGCGTGATGCTCGCCTCGGGCGCGAGTTTGTCTTGAAGGAACTGGCCCATGCGCGTATGGCAAAGATTCGACAGCCAGTTCGTTGGGAACTGCAATTGCTCGACTTCAGATGGGGTCAGCGGGTCTGCATGGCGCGACATGGTGAGAAGCCCAAACGCGCCATGCACCGTCCAGCTCGAGCGCGCGACGCCGATCTTGATGCCGAAGTCATGCGCATCGGACCACAGGCGTGGCGCCTCGTCATTCATCGAGTGTGGCCAGACGATCTGATCGGCGCTGCGCAGGCCCGCACGCACGGTCGGGTCAATGTCGAGAAAACCACTCGTGCGATAGTGCGCCATCCATCCCGGCGGATAGGTATCGAAAATTTTTACCGTGGGTTTGGACACAGGCAGCGGCATTCGAATGCCGTAGCAACAATATTCAAAGCCGAGTTGTTCCGCGAAAGACGCAACCTTCCCGAACAGCTCGTTTTCGTCCTTCGCGGTACAAAAACCGCGATAAGCGTCCTCAAAGCCCTGTTCCATCGCGCCCCCGATCCAGCCGTTTTTATAAGCAACCCGAACCAGGCATTGCAGCCGGAACGCATAAATTCAGAACCTCCCGGCACTTATTTATAAGCAAAAGACCCCCGGTTTGCAATCAAAAACGAACGCACGAGCAGAGCGTCGCGATGGACGACATCTTTGCGATGAACCCTGTCAATTTTGACAGTTGCTGCGGGCCAGTCCCGGCGCTTTAATGCGCTCGATAAAAAACAAACGGGGACATACGATGCGGACTTTCGTTCAAGACAACGGACGGCTGGGTGCGGGCTTTTGTGACGCGCTTGCGCAGTACCGGCATCAGATATTCGTCAAGCAGCTCGGATGGAGTTTGCCGATGGCCGACGATCAATTCGAGCGCGATCAGTACGACCGTGACGATACGGTTTATGTCGTCGCTCATGACGAAACGGGATCTATTTGCGGCTGCGCCCGGCTTTTGCCGACAACGCGGCCCTATCTGCTCAAGGACCTGTTTCCGTCTCTGCTTGCCGAGACAATGTCGGCTCCCGAATCGCCTCGCATATGGGAACTCTCACGATTCGCGGCGAGCCCTCTTACTGCTTGCGGTCAGGATGGCGGCAACCTGGCCTGGGTCTTTGGCCCAATGCTTGCCTCGGTTGTTCGATGCGCGGCACAGTTGGGCGCTCGACAACTCATCGGCGTGACTTACGCGAGCATGGAGCGGCTATTTCGGCGCATCGGCGTGCATGCACACCGCGCTGGACCGGCACAATGCATCGACGGCAGGATGGTCGTCGCATGCTGGATCGATATCGACAGTCAAACGCTTTCGGCACTCGGTATAGAAGTCGCGAATAATGCGGACTGTGATCCGATAACTTCGATCGCTGCGCAACGGCTTGAGGGGATGGCCGAGGTTGGATGGCGATGCTGACGCGCACTTTGGAACCCGCTGGATTCATGTCGCGAACCCAGCTGGTTCAATGCATCTTGCTCAGGGACTGCTCGGCCAGTTCAGCCGGTCACGCGACGGTGATGTACGGGTCCCACCAGTAGTAGCCGAACAGTTCCTGGTCTTGTCCGTTGCTGGCGAGCGTATACAGTCCGAATGCCAGGCCGAAACCTTCGCGGCCGCTCGAGCGAACCTTCGACTCGAACACGGCGAAATTCGTCGGCTTACGGACGGGCGGCAAACCGTTGCGGCTTGGCGAATCGGCATTGGGCTGTACCGCGCCGTTGCGCACGATCAGGTCTGCGCTGAACTGATTGAACACCTGATCGCCGGTAAAATGCTTGACGTCGTACACGATCACGGCGTCGTCGGAGTTGTCGTAAATCGAAACGCCGGTGAATGCCACGTCGTCACCAACGTTCGCCCTGAACTCCAGGTCTCCTGTGCCCTGTCCCGAGATGATGCCTCGCGAACCGGTGCAAATCATGAACTGATTGGTGTGGTTGATGCCGGTCGGATTGGTTTGGTCTTTGCTCGGGTTCGGATACATCTTCTTCACGTATTCGGTGTCAACGACGACAAGCACATTAATGTCTTGCCCGCTTGCTTTCAACGCAGTTTCAGCCATGGCGAACCTCCGGTCTCTTCGTTTGTGTGGGTTGGTCGGTGACACATAGTGCAGGTGTCACGTCTAATTTCCTCCAGTTCATTAGTTGGCGTAACTGGCAAAACAGACAGGTTCGACCGCCGTCGCTCTACGAACCAGGCAGCGGCAACAATGAAGCTGTCAGAGCAATAGCCGAAGAGATCCTGGCGCTCTACATCTGCGGCAAGCGTATAGAGCGCGAAGGCGAATCCCGTGGACTCGGTGCCCGGCGCCATGACTGCGGATGGGAAGCTCGAAAAATTTGCCGATCTTCAATGATCTCGTCCGCGTCGACGACGATCAGAACATTGAGGCGTTGCGGGACCCGTGCAATTGAATCGTCAGGTTCCATATGCGCTCGATGAGTTCGCCCTCACCGCGGCATAGGTGATCCATGCGGAAAGGAGCGATGCGATTTTGCGCTGGCAACCTCGTTTAAGAACCTGTCAGAAGAGTCAGGTCACTTTACTGCTCGCATTGCAGATCCTTCCTCGGCACGGCGATCACTATGGGGTAGGTGCCGTGGTCGAGTTCGACGCGCGCCACCACGGCCATCATCGCACCGTCGATGTCGTCGTACACGCTGACCTTTTCGCGCCGCAGAGTCGTGATACCGGTACAGGCAGATGCGCGGCCTTCGTCGGAGATCCTGCATTGGATCGGGTTATCCGCGATGTAGCGATATTTGTCCCTGTCGGGTGTCGCAAGATATTCGCGAACGCTCTGCTCCGAGCCACCCACCCCGGTTACTTGCCCAATAGCGCACTGCTGTTTGGGTGTATCGCCGTTCGCGGACGTTTGAGCGTTCGCGGCCGTATTCGCGACCATACCCGCGGCTACGGCCGTCGCGAGAGTCAATGCAAGAAGGTATCTCATAGCGCAATTCACGTTTGCACGTTTGTCGGATCGAAGTGCCGAATTGTAAAGGCACTCGCCCGAACGTGTCGTCAATGAGCCAGATCTACTGTCAATGCAGGATGTCCTGAATCCGGTAATACGCGCCGACCAGCGGCAGCATCCATCGGCGTGCGGCATGTCCTGGCACCGGTGGCCATGGCAGCGCGCGCCAGGGGTTAGCGTCGGCGTAACCGGACATCACGTCTGCCATTACACGCCCCATGTGCGTGGACATCTGCACGCCATGCCCGCTGTAGCCCATCGAATAGTAGAGGCCGTCGTGTTGTCCCGCGCGTGGAAGCCGGTCCACGGTAATGTCGACGAGGCCACCCCAGCAGTAATCGATCCTCGTTGCCGCCAGTTCGGGAAAGTACTTCGCGAGGTTGGCCTGCAGCACGTGTCCGCTCTTCGCATCGGACTGCGGGTCCGACATCGCGAAGCGGGCTCGCCCGCCCCACAGCAGGCGGTTATCGGGCGTCACGCGAAAATAGTTGCCGATGTTCAGCGACGTCACATAGTTGCGCCGATGCGGAAAGAGCGCGTCCAGTTGCCCCTTGGCGAGCGGCTCTGTCACGACAATGAAACTGCCGACGGGCGCCATCCGTTGCTGGAACCATTGCAGCGGCCCTTGCCGCGAGGGCCCGGTCGCCACCAGTACTTTCTCGGCCTGGATCACACCGCGCGCGGAGGTGACCTCATAGCGCCCGCCGTCGATGCGCTTCAGTTGCGTCACCGCGGCTTTCTCGAAGATGCGTGCCCCGTGACGCGACGCGGCTTGTGCAAGCCCCACGCCGAACTTGCCCATATGCATCTGTGCGCCGTTGCGTTGCAGCAGTCCGCCATGGAAACCATTCGAGCCGACTTCGCTGCGCACTCGTGCAGGCTCGATTAGTTCGATATCCTGATCGACTTCGCGGTGCAACACCTCGTAGGTTCGCGCAAGTTTCTCGAAGTGCTTGGGTTTCGCCGCGAGTTTGAGCTTACCAGTACGCACGAAATCGCAGTCAATGCGATGATGCGTCACGATGGATTCGACGCTCTGCACCGCGCTTTCATACGCACGATAAAACTCGCGAGCCTGTTCGAGCCCGACGCTCGCCGCGAGCGAGGCGAAGTCCTGCGCGACGCCTGTGTTGCACTGTCCGCCATTGCGCCCCGACGCCTGACCAGCTATCCGCCCCGCTTCGAGTACGGTGACCGAAACTCCGCGCGTGGCGAGTTCCAGTGCGGCGGACAAACCCGTAAAGCCACCGCCGATCACGACAACATCACTGCGGCCCTCGACGGGGCCTTCGGCGCCGTCCTTGAACTCCGGTGCAGTGTCCAACCAGTACGAGTCTAGCTTCATTGAATTTTCGATTGAATGCTACGACGCAAACCGGCTCGCCAGCGAGGTCTTCGTAGGGAGCCGGTCACCGGAACGATCAGCATGAAGCGGCGTTGGTCAGGCTGCCCACCATGCATGTTCGGCAAACGAAAAGCCCATCATCGCGCCGGTCGGAATCGAGCCTAGGCCCTTCAGGCGCTTGTCGTTCGCATCGAGCAGACTGATGAACGACGGAATGCCGATGCCGCCTTCGTCCGTGACCAGCATCTGCATCTCGCCGTACATCTGCTTGCGCCTGGCGTCGTCCGTCTCGGCACGCGCGCTTACCAGCAACTGATCGAACTTCGGGTCCTTCCACGCTGACTCGTTCCACGGCGCGTCGGATTTGAAGAACTGCGTGAACAGCACGTCGGCGCTTGGCCGCGGGTTGATGCTGCCGAAACCGAGCGGATGCTTCATCCAGTGATTCGACCAATAGCCGTCGGCGGGCACGCGATTCACACTCAGATTCACGCCGATCTTCGCGGCCGTTTGCTGGATCAATTGCGCCATTTCGACGGAGCCGTTCGCGTCCGTGGTGGCGTAGATGGGCGGCAACGCGGACCCTATTGCGCCGGCCTTCTGCATGTAGAACTTCGCCTTGTCGAGGTCGAACTTGCGTTGCGGCAACGAGGCGTTGAAGTAGCGGTGGCCCGGCGGGATAGGCTGATCGTTGCCGATCACGGCGTAACCGAGAAATACTGCGGAACGGATCTGCTCGCGATCGAACATGTACTTCATGCCCTTCACGAAATCCGGGTTGCCGGTGACCGTGTTGTCACGGCGCATGATCAGGTCCGTGTAAAGACCCGACTTGGTTTCCTTGACCTCGTATCCCGGCGTCGCGGCGATACGGCGCGTCGAACGCGGGTCGACTGAGTTGATCAGATGAACGTCGCCGGCAAGCAGCGCGCTGACACGAGCCGCGTTGTCGCTGATGCTGATCAGCTCGATCTGATCCAGATACGGCTGTCCCGACTTCCAGTAGTTGTCGTTGCGCACGCCTACCGTGCCCGCGCCCGGCTTGAAGCTCTTCAGCTTGTAGGGGCCGGTACCGATGGCCGAATTGAAGTTAGTCGTGCCGTCCTTCACGATGACCATTTGCGGCGTCGCGAGAATGACGGGCAGGTCGGCGTTCGGCACTTCGAGCGTCAACGTCACTTCGTTCGGCCCGCTCGCTGTCACGCTGGCGAACTGGTCGGCGAGTGTCTTCACGCGCGAGGCCGTTTGCGGATTCTTGTGACGCATCAGCGAATACACCACGTCAGCGGGCGCGAGCGGTTTGCCATCGTGAAAGGTCACGCCCTGGCGCAACTTGATGATCCACGTTTTCGCGTCAGTGCTCGACACGGATTCCGCGATGTTCATGCGCGGCGTAAGGCTTTCGTCGAGTTGGGTCAGGCCGCTGTAAAACATGAAGAAGCGGATGTAGTCGCTACCTGTCGATCCCGCTGCGGGATCGAGGGTATCGGATACCGAACCCGCGTCGTAAGCGACACGAATGCTGCCGCCCTTCTTCGGCACTTCGGCGGCCAGCGCCGCGGGCGCGGCTGTAAGCAGTCCGCCGCCGGCGACCATCATGCCGGTCCCGGCTAACATGCGCATCATGTCGCGGCGGCTGATGCCGCGGTTATTCGTTTCGTCGTTCACGTCAGTGGCTCCGGCAGAAGTAAGTGATCTAAACAAGGTTCTGTACGCGACGAGAAAATTTCTGAGGTCTCGTTAGCAGCATCGTATGCCTGCACAAAACGCGTAAAGCGCCGACAAAAAAAGGCAGACGGCATAAACAAACTGTTCTTGCACCGCTAACGCGGCAATTTGCATGGTCGCCGGTTTAGCGCTGTAAACATGCCGCAACCGGTGCGCGTCAGGCGCTCACCGGCGCCTGGACTTCGAGCAACTGTGGATAGCGTTTGAGGACTTCGTCATACACTTGCTCGATCACTTGCGCACCCGGCGTCAAGGTGGCGGCAGCCTCTTTTGCGTCGAGCGCGTCGAAGATCTTGTGCTTGAGGAAATGCCGCCAGACGACCGGCGCGCGCGCGAGAATGCCCGTCAAAACGTCGTAGCGCTCGCGAGTCCATTTCGCTTCATACGCATTGCGCTCCGCGCCATAGTCGAAGTGGCACGCTGGCCGCTGTTGAGCCGCGCTTTTCGCGGCCTCGCGCAGGCTCGCGGTCGAGTCAGCGTCAATCACTCCATCGGCGAGCACCACGCCATACAGATCGCGCGCCTGATGGATCGACAGATAGCCGCGCCGTACGTCTTCCAGCACCTTCTGCGTATGGCGTTCGTAAGGATGGCCATAGCCGCCACCGCCGCATCCTTCGAGACGGATGACGTCGCCGGGACCGCACATCACCAGATCGGTCACGCCGAGATCCTCTTCGGTTTCAGTACCGGGATTACGGGTAAACCGCGAGACGGCGCCCGCTTTGCCGCCCAACACACCCCACGACGCAAAGCGCGAACGGTCGCGATTGCGTGCCGTGACGAGCGTGCCCGGCGAGAAGACGCGGAACTCCATCACGGTCCCGAGGCCGCCGCGATATTTGCCGGCGCCGGCGCTGTCCGGCACCACGCCATAGCGCGTGATGCGGATCGGCACTTCCGCTTCGTTGATCTCGACTGGCGTATTGCGCAGAAACGCAACGTTCGCGCCCGACGCGTCCGATCCATCCGCCGACGCCATGCCGCCCGCCCCGCCGCCCACCGGTCCGATCGACGCGATCACCGTGCGGCCGTTGCGGTCGACGGTCTTCACGTTGAGGATTGACATGCCGCCGGCCGGACAGGCCGGCAAGCGTTCCGGGCAGACCATGGAAAAGGCGCCGAACGTCACGTATTGCGCGACCTTCGCAGTCAGACTGCGCATGCCGACCGCTGCCGGGGGCAAGCAGTTCATGATCGTGCCTTCGGGCATGATGCAGCGCGCCACTTTCAGCATGCCCGCGTTGAGCAGCAGATCGGGGTTCAGCGAATACAGCACGTAGTTCAGGCCGACGAGCGCGAGCACATGACGCTCCTTGCCGCCCGTCGGCATATTCAGCGACGAATTCAACTGCGGATCGCTGCCGGTAAAGTCGAACACGAGCGAACCGTCCTTCACCGTGAGCGTCAGCGCGACACGCAGCGGTTTGCCGTTGACCGAATCCTCGTCGGCATATTCGGCGAAGAAATATTCGCCGTCCGGCATGCTTCGCACGATCGTACGCGCCTGCTCTTCCGAATAGTCGAGCAGCGCATCCATGCCGGCGCGAAACTGCTCGATGCCGAAGCGCTCGATGATTTCCAGCACCCGCCTCTCGCCCGTCATGAGCATCGCGATTTGCGCCATCAGATCGCCGCGATTCTGCTCTGCCGCGCGCACATTGATCGCCATGTGTTCGAGCAATGCTTCATCGAGCACGCCCGCGCGGACGATCTTGGTCGGCGCGAAACGAATGCCTTCCTGATAGATCTCGGTGAGCGTGCGCGACAGCGACGCCGGCACCGCGCCGCCCATATCGGTGTTGTGAATGTGCCCGCCCACATAGCAGACGATCTCGCCGCCGAAGAACACCGGCTTCCACATCATCACGTCGGGCGTGTGCGTGGCGACGTAGCCGCTATACGCGTCGTTGGTCATGCAGATGTCACCTGGCTCGTAGTGGTCGATCATGTCGATCACCGCGCCGAAATCGAGCCCCGGATACCAGGTCGCGCCAAGCGTTTTCGGCGACGCGAACGTCAGGCCGCGCGTGTTCATGAGCGTGCAGGAGAAGTCTTCTGTTTCCTTCACGAACGCGGAATGCGCGGTGCGCACGAGCGTATACGCCATGCTTTCGGCGGCCGCGACGCAATAGTTCGCGAAGATCTGAAGGACGGATTTATCGAATGTCATAGTGCGTTTCCAGGGTCGGCCAATCAGACGGCTTCGAGAAAGAGGTTGCCGTATTCGTCCACACGGCCGTCGAAGCCCGGCAGCACACAAGTCGTGGTGTCGTCTTGCGCGACGATCGCCGGACCCGCGAACCGGTGTCCTGCAAGCAGTGAGGAACGCTGGTAAAGCGGCACACGGCGCCAGCTACCGTCCAGATACACATCGATCTCGGATTCGACGCGCGGCGCACCGTCGCCCATCGCGATATGCGGCAGTTCGGGCTTCGGCGTAGGCGCGGTGATAACGAGCCGCAGCGCTACCACCTGAATCGGCGATTTCTCGTCGCTGTGTCCGAAGAGGCGCGCGTGTTCCCGATGAAAAGCCTGCGCGATCGCATTGATATCGCCGCTGATGATCGCCTCTGCCTCAATCGGCGTGTCGATTTCAAACGATTGCCCGCGATAGCGCATATCGGCCGACACGGCAATATCGGCGGTGGCGTCGGTACCCGTCTCGCGAATCACCCACGCGCGCGCGTCGGCTTCGAGATGCGCGAGATCCTGCGCGAGCAGGACGAGCGACGCGCGGTCGAGCGGATAGTATGTCGTCCGAACGAAATCGTTCTTCGTGTCGGCGATCAGGCCGCCGAGCGCGCTGAGCACGCCGGGTGTGGTCGGCACCAGCAGATTGCGCACGTTCAGCGCGCGCGCGAGAAAACAGCCGAGCATCGGCCCTGCGCCGCCGAACGGCATCAGCGCAAAAGTGCGCGGGTCGATCCCGAAGCGCGAACTCAGCCGGCTCACGCCCGCGTACATGCCGGAGATCGAGACTTCGATGATGGCCGCCGCGGTCTCGTACACGTCGAGTCCGAGACGCCGGGCAAGCGGTTCGATGGCTCGCAGCGACGCGTCCACATCCACCTTCACCGCGTTATAGCCGAGCGCGGCGCTGCCGAGCACGCCGATGGCGGCGAACGCATCGGTGATGGTCGGGCGTGTGCCGCCGCGTCCATAACACACCGGTCCTGGGCTCGATCCGGCGCTTTCGGGACCGACTTTGAGCACACCGAATTCGTCCACCCAGGCAATGGAGCCCCCGCCGTCGCCAACTGAGGACACCGACACGGACGGAATATGAATCTGGAATTCGCCGATGTATTCGCCGGTCGCGTATTGCGGTTTGCCGTCCACGATCAGCGCAATATCCGCAGTCGTCCCGCCGATGTCGAGACTCATGCAGTCTTTCACCTTGCAGAGCTTCGCGAGATACGCGGCCCCAATCACGCCGGATGCCGTGCCGGACAAAATCATCTGCACGCAGTTCTGCTTGCCGTGCTCGGCGCTCATCACGCCGCCGTTCGACTTGGTGACTTTGAGGTCCGCGCTCACTCCGCTTTCGGCCAGCGCCGCCTGCAGTTGCGTCAAATAGTTCGACACGCGCGGCTGGACATAGCCGCCAATGGTCGCCGTTACCGTCCGCTCGTATTCGCGGATGATCGGCCAGACCTCATGCGAACAGGACACGAAGAAGCCCGGCAGCGCCGCCTCGATGATCGTCTTCACCTGCTGTTCATGCGCCGGGTTGCGGTATGAGTGGAGCAGCGACACGACCACGCCCTCGCAGCCTGCCGCCTGCAGGCCGTAAACCGCTTCGAGCACGCTTGTCTCGTCGACGGGTGTCTCTTCGACGCCGTCCGCGCCGATGCGCTCGACCACGCCGAACACGCGATCGCGCGGAATCAGCGGCGCGGGACGGCTCGACATCAGGTGATACATATCGGGGATCTTCAAACGCGCGATGTCGAGCACGTCCTCGAAGTTGCGGGTGGTGATGAGGCCCAGCTTCAGCCCGCGGCGCTGGACCACTGCATTCACGCCCACCGTCGTGCCATGAGTGAAATACGTCACCTCGTGCGGCTCGATGCCGTAGCGCTCGCGCAGTCCGTCGACGCCCGCCAGCACTTCGCTGCCCGGGCTGTCGGGACGGGAGAACACCTTCAGCGTGCGAATGCTTCGCGTCGCTTCGTCCAGCACTGCGAAGTCGGTGAAAGACCCACCGATATCGACTCCGATTCTCAAACCCATGTCGTGTCCCTGCCTGTCTGAAGTGATGTGCGTGCCGGCGCTGCCGGCGCAGTTAGGCGTGCTGTCTGCGTTTGTCGAGCACGTCGCGAATCTGGTAGTAGCTGCCGAGCGCGGGCATGAACCACGGCTTGCCGCTATAGAGCGGATGCGTGACCATCGGAGTGCCGTAGGCGCTGGTTTCCGGCGCCTGCCCTTCGATGATCAGGCGCGCAATCTTGTAGCCGAGATACGTCATCATCACCACGCCGCTGCCGTTGCAGCCGAGCGCGTAATACATGCCGTCGGCGGTGCGGCCCAGGTGCGGAAGGAAGTCGAGCGTAAGCGCCACTGTGCCGCCCCAGCTATATGCCACCTTGACCTCGGCCATCTGCGGAAAACGCTCGACCATCTGCGCATGCAAAATTGCAGCGGACTCACGGCGATCGAGGTTATAAAAGCGCGCGCGCCCACCGAACAGCAGGCGCTTGCCGTCAGGTGAATAGCGGTAGTAGTTGACGACGCGGCGCGTCTCCGAGATGCCGCGACGCTTCGGGATCAGCGAAGCCCGTAAGTCAGCCGGTACCTCTTCTGTCGCGATCTGATGGGACACGACCGGCACCACGCGACGTTGCAGATCGGGCATCGAAGAATCCGTATAGCCGTTTGTGCAGATCACCACATGCCGGCCGGCGAGCGCGCCGCGCGATGTCTCGATCCGGTATTGCGCTCCAACACGCGCGATGCTTTTAACCGCGGCGCGACTGCACACCGTGACGCCTGCGCCGCGTGCGGCGGCGAGCAGGCCGGCGAACATCATCGACGGATGAACCTGGCCCGCGCGTTCGAGCAAAACGCCGCCGGCGTAGATGTCGCTCGCCAGTTCGCCGCGCAGTTCGTCGCGCGAAAGAAGTCGTGCACCGGCGCGAGCATAAGTGTTCAGATTGACGATGCGCTTGCGCCACGCGGCCATATGCGCGTCGGTCCACATCGCGTTGATGCGCCCGGCCTTCACGTAGCTGCATTCAATCGCGTTGTCGCGCAGGATGCTTTCGAACACCTCGTATGACACCGACGCTTCCGTCAACAACGTCCGCTGACGTTCTTCGGATACCGAACTATCCAGCTTTCTGCCTGAAGGCGCCTTGCCCACATTTACGCCGCCCGACACCTGTCCGCCGCTGAGCGTGCTCGCGCCGATGCCCGGCACATCGGCTTCGAGCACCGCAACGCGCAAGCCCTGCTTCGCGAATTCGAGCGCGCACGACAAGCCCGCATAGCCAGCGCCGACAATCGCCACGTCCACTTCGCGAGGCACGTCCGACATCAGTTCGTCGTGAGGACGCCAGTCTTTCCACCAGTACGGTGTGTCGGTGAAATCGGAAGAAAACACTTGGTTGCGCGTGGACACGGTTGGGTCCCTGGTTGGATTGGACAGCCGCGCTCGCGGGCCCGCGAGGGCGGAAACATTTCAGTCGCTTTGGAGCATCCGGTTATGTCATGTCATGACACGGATAACCCGTCGCCCGCGTCGTGCAACGCATGTCGTGTGATAGCAACAATCTCGTCGATGTCCGCGCGCGTGGCGACGAGCGGCGGCGCGAATCCGACGATGTCGTTCGTGCCTAGCGCACGGACAATCAGACCTCGCGCGAGCGCCGCCTGCGCCACGCGTTGACTCGCCTTCAACGCCGCAGGAAATGGACGGCGCTCCGTCTTGTCCGCCATCAATTCGAGCGCGGCGAGCATCCCCACGCCTCTGACATTGCCGACGAGCGGATGCGCGTCGAACTCCTCATGCAGGCGCGTCTGGAAATAAGCGCCGACGTCGGCTGCATGACGCACCAACTGCTCCCGTTCGATGATGTCGAGATTCGTCAACGCCGCGGCCGCGCATACCGGATGACCGGAGTAGGTCCACCCGTGATTCATCGCGCCCTGCTCGCGCGAACCGCGCTCGATCACATCCCACACGCGTTCGCTGACGATCACGCCGGACAGCGGCAAATATCCGCTCGTCAGCCCTTTCGCCACCGACATCAGATCCGGTTCGAGGCCGTAGTGCTCGCTGCCCGTACGCGAACCGAGGCGGCCGAAACCGCACACCACTTCATCGACGGCAAAAAGAATGTCGTGACGCTTCAGCACCGCCTGAATGGCCGGCCAATACCCGGCCGGCGGCGGCACGATGCCGCCCGAGCCCATCACCGGCTCGCCGAAGAATGCGGCGATGGTGCCGGCGCCTTCGCGCGCGATCAGTTGTTCGAGGTGCTCGACGCAATCCGCGACGAACTCGGCTTCGCTCGCACCGGGACGCGCGTCGCGATAGAAGTCGGGACTCGCCGTGTGCAGCACCTGCTGCATGGGCAGATCGAATCCCGCGTGAAATTTCGGCTGCCCCGTGAGACTGCCGGTCGCGATACCTGAGCCGTGATAACTGCGCTGCCGCGCGATGATCTTTTTCTTGCGCGGCCGTCCGAGCACGTTGTTGTAGTACCAGGCGAGTTTGATCTGCGTCTCGTTGGCGTCCGAGCCCGACATGCCGTAGAACACCTTCTTCATGCCAGGCGGCGCCCACTCTTCGATCAGACGTCGCGACAGTTCGACAGCGGGGTCGTTCGAAAAGCCCGCATACGTGTGATAGAACGACAGCTGGCGTGTCTGGGCCGCGATCGCATCGGCCATTTCCTCGCGTCCATAGCCGATGTTCACGCAATAGAGTCCCGCGAACGCGTCGATATATGAGCGGCCCGCGTGATCCTCGATGCGGATGCCTGTCGCGCGCGTCATCAGCCGTACATCGAGTTGGCCTGACGCATGATCGGATGCGTGCGTTCCGGGATGCATCAGATGCCGCCGGTCAGTCTCGAGCGTGAGCTCGCCCTGCGTGCGCATCGCGGGGTTCATGCTCGTGTCGATGAAGTTCATGGCTTTTCCGCCGCTAATGAATGTGCCGGGGCGTCCCACTCCGGATGCCACGCCGGCTTGCTTACCCGGCCGTCGGCGCGGGCGAGTGTGCCGATGCGCGCCATCGCGCGTGCATCCAGTTCAAAATCGAACACCGCGAGGTTCTCGCCGATCCGGACCGGATTCGACGATTTGGGAATGGCGGCCACGCCAGGCTGCTGCATCAGCCAGCGCAAGATGACCTGAGCCGGCTTTCGCTCGTGCTCGCGCGCGATCTCCGCGATGACCGGATCCGCGAGCAGCTTGCCGCTGCCAAGCGGCGTATGGGCAATCAGCGCCATGCCATGCCGCCGGCAAGCATCGAGCACTTTGCTTTGATCGAGATACGGGTGGTACTCGCACTGATTGGCGACTAGCGGGACTGAGGCCAGCGCGACCGCACGATCGAGCAGCGCCGCCGGAAAGTTCGATACGCCGATATGACGCGTCAAGCCGCTGCGTTGCGCTTCGCACAGCGCGCCGATGGTCTCCTCGAGCGGCACCTCGGGATTAGGCCAATGCACCAGCAACAGGTCGACGTGATCGAGCCCGAGCCGCGCGACGCTCGCCTGGGCGGCACGTTTGAAATCGGCCGCGCGCAATTCCGTATGCCAGACCTTGGTTGTGACGAACACCTCGTCGCGCGGCAGACCGCTCGCGGCGAGCGCCTGACCTACCGCCTGTTCGTTCTCGTAGCGCGCCGCCGTGTCGATATGGCGATAGCCCGCTTCGAGCGCCGCACGCACGGCAAGCACGCCTTCCTCGTGAGTGGACCGCCAGGTGCCGAGGCCGATCCGCGGAATCCGCGCGCCATTGACCTCGATGACCGGCAAAGCGGTGAGCGGCTGAAAAGAAAGTCCCATTGCCGTATTTATTCTCCGTGCTTTCAAACTCGATGAAGGTGTGCCACAATACGGCACGGCGTTCCATATCCAATGCACCGAAAGTAACACGCGCTTTTTTGCGTGGCAAGCGCAGCGTGGGCAGCGCCTTGTCCGGCGCGGCCCATCATCGGAGACTGCATGAAAAGTTTGTTGAAGAGCCTCGAAATCCTGGAGGCCGTATCGCAGAACCAGCCGGTCAGCGTCGGCGTATTGGCGCGTTTGCTCGATATGCCGAAGTCCAGCGTGCAGCGCGTGCTGTTGACGTTTCACGAGGCCGGCTGGCTTCGTCAGACGAGCGGCGACCTCACGCGTTGGGAAGTGGGTCCGCGAATTCTCGGCGTGCGGCCGGCGGCGTTGCGCGGCGGCGCGCTGTACGCGGCCGCGCGCGAGCCGATGCGCGAACTTCGCGATCTGACCAACGAGACGGTTCATTTATCGGTGCCCGACAGCACCAAGTCGATGGTCCTGATCGACCGCGCGGACTGTACGCAAACCGTGCGCACCTTCAGCCCGATCGGCGACCTGAGCCCGTTCCACGCCACCGCCACTGGCCTCGCGGTGCTGGCGTATATGAAAGAGACTGACGTCGAGGAAATCCTGAGCCGTGATCTGGCGAAATTCAGCGAGACGACACCTTGCGACCCGGCTGAGATCCGGCTCGAACTCGAACGCATCCGGCAACGCGGCTATTCGGTGAATCTCTCGCAATATCGCCACGCGGTGTGCGCAATCGGCGCGCCGATCATCGATTCCGACGGCGCGCCGGCGGCAAGCATCTGCATCTCCATGCCGGAATCGCGCTATGACCCGGCGCGTCTTGAAGAATGGGGCAACGCTGTTGCGAAGGCGGCAGCAGCGATCAGCGTGTAGCACACCCGGCGCCGCGGCCCGAGCGCGAACCGGCCACTGACACGCGAGGTGTGGCCACGACGTCGGGGCGTGCCGTGCTCACATCGATCGTCGCATGAGCGGTAATGGGATTCGCCCTGCTCATGCTGGCGGCGTGCGGACCGCAAGCGCCGCAACGCGAGCCATTGACAGGCGGCGACCCTGGGCGAGGCAAGGCGCTGATCGCGCGCGCCGGTTGCGGCTCATGCCATACCATCGAGGGCGTCGAAGGCGCGAACAGTCTTGTCGGTCCTCCGCTTAACGGCTTCCGGCAGCGGACTTATATCGGCGGCGTCGCGGCCAATTCCGCGACCAATCTTGAGCGTTGGCTGATGCATCGGCAAGAGTTCAGTCCACGTACGGCGATGCCCGACCTGGGACTGAGCGCCGATCAGGCGAGAGACATCGCCGGCTACCTTTATTTGCACGGATTGCCGACGCATTGGCGAATGCATGGGCAATCGGAACGGTGCAGGTCCGCGACGCGTGCCGCCGATGCAGCCAAATGTGGCCAATGCCGCACGCGTTGAGCCCACGCCGTCAGCCGCGCGTTGCAGCGCCTTGCAACTCCGGCACATTGCCCGCCTGCTCATGCACGGACAGTTCATCTTCCACGCGTTCGATGCCTGGCACCGCAGCAATCTCGCGAATGACACGCTCCCTGTCCGCTGCGAGTACATGGCCCGAAATACATGCGACGCCTCGCTCGACGCGAATATCGATCGCGCCCGGGTTGGCGACTGTGCGGCCGAGGCACGAGCGCGCACGCTCGACGAGTTGCTGGTCGGAAACCGGCGCATCCGATGCCGCATGATGCAGCAGACCGTATGCGTGCCCGGCGGCTCGCCTTGCCTGCGAGCGCGATTGCTTCGACAGCTTTTTCGTCGTCGACGCCATCTTGTCGCGCAGCATCGCGCGCCGCCGCCTGCCTGACTGGTTGTCAAGGTAGTACATCGCCGCGGCGCCGATCGCAGCCGCTGCGACAGATCGTAGGAACGTATTCACGTTAGTCCTCCTTCTCGATACGTCGAGTGATGAGGATGAGCGAGCATTGCTTATGCCTTGTGCCGTTGGACAATCGCGCGATGCGTTGTGGAACCCCTACAACTCACGGCACACGTGTCGGCGCCAATTTACCAGCCGTTGTAATAACCGGCGGCGAACGTGCGTTATCGGCAGCGAATCGGTTTCCGGGCGCATCGGCATGGCAATTGCGGAGGATGTAGGCTTGCACGCAGTACCGGCGTGGCGGTCTGTCTATGTCGCTCAACCGTGTGGAGTCATGCCGGGATACGTAGGCAAGCAGCAACGTTGACGCGAACCGTGGACGGCGTCCGGCGGCCCGGGCCAGTCATCGTTCTGCCGCTGAGCGAGCCTCCTTGCCCCCGCTCCTGTCGATCAGAATATTTCGCGTTGCTGTTGATGCCAACTCGAGACGGGCGATCCGCTGCTGCAGTTCCTCGACCTTTTGCCCGTCGGCCGCGCCGGCTAACTCCAGCTGCTGTTTGGCGAGAATCAGCTCTTCGTCGAGACGGCGCACGGCGGACCACAGCGCCTCCTCCGTGCTTTCCTGCTGCCTGTCATGCAACGAGGCTGCGGAAAATGCATGCCCCGTGTGACAGCGATAGCGCAACGGCTGGCCTTCGCCGATGCGCCACACCGCGCCTCCGCATTCAGGGCAAGTCAAACTGCTGTGCTGACCCAACCCTTCAAGATCCTTGACGGACGAGCGCCCCGTTCGTGCGATCCGGGCCTCGATTTCGGCCTGCTTGCGAACACTCACAAGAATCTCCTTTGACGTACCGGTGATCTTCAGCGCATTGACGATGGCTCCGGCGATTTCGGCGACCGGAGCCACCACATCGGCGGCGACTGCCTCAAGCGCGCTCTTCGGCATGCCTGCTGCAGCGCAGTCGGCAGGGTCCTGGACGATAGTGTAGCCACCGCATGCCTGAACCGCCCGCAGACCGGCGGCTCCGTCGTCGAGATGACCGGTCAGCACCACGCCGATAACGCGCCGCCCATAAGAGACTGCCGCTGAACGGAACAAAGGATCCGCGGCGGGCCGTGCAAAGTTTTCTCTGGGACCTCGGGACAGATTGATCCGGTCTTCATACACGACCATATGGCGGTCCGGCGGCGCGACGTACACCGTCGAACGGCGCAATGGCTCGCCGTCGCGCGCGTGCGATACCGCTAGTCGCGAAACCGCCTGCAAGAGTTCCGGCAGCATGCTTGGGAACGAGCCGATGTGCATGACGATCAGGATGGTGGCCGGCAGACCTTCGGGCAGCTCGCGCAGAAGCGTCCGGAGCGCGGCCAGCCCGCCAGTCGATGCAGCGACAACAACGATATCCCGGGTGCGATCCACCGCAGAACCTCCACTGTCATGCTGTCATGACAGCAAGCGGCGCGCCCTAACGGTTCACTGCGAAGCTGTACGCGGCGCCTCAGGCGTCAGCGGCAATACCGGCGGGCGACACGCGCGAATCGCGGCTTATATGCGTGAATTCCAGTCAGAACCTCGTGCGCAGTCCCACCATTACGCTTCGACCGCCCTCGGGCGCAATGTCCCGCACCACCGAACTCGCATAGCGAATCTCCTGGTTGGTCAGGTTGTCGCCGCGAAGATAAGCCAGCCAGTCCGTCTCGCCGACGTGGAACTTGTAGGTGAAAAGCAGGCCCAGCTTCGTGTAGCCGGCCGTCGGCAGATCGTTCTCCGGCACGCGGTGCTGCCCCCATGCGTGTTCCATTTCCGCGCGGGCGCCAAACGGACCATAGGCGTAATCGACGGCGAGCGTGGCGCGCAACGGCGAAATGCGCGGCAGCGGCTGATCGTTGTCCATGTTGCGAGCGTGTGTGTAGTCGCCGACAAGTTCCACATCCACCTGATGCGCGCCTTTCTGGAAAACGCGCCATTTACCGTCGAGCTCGATGCCGTAGAACTCCGCGCGCACGCCGCGATACACGGCCTCGTTCAATGCATCGTCGGTGCCTGGCGCGACGACCTGATCGGCGGCGTCCACCAGCCGTCCTGTATTGAACTCGGTGAGATAGTTCTTGAAGCGGCTGTAGAACACACCCATGCTGCCCTTGTTCGGGCCGCTTGCGAAACGCAGCGATAAATCGGTCGAAACAGCCTTTTCCTTTTGCGCGTCCGGATTGCCGATCAGGTATTGGCCTGTCGCGTCGTGCGGACCGTTCGCATACAGCTCGTAGAGTGCCGGCGCCCGCTCGGTGTAGGCGACATTGCCCGCGATGGACCAGGTCGGAGTCAGCTTGTACAGCGCGCCTAGCGATGCACTGACGGCATTGAAGTCGCGATTCGTCGCACTCGCAAACTTGTCGTTGCCGGCCGCGGTCGGCTGCTGCTTGACGTGCTCGTAGCGCAGCCCAGCGCTCAGCTTGAAGGCATCCGTCACGTTCCACTCTTCGACACCGAAGAGCGCGACGTTGGTGGTCTGCGTCGTCGGCACGAGCGTCTCGTCGCCCAGCGCGGAAAACGTGTTCTGGCTCAGCTGAACACCAATCGCACCTTCGAACGGCCCGATCTTCCTGTGACGTGCCTCGATCCGCGCCTCGTAGCCGTGATTGCGGAACGTGGTACTGGTCTCGCCGTTGTCGATTTCCTTGTGCTCGTAGTCCGTGTAGCCGAAATCGAACTTGAGCCGGGAGAACGGCCCGCTCAGATTGCGCACTTCAGATGCGAACGCCACGCGATCCTGGTGCATGCGTAGCCGCACGCCGTCCTCGGCGACCGAACCGTAGTTCGCCTCGTAGCCGTTGTACGACAGGCCCGCATAACCGTCGGTCCACGTATAAGCACCGCCGACTGCGCCGCCGTGCCATCGGCCATCGCTGTTCGGCAGGCTGCCGTAGGCTTCATCGGCATCGGAACCGTCGAGCGCGCGCTGGCGATCCGAGTGCGCGAAGCCGGGAATGCGCTCCTTGCTCGTCTCGCGATCGAATGCATCGACGTGAAACGCGAACTGTCCATTACCGCCTTCGACCTGGGCCGCACCGGCGCGCGCGTTGTTCGCGCCACCGTAGCTTGCATCGACGCCGCCGGTCAGCCCTTTGACCGGCTCACGCGGGATCCGGTTGTCGATCGTATTCACCACCCCGCCGATTGCATTGCCGCCATAGAGCAATGCCGCCGGTCCGCGCACGATCTCGACCCGCTCGATTGTCAGCGACTCCTGCGGGACCGCGTGATCGTACGACAGCGACGACGCATCCCACGCGGCGACGCCGTTCTGCAGAATCCGGATGCGGTCGCCATCCATGCCACGGATGATGGGTCGTCCCACCATGGGGCCGTAGGTCGTGGTGGACACGCCGGGCAAGCCGTTCAGAGTCTCGCCAAGCGAGTTCGCCTGGCGGCGGGTCAGCGCATCTGCGTACAGCGCGGTCGCCGGTGCGATCAGGTCGGTATCGCCCAAAGGATTGGCGGTAACGAAAACGGGCGCCAGGGACCCGCCGGGTATGGACATCGAATTTTGAGGCGAAGTCGAACTATCGGACTGAGCGTGGGCTAATGCGGCCAGGAAGGCCAGCGAGAGCGGCGACAGCCGGAGTACGCGCGCGGAAATATGTGGGAGGTTTTTATTCACTGTGTTTTTGAGGATTTGCCTTTTACGCCGGCTGCGTCTTGTTCCGGGCTCGCATTGAAGGATCGACACGGTCGCCGATTCGGGGCTAGCGAACGCTTCATCCGTTCAATGTCGGCGAAATGATATAACGTAACATTTCAATCGTAAAGTTGCGAAAGCAGCGAGGGGTATTTCGGCTATGTCTCGAGGCTTCGAGGCTTCCAAGCTTTGGAGCTTTGGAGCTTCGGGGCTTCGGGGCTTCGGCTTCCGGTTCCAGACCGGCGCTCCAAGCTACCCGCGCCGACCACGTGTGGCGGCTTGAAAGCCCGATCGGCCGCGAACTGCTCGCGCGCACCAGGCGTTCGGTCGCGCTCACCGCGGACGGCGAGTTGCTGTTGGGCTGGTGCATCGGCCCCTATCGCCGATGAACTGGCCAATGCCATCGGGCAAGCCTTTGCGCAAAGGCGACGCAGTGAGCGCGCGGCGAACCCGAGCGGCAGTGGGCGCTTCCGCATCTGCATCTGCATCTGCGCCGCGCCGCGCCGCGCGGACATACCGCAGAGTGAGCCGAACAACGACTATCGCAAAAGTTGTCGCCACCCCTATCATTTCCACAATTCTTGAAATGTGGAAACGAATCCGTTACCGTTACGGCTATGGACTCCAACCTCGTTGTACACGCCTTGGGCGCGCTAGCGCACGAATCGCGCCTCGCGATCTTCCGCCTGCTGGTCGTAGCCGGCCCGGACGGCATGGCCGCCGGTGAGATCGCCCAGAAGCTCGGGCTTTCGCCTTCCGGCCTGTCATTCCATCTGAAGGACCTGTCGCACGCCGACCTGGTGACACCGCGGCAGGATGGACGGTTCGTCATCTACACGGCCAACTTTAATGCGATGACGGCGCTGGTCGGCTTCCTGACGGAGAACTGCTGCGGCGGTACCCCGTGTGTCGCGAGCGACGCGCAAAACTGCTGCGCAGATACGCGATGACACGTATGCATACGGCATCCGCCGCTTCGTGTGCCCGATCGCCATGCGGTTCAGCAGAAAGTGCGCGTGAACGGCGCAAAGCCCGCAGAGGAAACACATGAGCAGCAATAATACGGTGACCGCCGGAGCACGGCCGGCGATCGGTTTTTTCGAGCGTTATCTGACGGTATGGGTCGGGCTTTGCATCGTCGCGGGCATTCTCGCTGGGCAGCTACTGCCGCAGATTTTCCAGGCAATCGGCCGGATGGAACTCGCGCACGTGAATCTGCCGGTTGGCGTGCTGATCTGGGTGATGATCATTCCGATGCTGGTCAAGATCGACTTCGCGGCGATGACCCAGGTTCGCAGCCAATGGCGCGGCATCGGCGTGACACTGTTCGTCAACTGGTTCGTCAAACCGTTTTCAATGGCATTGCTCGGCTGGATTTTCATTCGCCAGGTGTTTGCGCAGTGGCTTCCCGCCGATCAGCTCGACAGCTATATTGCCGGCCTGATTCTGCTGGCCGCCGCTCCCTGCACGGCGATGGTGTTCGTCTGGTCGCAGTTGTGCAAGGGCGATCCGTATTTCACGCTCTCGCAAGTGGCGCTGAACGACTCCATCATGATCGTGGCGTTCGCGCCATTGGTCGCGTTGCTGCTTGGCCTGTCCGCTATCACGGTGCCATGGGATACGCTGATCATGTCGGTCGGGCTGTACATCATCATCCCCGTGATTCTCGCGCAGTTGTTGCGCCGGCATCTGCTGGCACGAGGCGAAGCGCATTTCCGGCGAATAGTCGCGCGGCTCGGTCCCTATTCGATCAGCGCCCTCCTCGTGACACTCGTGCTGCTGTTTGCGTTCCAGGGACAGGCCATCGTCAACGAGCCGCTGGTTATCGCGATGCTCGCGGTGCCCATCCTCATCCAGGTACTTTTCAACTCGGGCCTCGCGTATCTGTTGAATCGCCGGCTCGGCGTCGCGCACTGTGTTGCGGGGCCATCGAGTCTGATCGGTGCAAGCAATTTCTTCGAGCTTGCCGTGGCAACCGCAATCAGTCTCTTCGGCTTCCATTCGGGTGCGGCCCTGGCGACGGTGGTCGGCGTGCTGATCGAGGTGCCAGTGATGCTGTTCGTCGTCGGCATTGTGAACCGCTCCCAGCACTGGTATGAGGCGAAACCCGGCATTAAAGGACAACAGCTATGAGCGTCACCATTTATCACAACCCCTCTTGCGGCACGTCGCGCAACACGCTCGCCATGATTCGCAACGCCGGCATCGAGCCGGAGATCGTCGAGTATCTGAAGACGCCGCCGGATCGCGAGACGCTGAAGGTTCTGATTGCGCGCGCCGGCTTGACGGTGCGCGCCACGTTGCGCGAAAAAGGGACGCCCTATGCCGAGCTCGGTCTCGGCGATGCCTCGCTGACCGACGAACGATTGCTCGACGCCATGATGGAACACCCGGTTCTGATCAATCGTCCGATTGTCGTCACGCCGCTGGGGGTGCGTCTGTGCCGGCTATCCGAGCTTGTGCTCGACATTCTGCCTGCCGGGCAGAAGGGCTCGTTCACCAAAGAAGACGGCGAGCAGGTGATCGACAAAGAAGGACGGAGGCTTCTCTGATGACGCAGGATCTGCCCAACCTCAGCGTTGCGCATCTCGACATCCCGGACTCACAGAAGCTCGAACCCCGCATGGTTTCGCAACATGCGCCGCGGATCCTTCTGCTGTTCGGCTCGTTGCGCCCCACGTCGTACAGCCGGCTACTCACGCTCGAAGCCGAACGCATATTGCGCCATTTCGGCGCGCAGACGCGCGTCTTCGATCCGCACGGCTTGCCGCTCGTTGACAGCGTGCCTGTCGATCATCCGAAGGTCGTCGAACTGCGCAACCTCTCGCTGTGGTCCGAAGGACAAGTATGGTGCAGCCCGGAGCGCCACGGAACGCTGACGGCCGTATTCAAGAACCAGATCGACTGGCTGCCGCTTGAGAGCGGCGGCGTACGGCCCACGCAAGGCCGCACGCTCGCGGTAATGCAGGTATGCGGCGGATCGCAATCGTTCAATGCCGTGAATGCACTGCGCTTGCTCGGCCGATGGATGCGGATGGTGACGATACCCAATCAGTCGTCGGTGGCAAAGGCCTGGCAGGAGTTCGATGCCGACGGCCGGATGAAGCCCTCGTCGTATTACGATCGCGTCGTCGACGTCATGGAAGAGTTGTACAAGTTCACATTGCTCGTGCGGGATCGCTCAGATTACCTGACCGATCGTTACAGCGAGAGAAAGGAAGCGCATCCGGAACTTGCAACGGCACTGGCGGCCGCCGCGATGAATCACGAAACGGAGAATGCGAATGCGGACACCGACACGAACGAAACCGAGTAGCGGCAACGGCGGCAGAGGCGCCCTCACAACATAGGCGGTCGCGGTCGCGCAACTCGTTTCGTCCTCCGCGAAAAACGTTTGCGATTCAGACGCTAATATCGAGCGAGCACAACAGCCATGCAGACAAGAAAAGCTAGCGGTACCGATCTCAGCGACATTCACGACCTTTTGGGCGCGAACGGCTTGCCGATAGTAGACGTCTCCGTGACGCTGATCGAAGGCTTTCTGGTGGCGGTCGATTCGCGTGGATCGGTTATCGGTTGCGCCGGACTTGAACCGCTTGGCTCCAGCGTGCTGTTGCGATCGCTCGCAGTGGCCCCCGAATCGCGCGGGACGGGTATCGCCCGGATGCTCGTGACACGACTCGAAGACATCGCACGCTCCTGCAATCGCGAAACCGTCTGGCTGCTGACAACGACGGCGGAAAAATTTTTCGAACGATCCGGCTATGAACGGATAAGCCGCAATGACCTTCCTTGCGAAGTGCAGTCATGCAGGCAATTCGTCGGTCTATGTCCTTCATCGGCGATATGCATGCGCAAGCGGCTTGGTGCGGTGGCGTAAACGTTCAGCGTATACACAGGTAACGACCATACCAGCATAGCGCAAGGATAGGGACAGGTTTCTGGCCCAGACTACAAGCCATGGCTTCGCGTGCAGGATGTGGCATCGCGTGGCCGATCGCGCAAGGTTCAGGGCCTCACCACGAGGCGTGTCCGCCACGTTCTTTCCGATCTCGAATACGCGTACCTTGTTGTACTCGAATTCTCTGAGCGCGTGATCGGTATCCGCGAACAGTTCCCATTGCTCCCACTTTCGCCGATACAGGTTGTTGCGAGGAGACGCCACGGAAGCCGTGGGTCATCGCGAATGACGATGTACGCATGTGGCTGCTGCGCGGCGACGCACGGCGCAGTCAGTTCAGGTTGCCGACCTATATGCTTCGGATTGAAGAGGATATCCCGGCGGGCTAACGAGAGTTACGAGATCGTAACTGGGAGCGCATCGCCGGTCTGGTCAACGGTACGGTGCCGGTGAAATATTCGAGGGGCGTTCGATGGGCGCGCTCGTCGCGCTGCATGCGGAGGCGACAGCGATGCAACGCAAGACGTTGTACCGGCTTCTATATCGGTATTGGACGCTCGGGCAGATACGCAATGCGTTGTTGCCGAACTATGAGAACGTCGGAGCACCTGGCAAGGCTCGCGTGTTCGCCAAACGGTGGATGGGTATGTTTGTTGCCCCTCGCCGCGAAGTTCGATGCGCTGTTGAAACTATCTGAAGCGGGAATTACGGCAAAATGGGAGGGGCCGCCTGCATGGCAGGGTCGCGCCGTTGGAGGGCGCGCGTATCAGCGACGGCTGTAAGGCGGCTGGGGACAATCAAGCACGGCGTCAGATTAACTTTGGAAGAAGCCTTCACGCACTGCTTCCTGTCAGGCAAAAAAGACAGGAAGTTGACACCAAGTCAGAAAAGTTGACGGACCGAAAACTCAATTTCGCAACAGCCTCTTGGTCAAACGGTCTACGGAATGAGAAAACGATTACCCCCGCTTAACTGGTTGCGCGCATTTGAATCCTCTGCCCGGCATCTCAGTTTCACGCATGCGGCAACAGAATTGAACCTCACCCAGGCGGCGGTAAGCCAACAGGTGAAGGGACTCGAGTCGCAGTTGGGGGCAGTTCTCTTTAAGCGCTTGCCAAGAGGACTCGAACTCACCGAGGCCGGGCTAGCCTATATGCCGGTTGTCCACGAGGCCGTAGAGCGACTGGCGGCCGCAACTGAAGAGATCTTCGGGCAAGGTCACGGCAGAGTCCTTACTGTTCGGGTCAGCCTGGTGTTTTTTACCCATTGGCTGGCAATGCGCTTACCCGACTTTCGTGAACGCCACCCCGAGGTCAATCTGCGTATCACCAGCAACATATGGGGGGGAGATTCGAGCGTGACCGACGTCGAAGCCGATATGGAAATCCGCTATGGACACGGAGCATGGACGGGACTCAAGGCCGAGCGGCTGACCTGGGATACGTTGCTGCCGGTGTGCGCGCCATTCTTGCCGTCCGAACAGGCGCCACTCGCTACGCCGAAGGATCTCCGTCACCACGAACTACTCCACGTCCTGGGCTATGAGGAAGGCTGGGGATACTGGTTGAAGAAAGCAGGCGCGGGACAGGTCGACTCTTCGACGGGAATGCAGTTCGATACCATGATCTCTGCTTTGAGAATGGCCGAGTTGGGTCAAGGGGTCGCCTTGGCGCGCTCGTCGCTGGTCCAGTCGATGCTGGACGCCGGGCAACTGATAGCGCCTTTCGAATCCCGCCTTACGACCAGTGAAGCTTTCTACCTGGTCTATTCTCCGCACAGCATCGTCAACCCTGATGCCGCGGCATTCGTCGCCTGGTTGAGTGCGAAGGCCCGGGAGGGGCGAGCGCGGAACTGACCAAACCGGTACACATCCACGTCCATTTCGCCGGGCTGCCAGCGATCGACTAGCCATTTTCCCGCGCGTCCACTCCGCCGGCTGAGCTATAAATAAAACGACCCCATCCTCGTTTTTTTTATTGCTTTACCGGCTCCCCGTTGTATCCGACAGTGATCCCCAGTTCGTCGCCAAGGCCACTCGCCTCGCATTCCAGATGCGGTTGATGGGTGCTGGAGGCGACCCACCACAATGATGACCTGCGTTTCGGACGATCCGCAGGTCCTGGAGATGAGTCGGCGAGCCATGGGAAAGCATAATCAACTGCCTTTTAGCGGCGTGAAAGTCATCGACTTTGGCCAGTACATCGCCGGCCCGGCCGTGGCGATGATCCTGGCGGATCTGGGCGCCACCGTCATTCACATCGATCCCCCTGGTGGCTCGCTTTGGGACAGCCCGGCCAACGCCGTACTGAACCGCAATAAGTATTGCTTGCAGCTTGACCTGAAGTCCGCGCACGGGCTCGAGGCGGCCATGGCATTCGTCGCGCGTGCCGATATCGTGATCGAGAACTTCCGGCCGGGCGTCATGACCCGGTTGGGCTTGGACTTCGCCGAGCTGCGTCGTCAAAGGCCCGAGCTTATTACGCTGTCCATCCCTGGCTTCGCCAGCAACGACCCGTTGCGTCGTCACTGGCGCGCCCTCGAGCCGATCATTGCGTCGGCCTCCGGGGTATTCACCGATATGGGTCAGAACCGTGTACTGATGGGGATAAACCCGAGCTTTTCGCCGCTGCCGCTAGCATCGTCCTACGGCACCATGCTGGCTGTCTCCGCGGTGGCACTCGCTCTGCAAGCGCGGGAGCGCACGGGGGTGGGTGATCAGATCGAGGTGCCTCTGGCCGCGGCGGTGATGGAGGGACTGTCTTACAACTCGATCAAGATCGACGGTTATCCCGAACGCTACAAGACCTTACGTGAAAAGGAAATTGAGCGGCGGCGGTCGGAAGATCTTCCGATGAACCTCAGTTACGAAGAACTGCAAGAATATCTCGATCCCTTTTACCGCACCTACGAATGCGCGGACGGTCGCAAGTTCTATGCGGTATGCCCGTCACACCGCTCGCACGCCAGGCGTTGCCTTCAGGCGATGGGCTTGTACGAGGAAATGCTATCTGCCGGGCTGCCAACAGTGAGCGACCCCTACCTTCCTATCTGTCAGTGGGAGGGGGATGCCTCACTCGGTGTCTACCCGTTGCCTGACCATTGGGCCCGGCGCATTTCGGCACGCATGAAGGAAGTTTTCCTGACCAGGACAGCGACCGAGTGGGAAAAAATTTTCGGCGAAGGCCGGTTCCCCGGTGCGCCCCACCGCTCGACTCAAGAATGGTTGCACGACGAGCACGCGAACGCCTCGGGTCTGGTGGTAGATGTCGACGATCACCTGTACGGCAACATGAAACAGCCCGGCGCGATCGCCTGGCTGGAAGACAGTGGCGACCTGATGCTCTCGCCCAACTCACGCCGCACGGTAAGTATCAAGGAAGCCCTTGCCATTCTGGATGAGTGCGCGCCCACGGCACTGCCGTCTCCATCCGAACAGCAGGTTGGCGGTTGGCTTGACGGTGTGCGTGTCCTCGATCTGACCAATGTCATCGCGGGTCCGCATTCGACCTCCTACCTCGGCCGGTTCGGTGCCGATGTCATCAAGCTCGACCCCGTAACACCCAACTATGATCCCTGGAACACAGTGGTCTTTGGCATGTCTTCGGGCCGCGGCAAGCAAAGCGTCCTGGTCGACCTGAACCACCCTGACGGACGCGAGGTGTTTAACCAATTGGTTCGTTCGGTTGACGTGATCGTGATGAATGCGCCGGATCGTCAACTCGCACCGTTGGGTCTTGACGAAGCGAGTCTTCAGGCCGTCAACCCTGGCGTGATTTTCTGTCAACTGGATTGCTTTGGCGGACCGCGTCGCGGCCCGCGGACCGATTATCTAGGCTACGACGACTTGATCCAGGCTGGCACCGGCATCATGCTGCGCTTCGGCGGCGGCATGGCAACGCCAGAGGAACACGCTCACGTGGGAACCATTGACGTGAATTGCGGGTTCGCCGCAGCGCTCGGCGTTGCGGCCGCGTTATATCGCAAAGCCAGAACCGGCGAGATCAGCCGTGCCCGGACCTCCCTGGCATCGCTCGGCAACCTGGTGCAGATTCCCTTCTGCTACGACTACCCAGGGCGGCCCCCGTTCGATGAGCCTTCCGGCCGTAGCGCCCAGGGCTTTGGCAGCCTGTCACGCTTCTTTCGGGCCGCGGATGACTGGTTGTATGTGGACGCCAGCGCAAAGGAACTGGACAAGCTAGACGCCGTGGACGGGCTGACGGGCATTCGTAACGCGGCGGATCCCGCAGCATTTCTCAGCTCGGCGCTCGCCACGGCCTCCGCCGAAACCTGGCAGACGCGGTTGCAAGCGGCCAATGTGGCGGCAGCCATTCCGGACAATATCGACAACTTGCGCCAACGCTACAGCCGCCCTGCAGACAATCGTCCGGGCATCGATAACGGCAGCTATTCATTCAGTGTCTATGCCGAGCATCCGAGCGGACGACGTGTCACCCAACTCGATCCTTTTGCGATTCGCCCTCACGTTGCTCCGATCCGCGCACTGGCGCCAGCAGAAAAGTTTGGTGCCTCGACCCGAGCGGTTCTGTGCAAGATGGGCTACAGCGATACACAGGTTGCGACGTTGATTGCGCGAGGGGCGGTCGGCGAGAGCTGGTGCGAAGAGTACTTGCCCAGTTGAACACGTCGCCGTTGCGGGCAAGCCGGAAAAAATCGCGACCGCTCGGCTGATATGCGAACGCGAACGATAGCAGCAAGCACCCTGGAAGAAAAAAGCTGTGCCCAAGTGGTGTTCGAATATTTATAAGATTGGAGACGAAGATGCATGCACGACGCCGCAAGCTCGCGGGTACCGAAAACACCCAGCGAGGCGCAGAGATCGTTATCGAGAACCTCAATCGAGCTATGCAGCACATAGCGCGAAGACGTCCATGGCGAGGCGCGGGGAAAGAGGTGCCCTGTGCGCCTCCCTGTCGCCGCAGCCGATCTGCAGACACAGCGCTACCGCCGGCGCTGCCAGGTGCCTTCCGCACCGAAAGACACTGAGGTAACGATCATGCAAAACCAGGGCAACACATTTGTGAGCTTCCGCAATGTTCGGAAGACTTACGACGGAGAAACACTCGTCGTCAAAGGCCTGAATCTCGACATCCAGAAGGGGGAGTTTCTCACTTTGCTCGGTCCGTCCGGCTCGGGAAAGACCACCTGTCTCATGATGCTCGCCGGGTTTGAATACCCGACCGATGGAGAAATCTGGCTGGACGGTCAGTTGCTCAATCGTATTCCGCCGCATAAACGCGACATCGGAATGGTATTTCAGAACTATGCACTCTTCCCACACCTGACCGTCGGACAGAACCTCGAGTATCCCCTCAAGGTTCGCAAGCTGCCGCCAGACGAGCGGGCCACACGCGTCAAGCGGGCGCTCGAGATGGTCCACATGGAAAAGCTGGGTAAGCGAATGCCAGGTCAGCTCTCAGGCGGTCAGCAACAGCGAGTGGCGCTTGCGCGTGCGTTGGTGTTCAACCCAAAACTTGTGCTGATGGACGAACCGCTTGGCGCGCTGGACAAACAGCTGCGCGAGCACATGCAGATAGAACTCAAGGCATTGCACGAATCCCTTGGCCTGACCTTTGTGTACGTCACACACGATCAAGGTGAGGCGCTCACGATGTCAGATCGAGTAGCAGTCTTTGATCAGGGGGTGATTCAACAGCTCGACCGGGTCGACTCGCTCTACGAATCGCCAACGAATCTGTTTGTAGCCAACTTCATTGGTGACAGTAACCGGGTGAACGGCACCGTCGTAAGCCGGGACGGTAATTATTGCGAGTTGCGCATTGCAGACGGTACGACCGTACGTGCGCTGAATGTTGCCGGGGTCAATGTCGGTAGCCACGCCACAGGGGTGATCCGTCCCGAGCGGCTCTCGATTGGGCGGCAATCCGAAAGGCAGCGCAATGTCATCAACAGTGAAACGCTTGGGATGATCTACTTCGGCGATCACGTCCGGCTACGCTGCCGCTGCCCCGGAGAAACAGAGTGTTTCGTGAAGGTCCCGCTCGGGCAGGACGGGGCGGCCCATGTCCAACCGGGAAATCGAATCGCGTTGTCGTTTCATGAAGATCATCTGAGAGTTTTCAATTGACCGCGCGTAGCGAAATCACCTTGTGCCAAGGAGAACGAAATGAGTTTCTTTAGAAATACGGTCAGCGTGGCTGCCATGATGTGTTTTTCCGCTTTCGCATTGGCCGGCGGCCTTACGACGGTCAATTACGGTGGCGCCGTGGGGAACGCCGAGAAGGCTGCCTGGGTTGAACCGTTCTCGAAAGCGAGCGGTATTCCGACGAATGCGATTGAGTACACGGGCGAAATGGCCAAAGTCAAAGCGATGGTCGACGCCAAAGATGTCACGTGGGATGTCGTTGAAGTCGAGTCGGCAGACATCGGACGCGGCTGTCAGGACGGGCTCTTCGAGAAGCTCGACTGGTCGAAGATCGGGAAAAAGGGTGATCTGTTGCCTGGATCGGTGACTCCCTGCGCTGCCGGCACATTCGTGTGGTCGACCGTGCTGGCCTACAACCCCACGCTGACGAAGGGCACGCCACAGGGCTGGAAGGATTTTTGGGACATCAAGAAATTTCCTGGCAAGCGTGGCATGAAGAAGGAGGCACGTTATAACCTCGAATTCGCACTGATGGCAGATGGCGTGCCGGCGAAAGACGTGTACACCGTGCTGGGCACAGAGGCTGGCGTCAACCGGGCGTTCAAGAAGATGGACGGACTCAAGCCATACATTCAGTGGTGGGAGGCTGGCGCACAGCCGCCGCAGTTCCTGGTCGCCGGTGATGTTTCGATGTCCACCGCGTACAACGGCCGCATCGATGCCGCAATGCGGGCAGGGAACAAGAACCTGGGTATCTCGTGGGACCAAAGCATCTATGAGCTGGACTTTTTCGTGATTCCGAAGGGCTCAAAAAATAAGGATGCAGCCGAGAAGTACATTGCCTACGTGCTCGAACCTCAGGCCCAAGCTGCGTTCGCGCAGCACATTCCGTACGGGCCAACGAACAAGGGCACCATAAAGCTGCTTGATGCAGCCACTCTTGCAAACCTGCCTAACTCGCCGAAGAACGGCAAGGACGCTATCCCCAACGACGTAGAGTTCTGGACCGACCACGGCGACGCGCTAGAACAGCGTTTCACCGCGTGGGCAGCGAGGTAACGCGAATCGCGTACCCATCCCTCGAACGTTTGGGTACGCGTTAAGGAGAGAGACATGAGCGCAGTAACTACTCAGCAGCAGGATTGGCATTTGCGTGAGCTCAAGCGATCGCTGAGGAACGTGAATTTACGTAAGCAGATGGCGGCGCTGGCGCTGGTCGCTCCTCTCGCTCTTTTCATTTTTCTGGTATTCGTGATGCCCGTTGCGTCGATGATTTCCCGGTCGATTCAGAGTCCGGAAGTCGTTGACGCGTTGCCAGACACGACGGCGGCGCTGCGAAACTGGGAGGGGAACTCGGCAGTTCCGGATGACGCCTTTCGCGGGCTGATGCTGGATATCGAGCGCAACGGGGGGAACAACAGTTCGGGAACCGCAGCCGGTCGACTGAACGGGCAGAAGGAGGGTTTCCGTTCATTGTTTTACAAGACTTCGAGCGCGCTTCCGTTCGGCGACAATGATTCAGCGCTGCCTGCGCACGAGGTTCGACAAAAGCTGATCGAAATCGACAGGCGTTGGCAAGATCCCGGTTACTGGCAGGCAATCGCTAAAGATTCATCCCGATACACAAGCCAGTATCTCCTCGCGACGACGGACTACCGTCGCAATTCTGCCGGTGACATTGTTCCGGTTGATCCAGGCGCCTCGGCATATCAGGAGGTATTCAAGCGAACGTTCGTGATTAGCGGCCTGGTAACGCTCGCCGCGCTGCTCCTCGGCTACCCCCTGGCATACTGGATCTCCGGCCTGCCGGCGGGTAAGGCAAATCTGCTGATGATTCTGGTGCTCCTTCCCTTCTGGACTTCGATCCTTGTGCGGATCTCCGCCTGGATCGTCATCCTTCAAGGATCGGGCCTCGTCAATAAGGCGTTGCTGTCGCTGGACCTGATATCGTCTCCATTGACACTGCTGTTCAACCGGACGGGAGTGCTGGTTTCGATGACTCATATCCTCCTGCCGTTCATGATCCTGCCGCTGTACAGCGTCATGAAATCGGTGCCAGCCAGCTATACGAAGGCAGCGGTCTCGCTGGGTAGTCACCCGTTTGGCGCGTTCTGGAAGGTCTACTTTCCGCAAACGCTGCCGGGAGTCGGCGCGGGCGGACTGCTGGTATTCATCACGGCGTTGGGCTACTACATCACTCCCGCATTGCTGGGCGGAGCAGGTGACCAGATGGTGAGCTACTACATCGCGTATTTCACGAATGTTGCCTTGAACTGGGGGATGGCGTGCGCACTGGGAGCGGTTCTGCTTCTTGTGACGCTGATTCTCTTCGGCGTTTATCGAAAGATCGTCGGCAACGAACTGAAGGTAGGTTAGCACCATGAAAACGACGGTATCGCGTTTTGCACCTTATACATCGGCTCCCGAGATCGCGTGGCACTACTTTTTGCGATCGACCAATGTCATGATCCTGCTGTTTCTGGTCTTGCCGATACTGGTGATCATCCCGCTTTCTTTCACGGACAATACATTCCTGGTCTACCCGATACACAAGTTCTCGTTCAAGTGGTACCACAATCTGTTTACGTCCATCGACTGGCTTCGTGCCGGAAAAAACAGCTTCATCATAACCCCGCTTGCCACGATCCTGGCCACTGTCCTCGGGACGTTGGCCGCGTTAGGCCTCAACAAGGCGACGTTCAAAGGCAAGGGCGCGCTGATCGGCATTTTGATCTCGCCGATGATCGTGCCGGTGATCGTCACTGCCGTCGGGATGTATCTGTTCTTTGCGAAGTGGGGCTTAGCCGGGTCGTACCTTGGTCTGATTTTCGGTCATACCGCTATCGCAGCTCCATTCGTGGTGGTGACTGTCAACGCCACCCTTGCCGGGTTCAACCAGAATTACGTGCGCGCGAGCCTGAGCCTCGGTGCGTCGCCCGTCAGGACGTTCTTCTCCGTCACCCTGCCGATCATTGCGCCGGGCGTGATTTCTGGAGCCCTGTTTGCATTCGCCACGTCGCTCGATGATGTTGTCATCACGATGTTCATCGCGGGTCCGACACAAGGTACGTTGCCGTTGCAGATGTTCATCGGTCTCCGCGAAAACATTACTCCGACGATTGCTGCCCTTGCGACAATTCTCATTGTGTTTTCCAGCCTGCTTCTGGTGGCGATGGAGGGGCTGAGGTCCAGAAGCGCGGCGCGACAGATAGCGACATGACATTACTTGCCGCGACACCTGTCGCCTTATGCCCGTGGAAGCCCTCAGGCATGGGGCGAAATGGTACATCCTTGCATGGTTTATGTTGTCTGGATGTAGCATTTCGCCTCGCCTGACGGCCTGCGTTCACCGTCAGAGAGGACAAGCATGTCTTTTTCAGCCATTTATCTGCAGCAGAATGACAACGGATTTTCGGCCGGGGTTACCAGCCTCGATGACCGAACCCTCGACGACCATCCCCTCGCAGCCGGCGAAGTGCTCGTTCGTATCGCACACTCGACGCTTAACTACAAGGACGCGCTAGCGGTCACGAACCGCGGTCCGGTCGTGCGCGCCTGGCCAATGGTCGCGGGTATCGATGGCGCCGGCGAGGTGGTGACATCGACAGATTCTCGCTGGAAAGCGGGCGATATTGTCCTCGTCAACGGATGGGGCCTCGGCGAAACACACTGGGGGTGCCTCGCAGAGAAAGCCCGCCTGAAGGCCGACTGGCTCATTGCGGTACCGCAGGGACTATCAACGGCCGAAAGCATGGCAATCGGGACGGCCGGTTACACGGCGATGCTATCCTGCCTTGCGCTGGAACAGGCCGGTGTCAAGCCGGCCGACGGTGAAGTGCTCGTGACCGGCGCGAGTGGCGGGGTGGGCAGCGTGGCAATCTCGCTATTGAGCAGTTGGGGATTTACGGTCGTGGCGTCGACGGGTAAGCCGGAGCAGGCGCATTTTCTCGAGCGTATCGGCGCCGCCGATGTGGTTGATCGGGACACGCTGTCGGCAACCGGCAAGCCGTTGCAGAAAGAACGCTGGGCAGCAGTTGTCGATTCTGTCGGCTCGCATACGCTTGCCAACGCATGCGCACAGACGAAATATGGCGGCGTCGTGACGGCGTGTGGTCTCGCGCAAGGCATGGAGTTTCCGGCGAACGTTGCGCCGTTCATTCTGCGCGGTATAAAACTGCTGGGTATCGACTCGGTTATGTGTCCGATCGCTCATCGTCACACGGCGTGGAATCGGCTCGCTGCGGATCTGGATCGAGCAAAGCTCGCCGAACTCACGCACCTGATAGCTTTGCCCGACGTGCCGGAGGCAGCCGTGCAAATGATGGATGGAAAGCTCAGCGGTCGAACGGTTGTCGACATTCGCCGCGGCGCATGATGTCGGGCGCTTCCGTACGGATTTGAAGGCCTGCGACTTCAGGACCGTTGGTGTGCTCTCCCGTGCCGGGATGTGCCAGCACGGGAGCAGTAGCGGGTTTTGCAGTGGAGACTTTGAATATCGGCTGCTTTCGAGTGCCTGAGCCTGGCACGCGGCGACCGTTGATGAAGTGAACCACGTCTGCGTCGTCGTTGAAGGGCTCCATTTTAAACTCCTTGCGAGGATCGGAACAGGCTCTAAGGGCCGCAAAAATGCGGCGATGGGACCAGGGTTCTGATTCCCACGCCAAGAGTTGTTGTTGTCGCATCTGAACGACCTTGACTGCGATAGATCAGATGCAGTTTTATTGGTATTCGCTTACCAGAGACCGCGGTAGAGCTCGACCATTTCCTCGACCGAGGGCACGCGTGGATTATTGCCAGGCGAGCCGGAGGCCAGAGCCTGCTGTGCCATGGTCGGCATTAAGTTGAAGAAGCGCTCGCGGTCGATACCGAATTGTTCGGGCGTCGGCACCTGAAGGTCATCGTTGATCGACCGCAATTCAGCGAGCAACCTGGCATTGGCGGCCTGCGTACTGTCCTGCCTGTCGGCCACGCCCATGGCACGAGCGCAATCAGCGTAGCGTTCTTCCGCCGCCGGGATCGAGAACGCGGTCACACTGGGCAGCAGCATGGCGTTGGACAGCCCGTGGGGAACGTGGAAAAAGGCGCCGATCGGTCGACTCATGCCGTGTACCAGCGCCACGGACGCAGCGGAAAACGCCACACCGGCGAGCGTCGAACCGAGCATCACGGCTTCGCGGGCGGTTGTATCCTGGCCGGATCGATAGGCTTTACGCAGGTTCGGGCCAATCAAGCGCATGGCCGTCAGGGCCTGACTGTCGCTGTACAGGTTGCCTTTCTGGCTGACGTAGGCCTCGATCGCGTGGGTCAGCGCATCAATACCCGTATCGGCGGTGACGCGCGGCGGCAGGCTGAGGGTCAGGCCGTAGTCGACCAAGGCTGCCACGGGCATGAAGCCGATGCCCACGCAGAGCATTTTTTCGTCGTTCTGCTCATCAGTGATGATCGTGAAACGGGTCACTTCCGAGCCGGTTCCCGCGGTGGTGGGCACCGCGATAATGGGCAACCCAATCTCGGTAACAATGCGCGGAAACTTATAGTCGCGCATTTCTCCACCATGCCTGGCAAGAATGCCAATCGCCTTGGCGCTGTCGATAGGACTGCCGCCGCCCAGTGCGATGATGCTGTCATAGTCTCCTGCGCGAGCCTTCTCCACGCCAGCTCGAATCGAGTCAACCGTGGGCTCGGGGACCGTATCAGCGAACATTTCGGCTGCCATGCCATTGGCGGAGAGATTTTCCTGAATGCGCCCGGCATAACCCAGCTGCACCATCATCTTGTCGGTGATGATCAGGGGGCGACTGCAGCCGAGAGTCGCCAGAACCGCGGGAACTGTCTCGCTGGCATTGGCGCCGACCTCAAGGATGCGCGGCAAAATCACTTGGTTAGACATATCGAATCCAGTATTAATGTCGGTTAAATATAAAAAGCTGTCCGGGACTTAATCATTAATTGAAGTTTTCATCTCGATGTCCTGTCTGCCTGATAATTTTGATAACAAAACATCGATATCTTTGATATTGAGCATGGTGAAACTTGCAGGGGCGGCATGGTTTTCGGTGGTCCTAAATTCCCAGTTAGGCATCACCTGTTTGAGAGGCCCCTGCAGGCGTGTATCGCGATGACGCGATAATTCCAGCGTCTTTAACAGAGATAGCGGCAACGTGATATGCCCATGGCCGGGCGGGCCGTGTGTTGGCCGAAGTGACCGGCCTTGACCTCGTGAGCCGGTAGTTGATTAGGGTTCCATATGAGTCATCGTCTCGTCTCCGGACCCGCAGATTTTCTGCAATGCAGGTCATCGTTGTCGTAGGCAGCCGTCAGCACTGATCAATCGCGTTTCAGCTGCAAGCTGCCGTGGCGGCGCGCTGAGGTTACTGTCGGGTAGAACGAGGAGCGGGTAAAGCAATAAAAAAGACGATGATGGGTTCGCTTTACTTATGGCTTTGGCCGTCGGGGCGAGGTGGAACGCATTAGACGTTTGCCTGCCCGGGCGAGCGTGTCTTGCCGGAGGTTGTCGTACTTCCCCTGCAAATTCTGGCGATTTATGGGTCTAAAAATCCATATCGCGCTCGACGACCCACAAAAAGCCTGGCTCGACGATCTCTTCAAAGCACGTCCGGGGCGCACGACCTGGGATGAATTGAAGCGCGAGCCGAAACGACCGCGGCCGCGTGAGGTGGCCAGTTTCCTCAAGCACATCCGGGTCATGGCGGAGCAGGCCGACGGCTTACCGCCGGCGCCGGACATCCTCTCGGCACGCAAGCGCACGCAGCTCGTTATCGAGGCGCGGGCGCTCGATGTGCACGAGATGCGCTCTCTAAAGCCGGCCAAGCGCTACACGCTCGCCGTGTTGCTCATCTTTTCGCAGTTGCAAAAGGCGCTCGACGACGCCACTCGCCGTAAATGTTGCCGTCGCCGCAAGCGAGCGGATCGAGCCGCGCGAGATGCCACAGACGCCATGCCCGCTCGTACAACCGCTCGCGTAACGCGTGCCGATACCGACCCGCAAACCGGCGACGACCAGTTCGCCCCAACCGGCCTGGATATCGGGCGCTATTGATTTGCCTGCCAGGCTTGCCACTACCGGCGCCCCGATAAGCCCCGCGAGAAAAGCGACACGTCATGCCGCGTCCTTGAGCGGCGAGCCCAGCAAGCCGTCCAGAATTCCGCTGATGCCGGCGATACGTCCGTTAAACAGGACGAGCACGGCAGCCGCGGCGCCGATCACAAGGCCGCCGGTTAGTGACCAGCCGGGTGTCAAGTTCGCGATATCAATCGACATGTTGCCTCCCTGGGTTCATCAGCCAAAACGTGGACATACCGCATCGCGTGGCCGCAGTCGCTTCGTTGCTTGCGATTGAACCATCTGGCGGGGAAAGACGTCAGCTATCGCAACGCCGCCAGCGTTCGAATGAGCCTGGCGCGTAATTTGCATCCCTGTCGCACCAGTACGGCCCCGGCAAAGCGATCAGGGCCCGACCAGGAGGAGACAATGCGCGATGACACCTGTCACGCCGTAACAGAAATCGCCCCGCGCGAGGCTTGCGGGCTCACGCCGTCGATTCAGAAGTCCCACGAACGTTCGGAAGTCTTCGGTTTGAGTGCGTCCATGCGCCCCGACTATGACGTGCTGCCGGCCGCCGAACTCGCACTGAAGCTGGAGCAGAACCGCATCCTGTGCGCACACGCCACGCCGGTGATGGAAACGCTGCATGAGCAGATCGTGAACACTCAGAGCATGATCGTGCTGACCGACGCCCAAGGCCTGATCCTTCATTCGATCGGCGACGACGACTTTCTGCGGCGAGCCGAGAAAGTCGCGCTGCGTCCGGGCGCGAACTGGGCCGAGGACCGGCAAGGCACCAATGCGATCGGCACCGCCCTCGCCGAACGCTCCGCGACCGTCGTGCATGGCCAGCAGCACTATCTCGCAGCCAACCGCTTTCTCACGTGCTCCAGCGTGCCGATCCTCGATCCGTATGGTGATCTCATCGGCGTGCTCGACGTTACCGGCGATCATCGCAGCTATCACCAGCACACATTGGCGCTCGCAAAAATGTCCGTGCAGATGATCGAAAATCATCTGTTCACCAATACCTTTCGCGAGACGTTGCAGATTGCCTTTCACGGCCGCCCCGAGTTTCTCGGCACCTTGATGGAAGGCATCGCCGCGTTCACCTGCGACGGCCGCTTCCTGTCCGCGAATCGCAGCGCGCAGTTCCAGCTCGGCCTGCCGCTTGCGGGATTGCGGGCGCATACGCTGTCGTCGCTGTTCGGCCTCACCAGTCCTCAGCTGATCGACCGCTTGCGCACGCATCGCGATCGTCATCTGTCGCTAAACCTGAGCAACGGTGCGGTGGTGTGTGCGCACGTCGAGTTCCGGCGCGCTACGCATGCCGAGGACGCCGCCGCGCCACCCAACGTGCGAGTGGAGGCGGCGGCTGCGCAGCGCGGCGAATCCGCGGCGGCGCCCGTCAATCCGCTATCGAGGCTGGCTTACCTCGACACCGGCGATCCGCAGATTGCCGCGGTAATCACGAAGGTGCGCAAGGTGATCGGCAAGAACATTCCGATCCTGATCACCGGCGAAACCGGCACCGGCAAGGAACTGCTCGCGCAGGCCATCCATAACGATTCGCCACGCAGCGCAGCGCCGTTCGTCGCGGTCAACTGCGCGTCGATACCTGAAACGCTGATCGAATCGGAACTGTTCGGCTATGAAGAAGGCGCCTTCACCGGCGCGCGGCGCAAAGGTGCCGTCGGCAAACTGCTGCAGGCCAATGGCGGCACGCTCTTTCTCGACGAGATCGGCGACATGCCCTATCCGCTGCAAGTCCGGCTGTTGCGCGTGCTGCAGGAGCGCCTCGTCAATCCGCTTGGCTCCGCCAAATCGATTCCAGTCGATGTTGCGATCATTTGCGCGACCCATCGCGATCTGCGCGCAATGATCGCGCAGAACCGCTTCCGCGAAGATTTGTACTACCGCCTGAACGGACTCGTAGTGAAATTGCCGCCCTTGCGCGAGCGCACCGACCTGGCGACCGTGATTCAAAAGATGCTGCATTGCGCGTCGTCCGAGAACGCCGACGGCCAACCGCTCAGCGTTGCGGATGACGTCATGAAGCTGTTCGAGCAATGCGTGTGGCCCGGCAATTTCCGGCAACTCGGCAACCTGCTGCGCACTGCCGCCGTCATGGTCGATGCGGACGGCGAAATCCGGCGCGAGCATCTGCCTGACGACTTCTTCGACGACTTGCGCAGTGTCGGCCCAGCGTCGCCGGTCGCGCAAGCCCGCGAAGCGCCGTCTCTGCCCAGCGGACGGCTCCACGACGTCGCCGCCAGCGTGATCGCCAACGCGCTGGCCCAGCATGGCGGCAATGTGTCGGCCGCGGCTCGCACGCTCGGCATTTCGCGCAATACCATCTATCGCAAGCTGCCGGCGCAGGGCGCCAACCATAGAGAAGACGCTGCGTGATTGTCCGCTCGTCCGATTGCGCTCGCCGCCGAGGCACTGCTCCATTCTGCAACACGGGTGTACTGCAATTGAACAGTGCGCGGCAGCGGGCGCCGCGTGCAAGGCGCTGTATTCGCGCGACAAAACGCGCATTCATTTGCAGCGATGTTTCAGTTCGAGATTTAGCGCTCTCATAGCGCGTGAATACGCCGAAAACACGGTTCGATACGCTCGGCATAGACCTTGCGTTTAAGCTGATGACCGCTTCCAGAATGCGGTTCTTCAATCCATGTCGTATCCAAGGAGACAGCCATGCAGTGGACCACCCCCGCCTATACCGATCTGCGTTTCGGCTTTGAAATCACGATGTATATCGCCAATCGCTGAAGCAACGCTTAAGCAACGACGAAGCGCCGCCCGCCGGTCACAACGCGTGACCCGGTTCGGCGGCGTCCGGAGCATCGCTCATGAAGGTCAAGATTCGCGCTTCTGATGCATTGGTTACAACGCCCGGCGATTCTCCTGAACGACAGGGAATCGCCGGGCGTTTTCGCTATTGCGGCAGTTGCCGCAGTTCCGGCTATTGCGGCTGTTTCCGCTATTGCGAAGCACCCGCGTTGAGCGGCGTCGACGACGCCTTCGCATGCTCGTCCGTCAGCTTGCTCTTGCCGGCGCTGTAACCGTTCGAATACAGCAGGAACGCCATGATGTCCGCGTAATCCTGCGGCTTCATTTTGCCGGGACGATCCGCCGGCATATTGTTGGCCATGTATCCATACACACCGCCGATGGTCAGCTTGGCATTCGCCGCCGGCGCGAACGAGGGACCGCGCAGCGCAGGCGCATTCAAGCCTTGCAGATCGGGACCGTGGCATTTCGCGCACGCGCCCGAGTACAGGGTCTTGCCGTGCGCCACTTGTGCGCGATCGAAGCCGGGCACCTCCATGGGCATGCTCGCATCGACCTTGATGAAGCCGCCTGGTTGAATTTGCCGGCCACCGGCCCGCGTGATTCGCGACACCGTATCGACACGGCTCGGACCGTCACGATAGGCAAACGCGGATGCGTCGGGCCGGCTCGCCTGCGCTATCCGAGGCAAGGCCCACGCACGCGTCAACTCTGCCAGCCTGCCGTCGGATTCCATCTTCTGCAGCGCGGCGTCGATGCGCGGCTGCAACGCCGCACCGTTCTTGCCGAACGCGAACACCAGATGCCAGTCCGCATACGCCGAAGCGGCTTCACTAATCCTGAAGCGCCGCTCAGGATGAGTGATCGAGTAGGCCACGACTGCCGGATACCAGACGATCGCGCGTTGCGCATGTCCGCTTGCGACGGCATCGACGGTAAGTTCGGCGGTGTTCTCCAGATCGAGCTCGATGTTGGGCTGCTGCACGGCAATCAGCTGCGCGGGGCTTGCATAAGTTGCCGCAACCACCTCGGCGCTGCCGGCTTGTGCCGCCGACTCGCCCAACGTCACACTCACATAGCCAGAGTGCAGGTAGCCACGGGAGAAAGTCAGCTTGCTGTCGGAGCCGTCGGCGACCGTCGAGCGCGGAAAGCCGGCGATCACGTCGCATTTGCGCGCGAGCGCCGTATCGAGTTCCTTCAGCGACACGCCGTCGTCATCGCTGCTGTTGAAACCGCCGGGTGCGAGCGAAAGTGCAATACCCGCCGTGCGAAACGCTTCGCGCGCGACCGCCTCGTCGAGCGCAGTCGACGGGCTGCCTGGAAACGTGCAGACGCGCACGCCCGCGCTGGCGACGCCAGGCAGCAGCGCGCCGGTGGCCAGCACCACACTGGCGAGAGCAAACGAATTGAGTCGAGTCTTCATGATCTTGTTCCGGGAAAGGCCGGGCCGCCATGCTCCACCTCCTCACGCGAATGCGCGTTGAGCAGTCTGGCGCGGCGGCCGCGAGGACATCAGCTTTGGTTGAGTGCGAACACGTAGAGGGTGCCGCCGCGCGGAATCTTCTCCGCGGCCTTGGCCATCGGACCGCCCCAGATAGGGTTCGCACCGCCGTAGCCGGCGAGAATCGCGACATACTGCTTGCCGTCGATCTCGAACACCGACGGCTGGGCCACGATCCCGCTAGCGAGTTTGGGGCTCTTCCACAGCACCTTGCCGGTCGCCGCATCGAACGCATACAGGTAGCCGTCGAGCGAGCCGCTAAAGGCGAGGCCACCCGCAGTCGTCGCAACGCCGCCATTCCACGGCAGCTTGCTCCAATGGCTCCAGACTTTCTTGCCGGTGTTGACGTCGATCGCCTGTAGTTCGCCGTAGCCCTTGCTGCCGGGTTCCGGCTTGATCTCGAACCCTTCGCCGAGATACGGCAGACCTTCCATATAAGTCACCGACTTGCCGGATAGCGACATGCACGCATGCAACGCGGGGACGATCGCCAGATGCTTGTCCGGATCGTACGAAACCGACCACCAGTTCTTGCCGCCGAGAAAGCTCGGACATGTTTCGATCGTCGTGCCGGCCTTCGGGTATTTCGCCGCATCCTGGATCGGCGCGCCGTCGGCCGTATAGCCCGTAACCGAAGTCGCGGTAACGAAGGGCTTCGCATAGATCAGCTTGCCCGTGCCGCGGTCGATTGCATGGAAGAAGCCGTTACGGTCCGCATGGATAATGGCGTCGTAGTCCTTGTCCTGATACTTGATGTTGGCGAGCACGGGCGTGTTGACGCCGTCATAGTCCCAGGTGTCGTGTTTCGTGTACTGGTAGTGCCATTTGAGATCGCCGGTTTTCGGATCGAGCGCGAGCAGCGAGTCCGAGTAAAGGTTGTCGCCCGGCCGCAGGTCGGCGAGCCACGGTCCAGGATTGCCCACACCCCAGTAGAGTGTTTTCGATGCCGCGTCATACGTACCCGTCAGCCAGGCTGGCGCGCCGCCATGCTCCTGCATGCCGTTGGGCCATGTGTCGCCGCCTTTCTCGCTGGCCGCCGGCACGGTGAAACGCTTCCACAGCACATTGCCGTTGTCCGGACTCAACGCCGCGATAAAGCCGCGCGCACCGTATTCCCCGCCCGCGCTGCCCACCACCAACGCGCCGTCGAGCGCGAGCGGCGCGAGCGAGAACGCATACCCCAGCCCCGGGTCGAACATCGCCTTGCGCCACACGACCGCGCCCGTCTGCGCATCGAGTGCGACGACCTCGCCGTTCAGCATCGCGATGTAGACGTTCTTGCCGTACAACGCGACGCCGCGGTTGATCACATCGCAACATGCCGTCTTGAACGATTCCGAGCCGAGCTTGGGCTCGAACTTCCACAGTTGCTTGCCGCTTGCCGCATCGAACGCATAGACGTTGTCCTTGGGCGTAGTCACGAACAGATAGCGGCCGTTGACAATCGGCGTCGCTTCGAAACCCTGTTGCAATTCCGCTGGAAACTTGTAGCTCCAGACCTGTTTGAGCTGTTTCACGTTCGTCGTGTCGATCTGCTTGAGCGGCGAATACGCCTGGCCGTTATAAGTGCGGTAGTACGTGAGCCAGCCAGGATCGCTTTGCGCCGCCGTCAGGCGCTCGTAGGTGACGGCGGGATAGTCGTCGGCCACCGCCGCCGATCCGCATATCAGACTGACGGCCGCGGCAACGCCTATTGCAAGCGCCCTCGGCCGCGTCGCCGAACTTAAACGTGCTTTCATCCTTGTCTCCTGGAGTTTGTCGACGCGATGCCGTGCGGCGGCGCCATGGTCTCGTGAACGCAGTCTGGCTGCCGAGCCGTTCAAGGCAAGTCGCATGCCATTGGACTGGTGGAGCGGCGCAAGGCTCAGCAGGCCGGCAGGAACTGAGCTGATGACCTGGATCATCGCTCTACGCCAGGTGAGCACCGTTGTTGCACGCTGACGCAGTCGAACGCGGATGTGTTGCTAAAGGAGACAGGTGTCGCGCACCGACTTGCTGCCTGGGGGCGTGTGGAATGTGGTGAACGGCTTCGGCCTGGGAACCGGTAAGCCGCTCGCATCGAGCAAACCCGTCGCGAAGATCGCGTTCACCGCGAGAACATGACCGATGAAAAGATCTACGACCGGTTCATGGAACGCGCGTTGAAGCGCGTTGCGGCAATCACCGGTCAAGTAACCGACGAGCCCAACGCAACCGCCTGCTCCAGGAAATTGGCCGTCTTGGCTGGCGCTGCCTCCATACGCGAGGCCAGCACCAGCCGGATCGAAATGGCGTTGCCGAGCACGTCGGTATAAGCGACGCCTTCGACCTGAATTTGACACACGGACGCCGGCACCAGCGAGACACCGAACTCGGCCGCGACCAGATTCACCACGGACGAAAGCTGCGGCGCCTGTTGTCCGGCGATCGGCTCGAAGCCCGCCTCCCTACACGCCCCGACAATCACATCGTGCAGCGTGGGGCTCGCCTCCCGCGGAAGCATCACGAACGGATCTTCCGCCAATGCCGACAGCGCGATCTTGCGTTTCTTCGCGAGGCGATGCGTTGCCGGCAGCACGATTTTCATCGGCTCGATTGCGATGTGATGGAACTGCACGCCCGCAGGCGATTGGCTGCCGAGGCGAACGAAGGCGACATCGACACGACCGTCGCGGAGATAAGCAAGCAGTTGCGCCGTGTTGCCTTCGGCAAGCGTGAGCGTGACGCTCGGATAAGCCTGTCGATAGCCGCGGATCAGCTTCGACACAACGGGATTGAACGCAGCCGAGCCCGTGAATCCGATATTGAGCTGCCCAATTTCGCCCCGCCCCGCGCTCTGCGCTTTTTCGACGGCAAGGCGTGTGTCGTGCAAGATGCGCTTGGCGTCGCTGGCGAATGCCTCTCCCGCCTCTGTCAACACGACGCCGTGGCCTGTGCGACGAAACAGCCGCACGCCGATTTCGTCTTCGAGGGCGTGGATTTGCTGACTGAGCGGCGGTTGGCCGATGCCCAGCCGTTCGGCCGCGCGAGTGACGTTGCGCTCTTCGGCGACCGCGAGAAAGTAACGAATATGACGCAGTTCCATCCGGTATCTGGAAAAGCTATTTCAGTAAGACGCGATAGATATTGGACAGTATATCAGTGGTGCGACAAAATACCGCCATCGCGCGGTACGCGTCGTGTTTATTTAAAGAGGCGAAGGGGTCTACTGTGGCTGATACATTAAAAAAACCGAGGCCGGAATTCCGGAACATCGGTATCGGGCAGATCTTGACGGCGTACCGTCTTCCGCTGGCGGGGCGCGTGTCGATCCTGCATCGGCTGAGCGGGGGTCTGCTGTTTGTGTTCCT
>NZ_PNXY01000024.1 GCF_002879865.1 Paraburkholderia rhynchosiae
GGTGGAGGCGGAGGCGGGTCCCGGTAATCGGCCGCGTTGTGTTCCGCCGCGCCCTCGACTCAGCCCCAAAATTGACTTCCCTTTCTCCTCGCCTAGACTTGATCGAACCACTTACTCCTCGCGGGGCACAAGGAGGACAACCATGACTCCCTGGGAAATTCAAGGCACAGAGCTGGTCACCTGCAATTGCTCATACGGTTGCCCTTGTCAGTTCAGCGCACCGCCGACCAAAGGCTCCTGCGAAGCGATGGGTGCCATCTCTATCAACAACGGTTACTACGGCGATGTGCGGCTCGACGGCCTCAACATCGCCGTGGTGTTTCAATGGCCGGGACCGATCCACGAAGGCAAGGGCAAGTGCCAGCCGATCGTCGACGAACGGGCTAGTCCGGAACAACGCGAAGGCATTCTGAAAATCATGACGGGGCAGGACACCGAACCGTTCGCCACCATGTTCGCCGTATTCGCTTCCACGGTTGAGCATGCATTCGATCCAATCTTTACGACGATCGACTTCGACGCGGATGTCGATGCCAGACGCGGCCGTATTCATGTCGATGGCGTTTTCGACGTGGTCGGCGAACCGATCCGCAACGCGGTAACGGGCGAAGAGCACCGGGTGCGAATCGACTTGCCGCACGGCTTCGAATACGAACTCGCCGAGGTCGGCTCCGGTACGAGCCGCTCGCAGGGCAACATCGCACTGGACCTCGAAGGGACCTATGCGCAGTTCGCGCGGCTGCACATGAATAACAAAGGACTGATCCGCCATCGCGTTGCCGCTTGAGCCGCTTGAGCCGCTTGAGCCGCATGGTCAGCCTCGAAAAGATCATCGGACATGAGCGCGTCGTCACCGCGCTCGGCATTACTGTTGTCGTCGCGTGGTCATGGCTGTATCTCTGGACGGGCGCGGGAACCGGCATGTCCGCACGTGATATGACGGCGATCACGCTTTTTCCGCATCGACTGGCGGACGGCGCGGGTGGTATGGATCCGTCGCTGCCCGCCGTGATTTTGATGTGGTGGACCATGATGATCGCGATGATGACGCCCAGCGCGGCGCCGCTCATCCTGCTGTATCGACGTGTGCTGCGGCAGCACAACACGGACGAAGCCCGCTCGTCGATTCCCTCACTGTTTCTTCTGGCCGGTTATCTGACGGCATGGTTGGCCTTCTCGATCTGCGCGGCAACGTTGCAAAAAATGTTGCAGCCCACCGGTCTCATTTCCGAAATGATGCTGTGGTCGAAGAGCGCGCCCCTTTCCGCATGCTTGCTCGCGGTGGCCGGCCTCTATCAGTTCTCGCCGCTCAAGCGCGCTTGCCTCAAGCAATGCCGCTCACCTGTCCAATTCCTCACTGCGCACTGGCGTCCTGGCCTCGCCGGCAGCTTCCTGCTCGGGATGCGTCATGGGATTTACTGCGTGGGCTGCTGTTGGCTACTCATGGCGCTGTTGTTCGTCGGCGGGATCATGAATCTCATCTGGATCGCCGCGCTGTCGCTGATCGTTTTTGTCGAGAAAATCGTGCCCTGGGGTGAACGTGCCGGCCGCGCGCTGGGCGTCGTCCTGATTGCGTGGGCAGGCGTCACCCTTCTCGTGTGATCGCTTCTTCTGCTCACCCGATCATTCAAATGACAGGGCAGCTGAATCCGTTAATCAACGTTCAAACTGATAATCAAAGCGTCGCCCTACTCTCCATACCCCACCCCGTTGCGACGCCTTAACTCCACCACATCCCGAAGTGGAGGCGCCCCAAACAGCCGGCTGTATTCGCGACTGAACTGCGATGGGCTGTCATACCCAACCCTGATTGCCACCGACCCGACATCGCCATTCTGTCCAAGTAACAGTTTTCGAGCCTCGTGAAGCCGCAGTTGCTTCTGATACTGCAGTGGACTGAGCGTCGTGACGTTCTTGAAGTGATGATGGAACGACGACACGCTCATGTTCACCTCCTGCGCCAGCACCTCCACCCGCAAAAGCTCGGAGTAGTGATTCTGGATCCACTTGATCGCCCGCGCGATCCGGTACGTCTGGCTCCCGTTCACGGCGATGTGCCGCAGCCGCTTGCCCTGCTCGCTCGTCATCAGCCGATAGAGCAATTCCTTTTCGATAAGCGGCGCGAGAACTGGGATATCACCCGGAGTATCGAGCAATCGCACCAGCCGCAGCGCTGCGTCGAAAACCGGCGCCGACAGCGAGCCCACGACGATGCCCTCGCCCGCCGACACGGCACCCGGTTCCGGTAGACGCAGTTGCGTCGCCAGCTCTGCAATGCACTGCGGATCCAGTGTGAGCTTCACGCACAGATAAGGCGCGTCGGCCGACGCTCGCGTCACGTGCGACGTCATCGGCAAATCGACGGACGTCACGAGGCAATGCAGATGATCGTAGTCGTAAGCCTGTCCCGCGACCACGACCCGCTTGGCGCCCTGCGCTGCGAACACGAACGCGGAGTTCGTCACGCCGCAGCCAAGATCGGCGGGCGCCGAATACCGGTAGAAGGCCAGCGAGGGAATCGCCGTCTGATGCGCACCGTCCACGGGCGCGAAGCGGCTGACGAGCGCGGCAAGTTCGCGGCGTGCCGCTTCGCGCGACGCCGAGGGATCGATCCCGGCAGAACTTTGTTTCATGTGCATTGGACTCCGTTGACGGATCGAGCATACCGAACGGCTACCAGCCAGCCATGGCAGATCTGCTCGATTTGCAGCATTGTTCAATATTTTTGCAGGATCGTGTAAGCGCAACGGCAGGCGGTCGGTCACACTGCCGCGTACACCCGGCGCCAAGTTCGGGCTTTCCCAACGGAGAGGTTCCATGTCTACATCGTTTTTTCTCAACGGCAAAAACGTTACGCTCAATGCCGATCCTGCTACGCCGCTTCTCTGGGCAATCCGCGAGGACGCGGGCCTGCACGGCACAAAGTTTGGCTGCGGGATGGCGCAATGTGGCGCCTGCACCGTTCATCTGGAAGGCCAGGCCACACGTTCGTGCATGTTGCCGCTCGCCGCCGTCGCGGGCAAACACATCACGACGATCGAAGGTATTGCAAGCCGGCCCGCGAAAGCCATTCAGGCCGCATGGGTCAAGCTGCAGGTGCCGCAGTGCGGATACTGTCAGTCTGGACAGATCATGTCCGCGACAGCCTTGCTCGAACAGAACGCAACGCCCACCGACGCGGATATCGACGCCGCGATGAACGGCAATCTGTGCCGCTGCGCAACCTACACCCGCATACGCGCGGCCATCCACGAAGCCGCTGCCACCCTGAAGGCCTGACCATGACGACTGAATCTGATTTCACGGACGCGGTACGCCCGTCGCGCCGGACCTTCCTGAAAGCAGCCGGCGCTGTCGCGGCAGTCGGCGTCAACATCGGCCTCACCATCGGCTTCGAGTGGGCGGGCATGGGCCGCCGCGCGCTCGCCGACACGATGCCGGACACGACGTTTGCACCCAACGCCTTTCTGCGCGTTGCGCCGGACAACAGCGTGACGATCATCGCGAAGCACGTCGAGATGGGCCAGGGCGCATACACCGGTATCGCGACGATCGTCGCCGAAGAGCTGGACGCGAACTGGCAGGACGTGCGCGTCGAAAGCGCGCCCGCCGACGCGAAGCGCTATGCGAACCTCGCGTTCGGCACGATGCAGGGCACGGGCGGCAGTTCGGCAATGGCCAACTCGTGGATGCAACTGCGTGAAGCCGGCGCGAAAGCGCGTGTGATGCTGGTCTCCGCCGCCGCCGCGCAGTGGCAGGTGCCCGTAACCGACCTGGTGACGCGCGACGGCAGCGTGCACCATGCGGCCACGAGCCGCAGCGCGACTTATGGCTCGCTCGCGTCGGCCGCGGCCCGCTTACCGGTGCCGGAGAAAGTCGCGCTCAAGTCGCCGAAGGACTTCCGTTTGATCGGCCATCAGCTGCCCCGCGTCGACGTTCCCGCGAAAACCGACGGCACCGCGCAGTTCACGCTCGACGTCACGTTGCCCGGTATGCTCGTCGCGCTGCTGCAACGTCCGCCGCTCTTCGGTGCGACGGTCAAGTCGTTCGATGCATCGGCTGCGAAAGCGGTGCCGGGCGTCGTCTCGGTCGTGCAGGTGCCGGGTGGTGTCGCGGTTGTCGCAAAAGGCTTCTGGGCGGCGAAACAGGGCCGCGATGCGCTGAAGATTGAATGGGACGATTCGAAGGCCGAAAAGCGCAGCTCGGACGCGATCATGGCCGAATACCGGCAGCTCGCCGAGCAGCCCGGCGCATCCGCCCGCAAGGACGGCAATGCTGAGCAGGCGCTCGCAGGCGCCGCGAAAAAGATCTCCGCCACCTACGCGTTCCCGTATCTCGCTCACGCGCCGATGGAGCCGCTCGACGCGGTCGTCAAGCTCACTGCCGATAGTTGCGAGATCTGGGCAGGCGACCAGTTCCAGACGGTCGACCAGGCCAACGCCGCGCGCACGGCGGGGCTCGATCCTCAGCAGGTGAAGATTCACACGCTGTATGCGGGTGGCAGCTTCGGGCGGCGTGCGAACACGCGCTCGGACTATATCGTCGAGGCTGTGTCGATCGCCCGCGCGCTGGGCGCAAACGGCACGCCGGTCAAGCTGCAATGGACCCGCGAGGACGACATCCACGGCGGCCTTTACCGGCCGATGTACTTTCACAAGCTCGACGCGGGTCTGACTGCGGACGGCAAGCTCGTCGGCTGGCGGCACCGGATTGTCGGCCAGTCGATCCTCGCCGGCACACCGTTCGCGAGCGTCATGGTGAAGAACGGCATTGACGCGACCTCGGTCGAGGGCGCCGCGAACGTGGCCTATGCGATTCCGAACATCTCGGTGGAATTGACGACCACGCAGACCGGTGTGCCGGTACTCTGGTGGCGGGTGGTCGGAAGCTCGCATACCGCATTCGCGGTCGAGGCGTTCATCGACGAAGCCGCGCACGCCGCGGGCAAGGACCCATTCGTTTTCCGCCGCGATCTGCTCACGCACGAACCGCGCATGCGGGCCGTGCTTGAACTTGCGGCGCAGAAAGCAGGCTGGGACCCGGTCAACCCGTTGCCGAAAGGCCGCGGACGCGGCATCGCGGTCGCCGAAGCGTTCAAGACGTTCGTCGCGCAGGTCGCGGAAGTTTCCGTCGACAAGGACGGTAACGTGAAAGTGGAGCGCGTTGTGTGTGCGGTGGATTGCGGCACGCCGATCAATCCCGACATCATCGCTGCCCAGATGGAAGGTGGGATCGGTTTTGGTCTCGGCGCGGCATTGCACAGCGCGATCACGTTAAAGGATGGCAAGGTCGAGCAGAACAACTTCGACACTTACCAGGTGCTGCGAATCGCCGAAATGCCGAAGGTCGAGGTGCATATCGTGCAGTCTGGCGAAGCGCCGACCGGCGTGGGCGAGCCGGGTGTCGCGCCAGTGGGACCAGCGGTCGCGAATGCAATTTTCGCGGCCACAGGCAAATGGCTTCACAGCTTGCCGTTCCCGGCCGGTGCGCAAAAGAGCGCCTGACGGTCTTTGCTCAGGTCCGTACGACGTGCGCCGTATCTCGACCGCCGACCGCCGGGGTGACTTCAACGCGGGATAGCCACGTGACTCTTTGAATTTGGTGGGCCGGGTCGGAGTCGAACCGACGGTGTCCTTTCGGAGGCGGATTATGAGTCCGCTGCCTGCAACCAGCACGGCGTCCGGCCCTGGAGAGAAAGATGCGGTGTTGAGCACCGGACCTATTCGTTGATTGGCCGACATACTACACGAAAAAGGGGTCTCCGCAACCGCTTCGCTTCTGCGAAACGACTGGGAAACCCCTTCAAACTGCTACATCGTTTGCGACGAACAACGCCTCGGCTAAGCGCGTCGATCAATTCCCTTCAAGGAAGGACTTCAGCTTGTCAGAGCGGCTCGGATGACGCAGCTTGCGCAGCGCCTTCGCCTCGATCTGACGGATCCGCTCGCGCGTCACGTCGAATTGCTTGCCGACTTCTTCGAGCGTGTGGTCCGTGCTCATCTCGATACCGAAACGCATGCGCAGCACCTTCGCTTCGCGCGGCGTCAACGAGTCGAGCACGTCCTTCACGACATCGCGCATGCTCGCGTGCAACGCGGCGTCTGCGGGCGCCACGGTGTTCGTGTCTTCGATGAAGTCGCCCAGATGCGAATCGTCGTCGTCACCGATCGGCGTTTCCATGGAGATCGGCTCTTTCGCGATCTTCATGATCTTGCGGATCTTGTCTTCCGGCATTTCCATCTTCTCGGCCAGCGTTGCCGGATCCGGCTCAAGGCCGGTTTCCTGCAGAATCTGACGCGAGATGCGGTTCATCTTGTTGATCGTTTCGATCATGTGAACCGGAATACGGATGGTACGGGCCTGGTCCGCAATTGAACGCGTAATGGCCTGGCGGATCCACCACGTTGCATACGTGGAGAACTTGTAGCCACGACGATATTCGAACTTGTCCACCGCCTTCATCAAGCCGATGTTGCCTTCCTGGATCAGGTCGAGGAACTGCAGACCACGGTTCGTGTACTTCTTCGCAATCGAGATCACGAGACGCAAGTTAGCCTCGGTCATTTCGCGCTTCGCCTGGCGCGCCTTCAGTTCGCCGGCCGCCATCTGACGGTTGGTTTCCTTCAGGTCCTTCAGCGGCAGCACCACACGCGCCTGCAAATCCAGCAGACGTTGTTGCTGCTCGCGAATGGCCGGAATATTCCGCGTGAGGATCGCGCTATAGGCATGACCTTCACCGACGATCTTGTCGGCCCACTCGAGATCCGTTTCGCTGCCCGGGAAACGCGCGATGAACTCCGCACGCGGCATGCCGCACTTGTCGACGACCGTATGCAGAATCTGACGCTCGACCTGACGCACTTCGTCCACTTGCGCACGCAACGTGTCGCACAGACGCTCGACAGTACGCGCGGTGAAGCGGATCGTCATGAGTTCGTTCTGAATCGTTTCCTGCGCCTTCAGATACGACTTCGACTTGTAGCCTTCCTTCTCGAACGCGCGACGCATCTTGTCGAACCATTCGCTGATCATCGCGAATTTTTCGAGCGATGCACGCTTTAGCGCTTCCATCTGCGCTGCGTTGGCCGTGGCCTGCGCCGTGCCGTCGTCTTCTTCCTCGTCCGCTTCTTCCTCTTCCTCTTCTTCCTCGTCTTCGCTCTCGATCGCTTCCGCCTCTTGCACCGAGAAGCCGTCCGCGTCTTCCGCATCAGCGTCAATCAGGCCGTCAACCAGTTCGTCGATGCGGATTTCCTCATTCGCGACGCGCTCGGCCATGGCCAGAATGTCGGCGATCGTGGTCGGGCATGCGGAGATGGCCATCACCATATGCTTCAGGCCGTCTTCGATCCGCTTGGCGATTTCGATTTCGCCCTCGCGCGTGAGCAGCTCGACCGTGCCCATTTCACGCATGTACATGCGGACGGGGTCGGTCGTGCGGCCAAATTCCGAGTCGACAGTGGAGAGCGCGACTTCGGCTTCCTCTTCCACTTCGTCGTCGGACGAAGCGGCGGGCGCGTTGTCGTTCAGCAGCAGCGTTTCGGCATCGGGCGCCTGCTCGTACACAGCCACGCCCATGTCGTTGAACGTACTGATAATGCCTTCGATCGCCTCGGTCTCGGTGAAGTTGTCCGGCAGATGATCGTTGATTTCAGCGTACGTGAGGAAGCCGCGCTCCTTGCCGAGCTTGATCAGCGCGCGCAGTTTCGAGCGGCGCTCCTCCAGTTCCTCGACCGTGCCGGGCTGCGACGACGAAAATGCGTCTTTCAGCAGCGCCTTTTCTTTCGCGCGACGATCGCGAGCCTTGGCCTTTTCCACTTTGCCGGAAGCGGCCACAGGAGTTTCTTCGCTCTGGGTTGCGTCGTCATCGACGGGTACTTCATTCAGCTTTTTCGTCATGGAGTTCGCCGTACCGGCTGTAGTCTCGACTCGCGGCTGGTGGACAACAGCCGGTTGAACCGTGGATACTGGAGTCTCGCGCACTGCCGCATCGTCCTGCGCGACAGCCGCTTCCCTTGCGCTTCTGACACCCGGCCGTCTCTCAGCCGGAGGTGGTACGGCTTTCGCCGCCTTCGCCACCGTCTTTGCCACCTCCGCCGGCTCCGCTCGCACGGCCGAAGTGGTCGAGGACTTCTTCCCGGCAGCCGGTGTAACGCTGACGGCAGACGCTTTCCTGGCGGAAGAATCTAACCTGGCCGAAGTGACCTTGGTGGTCTGCTCCCTGGAACGTGGGCCGGGTGTGTTCTTTCCACCTGTAGTCTTTGCCATCGCATCGCCTTTTCGCCTTTGCTAGGAAAACCCTTTAAAAAACAAACCGCTGGAAACCTTTAATTATACCACTCAGGTTTCTGCGCTTCCGCCTACAAGCCGAGCTGGCGCTTCATGTCAGCCCGTTTCCGATTGAGTTCCGCGAGCTCCGCAAACTCCTCCGGAGTATGCCGGGATTGCCGCGAAAGCTGCTCGAGACGATCGCAATAAGCGTCGTATCGCATCTTCAGAATCGCCGCTTTCAACTCCTCTCCCACGATTCGTTCCTGCTCGCGCCGCTCCTCGATGACGGTCGCATCTTCCGGGTCCTTCAGCAACAAATCCCGGACATTTTCATCATAGTCCAGAATTTTGCGAAAGATTTCCTCGAAAGTTGGGGCGTTTGCCCCGTTTCGCAATAGGTCGGAGAGCAACTGAAACTCCGCCGAATCGCCAAGCGCGCGCGCATGCGTCGTCACTTCTTCGAACAATTCGCCGTGCCGCGTGACGCTCAGAAGCGCCTGTTCGGCTTCCTCATCGAGCACTGCGACCGTGCGCGGATACATCACAAGATTGCGCAGCGTCTTTTCTTCGATGCCGGTTACGCTGCGTCGATCCTTGCGAGCGGGCGCCGACCGGGCCGCCGCCGCAATGCGCGAGTCGACCTCGCAGAGCGAGGCCACCTCGTCGAACGGCACATCCAGCCGGTCGGCGAACATATGCATGATCTGCGCGCGCAGCGCATTGGCCGGCAGCGCCTGCAGCAGCGGCTTCGCGTCGAACAGCGCACGCGCACGGCCTTCCGGCTGATCCAGTTCCTTGCCGGTCAGCACCTCGTTCAGCATGAACTGCGAGAGCGGCATGGCGCGTTCCACCTGTTCGGCGAACGCGTCGGTCCCAAACTCGCGCACGTAGCTGTCCGGATCGTGCTCGGTGGGCAGGAACAGGAAGCGGATGGTCCGGTTGTCCGCCGCGTGCGGCAAACAGGCGTCCAGCGCGCGCCGCGCGGCGCGCCGGCCCGCTGAATCGCCGTCGAAACTGAAGATGACCGTGTCGGTCTGGCGCATCAGTTTCTGCACATGAATCGGCGTACAGGCTGTGCCTAGTGTGGCGACCGCGTTCTGGAACCCCAATTGGGCCAGCGCGACGACGTCCATATAACCTTCGACGACCAGCACGTAGTGCTGTTCCCGAATCGCGAGACGCGCCTCGAAAAGGCCGTACAACTCGCTGCCCTTGTTAAATAGAGGCGTTTCCGGCGAATTCAAATACTTTGGCTCGCCGCCGTCCAGAACCCGGCCGCCGAAGCCGATCACCTGCCCCTTCACATTGCGTATCGGGAACATGATCCGCTCGCGAAAGCGGTCGTAGCGGCGGCTCTGTCCCTGCGCGTCCGATTTTTCGCTGACGATCACGAGACCCGACTCAACCAGGGCATCGTCGCGATAGTTCGGAAACGCGGCTTCGAGGTTCTGCCAGCCGTCCGGCGCGTAGCCGAGCCCAAAGCGGGCGGCGACCTCGCCCGTCAAGCCGCGTTTCTTCAGATACTGGATTGCCGCGGGCGCGCCACGCAGTTGCTTGCGGTAGTAGTCGCAGGCTGTCTGCATGACATCGGAAAGCGCCGTGGTCACCGCTTTGGATGCCGCCGGCGCATAACCGCCGGAACCGCCGCCGTATCCGGGCGAAGGCTCGTTAGGCACGGTCAGGCCGACGGATTGCGCCAGTTCGTTGACCGCCTCCGGAAACGAAGCGCCGACGTGCTCCATCAGAAAACCGATTGCCGTACCGTGCGCTCCGCAGCCGAAGCAGTGATAAAACTGCTTAGTCGGACTAACCGTAAATGAAGGGCTTTTCTCGTTATGGAACGGGCAAAGCCCCATGAAATTTGCGCCGCCCTTCTTTAACTGCACGTACCTGCCCACCACGTCGACGATATCGACGCGGTTGAGGAGATCCTGCAGGAATGACGGTGGGATCACTATAAATGCCGCTACCTGAAAACTCGAGGCCGCGCGCCGCCGAGGGCGGGCACGCGGACCACAATGCGCGATTTACTTCGCGAGCGCGGCTTTGACTTGAGCCGAAACGGCGGTCATGTCGGCGCGGCCGGCCAGCTTCGGCTTCAGCACACCCATTACTTTGCCCATGTCCTGCGGGCCTGCTGCGCCCGTTTGCGCAACCGCGGCCTGCACCTCGGCAACAATTTCCGCCTCGGACATCTGCTCGGGCATGTAAGCCGACAAAATGGCCAGTTCGGCCTTTTCCTTGTCGGCGAGATCCGTGCGGCCGGCGGCCTCGAACTGGCTAATCGAGTCTTTGCGCTGCTTGATCATCTTGTCGATGACAGCGGTGACCGCGGTGTCGTCGAGCATCACGCGCTCGTCGACTTCACGCTGCTTGATCGCGGCCAGCAGCAGGCGGATCGTGCCGAGACGCTCGGTCTCACGTGCCCGCATGGCGGCTTTCATATCGTCGTTGATCCGGTCCTTGAGACTCATGATTCACCTGAATGCGTAGGAAATTGAAACCGGCCGCGTCGACTGCGTCAACACCGACTGCATCAACACGAATACCCGCTTGGGACTGCTTCCTCAAGCGGGTTGACGCAATGTGCGTAGTGGATGCGACCCTGCCGGCTGGTCCGAAAAGACCGTGTTTTCCGTGGCGGCACCCGTTGTGCCGTCACCGGTTGGATGTCGCCGCTCCGTTTGATCGGAACCGCGGCAACGCCAGAATCAGTAGAACTTCTTTGGCAGCATCTGGCTACGCAGACGCTTGAAATGACGCTTCACCGCAGCCGCCTTCTTGCGCTTGCGTTCAGCCGTAGGCTTTTCGTAAAACTCGCGCGCACGAAGGTCTGTCAACAAGCCGCTTTTCTCCATGGTGCGCTTGAAACGGCGCATGGCGACTTCAAACGGCTCGTTGTCTTTTACGCGGATGGTCGTCATTTTTCAATAACGGAACTTTGTAAAGGTTCAGGAGTATAGCAGAGCTTTGTCACAAAGCCACTGCGCCGTCAAGCCCCTCGGGCATACTCCGCGGCCGCCTGGCCGGCCGCCACGCCCGAAGCCCAGGCCCACTGAAAATTGTAGCCGCCGAGCCAGCCGGTCACATCGACCGCCTCGCCGATGAAGTACAAACCGGGCGCGCGCGCACTCATCATCGTCGACGACGACAGGTCGCGCGTGTCGACGCCGCCGCGCGTCACTTCGGCCTTGCGGTAGCCCTCGGTGCCGTTGGGCGTGAGCGTCCAGCGCGACAGCGCTTCCCCGATCCGGCGGAGGATCTTATCCGGCAGGTCGGCCACGCGGGCTTCAGCCGGAATCTGGTGCGTCTCCAGCCACACGTGAGCAAGCCGCTGCGGCACCCATTCCGACAACAGATTGGCAATCTGGCGCCGCGTTCCGGTTTTCGCTTCGAGCAGCGCGGTCGTGGCGTCCCGATTCGGCAGCAGATCGATGTGGATCGGCTCGCCCGGCTGCCAATAGCTCGAGATTTGCAGCACGCCGGGGCCGGAAAGACCGCGGTGCGTCAGTAGCAGGTCTTCGTCGAATTCCGCCCCGGACTTCTTGTTGCCGGTCGCGATCCGCACTTCCAGAGACGCGCCGGATAGCGCCGAGAACGGCTCCCAGTCGGCGGCGGCAAAAGTCAGCGGGACCAGCGCGGGGCGCATGTCGATTAGCTTGTGGCCGAATTCCTTTGCGAGGCGGTACGCAAAATCCGTCGCGCCGATCTTCGGAATGGACAGGCCGCCGGTCGCGACGACGAGCGCCCGCGCGGCAATCGGACCGGCGTTCGTGTCGAGCGTGAAGCGGCTTTCCACGTCCTGCCTCACCTGTTCGACCGACAGCGGCGTGCGCCATGCGACCCGTCCCGCGTCGCACTCGCTCTTTAGTACGTTGATGACGGCGTCGCTCGACTCGTTGCAGAAAAGTTGACCCTTGTGCTTCTCATGCCACGTCACATGATGGCGCTTGAGGAGCGCCATGAAGTCGCGCGGCGTGTAGCGCGCGAGCGCGGAGCGGCAAAAATGCGGATTCGCCGACAGATAATTGGCCGGGCCCGCATACAAATTCGTGAAGTTGCAGCGGCCGCCGCCGGAGATGCGGATCTTTTCCGCCAGGCGCTGCGAGTGATCGATCAGCACCACGCGGCGGCCCAGTTGGCCGGCCACGGCTGCGCACATCATGCCGGCCGCGCCCGCGCCGATCACAGCGATATCGAAGGATTCCATGGGGCGGCATTGTACCTGCGCGTCTGCGTCGCCTTGCCCGCGCTGCTATACTTTCAGGCTTACCTTTTTGCGTTTCGGGCACATTGAAAGGCCCGTTCCAGCCCACCAATCATGCTCGTTCTCGGCATCGAAAGCTCCTGCGACGAAACCGGTCTCGCGCTCTACGACACGGAACGCGGCCTGCTCGCGCACGCGCTGCACTCGCAGATTGCGATGCATCGGGAGTACGGCGGCGTGGTGCCGGAGCTGGCGTCGCGCGACCATATCCGGCGCGCGCTGCCATTGCTCGAAGAGGTGATGGAACACGCGGGCGCGGCTCGCGGCGACATCGACGCGATCGCCTATACGCAAGGGCCTGGGCTCGCGGGCGCGCTGCTGGTCGGCGCGAGCGTGGCGAATTCGCTGGCTATGGCGTGGGACAAGCCGACCATCGGCATTCATCATCTTGAGGGGCACTTGCTGTCGCCGCTGCTTGTTGACGAACCGCCGCCGTTTCCATTTGTCGCCTTGCTCGTATCGGGCGGTCATACGCAGTTGATGCGCGTAACGGACGTAGGCGTCTACGAAACGCTAGGCGAAACGCTCGACGACGCCGCCGGCGAAGCCTTCGACAAAACCGCCAAACTGCTCGGCCTCGGCTATCCCGGTGGCCCGGAAGTCTCGCGCATGGCGGAGTTCGGCACGCCGGGCGCAGTGGTGCTGCCGCGCCCCATGCTGCACTCCGGCGACCTCGATTTCAGCTTCAGCGGCCTGAAAACGGCCGTGCTCACGCACGCAAAGAAGCTCGGCGGCGCGAACATTTGCGAGCAGGCGAAAGCGGATCTGGCACGCGGTTTCGTCGACGCAGCCGTCGACGTGCTGGCAGCCAAGTCGCTCGCCGCGCTGAAGCGCACGAAGCTCAACCGGCTCGTCGTGGCGGGCGGCGTGGGCGCGAACCGACAGCTGCGCGAGGCGCTTTCGGCCGCGGCGCAGAAGCGCAATTTCTATGTGCACTACCCGGACTTGTCGCTATGCACGGACAACGGCGCGATGATCGCGCTGGCCGGCGCGCTGCGCCTGCAACGCTGGCCCGATCAATCGGCCAAAGACTACGCGTTCACGGTGAAGCCGCGCTGGGACCTGACGTCGCTCGCGCGCTGAACTGGACGTCTCTTGTCTCTTGACGCCGACAAAAGCCGCTTCATCCCGAAGCGGCTTTTTCATGCAGCCAACAAACTGACGCGCGGTCTCAAACCACCCGCTTATCCCGCTCGATCACCGCATACGCGCTGTGATTGTGAATCGACTCGAAGTTTTCAGCTTCGAGCAGATAGGCGACGATCCGCTCGTCCGCATTCAGACGCTGCGCGACGTCGCGCACCAGGTCTTCGACAAACTTCGGATTCTCGTAGGCTCGTTCGGTCACAAACTTCTCGTCCGGACGTTTGAGCAAACCCCACAGTTCGCACGACGCTTCTTCTTCGGCGATACAGATCAGCTCTTCCACGGCGACGTCGCCCGCCAGTTCGGCGTTGATCGTGACGTGCGAGCGCTGGTTATGCGCGCCGTACTGCGAGATCTTCTTCGAACACGGGCACAGGCTCGTGACCGGCACGAGCACTTTGACGAACAGACGCGCCGCCCCGTTGCGCGTCTCGCCGGTCAGCGTGACCTCGTAATCGAGCAGGCTTTGCACGCCCGACACCGGCGCTGTCTTGTTCACAAAGTAAGGGAACGACACTTCGATGCGGCCAGCTTCGGCCTCGAGCTTGTCCAGCATCGCGGCGAGCATCGTGCGGAACGTGGCCGGTTCGAGCGGCGCCTTGTTCTCTTCGAGCAACGCGACGAAGCGAGACATGTGCGTGCCCTTCTGGTCGGCCGGCAAATGCACGTCGAGATTCCATGTGCCGATTGTCGGCTGCGCGTCACCGCTTTGTGTGCGCACCGTCAGCGGATGGCGCACCGCCTTGACACCAACGCGCTGAATCGGAATCTGGCGCGTATCGGGCGTGCTTTGCACGTCTGGCATCACAAAGGCGGGGTTCATCTGGTTCATGTTCTTGTCCTTTCAAGAAGACGCTGGCCCGCCCCAAATTTTCCTGCCCCTCTCAGGGACTGTCGCAAAGCGACAGGTTTGGGAGTCCTCAGCGGCCGTGCAGATCGGGGCCTGCAACGGCAAACGCCGGCCCCTGCCGGCGTTGGATGATGGGCCTAGGGGGCCCATCGATACAAGTTGGAGATTCCTATGGCCACCATAGCATCCGGTGGCCTGACGCCTGGCGTCTCGCTTGTCGAGCTGCTTGTCGAGCTGCTTGTCGAGCTGCTTGTCGAGCTGCTTGTCGGCGTGCTTATCGACGTACTTACGCGACGCGCTTGACCGACGACTGCCCGCCAACCGCGCCGCTCGACAAAAAGCGCTCGCGAATCGACTTCGCGATGCCCACGGCGTCCAGGCCGCATGCGGAGAGCAGCTTGGCCGGATCTCCGTGATCGATGAAGCGGTCAGGGAGGCCCAATTGTAGTACGGGCCGCATAACCCCACTCTCGAGCAGGGCTTCGACGCATGCTGAGCCAGCGCCGCCCATCACGCAGCCTTCTTCGACCGTGACGATGGCGTCGTGCGTTTCCGCCAGTTGACGCACGAGGTCGGCGTCGAGCGGCTTCACGAAGCGCATGTTCGCCACGGTGGCGTCGAGCTGTTCGGCCGCCGCGAGAGACGGCGCGACCATCGTGCCGAAGGCCAGGATCGCGATGCGCTTGCCAGCCGGCTGCGACGTTTCGCGACGCACTTCACCCTTGCCGACCGGGAGCGCAGCCATCTGCTTGACGGTCGCGACACCCGTGCCGGCGCCGCGCGGATAACGCACGGCCGTCGGGCACGACTGCTGCAACGCCGTGTACAGCATCTGGCGGCATTCGTTTTCGTCCGACGCGGCCATCACCATCATGTTCGGGATGCAGCGCATGAACGCGAGGTCGTAAGCGCCAGCGTGCGTCGCACCGTCCGCGCCGACCAGACCTGCGCGGTCGATGGCGAACACCACCGGCAAATTCTGCAGCGCGACGTCGTGGATCAGTTGATCGTAAGCGCGTTGCAGGAACGTCGAGTAGATCGCGACGACCGGCTTCAGGCCCCCCGTTGCGAGGCCGCCGGCGAACGTGACCGCGTGTTGCTCGGCGATACCCACGTCGAAATAACGGTCCGGGAAACGCTTTTCGAACTCGACCATACCCGAGCCTTCGCGCATGGCCGGCGTAATGCCGATCACGCGCGCGTCAAGTTCCGCGGCGTCGCACAGCCACTCGCCGAATACCTGCGTGTAGGTTTTCTTCGACGGCGTTGCGGCCGGCTTGATGCCTTCAGCCGGATTGAACTTGCCCGGGCCGTGATACAGCACCGGGTCCGCTTCGGCGAGCTTGTAGCCCTGACCTTTCTTCGTCACCACGTGCAGGAATTGCGGACCGCGCAGCTCCTTGATGTTTTGCAGCGTGGGGATCAGCGAGTCCAGGTCGTGACCATCGATCGGGCCGATATAGTTGAAACCGAATTCCTCGAACAGCGTAGCCGGCACGATCATGCCCTTCGCGTGTTCTTCGAGCTTGCGGGCGAGATCGAGCATCGGCGGCGCGACCCGCAGCACGCGTTCGACGCCCGCGCGTGCGGCGGCGTAGAAGCGGCCGGACATCAGGCGCGCAAGATGGCGATTCAGCGCGCCGACCGGCGGCGAAATCGACATGTCGTTGTCGTTGAGGATGACGAGCAGCGGCACGTCGTCTTCCACGCCGGCGTTGTTCATTGCCTCGAAGGCCATGCCCGCCGTCATCGCGCCGTCGCCGATCACGGCGATGCCCATGCGGTTGTCGCCCTGCAGCTTGCTCGCGACCGCCATGCCGAGCGCGGCCGAAATCGAGGTGCTCGAGTGCGCGGTGCCGAAGGTGTCGTATTCCGACTCGTCGCGTTTCGGGAAGCCTGAGATGCCGCCCAACTGGCGCAGCGTGTGCATCTTGTCGCGGCGGCCCGTCAGGATCTTGTGCGGATACGTCTGATGGCCGACATCCCAGACGATCCGGTCATGCGGTGTGTCGAACACATAATGCAGAGCAATGGTCAACTCGACCGTGCCGAGGTTGGACGAAAGATGGCCGCCCGTCTGCGATACGCTGTCGAGCACGAAAGCGCGCAACTCGTCGGCAAGCGGTTGCAATTGGCGGCGATCAAGGCGGCGCAGAGCTGCCGGGTCGTCGATGGTTTTCAGCAAGTCGTACATCGTCGTTCCATTGTAGGAAAACTTACGCGCCCGCACTTCATACAAGCACCCGGGGACAAAGGTGCGCGGCGGCGGGCTTTCGCGTTCAGCTGACCCGGTTCACCACCAGATCGGCCAATTCGGCAAGACGCTGCGCGCGCGCGCCGAACGGCGCCAGCGCGGCGTGCGCGTCGCTACGCAACTGCGCTGCGAGCGAACGCGACGCGTCGAGCCCAATAATCGACACGTAGGTCGGCTTGCCGTCCTTCGCGTCTTTGCCTGCTGTCTTGCCGAGCGTCGCGGAATCGGTCGTGACGTCGAGGATATCGTCGACGACCTGAAACGCGAGGCCGACGGCGGCCGCATAGGCGTCGAGCGAACGCATTGCATCCGCGTCCGGCGCAACGCCCGCCAGCGCGCCCATGCGCACCGCGGCGCGCAGCAGCGCACCGGTCTTCATGCGGTGCATGGTTTCGAGCTGCACGCGCGTGAGCGTATGACCGACGCTCGCCAAGTCGATCGCCTGACCGCCGCACATGCCGAGCGAACCGCTCGCGAAAGCCAGTTCACGGACCAGCGCGGCTTGCTGCACGGGTGCCAGAATCTCTGAGGTCAACGCGACGAACGCCTGCGATTGCAACGCGTCGCCAACCAGCAGCGCCGTGGCTTCGTCATACTTGACGTGGACGGTGGGCTTGCCGCGACGCAGCGCGTCGTCGTCCATGCACGGCATGTCGTCATGGACGAGCGAATACACGTGGATCATCTCGAGCGCCGCCGCTGCCGCATCGAGGCACTCAGGGCGCGCCCCGGTCAATTCGCCGGCCGCATGGCACAGCAGCGGGCGAACCCGCTTGCCGCCGCCCAGCACCGCATAGCGCATCGCCTCATGCAGCTTCGCGGGCTCAGTCGTTTCCGTCGGCAGATAATGTTCGAGTGCCGCTTCGACGCGCTCGAGCACCGAGCGCATCCATTGTTCGAATGTCATAGGTCGTCCCCGCTTTCAGTAGCGGCTGTTCCTGCTGTATTCACGGGCAACGGCTTGAGCGTCTCACCGTCGAGCACGCGCACCTGCTGCTCCACCTTCTCGAGCTGCTGCTGGCAAAACGCCACCAGAGCCGCGCCGCGCCGATAGGCGGAAAGCGACTCTTCGAGGCTGAGATTGCCGCTTTCCATGCGCGCAACCAGCCCTTCCAGCTCAGCCTGTGCCGCCTCGTAATTCTCGGGCAGCGGCGTGGTGTCGACGCCTTCGGCCGGCGCCGCAGCGGTATCGTTCGACGCGGTCTTTGCCATGAATAGTCGCAAAATTAAAACAAGTCGGACATTCTACGGCAAAAGCGACAAATCCGATTTGCCAGCCCACCTTCAGGCCGCCCGTCTGCCACTAGCCGCCCTGCCAGTCTCGCAGAAAAAAATCTATTGGTCTGCGTCGAAAACACCGAACTTTCCCAACATTTTTGACCCAAATCAGTGACTTAACTGTCCCAAGGAGGGGGAAACAGGTATAATCTCGGGCTCCCTAAATCGAATCTTCGATGGTTGGGTTGTTCACTGCTTTCACGTCTTCATCGGGAGTGGGAATGTCCAATCTGAGCAATGCATTGCAGTTGCGGTCTGTTCACAGCCAACTGCCAGTCACGGCTTACTTTGACGAAGCGCTTCTAACGCGCGAAATCGAAACCCTTTTCAGGAAAGGTCCCCGTTACGTCGGGCACGATCTCATGGTGCCCGAGGTGGGGAATTATTTTGCCTTGCCCAGCGAAAGCGAGGGGCGCGTGCTCGTTCGTAACCAGCAGTCGCAAGTCGAACTGCTGTCGAACGTGTGCCGTCACCGGCAGGCCATCATGCTCAACGGCCGCGGCCACGCGGAGAATATCGTCTGTCCGCTGCATCGCTGGACGTACGATCTGAACGGCCAGCTTCTCGGCGCTCCGCATTTCGCGGACAACCCCTGCCTGAATCTCGGTGCAACGCCGCTGCAAAACTGGCAAGGGCTGCTGTTCGAAGCACAAGGCCGCAACGTCGCGCGCGATCTGGCTAGCCTCGGTACCCGCCAACACTTCGACTTCTCGGGCTTCATGTTCGATCACGTCGAAGTGCACGAGTGCAACTACAACTGGAAGACCTTCATCGAGGTCTATCTGGAGGACTACCACGTCGCGCCGTTCCATCCGGGCCTCGGCAGCTTTGTCAATTGCGACGATCTCACGTGGGAATTCGGCGAGTGGTATAGCGTGCAAACGGTCGGCGTGCACAAGGATCTTGAGCAGCCGGGTAGCCCGACGTACCGCAAATGGCACGACGAAGTGCTGCGTTTTCGCGGCGGTAATCCCCCGGAATTCGGCGCGATCTGGATGGTGTACTACCCGGGCATCATGATCGAGTGGTATCCGCACGTGCTGGTCGTGTCCTGGCTCATTCCGCGCGGTCCGCAGAAAACCACCAATGTCGTGGAGTTCTATTACCCTGAGGAAATCGCGTTGTTCGAGCGCGAGTTCGTCGAAGCCGAGCGCGCCGCCTATATGGAAACGGCCCGCGAAGACGACGAGATTGCCGAGCGCATGGACGCCGGCCGCCGCGCGCTGATGGAACGCGGTGAGTCGCAGGTCGGTCCGTATCAAAGCCCGATGGAAGACGGCATGCAGCACTTCCACGAGTTTCTGCGACGTGAGCTGGGCACGATCTGACTTGACGGTCTCTCACGCCTAACGGCGCTTTATCCGGTTCTTGCGCGAGCAGCATCAATGCGTGGAAAGACGGGCTTCGGCCCGTCTTTTTTGTTTAGACTAGCAATGTAGCCCGGCCATCCGGTCGCGTCACGAGGCCGCCGGCAGGGAACCGTCATTGCCCGCATCGAGGAAACGTCATGCCCCACACTCACTACACCACTTTGATCTCCGCGACGAATCTCGCGGAACGGCTCGCCGATGCGCCGGGCAGCGTGTTTGTCATCGACTGCCGCTTTGATCTGGCCGACCCCGAAGCCGGCGAAAAAGCCTATCTCGCCGGACATCTGCCCGGTGCGCATTATCTGCATCTCGAGCGCGATCTCTCTGGGCCGAAGAACGGCGCCAACGGGCGTCATCCGTTGCCGGATCGCGCGCGTCTGGTTGAAACGCTGGAATCGCGCGGGCTGAAGCAAGGTCAGCAAGTTGTCGCTTATGACGCGCAAGGCGGCATGTACGCCGCGCGCGCCTGGTGGCTGCTGCGCTGGCTCGGTCACGACGCGGTCGCGCTGCTCGACGGCGGACTGCAGGCGTGGGAAGCCGCCGGCCAGCCGTTGACGCAAGACGCGCCACCGCAGAACACGGGCGACTTCAAAGCAGGGGCGCCGCTTTCCGTCACCGTCGACGCGCAGATGCTCGAGCGCAATCTCGGCTCGAAGGAGCGCGTGGTGGTCGACGCGCGCGCGGCCGATCGGTATCGCGGCGAGAACGAGACGCTGGATGCCGTGGGCGGTCATATTCCCGGCGCGCTCAATCGCTTCTTCAAGGACAATCTCACCGCCGACGGCCGCTTCAAGTCGGCCCACACGCTGCGCGACGAGTTCCATGCGCTGCTGGGCGGTACGCCGCCGGAACATGTCGTCCTGCAATGCGGCTCGGGTGTGACGGCATGCGTCAATGCACTGGCGATGGAAGTCGCCGGTTTGCACGGCGCGGCGCTCTACGCGGGATCGTGGAGCGAGTGGAGTTCGGATCCGAAGCGGCCGGTCGCGACCGGGCCGAATCCTTAGATCCTCGGTACAACGCGCGGATAGCAAAGCAAAAGGCCGTTGCCGCGCATAAGCGGCAACGGCCTTTTTCATGTTTTCGTGCAGCGAGCGACGCTAGTCGGAAGGGCGTCAAACCACAAGCTCAAAACCTCAAGCCACCCCATGCTGCCTGAACCAGGCTAGCGCCCGACGCCAGCCGTCTTCGGCATCGGCCTTCTTGTAGCTCGGCCGGTAGTCCGCAAAAAACGCATGGCCCGCATCGTCATACACGACGAATTGCGAACCGCGCGCCACTTGCGGCCCTTGCGCGATCGCCCGCTTCATCTGCTCGAGCGAGTCCTGCGGAATGCTTTGATCCTGCAAGCCATAGAGGCCGAGCACCGGCGCATGAAGATCGCCGACGCGGTCGAGCGGATTCGCGGGCGTCGTCGCCGTGCGGTCGCCGGCAACGCGCCCATACCACGCGACCGCCGCCTTCAGCCGCGGATTGTGTTCGTCATACAGCCACGCGATGCGGCCGCCCCAACAGAAACCGGTCACGCCGAGCCGGTTCAGATCGCCGCCATGCTCACCGGCCCACGCAACGGCGGCGTCGAGATCGCCCAGCGCCTGGTCGTCCGGCACCTTGCTCAGAATCTGCTGGCTGATTTGCTGGATGGTCGGGAGCGCCATCGGATCGCCTTCGCGGACAAACAGATCCGGCGCGATGGCCAGATAGCCGAGCTTCGCAAAGCGCCGGCAAACATCGGCGATATGCTCATGCACGCCGAACGCCTCATGAATCACGATGATCACCGGCAAATGCGTCTTGCCCTTCGGCTGCGCGCGGTACGCCGGCACGAGCGTGCCGCCCGAGCGCACGGCAATCTCACCGGCTTCGAGGCCCTCGCTATCGGTATGGATGGTTTGTGCCGACACCGGCAACACGGCAGCCGCAAAACCGGTGCCGAGCGCGGCCTTGATGAACGTGCGTCGATTGAAGGGAACGTGCGGGACCAGACTGTCGACATCGGGGTTCAGCATGCGGCGCTCCTCGGTGAACGTTGGAGGCAACAGGATACGCCTCGCGCGTGTCCTGTTGCAGATGCAGCGTGCGACCTCTAGCGCGCCCTGCCCTCAGTGCAGCTTGACGCGCGGCAAGGTGGTGCGCCGCAGCCAGTGCGCGAAGGTATCGAGCACCATCCGCGCATAGCCGTGTAGCGCGGCGATATGCAGCCGGTACAGCGACATGTACATGAAGCGCGCAAACAGGCCTTCGATCAGCATATTGCCGCCGATCACGCCGCCCATCAGATTGCCGACCGCGCTGAAGTGCCCAAGCGACACCAGAGAGCCAAAGTCGCGATACGTGAACTCTGGCAGCGGCCTGTTCTCGAGCCGCGCCGCCAGCGCCTTCAGCAGAAAACTCGCCTGCTGATGCGCGGCTTGTGCACGCGGCGGCACGTTCCTCTCGTTGCCTGGCCACGGGCAAGCAGCACAATCGCCGAGCGCAAAGATGTCGTTGTCGATTTCGGTTTGCAGCGTGCGGCGCACGTTGAGCTGACCGAGCCGGTTGACCGGCAGGCCGTCGAGCTGGCTCAAAATGGCGGGCGCCTTGATGCCCGCAGCCCACACGGTCAGATCCGCGCGCACTGTTTTACCGCTCGCCGTGCGGATGATGCCCGGTGCGACTTCGGCCACGGTTTCGCTCGTCATCAGCTTGACGCCGAGCTTGGTAAGCAACTCAGCGGTGGCCGTCGACACGCGCTCCTGTAAAGCCGGCAAGATGCGCGGCCCCGCTTCGATCAGCACGATGCCCACGTCGTGCCGCGGGTCGAGCTTGTGCAAGCCATACGCGGACAACACCTGCGCCGTATTGCGCAACTCGGCCGAGAGTTCGACGCCGGTCGCGCCGCCGCCGACAATCGCCACCTGAATCCGCGGCTCTGAAGAAGGCGACGTGCCCAGTCCCGATTCGACCGGCTCATGCACCTGATGCTCGGCCCGCATGCAAGCCGCGATAAGCCGCTTGCGAAAGCGCTCGGCCTGGCTGACCGTGTCGAGTGCGAGGGAAAATTCCGACGCGCCTTTCACGCCGAAGAATGCCGTCGTGCTGCCGATCGCAATGATCAGCGTGTCGTATTCGAGCTGGCGCTCGGGCAGCAGTTCGGCGCCGTCGTCGTCGAGAACGGTACCCAATGTCAGACGCTTGTTCGCGCGGTCGAGACCGGTCAGCTCGCCCTGCTGAAACTCGAAGCCATGCCAGCGCGCTTGCGCTGCGTACTCGAGTTCCTGCGTGAAAGGGTCCATACTGCCGGCCGCCACTTCATGCAGCAGCGGCTTCCAGATATGCGTCGGATTGCGGTCGACGAGCGTCACTTGCGCCCGCGCACCGCCTTTATTCTTGTGGGCCGCGTAGCGATCGCCCAAGCGAGTTGCCAGCTCCAGCCCCCCCGCGCCTCCGCCAACGACGATAAAACGATGCATTGAACTCTCCGTGTTTGCCGATGGGTTGTGCGTCGTGATCGCGCGCCAGGGGCACGCGTCTTACCGATTGTCCGTGAGCGGCACGGGTTGTCACAAGCCGCCAATACGCATGTGTGACATGCACACGACGATATCGCGCGCCGTCACACGCTCGTCAATGCGCTTCTTCCCAGTTGAGCCCGGCGCCCACTTCGGCGACCAGCGGGACTTTCAGCGCGGCGACACCGCACATCAACTCGGGCAGGCGCTTGCGCACGTCGGACAGTTCTTCGTCCGGCACTTCGAGAATCAGTTCGTCGTGCACCTGCATGATCATGCGCGTGCCGATCCTGGATTGTTCAATCCACTTCTGCACGGCGATCATCGACAGCTTGATCAGGTCGGCAGCCGTGCCTTGCATTGGCGCATTGATTGCCGCGCGCTCGGCGGCCTGGCGGCGCGGACCGTTGCCGCCGTTGATCTCGGGCAGCCACAGGCGGCGGCCGAACACGGTTTCCACATAACCCTTGGCCTTCGCGCTCAAACGCGTTTCGTCCATATAGCGAGCGACGCCCGGATAACGTGCGAAATAGCGGTCTATATACAGCTTCGCGGCATCGCGCGTAATGCCCAGATTGGATGCGAGGCCGAACGAGCTCATGCCATAGATCAGGCCGAAGTTAATGACCTTGGCCACGCGCCGCTGATCGTTCGACACTTCGAGCGGCGTCACGCTAAAAATTTCCGCGGCGGTCGCACGGTGAATGTCTTCGCCTTGCGAGAACGCGCGCAGCAGCGATTCGTCGCCGGAAATGTGCGCCATGATGCGCAACTCGATCTGCGAGTAATCCGCGGAGACGAGCTTGTGCCCCGGCGGCGCAATGAATGCCTCGCGAATGCGACGGCCTTCGCCGGTGCGCACGGGAATGTTCTGCAAGTTCGGATCGTTCGACGCAAGTCGCCCCGTGACCGCGACGGCCTGCGCGTAATTCGTGTGCACGCGGCCCGTCGTGGCGTTGACCATGCGCGGCAGCTTGTCGGTATATGTCGATTTCAGCTTCGACAAACCGCGGTGTTCCAGCAGGATTTTCGGCAGCGGATAATCTTCGGCAAGCTTTTGCAGCACTTCTTCGTCGGTGGAAGGCGCGCCGCTCGGCGTCTTCTTGACGACCGGCAGCTCCAGTCTCTCAAAGAAGATCTGACCGATCTGCTTCGGCGAGCCGAGATTGAATTCGCCGCCAGCGAGCACGTATGCCTGACTCTCCAACTCGATTAGGCGCGCGGCGATTTCGCTGCTTTGCTGACGCAGTTTTTCCGCGTCGATCAATACGCCCGAACGCTCCATCTTGCGCAATACGCGCGACGTGGGCACTTCAATGTCGCGATAGACATGATCGAGCGTCTTCTCCGCGGCAAGTTGCGGATACAGCGCCCGATGCAGACGCAACGTGATGTCGGCGTCTTCCGCCGCGTATTCGGCGGCTTTGTCCAGCGCGACTTCGTCGAAACCGATTTGTTGCGCGCCCTTGCCCGCAACGTCTTCATACTTGATCGTCCTGATGCCCAGATGGCGCAACGCGAGGTTGTCCATGTCGTGCGGACGATGCGATTCGAGCACGTACGATTGCAGCAGCGTGTCATGTTCGACGCCGCGCATGTCGATGCCGTAATTAGCCAGCACCTGCTCGTCGTACTTCAGATGCTGACCGACTTTCTTGTGCTCCGCGCTTTCGAGCCACGGCTTGAGCCTGGCCAGCACTTCGTCGCGCGGCAATTGCGCGGGCGAGTCCGGGCCGCGATGCGCAACCGGGACATAAGCGGCATGGGCCGCCTCGACCGACAACGACAGACCCACGATCTGCGCGGTCATGGGATCGAGCGACGTGGTTTCGGTGTCGAACGAAGTCAGCTCTGCCGCGTTGATTTTTTGCAGCCACGCGTCGAGTTGCTCCCACGTCTGCACGGTTTCATAGTGACGTTCGTGATCGATGGTGAGCGCCGGCGGCACGTCGGTTTCCGGGCCTTCCACCGCATCGGCAATTTCGACTTCGCGCAGCCAGGTCTTGAAGCCGTGGCGCGTGAACACGTCGCGCAGTTCCTCGCGCGATTCCTGCCGGCTCTGCAGGTTGTCCTCGATCGACGCGATGTGCTCGGTCAAATCGCAATTGCGTTCGACCGTGACGAGCTTGCGCGCCATCGGCAGGAAATCGAGCGCACGTCGCAGATTGTCTCCTACCGCACCTTTAATTTCCTCTGCATGTGCAACGATGCCATCCAGCGACTCATATTGCGCGAGCCATTTGAGCGCGGTTTTCGGCCCGCATTTCTCGACGCCAGGCACGTTGTCCACGGTATCGCCGATCAACGACAGGTAGTCGACGATGCGCTCCGGCGGCACGCCGAACTTCGCAAGCACGCCGGCGCGGTCGAGTTTCTCGTTGGTCATCGTATTGATGAGGGTGACATGATCCGACACGAGCTGCGCCAGATCCTTGTCCCCAGTCGACACGATCACGTTCATGCCGCGCTTTTCCGCTTCGGTGCTGAGCGTGCCGATTACGTCGTCGGCTTCCACGCCGTCGATCATCAGAAGCGGCCAGCCGAGCGCACGCACGGCCACATGAATCGGCTCGATCTGCCGCGAGAGATCGTCCGGCATGGATGGACGATTCGCCTTATAGTCGGGATACCAGTCGTCGCGAAACGTTTTGCCCTTGGCGTCGAACACGCACGCGCTATACTCTGCTGTGACTTCCTTGCGCATGCGCCGCAGCATGTTGATCATCCCGTAGAGCGCACCCGTGGGGCCACCATCGGGCCCGCGCAGATCAGGCATCGCATGGTAGGCCCGGTACAGATAACTCGAACCGTCGACCAATAGCAGGGTCTTACCTTCAAGGCTTCGTTCTTCAGGCATTATGACTAAGAGAAAAGTGATTCCGAGTCTGCGATCACTCGCAGATCAAGAGCGCGCAACGGCAAAAAAGGCCCGCGCATCGTGGCAGATGTTCACGATTATGGCAGAGTTTATCGAGGCGACCGAGTACCTCTCGGAGATTCGTCCGGCTGTCAGCATCTATGGTTCAGCGCGCCTGAAACCCAATTCGCCGTACTACAAACTGGCCACGCAAATTGCGCGAAAGCTCTCGGACGCAGGCTTCGCCGTGATCTCCGGCGGCGGCCCAGGCATCATGGAAGCCGCGAACAAAGGCGCTCATGCAGGCAAGGCGCCTTCAGTCGGGTTGAACATCGAGCTGCCGCATGAGCAATCGGGTAATCAGTGGCAAGATATCTCGCTGCGCTTTCGTCACTTCTTCACGCGCAAGGTCACGTTCGTGAAGAATTCGGATGCGGTGATCGTGATGCCCGGCGGCTTCGGCACGCTTGACGAACTCGCGGAAGTGCTCACGCTTATTCAGACCAAGAAGTCGCGCCACGTGCCGATCATTCTGGTGGGCGCGGAGTTCTGGGAAGGCCTGCTTGCGTGGTTCAAGAACTCGCTGACGCCCATGGGCCTCATCAATCCGACCGACATCGACCTGATGCAGGTGATCGACGACCCGGACCAGGTGCTCGAAGCGGTGCTGAAGTTCTACGAAGATCGCGAAGGCGCAGAGCCGCAGCCCACCAAGGCCGAAGAAGACCGAATGTTCTATCTGTAACGCGTGAGCCTCGCGCTCGCGCGCGAAATCACTCACTCATCCACTCAAGCGGGCAGCCTCAGTGCTGCCCGCTTGCGTTTTCGCCTCATCCGTTTGATCACCTTGCGCTTGCAACCATTCGCAGAACTGCGCCACGAGCGGCGCATGCGCAACCTCCCGCCTCGCAACCCACCAATACCCGCGCGCGTCGATGCGCGGCCCCGCCAGCGGCATCACGAGCCGGCCGGACGCGAGTTCATCGGCTAGTAGCGGCAATGGACCGAGCGCCACGCCGAGTCCATCCACCGCGGCCTGCAAGGCCAGATAGAAGTGATCGAACGATTGCTTCTTCCGGCACTTCGCCGTCACGCCCGCGGCCGATAACCAGTTGCCCCACGCGTCAGGCCGCGTGTCTGAGTGCAGCAGCACGTGCCGCGCGAGGTCGTCGGCGGCCTTGATCGGCGAGCGCTGCAGCAATGCGGGACTGCATACTGGAATCTCGCTCTCGCCAAGAAACTGGCCACTTACGCAGTTCGACCAATGCGCGGGACCGCGTCGCACTGCCACGTCGAAGCTATCCAATGTTTCGACTGGCGCGTTCGACGTCGCGAGCCGCAACTCGACGTTCGGCACCTTGCGCTGGAATTGATGCAGGCGCGGTAGCAGCCACTTCATCGCGAACGTGGGCAGCGCATTCACGCGCAGAACATGCACGACGCCGGTATCGCGCAGTTGATCGGTGGCGTGCGCGATGCTGTCGAACGCGGCTTGCACGGTGGACAAATAGCGGCGGCCGTCGACCGTGAGACGCACCCGCTTGCCGTGACGCTGGAACACCTGCACGCCGAGCCACGATTCGAACGCCGCGACTTGCCGGCTGATTGCACCGTGCGTCACATGGAGTTCGTTTGCCGCCGCGGTGAAGCTTTCGTGCCGCGCCGCTGCTTCAAAGGCGCGCAGCGCGGGAAAGGGAGGGAGATTACGAGCCATGCTTGTGATTGTAAGTCACAAAGGCGCGCGTAAAAATCGTTTTGCCCCGCGATGGTTCGGCGCTAACCTCCTGAGCTTGAACTGGAAGCCAAAAGACATGGACCACGATCTCACCTCGTTCGACTCCGCCAGCGGGCCCAGGCCCACGTTGCGGGAAATCTTCGGCGGTTTTCTCGGCCTCGGCCTCATCTCATTCGGCGGCGCCTTGCCACTCGCGCGCCGCGCTTTGGTCGACCAGCGCCGCTGGCTGAGCGCCGAAGATTTCACCGATCTGCTGGGGCTGTGCCAATTCTTGCCAGGCGGCAATGTGATCAATTTGTCGGTGGCCGTCGGCATGCGTTTTCGCGGCATTCCGGGCGCTCTCGCCGGATTGCTTGGACTGATTGCCGGGCCGTCGCTCGTGGTGATCGGTCTTGGCGTGTTGTATGAGCACACGCAGGACGACCCGCATGTGCGCCATCTGTTTGCCGGTCTTGCTGCGGCCGCGGCGGGTCTATTGGTCTCGATGGCCGTGAAAATCCTGCTGCCATTGCGCAATAAACCGTTGGCCGCGCTCATCGCCGCGCTCGGCTTCGTTGCCATCGCGATCATGCGGCTGCCGCTGTTACCCACCATGCTCGTGCTGACGCCGCTCAGCATTTACATCGCATCGAGGAACGCACAATGAACGACACGCTCGTTTCTCTCGCCATCATTTTCAGTCAGCTTTCGTTGCTCGCATTCGGCGGCGGCAACACCATCCTTCCGGAGATGCAGCGTCAGGTGGTCGAGGTGCATCACTGGATGCCGGCCAGCGAATTCAGCGCGTTGTTCGCGCTCGCACAGGCCGCGCCGGGACCGAATCTGATGATCGTGACGTTGGTCGGATGGCATGTGGCCGGTTGGCCGGGCATGTTGGTAAGCTCGATCGCGAAGTTCGGGCCGTCGTCGATCGTGACGATACTCGCGCTGCACGCGTGGGATCGGTTCAAGGACCGTCCGTGGCGGCGTTACGCGCAATTGGGACTGGTGCCGGTGACGGCCGGCATCGTCGCGGCGAGCGCGGCGCTGATTGCAGAAGCGTCGGACTCTACGGCGATTGCGTGGGCGATCACCGCCTTCACCGCGGCGCTTGCACTCAAGACGCGCATTCATCCGCTATGGCTGCTGGCCGCCGGCAGCCTGATCGGGCTGACCGGCTTCGGGCAATAGCCGCGGCCTTACATTTGAACGCGCCTGGCTCGCGCGAGCGCCGCAAAAACCGCGCGCCAAAACGCCCCGCTTACTGAAACGCGACTTCCGCGAAACTGCGCAGTTTGCGGCTGTGCAAACGATGCAGCCCGTTCATGCGCAACAGTTCCATGGCTTTCACGCCGATCTGCAGATGCTGGTCGACCTGCGCGCGATAGAACTGGTCGGCCATGCCAGGCAGCTTCAGTTCGCCGTGCAACGGTTTATCGGATACGCACAGCAACGTGCCGTAAGGCACGCGGAAACGGAAACCGTTCGCGGCGATGGTCGCGCTTTCCATGTCGAGCGCGATCGCACGGCTTTGCGACAGCCGCTGCACCGGCTCGCGATGATCGCGCAATTCCCAGTTGCGGTTGTCCACGCTCGCGACGGTGCCCGTGCGCATCACGCGCTTCAATTCGACGCCGTCCAGTTGCGTGACTTGCGCGACCGCGCGCTCCAGCGCGACCTGCACTTCGGCGAGCGCCGGAATCGGCACCCACAACGGCAAGTCAGCGTCCAGCACGTGGTCCTCGCGCACATAGCCGTGCGCGAGCACGTAGTCGCCGAGGCGCTGCGTATTGCGCAGCCCCGCGCAGTGGCCCAGCATGATCCATGCATGCGGACGCAGCACGGCGATGTGATCGGTGATGGTCTTCGCGTTCGAAGGCCCGACGCCAATGTTGATCATCGTGATGCCGCTGCCGTCCGCGCGCTTCAAGTGATACGCGGGCATCTGCGGCAGACGCGGCGGCGCGGTGCCTTCCTGCGCCTGCTCGCCGAGATTCTCGTTGTACGTAACCACGTCGCCCGGTTCAACGAACGACGTGTATTCTGTGCGATACGCGCGCAGTTCCTCGTCGTCGGTATGGGCCATCATCGTGCGGCCGAGTTTGACGAACTCGTCGATATAGAACTGGTAGTTCGTGTACAGCACGTAGTTCTGGCAATGCGTGGGCGACGTTGCCGTGTAATGCTTCAGCCGATGCAGCGAAAAATCGACCCGCGCCGCCGTAAAAAGCGCGAGCGGATACGGCTCGCCCGGCAGCGGCTCGTATGTGCCGTTGACGATGCGGTCGTCGAGCAATGCAAGATCAGGCGTGTCGAACACATCGCGCATCAGGAACAGGCGCTCGCGGTCCAGATCGCCTTCAAGATGAATGCCCTCGGCAAACGCAAAATGAATTGGAATCGGCTGATTCGATACCCCGACTTCGATCTTCACATGATGGTTCTTCGCCAGCAGACGCAATTGCTCGCGATAGTAGTTGCCGAACAGATCAGGCCGCGTCACGGTCGTCTCGAACACGCCAGGCCCGGCGACGAAACCGTAGGAACGGCGCGAGTCGATATGTGTATTGACTTCCGTGCAGACGCGCACGAACGGATAGCAGGCGCGCACGCGGCGCTCAAACAGTTCGTTGCGGCGATAGCGCGCGAAGGCGTCGCGCAGGAACGAGGTGTTCGCTTCGTAAATCGCCGAGAGGCGCGTGACGGCCTCGGCAGCATCGTCGAAGGATTCGGTCGGGAAGCTGTTGGCGGGAGTCTGCACCGCGCGTTGATTGGTATCGTTGTTCATCTTCATTCGCCTCGATTGATGAGACGACATTACCACGGAACCGGTGATCGCCAAATGACCTCGCGGCGCGCGCCCTACCTGCCCCCACAGCGCTCGCAAGATTGCGGGCGCGTCGCGCGAAAGCGGCGCAAAATAAGGCGATCGCGCCCGTGGCACAAGCCGGATTTGCTAGAATCGGGGCACCATTTCGGAGAATCACCATGAAGCCGCTCCTTCCCGTCGCCGTTGCACTGGCCCTTGCCTTTGGCAACGCCGCGATGGCTGCCCAACCTGTCGACGACACTCCGCCCGCTGGCGCACCGCAGTCCGCCAACGAACGCGCCGGCCTGCCCGACCTGGAGAAGATCAATCGGCCGGCTGCCCAGGTCAGCTCGAAGGTCGAAATCAACGTCCCGCGCACGCCGAGTTTTTACGAACGCAGCGCCAACGGCACCGAAATCACCGAATACCGCGACAAAGGCAAGCCTGTTGAAATCAACGTGCATTCGAACCTGGGCACGCGCTACCACATGAGTGCGCCGCTCGACACATCGCCTACGGTGCGCGACAACGGCCGCGCGAGCACGCGTTTGCCGTCGGTGAATCTCAGTTATTGATGCGCAACGGGGCGCCGGCGCCGCCCCATCAACGCACCTGCGCCGACGTGCGTCGCCGTTGCTGTTGACGTGAATCCCGCCGGTGTTGCCCTGAATCCCGCGGCTCTTTCGGGCCTGCCTGAACGCGCGTTCCACACTGCTTTCACCACCGCACGTATCCCGCTGGCCGCATCGCGCCAGCCCGACCAACCTGACCTGACGTTTCCCGCATGGCTGTCTTCACCGCTGTCACTGAATCCCAACTAGCAGACTGGATGCGCCATTACGATCTCGGCGAAGTCGTCGAGTTTCGCGGCATTACGTCCGGCATCGAAAACAGCAACTTTTTTCTGACGACGACGCGCGGCGAATACGTCCTCACGATTTTCGAAAAGCTGACCGCTCGACAACTGCCTTTCTATCTCGATCTGATGCGGCATCTTGCGGCGCACCGTGTGCCGGTGCCGGACCCGATGCCGCGCGAGGACGGCGCGCTATTCGGCATGCTGCACGGCAAACCCGCGGCCATCGTCACGAAACTCGAAGGGAAGCCGGAGTTGGCGCCTGGCGTCGAACACTGCATCGAAGTCGGGCAGATGCTGGCGCGCATGCATCTGGCGGGACGCGATTACACCGGCTATCAACCGAACCTGCGCAGCTTGCCGTGGTGGAAGGAAACGGTGCCGACCATCCTGCCGTTTCTCGAAGGCGAGCAACGCGAACTGCTGTCGTCGGAACTCGCGCATCAGGAGGCGTTTTTTGCGTCGGCGGACTACGCCGCGCTGCCCGAGGGTCCGTGCCACGCCGATCTGTTTCGCGACAACGCCATGTTTGCGCACGCCGCGCCCGAGACGGGCCACGAAGTGCGCCTCGGCGGCTTCTTCGACTTTTATTTTGCCGGCTGCGACAAGTGGCTGTTCGACGTCGCGGTGACCGTCAACGACTGGTGCGTCGACCTCGCCACCGGCAAGCTCGATCCGGCGCGCACCGAGGCCATGCTGCGCGCGTATCAGACCGTGCGCCCGTTCACCGTCGAAGAAAATCGCCATTGGGGCGACATGCTGCGCGCCGGCGCATACCGTTTCTGGGTCTCGCGCCTGTATGATTTTCATCTGCCGCGCGCGGCCGAACTGCTCAAACCGCACGACCCCGGCCATTTCGAGCGCATTCTGCGCGAACGCCTGTCCGGCGTCGCACTTCCAGGCATTCATACCTCATGCAACTGATCGAAGTCCCCGCGAAAACCGGCTATGTATGGTTCCGGCAAGGTATCTGGCTGTTCCGCAAGAATCCGCTCGCATTCCTGACGCTGTTCTTCACCTATCTGTTGGTGATGACGCTGGTGGCGCAAATCCCGCTAGTCGGCAGTGTGTTGCCGCTGGCGTTCATTCCGGGCGTCGCCGTCGGCTTCATGGCCGCATGCCGCAATACGATTGCCGGAAAGCCGGTGTTTCCCACCATCCTCGTGGATGGGTTTCGTTCCTATGGGCCGGTGGTTGCCAGGCGACTGATCGTGCTCGGCGTGTTCTACGTCATCGCAATGGCTGTGGTGCTGGCCGGTTCGGCGCTCGCTGACGGCGGCATGTTGCTGAAGGTGATGCTCGGCGCGGGCGCGGCCATGGATCCCGAGGCAGTGGCCAACAGCAATATGCCGCTGGCCGTGGTGACGGCGTTCGCGTTCTATATTCCGGTGGCGATGCTTTTCTGGTTCTCGCCCATTCTCGCGGCGTGGCATGACGTGCCGCCGATCAAGGCGATGTTCTTCAGCCTGGTGAGTTGCTGGCGCAATCGCGGGGCGTTCATCGTGTTCGGCGCGCTGTGGTTTGCCGTGGCAATGACGGTGTCGCTCGGCTTGTCCGCGTTGATGCAGGCGCTCGGCGCCGGAGAGTTCGCATTCGCCGTCCTGATGCCCGCTACGATGATCGTCACAACCATGCTCTATTGCTCGTTCTACGCGACGTATCGCGGCTGTTACGGCGTGCAAACGCCCGAGACGCCGGACCTGCCGACCACACCGGCGGCCTGACGACCGCGCCTTAAACAGCCGTACAGAGGCGCGGGCGCTTTTCTGTCGCCCGCGCGCACGCCGCCTTCGTTGCGGCGCCCGCCTCGCGAATCCTCTTACTCCCCGCACTCGTCAACGTCCGCCGATTTGCGGCACAATGGTTTGCGTGCGATCCATTTGCGCGCACTCCTTTTGATACGAGATGCACGATGACTCAGCGCCCCACTTTGCCCTTCACGCTCGACGAGCAACTGTGCTTCGCCCTCTACTCGACTTCACTGGCGATGACCAAGGCGTACAAGCCGCTTCTCGACAAACTTGGTCTCACGTATCCGCAGTATCTGGCGATGCTTGTGCTGTGGGAGAGCGACGACGTCACAGTCAAGGACATGGCCACACGCCTCAACCTGGATTCCGCGACGGTCACGCCGTTGCTCAAGCGACTCGAGACGCAGGGTCTCGTCGAGCGGATACGCGGAGTCGAGGACGAGCGTCTCGTCTACATTCGGCTCACGAAGGCTGGTGCCGCGCTCAAGCGCCAGGCGCGCGAAGTGCCCGCTGAGATCTTCTGCGCGACGCAACAGACGCCAGAATTCCTGCTGCGTTTGCGCGACGATCTGACGCGTCTGCGTACCACGCTCAACGACTACATGGACCATTAGGCAGCGCTAGCGGTAAAACGCCCGCTATCGGCGCGATGCAAAATTTCATTTGCACACAAATGATTTGTGTACTATCTTTATCGCATGCCGCTTCGAGAACACTGTGTCGGAACGGCGGGCAAGCGAAAGCGGCAAACATGCAGACCTTCATAAACCGGATCAAGGAGCAGCACAATGAACATCCTTTACAAAGCGAGCGCAACGAGCACCGGTGGCCGCGACGGCCGTGCAGTGTCGTCGGATAATGCGTTGGACGTTAAGCTCGCGGCGCCGCGCGAACTCGGCGGCAACGGCGCAGCCGGCACGAACCCGGAGCAGTTGTTCGCCGCCGGCTATTCGGCGTGTTTTCTAAGCGCGATGAAGTTCGTCGCCGGCCAGAGCAAGCAGACATTGCCCGCCGATACGCAAGTCACCGCTGAAGTCGGCATCGGCCCGAACGACAACGGCGGTTTCGCATTGGACATCGATCTGCGCATCTCGTTGCCGGGCCTCGATGCGGATGCGGCCAAGCAACTGGTCGACGCGGCTCACCAGGTTTGTCCGTACTCGAACGCCACGCGCAACAACGTCGCGGTTCGTTTGCAAGTCGCGTAAGCTGCGACGTCGGCGAGCCGCTCAACAGCTCCCGTCGAAGCGGCGCGACACTTGCGCTCCGCCTGATCCGCGCCCGCCCCTCGAAGCCGAGGGCGGGCGCGCAGCCATTTGCCGCACCACATTCCGATGACACGCGCCCGACGACTGAACGACACCTTCGATACCGGTCTGGTCTGGCTCCGCCGCGACCTGCGCAGCACCGACAACGCCGCGCTGTACTACGCGCTCAAACATTGTGAGCGCGTCTGGTGCGTGTTCGTGTTCGACACGACGATCCTGCAGCCGCTGATCGACAAGTGGCAGGTGCGCCATCCGGGCACGCAAGCGCAAGATCGCCGCATCGAGTTCATTCTTGCGTCGTTGCGCGAACTCGATGACGCGCTGCGCGCTCACGGTGGCGGCCTCATTGTGCTGTACGGCGATCCGGCGGCTCTCGTACCGAAGCTCGCCAACGAGCTTCGAGTGGATGTGGTATTTGCGAATCATGACTACGAGCCCGCCGCTATGGAACGCGACGAGACGGTGCGCGAGCGTCTCGCCGAAGCGGGACGCCAGTGGCTGACGTTCAAGGATCAGGTGATTTTCGAGCGCGCGGAACTGTTGACTGGCCAGAACAAGCCATTCACGGTGTTCACGCCGTACAAGAACGCGTGGCTCAAGCAATTGACGAGCTTCGATCTCGAACCGTATTCAGTCGAAAGTTACATGAGCCATTTGGCCGCGCTGCCGCCAAAGCTCGACCGGCAGTTGCCGACGGTTCATCAACTCGGCTTCGCGCCCGGCAATCTTGCGGAACTGGACTTGCCCACGGGTATGAGCGGCGCGCAACATCTGCTCGACGACTTCGTGACGCGCATTGACCGCTACGCCGAGCGGCGCGATTTTCCGGCGGCCAAAGGCCCGAGCTATCTGTCGGTGCATCTGCGCTTCGGCACCATCTCGATTCGCACGCTGGCACGGTTCGCCCATGAGATGTCGCTACAACCGGACGGAAGTGGGTCGGCCACGTGGCTATCGGAACTCATCTGGCGAGATTTCTACTTCATGATCCTCTCGCATCACCCGAGGCTGGCGAGCGGCGCGTCGTTCAAGGAGGAGTACGACCAATTGCGCTGGGAGCAAGGCCCCGAAGCGGACGAGGCGTTCGCCGCATGGTGCGAAGGCCGCACGGGCTATCCGCTGATCGACGCCGCGATGTTGCAGCTTAACCGCACCGGCTACATGCATAACCGTCTGCGGATGGTGACAGCGAGTTTTCTCGTGAAGGATCTCGGCGTCGACTGGCGACTCGGCGAGCGCTATTTCGCGAATCAGCTCAACGACTTCGACTTTGCGGCGAATAACGGCGGCTGGCAGTGGGCGGCGTCGACGGGATGCGATGCGCAGCCGTATTTCCGGATCTTCAATCCGGTCACGCAGTCGGAAAAATTCGATGCCGAGGGGCGATTCATCAAACGCTATCTGCCGCAGCTCGCGAAGCTGCCGGTCAGATGGATTCACGCGCCGTGGTTGGCAGGCGTGGAACGGCTAGCGGAATTCGGCGTGGTGCTGGGTCGAGACTACCCGGCGCCGATCGTCGACCATGCGCAAGCCCGGGCGCGGACGCTGGCCCGTTTTGGCAAGTGAGCATACGCTCACATTGGTTTCATGACGCAGCCAGGGGACGGCTGTTTGTGGCTTGACTACTATTCGGGGACGCGAGCTTAGGCGCTTCGCCCCGCACCGGCGTCATCACGACCCGCCGATGCTTCAACTGACGCGCAGCTTAGTGCTGGCTCATCCACGACGGCTGACGGAAGTTCGCTTCGCGATCCAGCTTGCGCATGCGGAATTCAAGGTCGTAAAGGTCGGTCGCTTCGGCGAGGAATGCGTCAGCGCGTTCTTTCGCGAGTTGTTCGGGCGACTTCGTCAGAAACAGGAACAGGCGGGTAAGCAGATACATGGTGAACCTCGGCAATGAGTTAGGCGTTAGCGCCTAGGGGATAACCCGTATTATAGGGAGAACCCTAGGACTATGCCAACATTCATTTCGAAGTGTTGCTCAAGCGTCACCGGGCGTGGGCAGAGGCCTCTGCAGCGGCGCTTTCGATCAAACCAGCGCCCACGCGCCGCTGATGCTTGAAAAATTCCCATACGATGGCGCTAGCGTCTGGACCCTTCGCGGAATGGAATGGCACGGCGTCATCTCCGCCGCTCCAGGCATGGGCGAGTCCCTGCACGCGACACACGCGCACGACCCGCCGGCCGCTGCGGAAATAATCGCGCATCGTCACGCCGCCTTTACGCTCTTCGCGCAGTTCGCCGGATTTACGTGCGCCCTTCGGGTCGATCATGCGGTTCAGACGGAGAAACTGCGTCGCAAGCTGGTCGGCATTGACCGGCGCGACCACATGATCGGCGTCGCCGTGGATGATGATCGCCGGCATGCCCGGATAATGGGCGACATCGGCGACCTCGTCGACGAGTTCCACCGGTTCGCGCCGCGCGCCGCGCCGCATGACGTCCATCGCGGTGATGCCGGAGCGCGCCTCGCCGAAAGCCGGCCCGGAATGCAGCGCCACCGCGGCGAACCGCTCGGGATGATGCAGCGCCAGCAGCGCCGTCAACCCCGCTCCCGCCGAAATTCCGGCGACATACACGCGCTCGCTGTCAAAACCATGCTGCGCGACCAGCGCATCGACGAGCGACACCACCGCGCGGGCCTCCGCGCCGCCAGCGCTGTCGCCCGCGTCGTACCAATGCCAGCAGCGGTGCGAATGCGCATGCTTCGACTGTTCCGGATAGACGACAGCGAAGCCGAAGCGGTCCGCCAGCACATTCATCCGCGTGCCTTGCGCGAATTCGTCGATCGATTGGGTACAGCCGTGCAGCATGACCACCACGGGCATCGCCTCAAGAGCGTGGCCGGGCGGCACATACAAGCCATACTGGAGATGATTGACCAGCCGGCCAGGCGAGGCGGGCGCCGAATGGAACGAACGTGTCCACGAGCCGCCCGCCCAAGCCGCTGCGCGCGGGCGCACACGCGATTCGCGCGCGGTCGCAAGCGGCGCCTCGCGTTTGGCCGGCGCGCGAACTGCGGTGGTCTTCAGCGGGCGAACTTTGGTCGACGGCTTACTGGCCGCCGGACGCGCCGGGCGCGTCGCGGCACGCTTGGCCGTCTTGTGTGCGTGCTCGGTCTGGATCGCGAGCAGGCGCTTCAGCCCGCGGAGCCAGATCTTCGATAGACTTTTTGCCATCGGCGCAAAACCTCGCAAAAAGGGGCAGGATTATTCAGTGCAAATGCCTTTCTTGTGCAATGCACAATAACATCAATCCTCATGCCATGCAGAGGACATGAAACGAATCCTGCACCGGCAGTTCGCCGCGATGAACCTTGCAGCGTGACCGGCATCAAAGCACTTTCGACGCTTGTTACGCACCGAACGTCCGGAAGCAAAAAGCTTTCTTGCGCAGAGAATATGCCTGGCGGCCGCTGTCTATACTGGCGGTTACCCGACGCGTCGGCGATTGGTGCCGCTCGCGCGTTGCATTGTTGTTTCCCCCGATTCTATGCGGCTCTGATCGCCTTTTTTCGATGCCCGACCTATCAGCCCATCTGTGGTACTCGATCACCAGCCTTGGCGCCGCCGGCATGACGCTGCCGCTGGCGCTCGCCATCGCGCTGTGGCTGGCGGTCGGCTACACGTGGCGCATGGCGGCCGGCTGGCTGTTGTTGCTCGGCGCGGCGATCGGCGTGGTCACGGCGACAAAACTCGCGTTCCTCGGCTGGGGCGTCGGGGTGCGCGAACTGGATTTCACGGGTGTCAGCGGCCACGCGATGCTGTCCACGGCCGTTTATCCAGTCAGCCTGTTTCTGATGCTTTTGCGCACGCGGCCGTCCATTCGCGTGCTGGGCGTACTCGTTGGGCTTGCCGCGGGAATGGCCGTGGGTTTGTCGCGCGTCGTATTGAGCGCCCACTCGCCTTCCGAAGCGATTACCGGATGTCTCGTCGGCGCGCTAGCCGCCCTGCTGTTTGTGCGCATGGCCTGGAACGCCGAACCGGAGCGGCTTTCCGCGCTTCCCGTCGCCGCGAGTCTGATGGTGCTCGCGGTGCTGATGCATGGCGTTCATGTGCCGACCCAGCGCTGGGTGACCCACATCGCGCTGAAGGTGTCCGGCCACGACCGGCCGTTCATCCGCGCCAAATGGAAGGCCGTGCGCAATGTCCGCTCTGCCGTGGCGCCCCTCTCGCAGACCCTCAACACGCTCGCGCCGCCACGCTCGTTGAACGTCTGAATTCCCCTCCTCGTTTGCGGACCACTTCATGTAAGCAGTTGAATGCTCTTCATGCCAGCGCTATAACCTCATGTATATTACGATGTGCGTTTTAACCACCGCGCCGGCACACGCCGGGCCTTCAAACTTTCATGACACTGTCCCGCCGCCTGCTGAAACGAGCGCTGTTAATTGCCAGCGCCATCTCCGTTGCCTTTAGCGCGAACGCGCGCGCCGACGAACTCATTGTCTCGGCCGCCGCCAGCCTGACCAATGCGTTCAAAGCGGTGAGCGAGGCGTTCGAACAGCAGCACGCCGGCACGAAAGTGCTGTTGAACTTCGGCGCGTCGGACGTATTGATGCAGCAAATTGCCAAAGGCGCGCCCGCCGACGTGTTCGCATCCGCGGATCAGAAGGCGATGGACAAGGCTGCAGCCGAAAAAGTCATCGTGCCGGCTACGCGCAAGAACTTCGCCGCCAATTCGCTGGTGCTCATCGTGCCGGCGGACAGCCGTTTTGCGCCGGCCGGCGTGAACGAGCTGACATCGTCGAATGTGAAACGGGTCGCGTATGGCGATCCGGCTTCCGTGCCGGTGGGCCGATACACGCAGGGCGCGCTGCAGGCCGCCGGCGTCTGGGACGCCGTGAGCGCGAAGGCCGTGCTCGCGGCGAACGTGCGTCAAAGCCTCGACTATGTGTCGCGTGGGGAAGTCGACGCCGGATTCGTGTTCGGCACCGACGCCGCGATCATCCCCGGCAAAGTCAAGGTCGCGCTGACCGTGCCGACGCAAACGCCGATCACCTACCCCATCGCGCAAGTCGAAGGCAGCCGTCATGCGGCGAACGCCCAAGCCTTCGTGAACTTCGTGCTGTCGCCGGCCGGTCAGGCGGTGCTCGCGAAGTACGGCTTCAAGCCCGCCCACCAAGCTCGTTAATCCCGCTAATCCACTAAGCAATCACGCCGACACGGACCGCGCACGATCATGCAACAGGCCTGGATTCCGCTAATGCTGTCGCTCAAAGTGGCGGGCTGGGCGACTGCGCTCAATCTGATATTCGGCGTCGCGACGGGTTTCGCTTTATCGCGCTGGCGCTCGGGCGCGCGTGACGTCGTCGATTCATTGCTGATGCTGCCGCTCGTCATGCCGCCCACGGTGCTCGGTTACTACCTGCTCGTCTTGCTCGGACGACGCGGCGTGATCGGCGCCTGGCTCGACCGCTTCGACATTCAACTGGTGTTCACCTGGCAAGGCGCGGTGATCGCGTCGACGGTGGTCGCTTTCCCGCTCGTGCTGAAGTCCGCGCGCGCCGCCTTCGAAGCCGTGGATCCACAACTCGAGCGCGCCGCGCGCACGCTCGGCGTCAGCGAGACGGCGGTCTTCTTTCGGGTGAGCCTGCCGCTTGCCGCGCGCGGCATTCTCGCCGGCGGTTTGCTGGCGTTCGCGCGGGCGCTCGGCGAATTCGGCGCTACGCTGATGATCGCGGGGAACTTACCGGGCCGCACGCAGACGCTTTCCGTTGCGGTCTATTCAGCCGTGCAAGCCGGCGACGACGTCACCGCGAATTTTCTGGTGCTCGTGACGTCGGCAGCTTGCGTCGTCATTCTGCTGCTCGCTGGCCGTCTGGTGCCGCAGCACACGCTTCTGGCTTCCCGCTGACATGCCGCTTACCGTCGACATCCGCAAGACTTTCGCGAGCGCTGAGCGCCGCTTCACGCTCGACGTCGCCTTTGCCGCGACCACGCAGCGCGTCGTGCTGTTCGGCCCGTCCGGGGCGGGCAAGAGTCTGACGCTGCAGGCGATCGCCGGTCTGCTGCGCCCCGACGAAGGCGCGATCACACTGCACGGCAAGGCGCTCTTCGACAGCGCGCGCGGCGTCGATCAGAAGCCGCAGGCGCGCAAGGTCGCGTATCTCTTTCAGGACTACGCGCTGTTTCCGCATCTGAACGCGCGGCAAAACATCGGGTTTGGCTTGCAGCAGGGCTGGCTCAATCCGCGCGCGCGCAGCGTGCTTGCGCAGGTCGACTACTGGCTCGATGCGCTGGACTTGCGCAGTGTCGCGGGCAGTTATCCGGCGCAGCTTTCGGGCGGACAGAAACAGCGGGTGGCGCTCGCGCGCGCGCTGGTCGCGCAACCTCAACTGCTGTTACTGGACGAGCCGTTTTCGGCGTTGGACAGCGCATTGCGTCAGCGTATGCGGCTCGAACTGTCGGAACTGCAAACGCGGCTGGATATTCCGATGGTGTTGATCACGCACGATCCCGACGACGTCGCCGCCTTCGGCGATCAGGTCGTGCAGATCAGCGACGGTCGCGTTCGCGAGAATCAGGCATTCAGCCGCTATGCGCGCAGCGAGACCGGGTCTCGGTAAGGTTCGAGGCAACGATACGGCGCCTGCACACTGGCTAGAAACGCTGCAAGCAAACCGCCGCTGCCGCTTTCGCGGAGTTGGTTGCAATCATCGGCACGCAACACCGTGATACTGAGCGCTTGAAGCGCGGCGCGATCGCCGCTTTCGCCCTCCGCCCCCTTCGCCCCCTAGTCTTTCACGCCAAGTATCACGCTCGATGCCTTGAACGCCGCGACGGCGCTCGCGCCTTCCGCGAGACGGAGCGCTTCAGCGCTCTGGTTGGTGACCACTGCGGTGATGACCGCGCCGCCTCCGAGGACCAGCGACACCTCCGCATTGACCGCTCCAAGCTTCACGCTCTGCACCGTGCCGCGCAACTGATTGCGGGCGGACAGTTTCAGCGGCGCGCCGCTTTCGTCTTCGACCAACAGTACGACCCACGACGCCTTGATGAGCGCGAACGCCGCCGATCCGACGGCCAGACCGAGCGCTTCGGTGCTCTCGTGCGTGAGGACGGCGACGATCGTATGGCCACCGGGCAGCGTCAGCGAGACTTCGTCGTTGATCGTGCCGCGCGTGATGTGCGATACCGTGCCGTACAGCTGATTGCGCGCGCTCGTCTTTACGGCGATCCGGCCGATCAGATCCCAGTCTGTCGCGAAACCTTCGATCGCCGCACCCGCGCGCTCCAGAAAGCGCCGGTGCTCGCGCTCCACTGCCCGAAACGTCTCGATGAGCTTCAGCGCGCGCGGCGTCAGCGTGGTGCCGCCGCCGCCCTTGCCGCCGGTCAAGCGCACGACGAGCGGCTCGCCGGCGAGGTTGTTCATGGCGTCGACGGCGTCCCACGCGCCCTTGTAGCTGATGCCGACGGCCTTCGCGGCGCTGGTGATCGAGCCGGTTTCGCCGATCGCCGCGAGCAGCGCGATTCGCGACGCGCCGCCGAGCGTGTTGGCACCCGCCTGGAACCAGACGGAACCGCCGAGTTCCAGCGGTTCGTGGGACGGATCGTTGCGGTCGGAGGCCATGGCGAGGGCGGTCGATAAATGATGAAGGACAGCAAATCATTATAGCGACCGGCGCTGCGGCCACGGGCTGCAACGGCTAAGCGGGTATAGCCGCTTTGCCTGGCCGTACCGTACCGACTCGGCTCAAACCGCGTACTGCGCAATCCCGTTGCCAAACGACCAGTTCTCCTTCAGCACTTCGACGAGATTGATCAGCACGTCCTCTCGACGCAACCCCGGCGACTCCGCAAGCTCATCGACCATGCGCTTGTAGAGCGCCTTTTTCTGTTCGAGCGTGCGTGTGTTGCTAACTGTGATCTGGATCATCACGAGGTCGTCGGTTCGCTGGACGTTCAGGTACTGGTTGTCATACACAAAATTGCTGGCGTCGTGCTCGGTGATCAACATGAAGATGTCGTCCTTCGGCACGTTGAAGGTTGCAACCAGCGAGCGCTGGATGCTGTCGGTGAGCGCCTTCCGATATTCGGCGGGCTTGCCGCCGCGCAAAGCGATTCGGGTAAAAGGCATGACGAACTCCTTCGATGTGGTGGATACGTGAACCCAGCTTAGGCCGCCGCAGTCATAATAAACAGACATCACCCGCTATTTCATCTATGTTGGATTGAAATGAAAGTCCTCGATCTGGATGCCGTCAGAGCGTTCGTGCTGGTCGCCGATCTGTGCAGCTTCACGCGCGCCGCCGACGCGCTCGACACCACGCAATCCGCCGTCAGTCTCAAGCTGAAGCGGCTGGAAGCGCATCTCGGCAAGCAGTTGCTGGAGCGCACGCCGCGCGTGGTGCGCCTTTCCGTCGACGGCAAGGCGTTTCTCAGCGCCGCGCGTGACCTGTTGAACGCGCATGAACGGGCGCTGGGGTCGCTCTCGGTGGAACGTCGGCGGCTTTCGCTGGGGCTCAGCGAGCATGTTGCGGGACCGGATTTGCCGCAATTGCTGGCGCGGCTCAACGCGCACGATCCGGGGCTGGTGGTCGAACTCCACCTGGGCACATCCGCCGCTTTGCTCGCGCAATTCGCCGAGCGGCGTCTCGACGCGGTGATCGTCCGCTATGGCGCCGACGAACCGCCGCGCGACGACGCTCAGGTGCTGTTCAGCGAACCGCTCGGCTGGCTGGCGACGCCAGCGTGGCTGCCGCGGGTCGGCGAGCCGTTGGCGCTCGCGCTGTTGAGCCCGCCGTGCAACGTGCGCGACGTGGCGCTTCGTACGCTGACGGACGCGGCGGTGGCATGGCAGGAGGTGTTCGTCGGCGGCGGCGTTGCGGCTGTCGGCGCGGCGGTCGCGGCGGGGCTGGCGGTGTCGCCGTTGGCGCGCAGGGTAGCGCCGCGCGGTTTGATCGATGTCGGCGCACGGCTCGGTTTGCCGCCGCTGCCGGAGTCGCGCGTGACGTTGCACTCCCGCGTAAGGGACGAGCGCTCGAAGGAAACGTTGCGGCTGGTGACGAACGGGTTGGCGAGCGGTTGAACTGCTTCGAGCGGCGGTGGTCCGCAAAACACTGCATGTGCGACTGTGCGACTGTGCGACTGTGCACCTGTTGGGCTGTCCGGCTTCCGGCTTCCGGCTTCCGGCTTTGGGCTTTGGGCTTTGGGCTTTGGGCTTTGGGCTTTGGGCTTTCGGCTTTCGGCTTTCGGCTTTCGCGGTCAGTGCAGGATAGGCGGAAGTGAGCCGCTGCGGGCCATCGCCGGGTTCGCCGTTGCTTCCGTATGCTCAACGGCAGCATTCGCGAACGGAGCCGGCGCCTTCGTCTCGACTACCGCCGGCTTTGCGCCTTCACTTCTCCCTTTCGCGGCCACGGCGGCCTTGATCGGCCCAGCGTGCGTTGCCTTACCTTGCATGAAGTTGGCATGCATGGGCTTCGCCTGACCGGGCTTCGTGTGGATAAGTTGGGCATGGGGCTTCTTGCTCTGCGCGACGATCGCTGCCTTTGGCCTCGGCTTCGCGCCCCCCGCGTCCGGGGCTTGATGAGCGCTCTTGCTCGCCACCTGCTTCGCGCCGCCGCGCGTACCTGACTTGTCGCTGCGATCCGACGCCGACGCAATCGGCGGCGTCGCGTGCTTACTAACGGTCTTCGAAACGCCTTTCGACCCACTGCCGGACGGCGCCTTGGCCACTCCGTGTTTCGCAGCATGCCCGCTAATCTCAGGCGGATTCCACACCTCGGTGTAACCGCCAGCCATTGCCGCGCCGGACACGCACCACACCGCAATCGCCGTTGCTAACGCTCGAAACCCCATCTCCCGCTTCTCCTCAATCTTCGACTCTCATGACGAGCCGGCATTATATTCCCTTGCAAAAATCCCGAATTGGACTAACATTATCGATAAGTACATATAAGGACTTTCCCGCTCATGGCACACGCCGCCCGCGCCACCCATCCTGAAGCGCCGATCCGTCGGGCAATTTCAGAACCCTCGTTTACGGAAATGTCCGCAGCGGGCTTGCGCGCATTCTTCAACATCGCACGAGACTGGGACCTAAGCGCCGATGAGCAGATCGTCCTCCTGGGCGCGCCAGGCCGTTCCACTTACTTCAAATGGAAAGCGGCGCCCGAAACGGCCCGCCTCGGCCGCGACACGCTCGAACGCCTGTCGCTGCTGCTGGGCATCTACAAGGCGCTGCAAATTCTGCTGCCGCAAGCCAGTGCCGCCGACACCTGGATCAAGCGCCCCAACAGCGCGCCGCCGTTCGGCGGCCGCCGCGCGCTGGATCGCATGCTGGCCGGAAATATCAGCGACCTCGTGGCCGTGCGCCAGTATCTCGACGCAATGCGAGGCGGCTGGGCGTGACAGAACCGCATTGGCAGGACCGCTGGCGCAGCGCGCCACTGGATTGGTCGCCCGCATATCGCGTGATTCCCACGCGCTTTCCGGCCGTCAATCTGTTCGACCGGGTGGCATCGCCGGAAGATTTCGACGCGCTGTATGCGCTCGAAGCAATGACCAACGACCGCCTGCGCACCGAAGTCGGCGATCTCGATCTCGTGCCGCGCGAAGAACGCCGCTTCGGGCCGGGCTATGGACCGATCATGGCCGCGCTCACCCATCTGAATCCGCTAGGCAGCCGTTTTTCCGACGGCACTTATGGCGTGTTCTACTGCGGCCGCTCGCGCGCCACGGCCATCGCCGAAACGCGTTATCACACTGGCAAATTTCTGGAAGCCACCGCCGAGCCGCCGATGCGTCAGCAGATGCGTCTCTACACCGTCCTGGCGCAAGGCGAGGTGGTCGACCTTCGTGGCGACCCGACGCTCGATCTCGCGGTGCTCTCGCCGGACGACTATCTCGCCGGCCAGTCGCTCGGGCGCTCGGTGCGCGAGGCCGGCGCGCCGGGCACCGTATATCCGTCGGTGCGGGACGCCGAAGGCGAGTGTCTCGCCGCGTTCAAGACAACGCTGCTGCGCGACTGTCGTCACGCGGCGTATCTGGAATACAACTGGAACGGCACGAGCGTCGATATGGTGTTCGAACTCAGCCAGGTCGGCTGAGAGTGTTTCGACAGCCGCGGAATCAGGGCAGCGCCAGCGCCGCCGCGCCTTCAGCGCGCGCTTCTTCCACTGAAATGGACCAGCGCCGCAACGCCATCGGTTCGACGATAGTCAGCCTGCCGCCAGGCCCGAACGCGCCTGTGTCGATGAACACCTGCGAGCCGATCTGCTTGATGTCGCGCATCGGCGTATGACCGCAGTAAGTGAGCGACAGACCGCGCTGCCGTTGCGGGTCGCCGTTGCCCACCGCGAGTTCGCGTCCCCACAGCAATTGCTGGCGCATTTCGGCGGAAAAGTTGCCTGCGTCGAGCTCGGCGTCGGTGCCGAAGAATTCGGCGTGCAGAACATTGAAACGCTCCTGGCCGCTGCCGACCACGCGCGCAAGCGGCAGCGTGCGTAGCCGTTCTGCGTAGCGCCGCAAACTCTCGTCGGGCAGATTGGCGGCCCACGCTCCGCCAATGCCATACCACCATTGACGCCGCAACCGGCCATCGGCGACCGCGCACAGTGCGTCTTCATGATTGCCGAGTACGGCGAAGAACCACGGCTTGTCGAGCAGCGCCAAAGCCTGCTCCGAATGCTCGCCGCGATCCACCAGATCGCCGACCGAAAACAGCCGGTCGCGCGCGGGGTCGAACGAAACGAGGCGCAGCAGATAGCGCAATGCATCGACACAACCGTGCAAATCGCCGACCACGAAGTCGCGGCCGCTCCGGTTGGCCGAATGGTGCTGAACAGAGGTGTCGAGTACGGAAGCCATACGCTCATGATAATGCGCAATCACCGAGGCGTATGCGCGCTGCCTCTCGTATCGTGGCAGTCGCGAGCGAAAAATTGACACGAAACCACGCGAAAACGGCGTATTCGCGGCAAAGCTTACTGGGAAACAGGCTGTTTTCGGTGCGCTATTGCTGGGTTCGCAGTCTGGCAAGCTGGTCCGCAGACACGGTCGACTGCGGCTTGCCGAACGATCTCGTCACGTGGTTCGTGACGGCGGCGACCGGTTGGGCGGCCAGCCCACGCTGGTGGCGCGCACGCGTTTCGCCGCCGCTGACCGGCGGCACCGACCGCAAATACTGCACGATCGAGCGAAGGTCTTCACGCGTCAGATATCGCGTGCTACTGGCAACCACCGCCGCCATTGGACCGGCGGCCTTGGCGCGGCCGGGCACGGCGCCCGTCGACAGATAGGTCTGCAGTTCGTCGTCGCTCCAGGTGCCCACGCCGCTCTTCTTGTCCGGCGTGATGTTGTACGCATGCCAGCCGGCCTGCACGGCGCCCGACAAACGTGAATCCGACTTCAGGCCCCGCGTGAAATTGCGCGGCGTATGACATTCCTCGCAATGCGCAAGCCCTTCGACGAGATATGCGCCGCGGTTCCACTCGGCGCTTTGCCTGGGATCGGGAACGAAGCGCTCTTCGGTGAAATTGAACATGTTCCAGAACACCATCAGCCAGCGCTGGTTGAAAGGGAACTTCAGGCTGTTGGGACGCGGTGTGTAGTGAATCGGAGCCAGCGTGTTCAGATAAGCGCGAATCGCCAGCACGTCATGCTCCGCGACCTTGGTGTACTCAACGTAGGGAAACGTCGGGTAAAGGCGCTCGCCGCTTTTGCCGATGCCTTCATGCATCGCGCGCAAGAAATCTTCGTCGGTCCATTGGCCGATGCCGGTGTCCGGATCGGGCGTGATGTTCGGCGTCACGATCGTGCCGAACCGCGTATCGATTGCGAGCCCGCCCGCGAAAGGACGCGTCTTGTCCGCCGTGTGACAAGCCGCGCAATCGCCGACGCGCGCGAGATATTCACCGCGCTTGACGAGATCGCTTGCGGCTGGCGAGGCTGTCGCATCGGCGGATTGAGATGCGTCGTCGGCATGGGCCTGGGCGATCGGCAGCTCGTCGTTACGCTGCACCTTGGGTCGGTGCGACTCGTACCACGCGACATACAACGCGAACAGCGAAAAGAGCGCCGCAAGCGTCGCGAACCGGACGCGTCGACGCGCGTCGCTTCTGTCGACGGGCGCATGAAGCGACCGCGCGCGAGCGATGTTCTTCGTCATGGTGGCTATCCGTTCGTGCTCAGATTTCACGCTTGAGCTTGCCAGCAAGTTTCAGCGACAAGGCCGCGATCCGATAGCGCATGCGTCGGGCACCCGTGCCCTGCGCGAAGAAGACAAAGAAGACGAAGCGGAAAACGAAGCTGCCTGTGAGAACCGGGACGAATCTGACGAAGACAATGCGGACGGATGCGAAGGCTCGCGGCACACATTGTTGTTCTCAGGAACATCTGTCATGGGGGGCTCCAGATGATGGGTCGATCATGAGTCATTGTCCGACGCGACACCGCGACGATGCGATGCCGCGCGGCGCGTCGGTCTTTCTACCCCAAACCCGGTCTGGCGCCGCTGAAGCGGTCTCGTGATGGAATCGCGCGAGAAAGCGCAAGCACCTGGTACTGCATTGCGTTGTACTGTCAATCGGCTTTCAACTGAAAGGGCACGCAGTCGGTTGCGAAAGACTATAGCGTGCGTGTCGCTGATTCGCCAAATGATGCGCAATGCACGAGTAGAATCCGCGACACCCAAGCGCTCAGCTCTCTATCCATGTTCATCAAGCACTATCCGAAAACGCTTCGTAATCGTCCGCGCCTGTGGATCGCTTTGGCGATCGGCATCGTCGTCGCAGCGCTAATGCCGGAACACCCGCGCCCCATGGTCCGCGTACTGGCCGGCTGGGACAGCACGGTGTGGAGTTACCTGTTGCTGATCTGGGCGCACATGGCCGCCGCCGGCGAAAGCCGCGTGCGCGACTCCGCCCGCCGCGACGACGAGAACGCAGGTGTCGTGCTGATCGTGATCTGCGTGGCCACCGTCGCGAGCATTGCCGCAATCGTGCTCGAACTTGCCTCCGCGAAGGGCACAGCGGGTGCGTCGACGGTATGGCACTACGCGCTGACCGGGCTCACGCTGATGGGCGCGTGGTTCATGATTCCCACCATCTTCACGCTGCACTACGCGCGGCTTTACTACGATACCGGCGCGCAGGAGACGCCGCTTTTGTTCCCCGATCAGTCGCTGATGCCGGACTATTGGGACTTTCTGTACTTCTCTTTCACGATCGCCGTTGCCTCGCAGACGTCCGATGTTGTTCTGCGCTCACGTACGATTCGTCGCGCCGCGCTCGCCCAATCGGTTTTGTCGTTCTACTTCAACGTCGCCGTGCTCGGCTTGTGCGTGAACATCGCGGCTGGCCTGCTCGGTTCGTGACTTCGGCGGATCTGCCACGTCGCGTGAGGTCACCTCACGCGAGGCTAGCCGCCTCCTCGCCATGGCTCGAATTCACGCGGTAACTCCTGCTGCTGCCTCCCGGTAAGCCCCATGTAAAACGCGGACCGGGCCCGCCCGTTTTACACGCGCGCATGCCACCGGGCCGGCCCTCGCACAGCCCTTAACCGCAAGCCTCGCCATAAAGACCCACGGTCCCCTTCGATTAGGGTCCGCCCGACCGCACTGGCACAGCCTTTGCTGACTTCCGCAGACAGTTCTGGCCGGCTTATGCCTCGGCACCTGGCGTCCAGGCACCCGTTAACTGGCCAGCGGCGTGACGATCTTTGCACTACATTGACCAGTACGCGCCCTCAGTCCACGATCGCGCGACATCCGGCTCTGGAAGCCCAATGAGCGCTGTGATCGCATGCCAATTGCATCCACACCGCAGCAGGACAAATCTGGAAACGACCGATGGAACCTCCAAACGGGTACGCGCCGCGGATCTATTTTTTTCATTCACTCCTCGTTGGACCTCTTGACGCATGGCCTGCGCAATTCGCGCATGCGGCCGCGCTGGGCTTCGATCACGCGCTGGTCGGTAGCCTGTTCGAGCCGGGTCAGGCGAGTCATGGGCAGGTGGTGGGCAACCACGCGCGGCTGCATCCAGTCTTCGAAGCCAGGCAGCCCGCCGCCGACGCCATTCGCGCGCTGGCAGGCGAAGCCCGTCAGCATGGCCTGAGCTTGCTGGCCGATCTGGTGATCGACCGGATGGCCGCCGACGGCGCCCTCTATGCCGAGCATGCGGACTGGTTTCATCCGCTGGAGTCCGAAGAGGCGCGCCTCGATCCACGCCATGTGCATCGCGAGGACAACGTCGCGTATGCAAACCTCAGCGACGCCGGCACGCGTGTTGCGCTTGCCGACTGGTGGACGCAACAATTGCTTGCGCTGGCCGAGGCGGGCATCGGCGGATTCAGGTTCGATTCGCCGCATCGCGTACCGGGCGAGGTCTGGCGGCAGTTGCGCGACGCCGTGCGCGCCGCGCATCCCGAGGTACGCTTTCTCGCCGCGACGCCCGGCTTGGCCCGCAGCGACCTGCCAAGCCTAGAAGGCGCGGGCTTCGACAGCGTGTTCTCGTCCGTGCGCTGGTGGGACTACCGGGCGAGCTGGATGGCCGAAGAGCATGCCGTGCTCGCGCGCATCGGCGGGCCGATCGCTTTTCCCGAAGCGCCTTACGGCGCGCGGCTTGCCGCCGAGTTGAGCGATCCGCACGATTCGAGCATCGTCGAACGGGCTTATCGGCGCGCGCTATTCACGGCATCCGCGGTCGGCACCGGCTGGATGATGCCGATGGGTTTCGAATACGGCGTGAGCGAACCGATGTCGCAAACGCGCGGCGACGCGTCGCAATTCGCGCTCGCTTGCCAGGCCAAAAAATTCGACCTCTCGCAACCGGTCACGCATGCGAACGAACTCGCGCGCAATGCGAAAGCGCTGCATGCGAACGGGGAATTGCGCCCGTTGAGCGGGCCCGGCTCACCCGCAGCGGTATTGCTGCGCGCCGACGAGCCCGACCTGCGCGATGCCCACGAGGCGGTGCTGATCGCAATCAATCCCGAACTCGGTGCGCCGGTGCGCGTCGATCCGGCGCGTTTCCTCGCCGGCGTTCCCGGCAATTTCACGCGCTTCGTTCCTCTCGATGAACCAGGCCGCGCCAACTCCGCCCTGCCCACTACCTTAAGCCCGTTCACCCTGGCACCCGGCGCCGTGCGTCTCTTCCAGGCGGTGACAGAAAAGCCGATCTGTCTCGCGCCGCCGATAGACAAAGCGAACAGCAAGCGCAGCGGCCGCAAGACTGTGCTCGAAGCGATCAACGCGCCGCGCGTGGCGATCGAAAGCGTGATGCCTTCCGTCGACAATGGCCGCTTCGCCGCCAAGCGCAGCGTCGGCGAACGCGCTGAAATCAGCGCTGCGATCTTCGCCGAAGGTCACGACAAGATCGCTGCCGCCGTGCTGTGGCGCGCCGCCGACGAAAACACCTGGCACGAAGTGCTGATGGCTCCGGCGCAACCGGCGGGCCTCGACATCTGGAAGGCGCGCATTCCGCTCGAACGCATGGGCCGTCACGAGTTCACGGTGATCGCCTGGCGCGACGACTTTGCTTCGCTCGTCGAACATGTCGAGAAGAAGTTGAAGGCGGGTCAAACGGTCGAGATCGAACTCGATGAAGCCGCTCATCTCTTCGCGCTTGTGCTGGCCGAAGTCGAAACAACCGAAGGCGCGGTCACTGAGCCGCTTAAACATATCGTCGAGCAATTCGCCAAGGCCGACGACGAAGCGAAGCTCAAGCTGCTGCTCGATCCGGCCACCGCCAAGGCGATGATCGCCGCGCGGCATCGCCCTTTCCTGAGCCGCGATCCGGTGACGTACAAGATCGACGCTGAACGCACCGCCGCGCGCTTCGCGAGCTGGTACGAGATCTTCCCGCGTTCGATGAGCGACGACGAATCGCGCCACGGCACCTTCGCCGACGTCACCACGAAGCTGCCGCGCATTCGCGACATGGGCTTCGACGTGCTGTACTTCCCGCCGATTCATCCGATCGGCGTGTCGAATCGCAAGGGCCGTAACAACACGCTGAACGCACAGCCCGGCGACGTGGGCAGTCCGTATGCGATCGGCGCGGCCGAAGGCGGGCATACGGCCGTGCATCCGCAACTCGGCACGCTCGATGACTTCAAAAAGATGCTCGCCGCCGCGCATGCGCATGGCCTCGAAATCGCACTCGATTTCGCGATCCAGTGTTCGCCGGATCATCCGTGGCTGAAGGAACATCCGACGTGGTTCGCATGGCGCCCCGACGGCACGCTGCGTTACGCGGAGAATCCGCCGAAGAAGTATCAGGACATCGTCAATCCCGACTTCTATGCGCACGACGCCAAGCCCGACTTGTGGCTCGCGCTGCGCGACGTGATCCTGTTCTGGATCGAAGCGGGCGTGCGCATTTTCCGCGTCGACAATCCGCACACCAAGCCCTTGCCGTTCTGGGAATGGATGATCAACGACGTGCGCTCGCGCTATCCGGACGCGATCTTCCTCGCCGAAGCATTCACACGGCCACGCATGATGAGCCGCCTCGGCAAGATCGGCTTCTCGCAGTCGTACACGTATTTCACGTGGCGCGAGTCGAAGCGTGACTTTATCGAGTACCTGACCGAGCTTACGCAAACCAACGCGCGTGACTTCTACCGGCCGAATTTCTTCGTGAATACGCCGGACATCAATCCGCGTCATCTGCAATCGCAGGGACGCACGGGATTTCTGATTCGCGCGGCGCTCGCTTCGACGCTCGCCGGTTTGTGGGGCGTGTATAGCGGCTTTGAACTGTGCGAGGCGGCCGCGTTGCCGAACAGCGAGGAATATCTCGACTCCGAGAAGTATCAGTTGCGTGCGTGGGACTGGCACCGGCCCGGCAACATCACAGCAGAAATCACCGCGCTAAACCGGATTCGGCGTGCGAATCCCGCGTTGCAAACGCATCTCGGTCTCACGTTTCTGCCCGCGCACAACGACAACATTCTGTTCTTCGAGAAGGCAACGGAAGTGCGCGACAACGTGATCGTCGTCGCGATCAATCTCGATCCGTTCAACGAACAGGGCGCGGATATCGAGCTGTCGTGGGAGACATTCCAGAAATGGAATCTGCATGACCACGGCGGACTCGAAGTGACCGATCAGATGACCGGCGCGCGTTTCGAATGGCACGGCCGCTGGCAGCATGTGCGGCTCGGACCGGGCCAGCCTTTTTCGATCTGGCGCATTGCGCCGCTTGGCGGGCTGCCCGCCGAGCGCCCCGACGAAGCCGACAGCGACTCGACCAGCGCCCTTCACGCAAACGCTGGCAACCCTACCCCGACGGAAGGTGCGATATGAAGCGTGACGATCCCTCCCAGACCACGTCGCAGGCGCATGCAAGCACGGCAACCGCCAGCGCAACCAAAGCGCGCACACGCCGCCGCGGCAAGCCGGCGGCATTGAGCGACGACCCGCTCTGGTACAAAGACGCGATCATTTATCAGGTGCACATCAAGTCGTTCTTCGATGCGAATAACGACGGCGTCGGCGATTTTCCAGGCCTCATCGCCAAGCTCGACTACATCGCCGAACTGGGTGTGAACGCGATCTGGCTGCTGCCGTTCTATCCGTCGCCGCGCCGCGACGACGGTTATGACATCGCCGATTATCGCAACGTGCATCCCGATTACGGCCAGCTCTCCGATGTCAAACGCTTCATTCAGGAAGCGCACGCGCGCGGCATCCGCGTGATCACGGAGCTGGTGATCAACCACACGTCGGATCAGCACCCATGGTTCCAGCGCGCGCGCCGCGCGAAGCCGGGTTCGAATCATCGCAACTTCTATGTGTGGTCCGACACTGATCAGAAGTACGCTGAAACGCGGATCATCTTTATCGATTCAGAACCGTCGAACTGGACGCACGATCCGGTCGCGGGCGCTTATTTCTGGCATCGCTTTTATTCGCATCAGCCCGATCTGAATTTCGACAATCCGGCCGTGCTGCGGGAGGTGTTGCAGGTCATGCGCTTCTGGCTCGACATGGGCATCGACGGGCTGCGGCTCGACGCGGTGCCGTATCTCGTCGAACGTGAAGGCACCAACAACGAGAACCTGCCGGAAACGCACGCGGTGTTGAAGAAGATTCGCGCCACTATCGACGCGGAATATCCGAACCGGATGCTACTCGCCGAAGCGAACCAGTGGCCGGAAGACGTGAAGGAATACTTCGGCGAAGAAGACGAATGCCATATGGCATTCCACTTCCCGCTAATGCCGCGCATCTACATGTCGATTGCGAGCGAGGACCGCTTTCCGATCACCGACATCATGCGGCAAACGCCGGATCTCGCCGAGTCGAATCAGTGGGCGATTTTTCTGCGCAATCACGATGAGCTCACGCTTGAAATGGTCACTGATTCCGAGCGCGACTACTTGTGGAATACCTACGCGAGCGATCGCCGCGCGCGTCTGAATCTCGGCATTCGCCGCCGGCTCGCGCCGCTGATGGAGCGCGACCGCCGCCGCATCGAGCTGATCAATTCGCTGCTGCTGTCGATGCCCGGCACGCCCGTGATCTACTACGGCGATGAGCTCGGCATGGGCGACAACATCCACCTCGGCGACCGCGACGGCGTGCGTACGCCGATGCAGTGGTCGTCGGATCGGAACGGCGGCTTCTCGCGCGCCGATCCTGAACAGCTGGTGCTGCCGCCCGTAATGGGCGCGCTCTACGGCTTCGACGCGGTCAACGTCGAAGCGCAAAGCCGCGATCCGCATTCGCTGCTGAACTGGACGCGGCGCATGCTCGCCACGCGTCGCGCGAAACAGACCTTTGGGCGCGGCACGATTCGCTTCCTGAAGCCGGAAAACCGCAAGATTCTCGCGTATCTGCGTGAGATGCCCGACGAGCCGCCGATTCTTTGCGTGGCGAATCTGTCGCGTGCGCCGCAAGCGGTGGAGCTCGATCTGTCGGAATTCAACGGCTCGGTGCCGATCGAAATGACCGCCGATTCCGTGTTCCCCGCCATCGGTCAATTGACTTATCTGCTGACCTTCCCGCCGTATGGCTTCCTGTGGTTCATGCTGTGTCCGGGCGGTCAGCGTCCGACATGGTCGCAGGCGCATCCCGAGCCGCTGCCGGAATTCGTCACCATCGTGATACGCGAAGGCCAGGTTGGGCCGACGCCGGAAAACGTGCGGCTGCTCGAATCGGAAGTGCTGCCTTCGTGGTTGAGCCGTCGCCGCTGGTTTGCATCGAAGGATCAGAAGATGCATGCCGTGCGGCTCGCCGCGTTGACCACGATTCCGAACGGAGGCTTCGCCTTCACCGAAATCGAAGCCGATGTCGGCAATCACACCGAGCGTTACGTGGTGCCTATCGCGATCACGTGGGGCGGCGAGACCACGACGCCCCTCTTTCTCCAGCTTGCGTTGGCGCGCGTGCGCCGCGGCCGCAATGTCGGGCATCTGACCGACGCATTCGCGCTGCCGATCTTCGCGCACGGCGTGCTGCGCAAATTGCGCGAACGCGCTGTCGTGCCGACCGTGCAGAAGAGCGAGATCAAGTTCATTCCGACCGAGCGTTTCGCGGAACTCGACAATCTCGGCGAACGGCCGGAAGTGCGCTGGCTCGCGGCCGAGCAGAGCAACAGTTCTCTGATCGTCGCGGACGCCGCGGTGCTCAAGCTGGTGCGGCGTCTCGTGAGCGGCATTCATCCGGAAGCGGAAATCAGCCGCTATCTGACGCAGCTTGGCTATGCGAACACGGCGCCGCTATTCGGCGAAGTGGTGCGCGTCGATCCCGAGGGCGTGCCGCATACGCTCGCGATTCTGCAAGGCTTCGTCGACAACCAGGGCGATGCATGGAACTGGTCGCTCGACCATCTGCGCCGCTCCGTGGACGAACTCGCGATCGCCGTCGATACGGACGCGTCATCGGCGCCCGACCGCGACAACGAAGCGCTTCTGCTGGAAGGCTACGCGTCGTTGGCCGGCATCATCGGCAGACGGCTTGGCGAATTGCACGTGGCCCTTGCTTCGCCCACCGACGACCTCGCGTTCGCACCCGAACCCGCGAGCGCCGACCAGGTGAAGGCGTGGGTCGACGGCACGCAGTCGATGCTCGCGAGCGCGCTCGATCTGCTCGCGCCGCGCATTGAACAGATGCTCGATCCGGAGACGAAGGCGCTCGCGCAAAGTTTGATCGACCGCCGCGCCGCGCTCGTCGAAGCCGTCGACAAACTGGTTTCCGCCGATACCCAGGCGCTGCGCATTCGCATTCATGGCGACTTCCATCTGGGCCAGGTTCTCGTCGCGCAGGGCGACGCGTATCTGATCGACTTCGAAGGCGAGCCGGCGCGCTCGCTCGAGGAGCGCCGCCAGAAATCGAGCCCGCTGCGTGACGTGGCCGGCCTGATGCGTTCGCTGTCCTATGCCAGCGCAGCGGCGCAGTCCACGACGGAAGCCGCGCCGCAGCAGACCGCGGATCGCAAGCGCGCCTTGTTCGACCGCTTCCGCGCGCAAGCCACCGACGCGTTCCTGAAGGAATACCGCGCGGCCACCGCCGAAGCGCCGACGCCGCTCGTCGCGCCCGAGGCCGAGCAGGCGCTGCTCGATCTGTTCCTGATCGAGAAGGCCGCGTATGAAATCCGCTATGAAGCGGCCAACCGTCCGACATGGCTTAGCTTGCCCGTGCGCGGCCTCGCCGCGCTCACAAGCCGTTTGCTGGGCGATACCGGTGCGCCGCACGATTCGTCAACCCCGGCGCCAGACGCCGCCACACCGCCTCATCCGGCCGAGGGCGACTATGAGTGAACATGATCCGGCCGCAGGCCTCCAGCCGCTCGACATTGACGCGCTTGTGGAAGCGCGCCACCCCGATGCTTTCTCGCAGCTCGGACTGCATCACACGGATGGCGGTCCCGTGGTACGTGCGCTACTGCCGAATGCCGCGCGCGTCAGCGTGATTTCGCGTGCCGACGGCTCCTTGCTCGGTGAGCTTCAGCAGTTGCGTCCAGGCCTGTTCGCGGGCCGCGTGACTTTGGCGGCGCCGTATCGTCTGCGTATCGACTGGCATGGCGCCGTGCAGGAAATCGAGGACACGTATTCGTTCGGCCCCGTTCTCGGCGATGAACCGCTCGGCCGTCTCGCGCGCGGCGATCCGTATGCAGTGCTCGAATGTCTCGGCTCGCGTCCGATGGAAGTGGACGGCGTGCCCGGCGTGCGCTTCGCGGTCTGGGCGCCGAATGCGCGCCGCGTCTCGGTAGTCGGCGACTTCAACGCTTGGGACGGCCGTCGTCATCCGATGCGCTTGCGTCATCAGGCGGGCGTGTGGGAATTGTTCGTGCCGCGAGTCGGGCCGGGCACGCGCTACAAATACGAGTTGCTCTCGCGCGACGGTCATCCATTGCCGTTGAAGGCCGACCCTTGCGCGATGCAAAGTGAGAAGCCGCCTGGCACCGCGTCGGTGGTCGCGCATGTCGACGAGATCGAGCAGTTTCCGTGGAGCGATCACGAGTGGATTCAATCGCGCGGCGAGAAGCAGACACCGCGCTCGCCCATCTCGATCTACGAGGTGCATGCGGAGTCCTGGCTGCGCATCGCCGAGGAAAGTCATCGCGGTCTCGATTGGGAAGAACTCGCCGAGCGCCTGATTCCGTATGTGAAGACCATGGGCTTCACGCACGTCGAGTTCATGCCGGTCGCGGAACATCCGTTCGGGGGATCGTGGGGCTATCAACCGCTTGGACAGTTCGCGCCGTCCGCGCGCTTCGGCAAGCCCGAGCAGTTCGCGACGTTCGTCAACAAGGCGCATGAGGCCGGACTCGGCGTGATTCTCGACTGGGTGCCAGCGCATTTTCCGAACGACGCGCACGGTCTCGTCCAGTTCGACGGCACGCCGCTCTACGAGCATGCCGATCCGCGCGAAGGCTATCACCAGGACTGGAACACGATGATCTACAACCTCGGCCGCAACGAGGTCAGCGCGTTCCTGGTCGCGTCGGGTCTCGCGTGGCTAAAGCGCTATCACGTGGACGGCTTGCGCGTGGATGCCGTGGCGTCGATGCTGTATCGCGACTATTCGCGCGCGGCCGGCGAGTGGGTGCCGAACATTTACGGCGGACGCGAGAATCTCGAATCCATTGCGTTTCTGAAGCGCTTGAATCATGAAGTCGGTTACGTGCCCGGCGCGCCTGGCGCGATCACCATCGCCGAGGAATCGACTGCATGGCCGGGCGTGACAGCGCGCGTGGAGGACGGCGGGCTCGGCTTTCACTTCAAGTGGAACATGGGCTGGATGCACGACACGCTGCACTACATGCACGAAAATCCGGTGTATCGCCAATACCATCACCACAACATGACGTTCGGGATGGTGTACGCGTATTCGGAGCGCTTCGTGCTGCCGCTTTCACACGATGAAGTCGTGCACGGCAAAGGCTCGCTGCTCGGCAAGATGCCCGGCGACACATGGCAGAAGTTCGCCAATCTGCGCGCGTACTTCGGCTTCATGTGGACGCATCCGGGCAAGAAGCTGCTCTTCATGGGCGGGGAATTCGGCCAGATAGCGGAGTTCGATCACGACGGGTCGCCGCACTGGCATCTGCTCGACGATTCGAATCATCACGGCGTGCAATTGCTGGTGCGTGACCTGAACCGTCTTTATAACCAGGAACCCGCGCTGCATTTACTCGACAGCGAGCCTGGCGGCTTTAGCTGGCTGATCGGCGACGACAGCGCCAACAGCGTGTTCGCCTATCGCCGCACAGACGGCGCGGGCCGCGAACTCGTCGTGGTCTGCAACATGACGCCGGTGCCGCGCGTCGGCTACCGCATGGGCATGCCGCGTGAAGGACGCTGGTCGGAAGTGCTGAATACGGATGCCGGCGTATACGGCGGCTCGAATATGGGCAACGGCGGCCTGATTCATACGGACGCTACTTCGAGCCATGGCTGGCCGCATTCGGCTTCCCTGAGCTTGCCGCCGCTGGCGACCATCGTATTGCGCGCCGATTGAGCCGGGACTGAGCGCGGATCGAGCGCCGCCCGGTTGCGCCGAAGACGAGCGCGCGGCCTGCGTGATGATCGGGCCGCGCGCTCGCTGCATGAAGACCCGCGGTAGCGCGCTTCATCGAATCAGAACAAGGAAGGGGAATCATGTCGCATGCAATGCCCGACCGGCTTCTGCCCGGCTCGCCGTATCCGCTCGGCGCCAGTTGGGACGGCCTCGGCGTCAACTTTGCGGTGTTCTCGGCAAACGCGCAGAAAATCGAGCTTTGCCTGTTCGATCCCACGGGCCGCAAGGAAATCAGGCGCTATGCGATGCCTGAATGCACCGAAGAAGTCTGGCACGGCTATCTGCCGAATGCGCACCCGGGCACTGCTTACGGCTTTCGCGCGCATGGTCCGTATCAGCCGCAACATGGGCATCGCTTCAATCCGCACAAGCTGCTGCTCGATCCGTATGCGCGCAAACTCGTCGGGCAGTTTCGTTGGTCCGATGCGCTGTTCGGTTACCGCGTGCATTCGAATCGCGCGGATCTTTCGATCGACCGGCGCGATTCGGCGCCGGCCATGCCGAAGTGCGTCGTGATCGATGAAGCGTTCGACTGGTCGCACGACAAGCGCCCGAATGTGCCGTGGGGAGAGACCGTCGTCTATGAGACGCATGTGCGCGGCGCGTCCATGCTGCGCGCCGATTTGCGTCAGCACGAGCGCGGCACGTTCGCCGCGCTGTCGTCGCCGGAATTCATCGAGCATCTGCTGAAGCTCGGTGTGACCGCCGTCGAATTACTGCCCGTTCACGCGTTTCTCAACGACCGCTTTCTGGTGGAGCGCGGCCTGCGCAATTACTGGGGCTACAACACCGCGGCATTCTTTGCGCCCGAGCCGTCTTATCTGAGCACGCACCGGCTCGACGAAATGCGCATTGCCGTGCGCCAGTTGCACGCGGCCGGAATCGAAGTGATTCTCGACGTGGTCTACAACCACACGTGCGAAGGCAACGAAATGGGCCCGACCGTCTCATGGCGCGGCCTCGACAACGCGAGCTACTACCGCCTGATTCCCGGCGACGAACGGCATCACATCAACGACACCGGTTGCGGCAACACGGTGAATCTGCCGCATCCGCGCGTGCTGCAAATGGTGATGGATTCGCTGCGCTACTGGTCGACGGCGTTCAATATAGACGGCTTCCGTTTCGATCTTGGCGTGACGCTCGGGCGCGAGCAGCATGGTTTCGATCCCGGCTCGGGCTTCTTCGACGCGCTGCGTCAGGACCCGGTTCTATCGCAACGCAAGCTGATTTCCGAACCATGGGACATCGGTCCGGGCGGTTATCAACTCGGCAATCATCCACCAGGGTTCGGCGAATGGAACGACCGTTTTCGCGATACCGTGCGCCGTTTCTGGCGCGGCGACGCCGGTCTGCGGCCCGATCTTGCCGCGCGCCTGACCGGTTCCGCCGATCTCTTCAACCGACGCTTCAGGAAGCCATGGGCGTCGATCAATTTCGTCTCGTCGCATGACGGTTTTACGCTCGCCGACATCACCGCGTACGAGCAGAAACACAACGAGGCGAATCGCGAAGGCAATCACGACGGCCACAACGAAAATTGCAGCAGCAACTGGGGCGTCGAAGGTCCGACCGACGATCCCGCGATTCTCGAAACGCGCCAACGCGTGGCGCGCTCGATGATCGCGACGCTGCTGGTCGCGCTCGGCACGCCGATGATGCTGGCCGGCGACGAATCGCTGCGCACGCAGAACGGCAACAACAATGCCTATTGCCAGGATAACGAAATATCGTGGATCGATTGGCAAGCCGGTGAATTGCCGGACGGCCGTCAGATGACCGACTTCGTGGCTCGTGTGGTCGCGCTGCGCAAACAGCATCCGCTGTTGCGCGAGACGCGCTTTCTGTTCGGCGACCGTGAAGTGCTGCCGGGTCTTTTCGACGTCGGCTGGTTCGACGAAAACGGCGATCCGCTGACGATCGAAGCATGGGAAGACCCCGAAGGACGCGCGTTCACATTGCGGCGCGCGGGGCCCGGTCTGAATGACGAAACAGAAGTATTGTTGATGATGCTCAACGCGAGTGCGGAAACACTGCGTTTTACCCCCCCTGCGCCGCACCTGGAATGGCACGTGCTGTTAGACACTGCGGATACGGAGAGCGCACCGCATCGGCTGGCCGCGTCGGACGTCGAGGTCGCCGCGCATGGCCTCCTGATACTGGCCGCGCAACCCGTCGGTGAAGCCGACTGGCAGGCCGGCTGGAAGGCCGGCGCGCAGCATGGGCCGCGGCTGTTGACCGCGCTGCCGCCCGATCCGGGCGAACATCCGCCGACGAGCGACGCGTCGCCGACCACGTAGACGGCGACGGCGACACGCGAACGGCGCGTGAGCACCCGAGAGCAAAACCGAATGGTGAAGAGTCATGTCCGAAAATCCGATCGATCCTCACGCGCATCACTACGCTCATTGCCTGCCGTTCGGCGCGCAATTGCTAGGGCCTAAAGGGACGAACCCGCGTACGCGCTTTCGTTTCTGGGCGCCTTCCTGCAAAAGCGTCCAGGTGGAAATCGAAAACGGCCCGGTGCAAGGCGCGCATGAGATGACGCCGGCGGCAAACGGCTGGTTCGAAGCGAGCGTCGATAGCGGCGCGGGCACGTTGTACCGTTTCCGGCTGGATGACGGCAACGCGGTGCCCGATCCGGCGTCGCGCTTCCAGCCGCAAGACGTGCACGGCCCGAGCGAAGTCATCGACCCGCGCGCGTACCGTTGGGAACACTGTGACTGGCACGGCCGGCCGTGGGAAGAAACGGTGTTGTACGAACTGCACGTCGGCGCAATGGGCGGCTATGCGGGCGTGCAGAAGCGCTTGCCGGCGCTCGTCGCGCTCGGCGTGAGCGCCATCGAACTGATGCCGTTGAACGACTTTCCCGGCAAGCACAATTGGGGTTATGACGGCGTGCTGCCGTATGCACCTGATTCCGCGTACGGCCGTCCCGAAGAACTGAAAGCACTGATCGACGCCGCGCACGGTCTCGGGCTGATGGTGTTTCTCGACGTGGTCTATAACCACTTCGGCCCGGACGGCAACTATCTGCACGAATACGCACGCTCGTTTTTCCGCGAAGGCACGCATACGCCGTGGGGACCCGCAATCGACTTCGAGCGCAGTGAAGTCAGCGACTTCTTCATGGACAACGCCGTCTACTGGATCAACGAATATCGCATCGACGGATTACGCTTCGACGCGGTCCACGCTATCGACAATCATGCGTGGCTGCGCGAGCTGTCCGACCATATCCGCGCCAACGTGCAGCATGGCCGGCATGTGCATCTGGTGCTCGAAAACGAGCACAACAGCGCGAGTCTGCTCGAGAAGCACTTCAACGCGCAATGGAACGATGACGCGCATAACACGCTGCACGTTCTGCTCACCGGCGAGACCGAGGGCTATTACCACGCGTACGAAGATCAGCCGATCCGCCGTCTCGCGCGCGTGCTCTCTGAAGGCTTTGCGTATCAAGGCGATCCGTCGCCGATTCACGACGGCGCACCGCGCGGCGAATCGAGCGGGCATTTGCCGCCCACGTCGTTCGTGATGTTCCTGCAGAACCACGATCAGATCGGCAATCGCGCATTCGGCGAGCGTCTGCGCAAGCTGACCTCAGACGACGCATTGCGCGCGGCCACCGGCTTGCTGCTGCTGTCGCCGCAAATTCCGCTGCTGTTCATGGACGAGGAATACGGTTCCACGCAGCCCTTCCTGTTCTTCACCGACTACACCGGCGATCTCGCCGACGCCGTGCGCGAAGGACGGCGTCGCGAGTTCGCGCGCTTCTCGTCATTCAGCGACGAAGCGCGTCGCGCGCAAATTCCCGATCCCAACGATGTCAAGACGTTCGCCGCATCGTCGCCGCCTGAGCCTGTAACGGCGCCCGCGCAAAACGACGATGCGAAAGACCGGCTCGACTGGATGCATTTCTACAAATCCGCGCTGACGGTGCGCGCGAAATTAATCACGCCGCGCCTGAAACACGGCAAGACGCTCGACGCAACGGTGCTGACCACCGGGAACGGCGACGACGTGAACGCGTTGATCGCGCGCTGGAAACTGGGCGACGGCGAGACGCTGTCGTTCGCGCTGAATCTGTCGAAGGAAAGCGTCCGGTTCAACAATGTGCCTGCTGGCAAGGTCATTTTCGAAACGCCGCCGCGCGTGCGCGAACAGATCGACGCGAACGTGCTGCCGCCCAATGCGTTCGTCGCGTGGCTCACCGGCGAAATCAACGACTATGCGATCGGTCACGATGCACGCATTGTCGGCAAAGAGGAGCGCCGCACGTGAGCACCCGACGCCCTAACGATACGATCGCCACGCTCGCGACCCGCGCCGGTTTCGAGGTGGAGTGGGAAGACGCGCATCACAAGGTGCATCGCGTGCCTGAGAACACGCTTTCGGTGTTGCTCGAACGGATGGGCTTGCCGTGCGGCAACGCCACCCAGGTCCGGCAAAGCGCCGCGACGCTGGAAGCCGAATTGTCAGGCCGCAAGCTGCCGCCGCTAATGACCGCTGAAATCGGGCGTGGCATTGCGTTGCCAGCTTCGGCGTTGAAGTCGGGCAGCCATTATCGGATTGAACTGGAAAGCGGCTCCATCATCGACGGACGCTTTACCGCGCCGAAAGGCGAGCAGGCGTTGCTCGCGCCGATCGACGAACCGGGCTATCACACGCTCGTGATCCACGAGCAGCGCATCACGCTCGCGGTGGCGCCGTCGCGCTGCTATACGGTCGCCGATGCATGGCGCACCTTGCACAATAACAATGGCGATGGCAACGACGACGCGCCAGCTCCGCCGCTCTGGGGCATCGCCGCGCAGTTGTACGGTTTGCGCCGCGCGGGCGATGGCGGCATCGGCGATTATTCGGCGCTTGCGCGCATCGCGGCCGAAAGCGGGAAACGCGGCGCGCATGCGCTTGCCGTCAGCCCGACGCATGCGATGTTCAGCGCGGAGCCGAATCGCTTCAGCCCGTATTCGCCCTCGTCGCGTTTGTGGTTGAACGTCACGCATATCGATCCGGCGGCGGTGTTCGGAGCGGACGCCGCGCGCGCCGCGATGGAGTCGGTACAGGCCGCCGACGCATGGTCGGAACTCGAAGGCTTGCCGCTGATCGACTGGCCGAACGCGGTCGTGCTGAAGCTCAAAGTGCTGCGCGCCCTCTTCGAAAATTTCTGCGCGCAGGAGCGCGCACACGGCGGCATGCAGGACACTCCGCGCGTGCTCGAATTTCACGGCTTCTGTGAACGCGCGGGACGTGCGCTCGAAGACCACGCGCGTTTTGAAGCGCTACAAGCCGCGCAGTTCGCGCACGGCGGCAACGGCCATTGGCGCAACTGGCCGCAAGCGTTGCGCGATCCGCGCAGCCCCGAAGTCGATGCGTTCGCCAAGGCCCATCGCCATGAAGTCGACTTCCATCTCTTTCTGCAATGGCTTGCCGCGAAGGGTTTATCGCACGCGCAGCAAGCGGCGCACGACGCCGGCATGGCCGTCGGTCTGATCGCCGACCTCGCGGTCGGATGCGATAGCGCCGGCAGTCATGCATGGTCGTATTGCGACGACATGCTGCAAGGCGTTTCCGTCGGCGCGCCGCCCGACCTGTTCAACCAGGCCGGCCAAAGTTGGGGCCTCACTACCTTCTCGCCGCGCGCGATGCGCACGCAAGGCTTCTCCGCGTTCATCGACATGCTGCGGGCCGCGTTTGCGCACGCGGGCGGCATCCGCATCGATCACATTCTCGGCTTGCGTCGTCTATGGCTCGTGCCCGAAGGCGAAAGCGCGCGCAACGGCGCGTATCTGCGCTATCCGCTCGAAGATCTGCTGCGTCTGATCGCGCTCGAATCGTGGCGGCATCGCGCTATCGTAATCGGCGAAGATCTCGGCACCGTGCCGCCTGGTTTTCGCGAGCGGCTCGACGAGCACGGCATCGCCGGTATTCGCGTGCTGTGGTTTGAACATGGCGAGGGCGGCACCGGCTTCAAGCCGCCACAAGCCTGGGACCGCAATGCGGTTGGCACGACCACCACGCACGATCTGCCGACCGTGGCCGGTTGGTGGCTCGGCAGCGACATCACATGGCGCAACAAGATCGGCCAGACCATGGCGCGCCCCGATGGCCGCGATCCTGAGGAAGCCGCGCAGGAACAGCGCGCGAGCGACCGCGCCGAACTGTGGCGTGCCTTTCAGGAAGCGGGCGTGGCCGCGCCGGATGTCCAGCCGCCTCCGCCCGGGAGCCCGCCCGTCGACGAAGCCCTCGCATTTGTCGCGGCAACGCCCGGCCCGCTCGTCACGTTTCCTCTCGAAGACCTGCTTGCGCAGAGCGAGCAGCCGAACTTACCGGGCTCGATTGACGAGCATCCGAACTGGCGCCGGCGCATGAGCCTGCCCATCGACGCAATGTTTCTGGATGACACCTTTTGCGACCGGCTGCTCGCGGTCGACCGGGCGCGCAGCGCAGCGACTCTTTCCACTCCATCAGCCAACACTTCTTCGGGGCCTGATACGCCATGACCGTCCCGCGCTCCACGCTTCGCCTCCAGTTCCACCGAGGCTTCACCTTCGACGATGCCGCGAGGCACGTCGACTACTTCGCGGCGCTCGGCATCAGCCACGTGTACGCGTCGCCCATCACGACCGCCGAGCCCGGCTCGATGCACGGCTACGACACCGTCGACTACACCCAGGTAAGCGCCGAATGCGGCGGCGAAGCGGGCTTGAAGCGCCTCGTCGACAAACTGCGCGCGCGTGAGATGGGACTGATCGTCGACCTGGTGCCGAACCATATGGGCATCGGCGGGTCGAGCAACGCCTGGTGGCTCGATATTCTCGAATGGGGACGTCACAGCACTTACGCGCGTCACTTCGACGTCGACTGGCATTCGCCCGATCCGGCCTTGCGCGGCAAAGTGCTGCTGCCGACACTCGGCGCGCCTTATGGCGACGAACTCGCGTCGGGCCGCATCGCGCTGCATTTCGCCGCGGACAGTGGGCGCTTTTATGTCGGCTACGGGCCGCACGTATTTCCGGTGTGCCCGACCGATTACGCGTCGATCCTTCAAAGTGCCGATCGCGCCGATCTGAGTGCGCTCGCCGAACGCTTCCACGGACTGACGACGCAGCCCACCGATCAGCCGCGCGCCGCCGAAGGCCGCGACATGTTGCGCGAGTTCGTCGCGCAAAGCGGCGAATCGGCCATCGAGTTCGCGCTGCAAACGTATGCGCCCGAAGATCCGCTCACGCGCGACCGCTTGCATCGGCTGCTCGAACGCCAGCATTTCCGTCTCGCGTGGTGGCGTACCGCCGCCGACGAAGTGAACTGGCGTCGTTTCTTCGACATTTCCACGCTCGCCGCCGTGCGCGCGGAACGCCCGGAAGTATTCGAGGCCACGCATGCGCTCGTCTTTCGTCTCTATCAGGAAGGGCTGATCGACGGTCTGCGGATCGATCACGTGGACGGCCTCGCGGAACCGCGCGAATATTGTCAGCGACTGCGGCAACGTCTCACGGAATTGCGCGATACCGCGCCGTATGTGGTCGTCGAAAAAATCCTCGCGCGCGGCGAACCGCTGCGTGACGATTGGCCGGTGGACGGCACGACCGGCTACGATTTCATGAACGACGTGGGCGCGCTGTTGCACGACCCGGCTGGCGCGGAGCCGCTCGCGCAGGCGTGGACCGAACTCACGGGCCGCAGCCCTCATTTCGCAGACGAAGCATTGGCCGCGCGGCGCAAGATTCTCGCGGAGAATCTATCGGCGGAACTCGACCGGGCCGCACGCGCGCTGCATCGCATTGCGCGCGACTCTTTAGCCACGCGCGACTACACGTTCACGACGCTGCGCCGCGTGCTGACCGGGCTGGTCGTGCATTTTCCCGTGTACCGCATCTATCCGCAGAACGGCCTGCGCAGCGCCGCCGACAATGTGTTCTTCGAGCATGCGTTGGCCGGCGCGCGCGCGACGCTCTCGCGCGCGGATCATGGCGTGCTGGAGCGCGTCAACGCCTGGCTCGGCGGCAGCGCTGAAGAAGCGCCGGCGGGGCGCCACGGGCAGCCGCAACAGGCACAGAACGGCGCGCCGCCGAATCATGCCGGTTCGGCACGGCGCACCGCGCAAACGCTGTTCTCGCAGTTGACCGCGCCGGTCGCCGCAAAAGCCGTCGAAGATACGGCGTGCTATCGCTATGGCAGGCTTCTGTCGCGCAACGAAGTAGGCGCCGATGCAGGCGAATTCGCGTTGTCGGTCGACCAGTTTCACGCGGGCAACGTCGAGCGCTCGCAGCGCTTTCCTCACGCGATGCTCGCCACCGCCACCCACGATCACAAGCGCGGCGAAGACGTGCGCGCCCGCCTCGCGGTTCTCAGCGAGATCGCGTCGGACTGGACCGCGACCTTGCGCGCGTGGTCGACCTTGAACGCGCCGCAGCGTCGTTCGCTCGACGGCAAGCCGATCAGCAGTGTCAGCCAGGACACGAGCTACGACTGGGCGCCCGGCCCCGCCGCCGAAGCGATGCTGTATCAGACGCTGGTCGGCTGCTGGCCGCCGGACCTGAAGCCGGACGACGAAGCCGGCGTCAAGGCATTGGCCGAGCGGGTCGCGCAATGGCAGTTGAAGGCGCTGCGCGAAGCGAAGCTGCAAACCAACTGGTTTAGGCCCGACGAAGCCTACGAGGCCGGTTGCCGCGATTTCCTGTTCGACATTCTTGCGCCGCAGCGGCGCGACGGATTCCTGAAGGAACTGACCGCGTTCGTCGCGAGGATTTCCCGCGCCGGCGCGCTCAACAGTTTGCAGCAGACCGTGTTGCGGCTTGCATCGCCTGGGATTCCCGATCTATATCAAGGCACCGAGTTGTGGGACTTCAGTCTCGTCGATCCAGACAATCGACGGCCGGTCGATTTCGAGCGGCGCGCAGCGTGGCTCGCGGAGTCGCCGCCATCGGAATTCCTCTCGACCTGGCGCAATGGCCGCGTGAAGCTCGCGGTCGTGCAGCGAGTCCTCGCATTGCGCGCGCATTCGCCGGAATTGCTGAGTCAGGGCACGTATCTGCCGCTAACTGTGCGCGGCGCGCATGCGTCGAATGTGATTGCGTTTGCGCGGCGGCATGGCAATGCGTGGGCCGTCGTCGTGGCGAGCCGGCTCGCTGCCGGACTGCTCGGCGACGAAGGCGATTTACCGTTGGTCGATCCGGCGAAATGGGAGGACACCGCCATTGAGATGCCGGCCGATCTGTCGGCGCGAGCCTTGTTCGACTGGTTGAGTCCGGCTGCGCCGAAGGTCGATGAGAACGGTCTGCTGTGTTTGCGCGATGCGCTCGCGGCGATGCCCATTGCCGTGCTAGTCGAGGATGGCGTGCCGCGCAGTTGATGGCGGCCCTTTGAGTTTTCAGCTGCTGTTCGGCGAACGAAGGCGTTGAAGCCGTGAGCTCTAACCGCCTTCGTCGTCGAAAACTTTCGGGTACACGCGCACGAGCACGATGCGCGGGCCTTTCATCTTTTTGACCACCACGTCGAAGGGATCGAATTCGACTCGTTGCCCTTCGGTGGGCAGGTCGTTGAGGGCCTGAATCACGAGGCCGCCGACCGATTCGGCTTTGCCTTCGTCGATATCGATTCCCAACGCGCGCTCCAGCGACACCACCGGCAGGCTGCCCTTGCCCATCAACGTGCCGTCGTCCATGCGCGTCCAGTCCGCGTCGCCCTGACGGAATTCGTCGTGGATCTGGCCGACCAGCGCGCCGAGCAGATTGTCGAGCGTGAGAAAACCGATCGGCTTGGAATTCTTGTGCCCGACCAGCGCAAAATGCGGCGCGCCCTTGCGGAAGCGGCGAAACAGTTCGAGCGCCGGCATTTCCGGCTTGACGTATTGAACGGGGCGCGCGTATTGGGAGAGATCGTCAAGCGTACTGCCCGCATGGCGCGCCAGCAGCAGATCCTTCAAATGGATCATGCCGGCCACGCGCTCGCCGGAGGCGTCCTCGAACAGCGGATAGCGACTGAAGCGATGCCGCGCGACCACATGCATGTTTTCGCGCAACGGCAGGTCGAGCCGCAAGCCGATCATTTCATAGGCGGGGCGCATCAGGTCCGACACGGTCATGCGGGAAAAATCCAGCGAATGCGCAATGGTGTTCCACTCGTCCTGGCTATAGGCGTCTTCCGGCGCACCGCGTTCCGACGCGACATTGGTACGGCGGCTGCGCAGGATCAGCTTGAGCTCGTCGGTGGAATAGTGCGAGTCGTGCGAATGCTCGGCGTGGAGACCGGCGAGCTTCAGCACCGCGTTCGCGCTCGTGTTGAGCACCCAGATGAACGGATACATCACCCAGTAAAAGCCATATAGCGGAGTGGCGGCCCACAGCGAGACTTTCTCCGCCTCGCGAATCGCCAGCGACTTCGGTGCCAATTCTCCAACCACGATATGCAGAAACGAAATGCATGAGAACGCGAAGAACAGCGAAATGCCGTGAATCAGCTTCTCCGATTCCACGCCGGCCAGACTGAAAAGCGGCGTGAGCAATTCAGCAAACGCCGGCTCGCCGATCCAGCCGAGCCCAAGCGATGCGAGCGTAATACCAAGCTGGCAGGCGGACAAATAGGCGTCGAGGCGGCCATGCACCTTGGCGAGCAAACGTCCGCGCATGCCGTGTCTTGCCGCGAGGCTTTGCACGCGCGTCTGCCGCAATTTGACCAGGCCGAATTCAGCGGCGACAAAGAAGCCGTTCAGGGCGACGAGAAGCAATGCACCGATAAGGGCGACAACCTGGATCAAAGCGGAGGGCTCCGGCAACAAAAGTTGTCAGTATAGAGGGTGAAAGCTTGCCGAAAACTTAATCGCGCACGGCACGCGCCGGGCGTTGCCGCTCACCTGGCTGCCTGGGCACTCAACGGGATACGCAACGCGAGTGTCGCCTGGGCACTTCCGCTTGCATCCTGTTGCTCGAAACTGCCGCCATGCGCTTCTGCAACACGCTTGCATAATGCAAGCACCCACGCAATGCGGTTCGCTTCGCGCGGTTCGCGAGCCTGCTTGCGCGCGAACGTTTCGAGCACATGAGGCAGCGCGGGATCGTCCAGTGCGGTGCTGGTCTCGTAGGTGACCGCTGCATGCCAATGGGTTGCGTCCGCGCGCGATGCGAGCGTAGTAGTCGCACCCTGCGCGCTGGCTTCGACGGCAAACGTGAGCATCACCCACAGTGCGGCGGCAAGACGCTCACGGTCGCCATTCAGTTGCTCGGTGGCGAGTTGCGAGTTCATCACGATTTCGACGCCTCGCGTACGCGCGAGTCCCATGCGTACTTCTTCGGCGCTTTCATCGAGCAACGGATGCAGCGGGAACGGCTCGTACGCGAGCGCGAGGGCCCGGGTCTCGGCGCGCGTGGTGTCGACAATCGTTTCCAGCAGCTTGACCTGCTGATCCACGCCATTGCGGATGCCGGTAACGGCACGCTGCGAGTTGGGGTCGTTGGGATCGAGCTTGCGCTCGAGCACATACGCCCAGCTATGGATAGCGTTCAACGGACCGCGCAGATCGTGCGACACCAGAGAAAGCACGTGGTCGCGCATGAAGAGCGCGGTTTCGGCACGCAGATGCGCGGTGCGTTCGGATACGGCGAAGCCGGAAGTCACCGGTTGTGCGCCCGCGGTTCCGGTTGAAGACGTTGTCACGATCGACCTCTCAGGCAATGCATGATGATTGGGAAAGCCCCATTATAGGCACGCCGCCGGGCGCCACCAGCCTGGCCGGATGGCCGATCAGGACGCAATCCGCGTGCCACGCCGCGTTGTTCGACCGCAGTGTGCCAACGCGCCTACAATGTCGGTTTTACATTTTTGAACTGAGGAGCGACACATGTCGACAGTGACTACCGAATCCGGCTTGAAATACGAAGACATCGTTGAAGGAACGGGCGCGGAAGCGGTGGCGGGCAAAACCGTCAGCGTGCACTACACCGGCTGGCTGACCGACGGTCAGAAGTTCGACTCGAGCAAGGACCGCAACGACCCGTTCGCGTTCGTGCTCGGCGGCGGCATGGTCATCAAGGGTTGGGACGAAGGCGTGCAGGGCATGAAAGTTGGCGGCACGCGCAAGCTCACCATCCCGCCGCAACTCGGCTACGGCGTGCGTGGCGCGGGCGGCGTGATTCCGCCGAATGCGACGCTCGTGTTCGAAGTCGAATTGCTGGACGTCTAAACCCTCGCCGTTTGCAGTTTGTCGTTGCGCATTTCCGATGACTCACGCCGCCGTTACCGCACCTAGCGTTTCGCTGCGCCGCTTCGACGCGACAGAAGCGTCGGACGTGCACGACTTTCATCAGGTCGTGCTCGGGCTCGACGGCGCGATGGTGATGGCGGTAGACGGTGTTGCGCAACGAATCGACGCGCGCTGCGCCTGGCTGATTCCTGCGGGCGCGCGGCACGATTATGCGGGTCTCGGCGAAAACCGCCAGGTGGTGCTGGATCTTCCGGCCACAACGCTCGCCGTGCCGGAACGTCTGTTCGACCGCGCGCGAGCCGTTACCGTCAATGCATCGCTCACGGAACTCGTGCATCGCATCGCCTCACACGCTGCTGCGAACAGGTCCGACCATGCGGACGGTGCGCGGCCGGCCGACCTCGACGCCCGGCGTTTCCATTGGGATGCAGCCGCACGCCTCGGCGCGGCGCTGGTAGCCGGCGCGGCGACAACGGCGGGCGTTGAAGCGCCCGGCGCGGGACTCGACTTCGCGCGAATCGACCGCTGGTTGCGCGCGCATTTGTCGGAGCCCTTGCGCATCGCCGACCTCGCCGCGCATTGCGGCTTCGGCATGCGGCGCTTTCATCAACTCTTTATCGAAGCGTTCGGCGAAACGCCGCATCGCTATTTGCAGCGCCTGCGGCTCGATACGTCGCTCATGTTACTCGCCGATCCGCGCCTTTCGCTGACGGACATCGCATTGGACATCGGCTTCGGCGATCAAAGCGCTTATACGCACGCGTTCACGCGGCGGTTCGGGCTCGCGCCCGGCCAATGGCGCGCGTTGCGGCATTGAGCGTTGCTGCGTCGAACATTGCCCTCAGTCGAGCGTCGCGGCATAAAAAAGCGCGCTGACAGGCAAGCTCAGCGCGCTGGGTACCCACTCTTTCCGATAACTTAGCCTGCGAGACCGCGCTCCAGATCGGCCCGGACATCCGCCGCGTTTTCCAGCCCCACGGCGAGACGAATCAAGCCTTCGGTGATGCCCGCCGCCGCGCGCGCTTCCGGCGTCACGCGGCCATGCGTGGTCGTCGCGGGATGCGTGATGGTCGTACGTGTGTCGCCGAGGTTGCCCGTGATCGAGCAGATCTTCGTGCTGTCGATCACGCGCCAGGCATTCGCGCGCATCTGCTCCGGCGTATCGCCCTTCAACTCGAATGAGACGATCGCGCCACCGGCCTTCTGCTGACGCATGGCCAGCGCATATTGCGGATGCGATTCGAGACCCGGATAGAACACCCGATTCACCGCAGGGTGCGTGTCGAGCCAGCGCGCTATTTCAAGCGCATTCGCCGACTGCTTCTCGACGCGCAGCGATAGCGTTTCCAGACCCTTGAGCAGCACCCATGCATTGAACGCGGACAGCGTCGGCCCGGTGCTACGCACGAACGGAAACACCTTCTCCATGATGAATTTCTTCGAGCCGACCAGCGCGCCGCCCAACACACGCCCCTGGCCGTCGAGGAACTTGGTGGCCGAATGCATGACGACGTCGGCGCCCAGCTTCAACGGCTGCTGCAAAGCCGGGCTGCAAAAACAGTTGTCGACCACGAACAATGCATTCGCGGCCTTGGCGATCTTGCCAATCGCTTCAATATCGGCGACTTCCGTGAGGGGATTCGACGGCGTTTCAAGGAAGAACATCTTCGTCTCAGGACGCACGGCGTTTTTCCACGCGTCGAGATCGGTCGGATCGACGAACGTCGTCGTAATGCCGAACTTGCTGAAAATCTGCGAGAACATGCCGAGCGTGGAACCGAACAGCGCCTGCGAGCTGACCAGATGGTCGCCGGCTTGCAGCGTTGACATCACCACGGACATGATCGCGGCCATCCCCGAAGCGGTTGCCATGCACGCCTCGCCGCCTTCGAGCGCGGCCAGACGGTCCTGGAACATCGAGACAGTCGGGTTCGTGAAGCGCGAGTACGTGTAGTAGTCTTCGGAGTTTTTGAAGCGCTCGGCCGCGTCCGCCGCACTCGCGAAGACAAAGCTCGAGGTCAGGAAAATCGCTTCCGAATGCTCGTTGAAGTTACTGCGCACGGTGCCCGAGCGGACTGCAAGCGTATCGAAGTTCAGGGAGTCGTCCATGTTGTTTGTGGTTTCCGTTGTTCCATGACTGCGTTCTGCGCGCGGCTTCTGTACAACGAGACGCGCGCAGAACGGCAGCAACAAAAAAGCCCGCTTTTTGCGTCGGCGCTTATGCGTCGATACAAGCGGGCTTCATGTGCGGGGGAAAGCTGGAGCGGAGGGGGAGGATTGCGGCTTTTCCACCATTCGCTTTAGCTGTTTCGGGTTGCCCCGCGTCCGCAAGCTGAGATCAAATCGACGCAAGCCCTCATGCTAACACGCTAGCGGCGCGGCGTGCAGCAAGCCACGCCATGCCGTGAACGCGATGGCTCGGCCGGCGCTCAGCCTACCGACAGCTGCAGATGCAGCTGCGAGCGTGCGGGACCGCCGCCGTCAATCGCTTCGCTCGCGGCATCGCGATCCGATTGCGACGACGGTGCGAGACGTGCGGTTTCGATGCGGTCCAGATACTCGGTCGTCACGTCCCCGGTCACGTAGTTGCCGTCGAAACACGACGCTTCGAACTCCTTCAGCGCCGGATTGATGTCGCGCACCGCCTGCTTCAGCGCATCGACGTCCTGATAGACCAGATGATCCGCGCCGATCATGCGTGCGACTTCTTCGTCTGAGCGGCCATGAGCGACGAGCTCGCCGCGCGTCGGCATGTCGATACCGTAGACGTTCGGGAATTTCACCGGCGGCGCCGCCGAAGCGAAGATCACCTTGTTCGCGCCGGCATCGCGCGCCATCTGCACGATCTCATGGGAAGTGGTGCCGCGCACGATGGAGTCGTCGACGATCAGCACGTTCTTGCCCTTGAACTCGATGCCCATGGCGTTCAGCTTCTGGCGCACCGACTTTTTGCGCACCGCCTGGCCCGGCATGATGAACGTGCGGCCGACATAACGGTTCTTGAAGAATCCTTCGCGATACTCGACGCCCAGCTTCTTGGCCACTTGCATCGCGGCCGGACGGGACGAATCGGGAATCGGCATGACGACGTCAATGGCGACGTCGGGCAGTTCGCGCCGGATCTTCTCGGCGAGATAGTCGCCCATGCGCAGACGCACGTTGTAGACCGGCACGCCGTCGAGCACCGAGTCCGGACGCGCCAGATACACGAGTTCGAAAATGCACGGGTTCAGGCTCGGGTTCGTTGCGCATTGCTGCGAGTGCAAGTTGCCGTCGAGGTCGATGAACACCGCTTCGCCCGGGGACACATCCCGCACGAATTCAAACCCGATACCTTCGATCGCCACCGACTCCGACGCCAGAATCCACTCGACGCCTTCCGCCGTTTCCTGCTTGCCGAGGCAAAGCGGACGAATGCCAAACGGGTCACGAAAAGCCAGCAGACCGTAACCGGCGATCAGCGAAACGATCGCATATGAACCCCGCACACGGCGATGCACGCCCGACACAGCCTTGAACAGCGCGGCCGGATCGAGTTGCAGTCCCGAGCTGGAAAGCTGCAATTCGTGCGCAAGCACGTTGAGCATCACTTCGGTGTCGGAATTCGTGTTGATGTGGCGGCGATCGATGCGGAACATCTCATCTTTCAGCTGCTGCCAGTTGGTCAGATTGCCGTTGTGCGCGAGGATGATGCCGAACGGCGCGTTCACATAGAACGGCTGGGCTTCTTCTTCGCTCGACGCCGAACCGGCGGTCGGGTAGCGCACCTGGCCGATACCGGTATTGCCCGGCAGGCTGCGCATGTTGCGCGTGCGGAACACGTCGCGCACCATGCCGTTGGCCTTGTGCATGTGGAAATTGCTGCCGTTCGCCGTGGCGATGCCGGCGGCGTCCTGACCGCGGTGCTGCAAAAGCAGCAGGCTGTCATAGATCAGCTGGTTGACCGGAGAATGGGAAACTACGCCTACGATGCCGCACATGGCATGTCCTTCAAAGGTACGAAATTCGTCAGAGCGGCCGGTGCCTCGCGAGCGCACGATATGACGCGACGGGTTCGCGACATGATGTAGAGGCAGCCGGTTTGAGCCGGAGTTCTGCGGCGTTCCTTAGGCACTCACCTGATCGTCACACGCGGACGTAAGCAGCGAGCGTCTCCGGAAGCAGCGGTTTCATTACGTGCACGCCTTCTACCGCATAAGGCCGCAGCAAGGCGTTGCGCCAGAATTCCTGTTGGGGCAGTTCGGTCAAGCCTGCAAGGGCGACCAGAATCAGCACCAGAACGACCCCGCGCACGAGGCCGAACATCAAACCGAGCGAGCGGTCCACGCCGCTCAGGCCGGTAGCCTGCACGATACGGCTGAGCAGCGCATTCAGCACGCTCGCCACCAGCACCGCACCGATCGCAACCAACGCGAAGGCCAGCAACCACTGGGTCAACGCGCCACCCGGCCAGTTCGACGGGATATAAGGCACGACGTAACCGACGAAGCGGCAAGCAATGAAGAACGCCGCAATCCAGCCGATCAGCCCGAACACCTCGGACAAAAACCCGCGCCATGTGCCGCGCAAGGCCGACAAACCGATCACCGCCATTACAGCGTAGTCGAAGGCAGTGAACATCGCTCGCTTTACTGTGCAGCGCCGCTGTTCGCGGCCGACGTCAAGCCGACCTCACGCACCTTCGCGATTGCGGCGCTCGCCGCCGCGCGGTCCGCGAACGGACCGGCACGCAAAAGCGTGAGCGTCGTGCCGTCAGTCTGCTTCCGATGTTCGGTATATGCGGGCACACCGGCCGCTTTCAACTTGACCGCCCAATTGCGCGCGTTGGCTTCGTTTGCGAAAGCGCCGAGCTGGACGGCGAAACGGCTGCCGGGCGGCGACGCTGGCGTGCCCGAATTCGCGTCCGCGCTGGCCGCTGTCGTGTTGGTTTCATCTACGCTCGGCGCTGCGGCGGTTGCGTTGGCGCGCGCTGGGGGCTTGGCGGCCGGTTTGTTTGCCGGTTTGGTGGCCGAGTTCTCGGCCACTGCGGGCGTCGCCGGTGCGGCTGTCGGCGCAGTGTTGGCGGCAACGGCGGGCGCCTGCGGCTTCGCGGCCGGCTTGGCCGCGGGCGTCGGTTTCGCGTTCGCCTCTGCCTGCTTTGCGGCGCCTGACTGCGTTTGCGCGGCCGGAGCCGCGGGCGCGAGGCCGGAAGCAGCGAGTGCCGCGTCCGGCGTCGGATTGTCCGGCGCTACGCCGGCTTGTGTGTCTTCGTCACGCTTCGCGAGCTTCGGCGCAGGACGGCTGGGAATGTCGATGGAGATGTCGTCAGTGACAGGCTTGGGATGCGAGTCCAGCACCATGGGCAGAATGACAACTGCTGCCACGACCATCGCGATCGCGCCAACCAGCCGGCGCCGCGCGCGCTGTTTTTCCGGCAACGTTGGGTCGAGCAGCATCGCATCGGCATCGACTGTGCGCTCCGTGCGGCGGGTTCGCCGCTCCACGCGCTCGCTACGGGGAGCCCGGTTGGAACTGGTGTTTGCGCCGCGCCGGCTGGGCGCGTCGTCTTTCTTGCCGAACGAGAAAATTCCCATGAATCGCTTGGTTCGAGCGTGGCGCCCGTTCAGTGTTGCTGCGATTTACGGTAGGCCATGACGCCCGCTACCGTATAGAAACTGCCGAAGACCACGATTCTATCATTCTCTGACGCCCGTTTTAGCGCATCTTGGTAAGCCTCGGCAGGCGTGGCGTAGCGCGTCACTGTGCTGTCGGCGCCCTCGCCCACGCCCTGCTCGCGCAATGCGGCTCCCAGTTCTTCCGCCGATGCCGCTCGCGGTGTCGGCAGATCGGTCACGCACCAATGATCGATTTCGCCCTTCAGATGCGCGAGGATGCCGGCGATATCTTTATCGCCCATCGCTCCGAACACGCCGTATGTGTAGGGGAAAAAGCCCATATTGCCGAGGTTCTGACTCAGCACGGCGGCCGCGTGCGGATTGTGGCCCACATCGAGCACGATGGCCGGCTTGCCGGGCAGCACCTGGAAACGCCCCGGCAATTCGACGTTCGCGAGACCCAGCCGGATGTCCTGAGCCGAAACCGGCAAACGGTCGCGCAGCGCTTCGAGACCGGCCAGCGCCGCGGAGGTATTGATCAGTTGGTTCGCGCCGCGCAATGCCGGATAGGCGAGCGCGGAACGGCGCAGCGTCGGGCCGACGTAGCTCCATTGCTGACGCTCGCTGCCCGCCTGGCCTTCATAGCGGAAATCCCGGCCAAATAGCCACAGTTCGGCGCCGATCTGCTCGGCATGGTCGATCAGCGTTTGCGGCGGCACCGGGTCCGCGCAGATCGCCGGCTTGCCGGGACGGAAAATGCCGGCCTTTTCGAGGGCGATTTTCTCGCGCGTGTCGCCGAGATATTGAGTGTGGTCGATGTCGATGCTGGTGATGATCGCGCAGTCGGTATCAAGGATGTTGACCGCATCCAGGCGCCCACCGAGGCCGACTTCGAAAATCACAGCGTCGAGTCCGCGCGACGCGAACAGGCTCATGATCGCCAGCGTCGTGAACTCGAAGTAGGTCAGCGTGACCGGTTCCGGAAGGCTCGAACGCGCGGCTTCGACTTTCTCGAAATGCGGCAGCAAATCCGCGTCGCTCGCCATCTGGCCGTTCACCCGCGCCCGCTCGTTAAACGACAGCAAATGCGGCGAAGTATGGCAACCCACCGTGAAACCGGCGCGCAGCAGGATCGATTCGAGAATCGCGCACGTGGAGCCCTTGCCGTTCGTGCCGCCCACCGTGATCACCGGGCACGCGAACGACAGTTGCATCGCGTCGCGCACCTGACTGATGCGTGTGAGACCCATGTCGATGCCGACCGGATGCGCGGATTCCAGGTGCGTGAGCCACGCGTCGAGGTTGGGGAATGTGGTCATCGGGTGAATCGCGAGAAAATCATTGAGCGGTGTGACGAACATGCGCCGGTCGACGCCTGGCGCAGTATGTGAGACCGTGATTATCCCGGAAATGACAGCGCGCCGCTTGATTGCTCACGCGGCGCGCTAAATTCAACGGCTTTTCTGACGACGACCGAACTGTGTTCGACAGAACGCGGACATTCGGCGTCGTGCTTCTTACGCGACTGCGTCTGCCGGCTGGTGGCTCAATAGCGCCATCAGTTGAGCGAGTTCTTCGCGCAGCTTGCGACGGTCCACGATCATGTCGATCGCGCCCTTCGTCAGCAGGAACTCGGCGCGCTGGAAGCCTTCCGGCAGCTTTTCACGCACGGTTTGTTCGATCACGCGCGGGCCGGCGAAGCCGATCAGCGCCTTCGGTTCCGCGATCACGACGTCGCCGAGAAACGCGAAACTCGCGGATACGCCGCCCATGGTCGGATCGGTCAGCACGGAGATAAACGGCAGCTTCGCCTCGGCAAGCTTGGTCAGCATCGCGGTGGTCTTCGCCATTTGCATCAGCGACAGCAGGCTTTCCTGCATCCGCGCGCCGCCGGAAGCGGTAAAGCAAATGAACGGCACTTTTTGCTCGAGCGCGTTCTGCGCGCCGCGGGCAAAGCGCTCGCCGACCACCGAGCCCATCGAACCGCCCATGAACGAGAATTCGAAACAGGCCACGACCACCGGCAACGTGTGGATAGCGCCACCCATCACGACCATCGCGTCGGTTTCGTCCGTATCGTCCATCGCCTCTTTCAGGCGGTCCGGGTATTTACGGCTGTCCTTGAACTTGAGGGCGTCGACCGGAACGATTTCCTGGCCGATCTCATAGCGGCCTTCCGGGTCCAGCAGGCCGTCCAGCCGCTCGCGCGCGCCGATTCGCATGTGGTGGTCGCACTTCGGGCAAACATGCAGATTGGCCTCGACGTCGTTGCGGTACAGCACCGCTTCGCACGACGGGCACTTGATCCACAGGCCTTCCGGAATCCCCTTGCGGCTCTTCGGGTCGGTTTGTTTGATTTTCGGCGGCAGCAGCTTATCGAGCCAGCTCATATTGAATCCTTCTGGGGTCAACGGTTGCGCAAACGGCGGGACGAACCCGCCGCTCACACTACAGACGACAAAATTACCTGTTATCGGGCAGTCGCGACGCTATCGAGCGCCTCGCGCACCTCGGCCACGAAACGCGTGAGCGTTGCGGCAGCGGTTTCGGGAGCCGCCTGCTCGAGCAATTGCACAATGCGGCTGCCGATTACAACCGCGTCGGAGACTTCGGCCACGAGGCGGGCCGTTTCGGCGTCACGGATGCCGAAACCGACGCCCACCGGCAGGGGTACGCGCGACTTGATCGCCGGGATTTTACTCGCGATGCTGGAAACGTCCAGATTTGCCGCTCCGGTCACGCCTTTCAACGAAACATAGTAGACGTAGCCGCTCGCGATCTTGCCGACTTCCGCGATACGTTCGTCAGTCGACGTGGGCGCGAGCAGGAAGATTGGATCGATACTCGCGGAGCGCATTTTTTCGGCGAAGTTAGCGCATTCTTCCGGCGGATAGTCGACCACCAGCACACCGTCGACGCCGGCTTCCTTCGCCGCCTTCGCGAAGGCTTCGGTGCCCATTCGTTCGATCGGATTGGCATAGCCCATCAGCACGACCGGCGTGGTGTCGTTGGTTTCGCGGAAGCGCTTGACGTCCGCGATCACGTGGCGCAGCGACACGCCGTGCGCAAGCGCGCGTTCTGACGACTGCTGGATGACCGGGCCGTCCGCCATCGGGTCCGAAAACGGCACACCGAGTTCGATCACATCCGCGCCGCCGGCGGCGAGCGCGTGCATGAATTCGACCGTGCGGGCCGGATCGGGATCGCCGGCCGTCATGAAAGGAATCAGGCCTTTTTTGCCTTGCGCGGACAGCGCGGCGAACGTGTTCTTAATACGGGACATGGAATTTTTCTCGATTGAGCTACTGCGCCCAGCGCGGCGGCGCGACGCGTCATTGCACTTCGGTCTGCCGTTGAGTTTTGACTTTAGCCGGCCGACGCGGCGCGGGTGCGGCAGCAGCGGCGCTGACGCGCTCCCGCGCTATCGCGCAGTAACTTTCATTGATTTCATAGCCGACGAATTCGCGCTGCTGGCGGGCGCAAGCGACCGCGGTGGTGCCGCTGCCCATGAAAGGGTCGAGCACGCGGCCGCCCTTCGGACAACTGGCCAACACCATCCGCTCGACAATTTCCAGAGGCTTTTGCGTGGGATGATCGACGCGTTCGGCGTGTTGCCGGTGCAGCCTCGATACAGACCAGACGTCCTTCGGATTATAGCCAAGCTCCAGCCACTTACTGCCTTCGAACAATTTACGCGAACGCGCCTTCTTCGTAACGGCATCGTACGGGATGCGGACGGGATCGAGATCGAAGTAATAATCTTTCGACACCGCGAAAAAGCCGATGTTGTCATGCACCGACGTGAATCGGCGCACCGTTCCGCCCATGCTCGGCACGCGCCGGTCCCAGATGATCTCGTTGATCATCGTGAGTTTGGTCTTCAGGAAGCTGAAGATTTCCGGCGCGTACTGCCAAGTGCAGAAGATATAAAGCGAGCCCGACGGCTTGAGCTTCGGAATGGCAAGCTCGAGCCAGCCACGCGTCCATTCGAGAAAATCGTCACCGCTACGCATGTCGGAGTCGTTGCCGTAATCCTTGCCGAGCCCATACGGCGGGTCGCATAGGATCAGGTCGATCGACCCGTCGGGAATGTTCGCTACCTCGGTCAGAAAATCGCGGTTCAACAACTGGATGCCCGCGGGCACCTGCGGCAACAGCACCGCAGGCGCCTCGGGCGCCAGAAGCTCGCTGGCCGGCACTATTTCGGTGGTCGCCGGCTGCGGCTCGTCGAACTCGTCGCGCATCGTTGTGGCGCTCAGAACTGGATGCCCGATCGCTCCGCGACCGTGTGCATGTCCTTGTCACCGCGGCCCGACAGGTTCACCAGAAGGTGCTTGTCCTTGGGCAGAGTCGGCGCGAGCTTCGTGGCGTAGGCCAGCGCGTGACTAGATTCCAGCGCCGGAATGATGCCTTCGATGCGGCAGCAGTCGTGGAACGCCTTGAGCGCTTCTTCGTCGGTGATGCCGACGTATTGCGCGCGGTTGATCTCTTTTAGCCACGCATGTTCGGGGCCGACGCCCGGATAGTCCAGACCCGCCGAGATCGAATGCGTCTCGATGATCTGACCGTTCTCGTCCTGAAGCAGATAAGTGCGATTGCCGTGCAGGACGCCGGGACTGCCGCCGATCAGCGAGGCCGCGTGGCGGCCGGACTCGATACCGTCGCCGGCCGCCTCGACACCGATCAGTTGCACCGACGTGTCGTCGATATACGGGTAAAAGATGCCCATTGCGTTCGAACCGCCGCCCACGCATGCAATCACGGCGTCCGGCTGGCGCCCGATCAGTTCGGGCATTTGCACCTTGCACTCGTCGCCGATCACGCGCTGGAAGTCGCGCACCATCATCGGATAAGGATGCGGCCCTGCCACCGTGCCGATGATGTAGAACGTGTTTTCGACGTTGGTCACCCAGTCGCGCATTGCCTCGTTCAGCGCGTCCTTCAGCGTGCGCGAGCCTGACTCGACCGGCACGACCGTCGCACCGAGCAGCTTCATCCGGTAGACGTTCGCGGCCTGGCGGCGCACGTCTTCTGCGCCCATGTAGACCACGCATTCCATGCCGAAACGCGCGGCAATAGTGGCGGTCGCGACGCCGTGCTGGCCAGCGCCGGTTTCCGCGATCACGCGTGGCTTGCCCATGCGCTTTGCCAATAGCGCCTGGCCGATCACGTTATTGATCTTGTGGGCGCCGGTGTGGTTCAGGTCTTCGCGCTTGAGAAAAATCTGCGCGCCGCCGAGCATCTCGCTCCAACGCTGCGCATGGTAAATCGGCGAAGGACGGCCAACGAAGTACTTCAGTTCGCGCTCGTATTCGGCGACGAACTCCGGATCTTTCTGAAATTTCTCGTAGGCGCCACGCAGCTCGTCGAGCGCGTGGACTAGCGTTTCGGCGACGAACACGCCGCCAAACTGGCCGAAATGGCCTCTTTCGTCAGGCAAGTTGTACATGGTGATCACTCTTTTCTGGCGCGCGGCGTCCCGCTGGAGCACCGCGCTGCGAAATCATCCGGCATCCGCCGCGCGCACCGCGCGGACGAATGCCGCCATCCGGGCGTGATCTTTCACGCCCTTGGCGCCCGCTACTTCGATGCCGCTCGAGACATCGACCGCGTAGGGGCGCACGCGATGGATCGCATCACTGACGTTTTGCGCGTTCAACCCACCACTCAAAACGGCCCGACGCGCGAGCTCTGCTGGAATAAGTGACCAATCGAAAACCTTCCCGCCGCCGCCATAGCCTTCGACATGGGTGTCGAACAGAAAGCCGTTGGCAGCTGAATAGTTGAGAGCCGATTCTACCAAATCGGCCGGTTGAGTATCCGCTGCAACGCGCAACGCGCGCAACCAAGGCAAACCCGCAACGCCAGCGAGCGATTCGCACTGGTCCGCCGTCTCGTCGCCATGGAACTGCAACAGCGAAAGCCCGACATTGCTGACGACTTCGCGCACCCAATCCGTCGTAGGGTTGACGAACAGACCGACCACCGACACGAACGGTGGAACGTCACGCACCAGTTCGACGGCCTGCGCGACGCTCACCGAGCGCGGGCTCGGCGGGTAGAACACGAGGCCGATGGCGTCGGCGCCGAGGTCGATCGCGTGACTCACGTCTGCCGGCTTCGACAGGCCGCACAGCTTGATGCGCGTGCGCCGCGGAATGGCTTGCTGCTCGCCGCCATTGCCTGCTTCGCTCGCGTGGTTGCCAGTCGCGAGGTTTCCGGTCGATTTCATGTTTGCGCTTGCTCGGTCCATACGTTACTCCAAGGCACACTGCCGGTCTGCGGCGCGGGCACGGCGAAGTGCTCAGGATAGCCCACCTGCGCCAGATACAACCCGTCCGGCATGAAGGTCGGCGCGGCGCGGTCGCGGTCGCGGCTCGCCAGTACCTCCGGCATCCATTCGGCGGGACGACGCCCTTTGCCGACGTAGACGAGGCATCCCATCAGGTTACGCACCATGTGATGCAGAAACGCGTTCGCCCTGAAGCGGAAATGGATGAAGTCGCCCTGTTGCTCAATGTCGATCTGATACAGCTGCTTGACTGGCGTTTTTGCCTGACATTGCGACGAGCGGAATGCCGAGAAGTCGTGTTCGCCGATCAAGTGAGTCGCCGCGGCGCGCATTGCGTCGATATCGAGCGATGTGTGCACCCACCCGGCCCGCGCCGCCAGCATCGGCGAGCGCACGGGATGCACGTACAGCACGTAGTAGTAAGTCCGCTCGAAAGCTGAAAACCGTGCGTGGAACGCCTCGGGCATCGGCTTGGCCCACTGTATCGAAATCGTCTTCGGCAAGAACGAATTCGTGCCGCGAACCCATGAGACTTCCGCCCGCTCCAGTTCCGTGTCGAAATGCACGACCTGGCCGAGTCCATGTACGCCCGTGTCGGTGCGACCGGCGACGACGGTATGCACAGGTGTCTGCGCGAACTCGCGCAGCGCCCGTTCAAGCTCGTCCTGAACCGTGTTGCCATGCGGCTGCGACTGCCATCCGCAGAACGCCGAACCGTCGTACTGAACGCCTAAAGCAATCCGCTTCACGACAATGGCGCGAGCGTCGAGAGCAACGCGCGCGCGTCATTGCGCGTGGCCGGATCGTTTGCCTCGATCACTTCGTTAATGAGCGTGCGTGCGCCGGCCAGATCGCCCAGCTCGATGTATTCGGCGGCCAGATCCAGCTTGTTGCGGGCGATGCGGGCCAGGTCGGCCGGCGTGAACGCCGGCAGCGGCTGTGCCGGACTCGGCGGCAACTCCAGGTCGAAGTCGAGCTTCAGCGCGCCAAAGCCTGCAGTACCCACGCCGCCGGCGCCAAGGCCAGCGACGGCGGCACGGCCGGCGGTGCCCGCCGCGATTTCGTCGGCGGTATGGGGCGCTTTGTCGGCGTCGTGCGGCGGAACGGCTTGCCGTGCGGTCGCCTCTGGGGACGCGACCGGCTGGCTGCTTGGCGTTTCCGATGCAGGTACAACTCCAGCGGCGGGTTCGACCCGCGGCGGCAACGGCATATCGAGACTGCCGAATGCGTCGACGGCGTCGCGTGGGAATTCTCTCGGTCCGTGCGCGTGGATGTTCGCTTCGTCGACCTGACCAGTCGTCGCCGGGGCTTGCGGGACCAACGGTTCCATCGGCTCGTCGGGCAACGGTTCGTCGTCCCATTCGAGACGGTGCGAAAGCGGTTCCGGCTCCCATGCCTCGTCGATCGGTTCGAGGGGCGCGCGCGGCAGGGCGTCGGCGCCTAGTTCGGCGGCGGCGTCGAGGCTCGCGGCCATCGTCGCGGCGTCCAGATTCTCGTGATGCGGCGGCGGGGCGAAATCGGTTTGCTTCGGCGCGGCGGGTTGTGCTTGCGACAGGTTGTGCTGCCCGATCAGATCAGCGTCTGCGGCCGAGAAGCCCGGGGACTGATGCGAAGCCGTTTGTTGTGCCGTTCGTAGGCCGTCGGCTGCTTGTTGTGCTGCGAGTTGGTCGGCTGCAGCGCGTTGTGCTGCCAAGTGCTCTGCCGATGCCTGTTCTGCTGGTGAGTGTTGTTCTGCAGCTTGTTGAGCCGCGGCTTTCTCCGCTGCTACGCTCTCCGTTGCCGTTTGCTCTGCCGCCAACTGCTCGGCTTCAGCCGCCTGTTCGGCCACAGCGCGATCCGCCGAAGTTCGTCCGGCCGCATCCTCCTCCGCTGCCTCGCGATCCGCAGCAGCGCCTTCCACAGCACCGTTTTCAGCCGTGCGTTCGGCCGCTGCCTGCTCAACAGTCCCGTGTTCAGCCGCACGCTCCGCCGCTTCCCGCGCCTCAGCCTCACGCGCAACCGCCGCACGAATTTCCGCCTCACGCTCCGCCGCTACACGTTCCGACATCTCACGAGCCGCAGCTTCGCCCTCGGCAGCCTCACGTTCGGCGGCGGCCATCGCGGCCGCTTGCTGGGCGGCGGCATCATTGGCGTCGTGCACCGCGCGCGGGACTTCCTGCTCGGGCCTGGCAATAGAATCTGCCGGCTCGACGGCCCGCGCCGCCGTACCGCCATCCGACGACGCTGCTTGCGCCTCGGCCATACGTTCGCGCTTACGCCGGCCAAGACGCAATGTGGTCAGCAGTACGACCAGCGCTGCGCCGACCGCCGCGCCCACCGCCAGGCTTGTCTGTGAAATGCCGGTCTGATTCGATGTGGAAATAGCAGCGGCAGCATGACCCGGCACGAGAGCCGCGGACGACGCGGCCGTCGCCGGTTGCGTACCAGTTGCCGAAGGCGCGACCGGCGCAGCCGATGACCCGCCGATGCCATGCTTCTGCAACTCCATCAGCACGCGATTCTTGAGCGCCAGCAATTGCTGCAAGCTCGACACCTTCGCGCGCGGCTGCGACGCGTCCATGCCCGCTGCTGCCGATGCGCCGGCGGCCGCCTCGCTCGCCGACGGCTGAACCGACCCGGCCCAAACATGCGTGCCGCTGGCAGCCGACGCCGGCTCTGAACCGCCCATGGGCGCCGACGACACAACACTACCCGTCGCAGCCGAACTTGCGTCGGTCGCCGCGCTGGCCGCGCCGTGAGCCGCGGGCGTCTCCGGCGTCGCATCGTGAGTGGCAGCACTTTGCGGGCTCGCACCGCCGCTCGCTGCCACTGCGGCATTCGACGACGAGCCACCAGTAGCCGTCGGCGCGGAAGCCGCAGTTGCCGCCGACGAAGCCGCCATCGCGCCCGACGCGTCCAGCACCGGCACTGTCAGGACTGCACCGAGCCGCAACCGGCTCGGGTCGCGGCCCATGAAGGCATTCGGATTTGCATCGAACAGCGCGCGCGCCGCGCGTGCGAGTGTGGCCCGGTCGTGTGATTGGGTAACGGCGATCGCCACGTCGTTCAGCGACTGGCCCGGCCGAACCGTGTATTGGCCGCCGGCTGTGTAAGACACGGAAGCGGACACCGAAGCGGCGTCAGGCGCGCTCGCGGCGTCGCCAGGCGCGGCCACCGCGCTCTGCACGCCGGCACCAGCCAGCATCAACGCCACAACGGCTGCCGCAAGGCGGCCCCTATCTGGGCGCACAAACATGGCCCGAAGGGAAGAGAGTCGAAGATTCATCGGGACTCCTGGCGCGTCAGCGCGCGGCCCTTTTTTGCAGTTATAAAAAGACAAGATATTCGGAGCACACAAATGAAAAAAGCGCCGCGCAAGCGCGACGCTTCTTGAGTTTTCTACGCGTCGTGAGCGCGTAGTTTACTTTACTTGTCGAGCACAATGCGAAGCATGCGGCGCAGCGGCTCGGCCGCGCCCCACAACAGCTGATCGCCGACCGTAAACGCCGACAGATATTCGCCGCCCATGGCCAACTTGCGCACACGGCCAACAGGCACCGTCAGCGTACCCGTGACGACTGCCGGCGACAGGTCACGCATCGACGCTTCACGCTCGTTCGGCACAACCTTGACCCAGTCGTTGCCCGAAGCAAGGATGCTGTTCACTTCGTCCAGCGGCACGTCCTTATTCAGCTTGATGGTCAGCGCCTGCGAGTGGCAGCGCATTGCGCCGATCCGCACGCACAGGCCGTCCACCGGGATCGAACCGGGCGTGCCCATGGCTGGCTTGCCGAGAATCTTGTTGGTCTCCGCGCCGCCCTTCCATTCTTCCTTCGACATACCGTTGCCGAGATCCTTGTCGATCCACGGAATCAGGGAGCCGGCGAGCGGCACGCCGAAGTTGTCGGTCGGCATGCGGTCGCTGTTCATGGCGGACAGCACACGGCGGTCGATATCCAGAATCGCCGACGAAGGGTCGGCCAGGTCTTCCTTGGCTGCGCCGTACAGCGTGCCCATTTGCTGCAGCAGTTCGCGCATGTTCTGCGCGCCTGCACCAGACGCGGCCTGGTATGTCATGGCCGTCATCCAGTCGACGAGGTTTTCGCGGAACAGGCCGCCGAGCGCCATCAGCATCAGGCTGACCGTGCAATTGCCGCCGATGAAATTCTTCTGCCCCTTGACCAGCGCGTTCTTGATCACGTCCAGGTTGACCGGATCGAGAATGATGACCGCGTCGTCTTTCATGCGCAGCGACGAAGCCGCGTCGATCCAGTAGCCGTTCCAGCCGGCCGCGCGCAGCTTCGGGAACACTTCGTTCGTGTAGTCACCGCCCTGGCAGGAGATGATGGCTTCGCACTTCTTCAGGTCTTCGATGCTTGTGGCATCTTTGAGCTTGGTCTCGTTCTTGGCAAACGACGGCGCGTTGCCGCCCGCGTTGCTGGTGCTGAAAAACACCGGTTCGATCAAGTCGAAATCGCCTTCCTGTTGCATGCGTTGCATCAGGACGCTGCCGACCATGCCGCGCCAACCTACGAGACCTACGTTCATGACTTCATACCCTTCGAGTGGAAACTTCCCCGCATCTTTGCCCGCAGTGACCGCGCGGGGAAGATGAGCGGGCACGACGGACGATCAGCGTTTCGTGATCGTTTTCGGGGTAATCGTTTTAATGGATGTTGCGGTGGTAATGGCGAGCTCAACCACACGGGCCGTTTTGCCGTGCAGTTTCGAAATCGAGGAGATTTGAGCTATCTGCGCCATCGCTACAATATACACGAAAACCGAAATCCGGCGACGTCATTGTCCGTCGCTGCCGTCCGTATTGTGTGCGAATCGGCCTTTTTAGAGGTCGATTCGCGTATTACAGGTCGTTTAGTGACCTGATTGCTGCTGCGTTAAGCGAGACGCGCACCCGAAAATCAGCCCGGGCGCGGGCCGTTTCGCAGCGCCGCGACGACGGCGTCGCCCATCGCGACCGTGCCGACCTGCTTGCAACCGGGCGTGAGAATGTCGCCGGTGCGGTAGCCCTGCTCGAGCACCTTTCTCACCGCATTTTCGATGCGATCCGCCTGGTCCGCTTTGTTCAGCGAATAACGCAGCATCATGGCAGCCGACAGGATCGTGGCCAGCGGATTCGCCACGCCCTTGCCCGCGATGTCTGGCGCTGAACCATGCGACGGCTCGTACAAGCCCTTGTTGTTCTTGTCTAGCGAAGCCGACGGCAGCATGCCGATCGAACCCGTGAGCATTGCGGCTTCGTCGGAGAGAATGTCGCCAAACATGTTGCCGGTCACGATCACGTCGAACGACTTGGGCGCCTTCACCAGTTGCATGGCGGCGTTGTCCACGTACATGTGCGACAACTCGACGTCCGCGTATTCCTTCGACACGTCGATCATCACGTCTTTCCAGAATTGCGACGTTTCGAGTACGTTGGCCTTGTCGACGGACGTCAGCTTCTTGCCGCGCTTTTGCGCCGCCTGAAACGCGACGTGCGCGATGCGGCGCACTTCAGGCTCCGAATACCGCATGGTGTCGAAGCCCTCCTTCGAGCCGGCGAACAGGCCGTCCGGCGCTTCGCGCACGCCGCGCGGCGCGCCGAAGTAAATGTCGCCGTTCAACTCGCGCACGATCAGAATGTCCAGGCCCGAAACGATCTCTTCCTTCAACGACGACGCGCCGGTCAGTTGCGGATAGCAGATCGCCGGCCGGAAGTTCGCGAACAGTTGCAGATGCTTGCGCAGACCAAGAATGGCCTGCTCGGGGCGCAACGCACGCTCGAGCTTGTCGTACTTCCAGTCGCCGACGGCGCCGAACAGGATCGCGTCGGCTTCCTTCGCGAGCGCGAGCGTGGAATCGGGCAGCGGATGGCCCTTCGCTTCGTAACCCGCGCCGCCAACCGGCGCTTCTTCGAGTTCGAACTTTTCGCCGAGTACGTTCAGAACCTTCACGGCCTCTTTGACGATTTCGGGACCGATGCCGTCGCCCGGCAACACTGCGATCTTCATGCGAATTCCTTAATGATTTTCTTCGAGACTTTGAGCCTGAATGAGCAAGCGCGCCTCACGCATTCAAGCGCCCAAGCTTCAACCGACGATGCGGTGAGCCAGCCACGGCTGCTTCGCAATACGCTCGGCTTCAAACTGGCGAATCTTGTCCGCGTGACGCAGCGTGAGGCCAATGTCGTCGAAACCGTTCAGCAGACAGTACTTGCGGAACGCCGCGACTTCGAACGGATACTCGGTGCCGCCGTCCGACGTGCGCACGACTTGCGCGTCGAGGTCGATGGTCAACTGGAAACCGTTGAACGCATACGTTTCGTTGAACAGGTGGTCGACTTGCTGTTCGGTCAGCACGATCGGCAACAAGCCGTTCTTGAAGCAGTTGTTATAGAAAATATCGGCGAAACTCGGCGCGATGATCGCGCGAAAGCCGTATTGCTGAAGCGCCCACGGCGCGTGCTCACGCGAGCTGCCGCAGCCGAAATTCTTGCGCGCCAGCAGCACCGAAGCGCCTTGATAACGCGGCTGGTTCAAAACGAAATCCGGATTCAGCGGACGCTTCGAATTGTCCTGGCCCGGCTCGCCGTGGTCGAGGTAACGCCACTCGTCGAACGCATTCGGACCGAAACCGGTGCGTTTGATCGACTTCAGGAATTGCTTGGGAATAATCGCGTCCGTGTCGACGTTCTCGCGATCGAGCGGCGCCACGACGCCGGTGTGTACGATGAATTTATCCATGACGCTTGCGCCTGTTTCAGGACCGGGCGATGCGCGCGGCGGCATGAAAGCCGCTCGCTGCATCGCCGGCAAAAATCAAAAACCGGTTATTTATCAGCGTGATTGCTGATCGAATTGCCGAGGTGCGACATGTCTTCCCCAAATCCGTGCACCGTGTTGCAGCCGGCCAGACCGAGCAGTAGCCCAGCCAGAGTACCGAGCGCGAAGCGGCGCAGTAGAGCGGTGCGATTCATGTTCTTCATCATGCGATTTATCCCAGCTTGCGAATATCGACGAAATGCCCTTCGATGGCGGCGGCTGCGGCCATTGCGGGGCTCACGAGGTGAGTGCGGCCACCGGCGCCCTGACGACCTTCGAAATTACGATTCGAAGTGGACGCGCAACGCTCGCCCGGATCCAGCCGGTCGGCGTTCATCGCGAGACACATCGAGCAACCCGGCTCACGCCATTCGAAGCCGGCGTCCGTGAATACCTTGTCGAGGCCTTCACGTTCCGCCTGCGCTTTCACCAGCCCCGAACCCGGTACGACCATGGCGAGACGGATGTTCGGCGCCACGCGGCGGCCCAGTTTCTTCACGACGTAAGCCGCGGCGCGGATGTCTTCAATGCGCGCGTTGGTACACGACCCGATGAAGATTTTATCCGGCTTGATGGACTCGATCGGCGCATTCGGTTCGAGCGCCATGTATTTGAGCGCGCGCTCCATCGCGTCGCGCTTGACCGGGTCTTTCTCGCGCTCGGGATCGGGCACGCGGCCGTCGATCGCGGTGACCATTTCCGGCGAGGTGCCCCACGTGACTTGCGGCACGATGTCCGCCGCATTCAGCTCGACCACGCGGTCGAACTGCGCGCCTTCGTCCGACTTGAACTGCTTCCAGTACTCGACAGCCTGATCCCACTCCGCGCCTTCCGGCGAGAACGGGCGGCCTTTCAGATAGTCGATTGTGGTGTCGTCGACAGCGACCATGCCAGCGCGCGCGCCCGCTTCGATCGCCATGTTGCAGACCGTCATGCGGCCTTCCATGGACAGCGAGCGAATTGTCGAGCCGCCGAACTCGATCGCGTAGCCGGTGCCGCCCGCCGTGCCGATCTTGCCGATGATTGCGAGCACGATGTCTTTTGCCGTGCAGCCGCGCGGCAGCGGGCCCTCGACCTTCACCAGCATATTCTTGCTCTTCTTCTGCAAGAGCGTTTGCGTGGCGAGCACGTGCTCGACTTCCGACGTGCCGATGCCATGCGCGAGCGCGCCGAACGCTCCGTGCGTGGACGTATGCGAGTCGCCGCAGACGATCGTCATTCCCGGCAGCGTGGCGCCCTGCTCCGGCCCGATGATGTGCACGATGCCCTGGCGCAGGTCATTCATCTTGAACTGCGTGATGCCGTAGGCGTCGCAGTTCGAATCGAGCGTGTCGACTTGCAACTTCGAAACCGGATCGGCGATGCCATGGCTGCGGTCCGTGGTCGGCACGTTGTGGTCGGAAACCGCGAGGTTCGCACTGATGCGCCACAGCGGACGCCCAGCCAGCTTCAGACCTTCGAACGCCTGAGGGCTAGTGACTTCGTGCAGCAGGTGACGGTCGATATAGAGAATCGTCGTGCCGTCTTCTTCCGTGTGGATCACGTGTGTGTTCCACAATTTGTCGTAGAGAGTCTGTGCCATGGTATGCGGGGTAGTGATGACTGCGGGCTGACTGTGTCGGTCGATTATGCCACGCGAAGTTCCGCTTTGGGCCGCCCTCGCATCGGAAAAAGCGATAAAAAACAGGGAGTTGGGTGGTAGTGCCGATACCTGTATCAACGTTACCCGGCACGCTTGCGTCGCGGCGTTGGTCCTTTGCAAAAGAAAACTGTTGCGGTGCAAACAAATCTGGTCTGCCGTTTTAACGGAAAGAAACCGTCGGCTGCAAACCCTGCGTACCGAACTTCTCCGCTGTATAAGTCGATCTGGCGGCATCACTGAACGCCGCCGCCCGCTTGACCGCCTGATTTTCCAGTGCCGCGCCCGTTGCAGCTCCGCCCATGCTCAAGGCAGCATACGCTATGGCCGCCGCTTGCGGGACCAATCCCAAGCTTCGCAATGCCTGTTCGCGATAATTCGATGCAGGATTACCGTTGACCAACTCAGTGAAGCCCGCGTTTGAGTAGTCCAAGCTCGTGCCAGCCACCGCTGCCCCAGCTGTGCACGCCACCACGCTCGCACAACCCGCCCCAATCGCCGCCGCAGCTGCCGCTGCGCCTGTCACGCCTTGCACTGCAGCTGCCGCACGATTACCAATCTGATACCGATCGTATTTATCGTTGAGCGAATCCAACGTGCCATAACCGTCGAAAGGTCCAGCCTGCTTCAGCGTGTTCTGCTCGGTTGTGTACCCTTGGCCGTCGTTCCGCATCTTCTGCAAAACCGTCTTGTTGGGATCGCTGTCCGGTACGCCATCCGCACAATGCACCAGCGCGCACTCAACAGCAGCCAACTTGTACTGCTCTTCTGCCGTCTTGCCCTTCTGCAAATCTTGCGGTTTCTGCTTCTCATCCGGATGCAACTGCCGGTTGTAAAGGTCAAGATCCGAGTGTGCCGCTAGAAATCCTTTGGGCGCTGCACCCCCCTTTCGTCCCGTATCGCACATATCACTTCGGACTGGAACGACAATACCCAATTGGCAATAGTCAATTTACAGACTGCCTCCAAAAAACAGTTCAACTGCGAACTACAGTCGGAGGAATGCGCTGTCACGTAAACAAACACGATGCCGCACCCGACTTTCCAGCTCAACCCGCCTACATGCTCCGCTCGAATATCGCGCCCGCCATCTTCACCTCAGGCGAACAAGAAGAACATGTTGGAAGATGGAAAGTTGCCCTCAAATCCGTTATCACGCTCGACCAGTTCATCGACACCGCAACTGGATAGAGTTGCTCGCACGTCCGCTTCTGACAAACGCGGGTCGGCTTCAAGTATCAACATGAAAGACATAACTATTTTCCAATGACAGTGACGACACCGTTCTTGATCACGGTAACGCCATTCAACCCTGCTACTGGGTTTCGCTGAAGGTACTGAGTCACCTGGGCGTCGGATAACGGCGAGTCCGCAAGGTTGATCACAATGTTAGGAGCCTGGGTGCTCCGGTACGTCGAGAACGGCACTTGGCCTATCTCGAATAACCCTTGCGAAAACGCGATCCGCCCATTCGTCGTCGGGCGCCGCTCATGGCTTTTTAGCGACACGGTTGCAGGGGCGAACGCAAGTGCAAACCTCTACAGCCTGATCGAAACCTGCAAAGCTGGGGGCGTCGATCCCTATCGCTACCTTCACTGGTTGTTCCAACGCCTTCCTGTGGCGAAGACCGTTGACGACTACGACGCCCTGCTTCCTTGGAAGATGCCCGCAGGCCTCCGCTGACCCGCTTTGCTGACACACATTACGCGCTCTGCCACCTTACTCGAGGGACGTCGTTCGTGGATCGCGTACGATCAATTGATCAATTCGACTAACGCACCGGCCGATCGGCAACACGACGCACATCGCGCTATTACCGACGAATGACTACGGCGCGCGGTCCAACGGAATCAGGGAATGCACAGCAGTGAGCACACCCGCAGGAAAGTCGCGCAAAGGCTCTTTTAGCCTTCGCGCGATGCTCATGCGACCGCTGGCGAATTGCTCCAACCGGAAGACAGCGGCATGTCGCTTCGCAGCCCCATAAGGGACGGTCCCGCGCTCGGGCCGGGTTTTCCGGTTGTCGGATTAGCTAATGACTTCCTTCACGTAAGTCACAAATTGGTTTCGTCCGGCTTCTTCTAAATGCAACCGACCGCAAGCAGGACAGCGGTATGTCGTGATCCCATTTTCCACAATCGTGTCGTAAAAGCCCTCATCACTCAACGCCTTTCCTTCGCTTAACACATCGCCTATTTCGTCGATTGTCTTTTCCGGAACAAGCGTCCATTCGCTGTCAGTTGTGCCACCAGACAAATTTATGATGTGACCACACCTACAAGTAAATTTTGACATTTTTAACTCCCGCCAACTGGACGGTCGAAGCGAACGATCACTCCATCTGAATTCTGGAAGAAGAGCGTCTGGAGATTCTGCGCGTTCGGTTTTCCCCATGTCCGAGCCGCAATCGATGCCATGTCTACGCTAGACAAATCCGCCTGCACAAGCACGCCATCGCCCTGACTAGCCTTCTTCTCGATGTTCTTAACGATGTTCGACGGGTTTAAATTTTCAGGCGTATATACATCTATCTGTCCAACTCCCTGTACCGACAGATCCGCCGTCCGAACACCAGCAACTCCCTGTGAGGATGCCGTGGGCTGATGGTTCACATCATATCCAGCATCCGCCAACCCTTGCCCCGCACGAATCTCGTTCGAATCAGGCGTCGCGCCAGGCTCAATGTTGACATTGCCTCGCGCGCCATCATCGTTCCCGTTGTTCAGCGTCGCATTACTCGGCACATGCCCGGTTGCACTCAGCGAGGCGTTTGCAGCCTGTCCTGCCGCCGAGTCTACCAGCACCGCACTTGGACTCGCAGTCGGCGGCTCGCCGCCTCCCATGCCAGCGACCGCGCTTAACCCGTTTGCGACACCTTGGGCTGCGAGGTCCGAACGGGATTCAGATATCTTCGCTTGTGCATCGGCGTTCATCTTGCCCAGGACCTGGTTCCCCAGATTCGCCGCACCGCGCCCTGCCGACTTCGCCTGCTGAATGACCCAGTCGCCCGCTCGGAGCACCGGGTCGTTGTATGCATCATAGGGGCTATAAACGAACAGACCCGTGGACTTCAGCTCATTCTGCTCGGTCACATAGCCCGCACCACGCTGCTGCGATGCGAGCGCCGCCGCCTTCGCCGGATTGTTATCCGACATCTGCACCGCACACTGGACGTCGTAGCACGCCGCATCCGCTAACCGCTGCTGTTCCTCCGGCGTCCGGCCCTTCTGCAACTGAGCCAGCTTCTGCTTTTCATCCCAATGCAACTGCCGGTTGTAAAGATCGGCCCCGAGCGCCCCGTTCGCCCCGCTCATCGCCCCACCGGTTCCACCCAGCGCACCGCCCGCAACCGCACCCGCGATGCCCGATGCCACATTCGACAGCAGTCTGCCGCCGGGCGTATCGCCCAGGGCATCGGCAGCCGCATTGCCCGCAACATCACCCGCGATCGTACCACCCACCGCCCCAACGACGCTTCCGCCACCCAACGCCGCGCCAATACCCGCAACCACGGCGTGCGCCCCCATGCGTGCCGCCCCGTCATTACCCCACAGCGCAAGCTGCTGGTTCGCCGCATTGAGATCCGCCTGGGCTTGCGCCTCGGCCTGCGTATTTCCAGCCTTGCGCGCAGCATCCCTCGCGTCTGTCGCAGCTCGGGCTTTGCCAGCCGCCTCATCCGCAAGCTTCGTCGCAACGTCCCCCACGATCTGCATCCCGACCTGCACCGTCCCCTGCTGGACGGCCATATCGTTCTGTACCTTCTGCGCATCAAACGCGTTCTTCACGGCGCCATCATTCGCCGTTGCTACGTCACGGCTCAGGCCGGCCGTACTGTCGTGCGCGGTGCCTGCGTCGCCGCGCACTGTGATCGTCCCGGGACTGACCGCGGCGTACGTGGTGCCCGACTGGCTGCTGCTCACGCCTGCCATACCGGAGCCCGAGGGTCCGAGCTGGTTCGGACTCGCCCCAGCCACGCCATTGCGCGACACCGGCGCACTGAAGCTCGTACCCGATGCCGAGCTCCTGCCTGCCGAACCACTGACGCTCACGCCCACCGTCGAACCCGAATACTCCGCGGTATTCTGCAGATTCGTGTAGGCGAAACTCTGCGTCGACAGGGTGTTTTTGTCCTGCGTCGCTGTGCTCGCAATGACACCGCCGTCAAGCTGCGTATGGTTGCCCACCTGGACGTTGAAGCCACCGTCGCCCGCATAGATCCCACTCTGCTGGTCGACAGAGTGGTAATTGTTCTTGATCCACTGGTCGCTAACGCTTGCGCTACCACTGACCGTCGAACCGTAGCAGATCGGCGGCACACAGATGCTCATGTTGAAGCCGCCGCTGGCCTGCTCGCTGTTGTATGTGTTTGTGTCCTGCACACTCTGGATGTTCAGGTCGCGACCGACGTTTGCATCGACCGTCCCGCCCGACACCTCAGCGCCACGCAAGTTTGTATCCCGTCCGCTGGTGATCGACAGCTTGTCGGTCGCGGTGATCTGCGTATCGCGGTTGGTGACGCTGTCGCCGTTCGCATGTCCCTTCGCGCCGCTTGCGGCCAGTTCGATCGTGAAACCGTTCTGCTGTCCACCAATGCCAAAGCCGACCCCGATGCTCGCGTTGCTGCTGCTATTGCTGCTGTTCTGATGCGTGAGATCCTGCGCGCTTTGCAGATTGATATCGCGCGCGGCGTTCAGCACAACATCATTGGCCGAAACGCGCGTGCCGCGCGAATTGATGTCGCCATCCGTTGCGAAGCCTTCAGCGTCCTTCGTGCCGCTGCCCGTCGCCACCAGCGTGACGGTGCCGCCCGCGTTCAGCGTACTGGCGGAGTTGACCGCTGCACTTTGCTGCGACTCGCTGTGGCTGCTGCCGCCGCCGATGCTTACCGTCGCCTTCACGAGCGCCTGGCTGCTCCCGCCAGACCCGGAGAGCTGCTGCGCCGTGTTGGCCACATCGTAAGCAGCAAGGCCTGCCTTCGCGTCGTCGATCGCTACCAGCCGCGAATCGCTCGAACGGTGTGAACCCGTCGCCTGATTGACTGCTGCAATGGCGTTGCCCGCCGCACCGCCTAGCGCTAGCGTCACGCCATACTGGCTCGCGCTCTGGCTCATGCTGCTTTGCTGCGCGTCAGCGCCCGGATCGAGGTTCACGTTCTTGCCGACCAGCGTCAGGTCCTTGCCCGCGCTCAAATCGGTACCGGCCACCGTCACGTCCTGTCTGGCGTCCAGCGTCACGTTTCCATTGCCGCTCACGATCTGGCTGCGGATCGTGCTCTGCGTCTGCGCGGCCGTATCCTGGACCATATGGCTGTTCGACACGCCCTGGCTGAAGCCGGTCCCCGTACCGTTGCTGCCCAGGTCACCGAACCGGTGACTGCTTGACTCGTCGTGGTTCGTGCTTGTCTCCGTGCCCGCCAGCACATTGATTGCTCCCTGGGTCGCCACGAGATCGACGCCCTGCGTCCCGCTGATGCCGGAACCCACCACATCGATGTCGCCCGTGCGACTTTTCACAATCACGCTGTTGCCAGTCACAACGCTCGCCGTCTGTGTGGTCGACGCGCCGTTGCTGTTCGCATCACTGCGTGCAGTGTTATAGGGCGACGAACTGACGCCACCACTGTTCGGCCCGCCGCTGATCCAGCGTCCGAGATTACCCAAGCTCGGGCTCGCGATCTGGAAGCTCGTGCCCGAACTGTCCGACTGACTGCTTTGCTGCCACTGGTCGGTCGATGCCTGCAACAGCACATTGCGGTTCGCATCCAGCGTCGTTGTACCCCCCGCCGAAATCTTCGAGCCGATCACGGCAATATCGCCGTCCAGCGGATTGCCGCTTGCATCCCTGGCAAGCCCGCCTGTTGCCGTCACACTCACGTTGCCGCCGCCACGGACCGAACTGCCGGCGTTCGATACGCTCGACATCTCCGTGGTGCTCGAGCTGCTGCTACGGCTGAACGTCGCGGTGAGCGACGGCGTGTCGGCGCCACTCGCGCCGAGCTCATTGCCGATGCCCTGAGCCCGCTGATAGGCCGTTCCCGACGAGCCCGCCGACCTCAGATTGCGCACGGTATCGAGCGGCGTGCCCGTTACCGCGAGCGTCATACCGCTTGAACGCGTCTCCTGATGATCGCTCGACTGGGCACTGTCCTGCCCCGGATCAATCGCAACGTTCTGCCCCGTGATGCTGATGTTGCCCGTCGCGCCCGTGACATCGCCCGTCGCCTTCCCGGCGACGACGTCACTGCCGCCGATATGCACATCCTTGCCGGCGGAAATTGACACATTACCTGCCACGCTGCCGACCGTGCTACGCGCCTGGCTCTGCGTGACGGAATTCGCATCGTATTGATCCTTCTGTTCGCTAGAACCAATACTGAACCCGATGCCGCCGCTTCCAGACAGTCCCGAGTGCTTTACGTCATGAAATTCGGAATCCTGCCACGTATCGGTCGCAGCAACGATACTCACGCTGCCCTTCGCAGCGAGCGCAACAGCATTCGTTCCGACGAGACTGCTGCCAGTCACGTTGATGTCCTTGCCGCTCACCACCGCCACGCCATCGGCTGAGATGGTGCTGCCGTCGGCTTGCGTCGTTGTCTGGTCGACCCGATTGACTGCGCTCGTGTGGCTCGCGACGCCACTGTGGCTATCGGTCTCGTGGAAGTTATCGACGTGCGTTTCCGCGGCAGCCCCAACGTTCACATTTCCGGCCGCCATCAGCAGTGCATTGCCCTTGTCGAGCGAGACCGTGCTGCCGATGACATTGATATCCTTCGCGGACACGATCGCGAGACTGTTGCCGCTCCTGAGCGTCGTGCCCGTCACCGCGTCGTCGGACGTGTGCAGCGTCTCCGCGTAGTTGCCGTGATGGTCGCTGCCCGAACTGTTGCTATCGACTGTCGAAGTCGCAGTCGCCGCCTGCAGCGTCACATTGCCGCCTGCCACGACGGTTCCGCCGCCACCAAGGTTAATGCTCGCGCCGGTCGCCGTCAGATCGCCGCCCACCGCGATCAGCGACGCACCCCCTACCTTCACGCTGCTGCCGACGTCGCTTACGAAATGCGTATCCGACACGCCGTTCGCACGCGCGACCACTTTCGTCTCACCTGTCTGCTGTACGCCGACATTCCAGTTACCGCCAATATTCATCCCGAGCGCACCACCGACGTTCAGCGCAGCCGCGTTCTGCTCAAAGTTGCCGCCCGTCACGATCGCTGCATTGCCCATGACGTTGATGCTGGCCGCCGGCCCGAGCGTCGTGGTAACCCGCGTCGCACCGGTGGCGCTCACCTGGTTAAGGGTGTTCGCCGCTGTGTTCAGAACGAGATTGCCACCTGCCTGCAGTGCCAGGCTGCCCGCGTTGAGGGTGGCCGACGTCAGCTTTACATCGCCCGCCGTCACGAGCGACATCTGCCCGCCGCTTTGCAGCGTGCCGAACGAACTGTCGATGGTCTGTCCGCTGATCGCGAAACTGTTCGCCGCCTTGATCGTGCCGCTATTCGTCACCGACTGCGCGTTCTGCAGATCGATGTTTGTCGCGGCGATCACCGGACCGTTGCCCATATTTTCCTGGTTCGCCTTCGCCAGGTACACCACCGGCACGAGCACCGCCTGCCCGTCGACGATCTGCGTCTGCATGATCACGACGTTCGTCGTCAGTTGCGCTACCTGCTCGGGCGACAGGCCAGTCCCCGGCGCCACATTGAGCGACTTCGCAACCTGGGCGCCCGAGGTCATCAAGGCCTGGAACTCGTCCTGCGTGCTCGCATAATTGGTCAGCACCGACTTCCCGGTCATCGACAGGATCTGGTCCTGCACAAGTTTCTGCTCGTAGAACCCGTCTCCCAGTCTCAACTGGATCTGGCCGGGATTCATTCCCATCTGCTGGAAGTAGTAGTCGCTCGAGATCCACTGCTGCTGGTTCGTGAAGGCTGAGTTCGTCTCGATCAGGTAGGGCGCGTTCGGCGCGGGGTCGGCGTGGAAGAGTCCCCCTGTCGGCACCGCGATGTTGTTGAGCACGTTGACCGCCGTCGCAGCGGCGATCGTCGGATTGTTCGAGTTGGCGAGGCCGCTATTGAGGATGCGGCCGCCCTGGACTGCCACCGCGCCCGCATGTGAGCCACTGCCTGTACTGACCGACCCGCTCACCAGTCCCGCGCCGATCGCCCTCACGCCTTGTGTGCCGACCGATCCGCTGACCACGCCCGCACCAATCGCTCTGACGCTCTGCGTGCCGATCGTGCCGCTCACCGCACCCGCGGCAATGGCTCCCGCGCCCTGTGCGCCGATTGAGCCGCTTATCCAACCGGCTCCCGTGGCTGACACCGTCTGCCCGGGCAGGAGTCCGAGCGGCGTCACGCCGGCGTTGCCCGCGGTGTTGTTGATCGTCACGCCAGTGCCGCTCAGCGTGCCGCCGGCCGCGAACGACGACTCATAGGCGGGCAGCGCGTACGTGCGAACGTCCGCCGGCGCCGCCTGCGTGTAGCCGCCTGGACGGGAACCGACGAATGGTGCGTCGCCGAACGGCAACTGCCAGTTGTGTTCGCTGTTGTCGTAGTTGTTGTAGTGATATTCACCCGAATACGTGACCTGCACCTGCGGAGCACTCTGGCCTCGCCAGCTATCCTGATCGATCGTGACGGGGGAAGCGATATTGCCCGCCGCCGCCACCTGGCTCCAGTAATTCTGGAACGTGCCGACCGACGACGCGTTCAGGTTACCGCCCGCGATGATCTGTGATCCCGGGCTGACGGACGTCACCGCATTGGCGACTGCGACCCCCGTATAGGTCGTGTACTGGTAACTGCTGTTCCACTGGCCCCCGTGCGGCGGGTCAGTAGGCAAACCACCGATCATCGACGGGTCACCCCTGGAACCTAGGACGTCCGGATTGCCCGGGCCGCATGCAGCCATGTAGGTGGCGGTACACCCGGCCAGACTGATACCGAGGCTTTCCAGCAGCGCCGGATCGACCGACGACGTGAAACCGCCCGTCGACATCACGCGCCGCGTGTTCGTCACCTGGCCGGCGTGCAGTTCCATGTCGCCACCCGACTGGATCAGCCCGGACTGGTTGCGGATCAGATTCGCGTTGGTGTAATTGCCGCTCCCGTCCTTGCCGCCGGCCAGCACCACCTTGCCGAGACCATAGATCGCCGTCATCGCCTGGGCGTCGGTCGCTGTCGTATCGTCGCGATTCTCGATGTCCGCAGACAGCAGTTCAAGCGTTCCGGCGCCGTCGGTTGCGCCGATCAGTGCGCTCGTGCCGAGATTCGACAACGTCTGTACAGCATTGAGCGACACGCTGCCGCCGACGATGGTGCCCGTATTAGCCAGCGTATTCGAATGCGTGGCAAGCAGACCGCCGGCGCTCAACATTCCGGTGTTCTGAATATCGCTTGCATTGATCGTGAGCCCGTTGACGGCGGTAAGGGCTCCGTTGTTGCTGAATGTTCCCGGCAACGTGAACGTCAGATTGTGACCCGCACTAAAGCGATAGTTCGGCGAAGTGGTGAAGTTCCCTTGCAGGTTCAAGGTCAGGTCATTCACGGCACTGTACATGCCGCCGCCTCCCAACGCATTTGCAGTGACCGACAGATTCCGCGATGCGATGATTTGGCCGCTGGTAGCAGTCAGCGTACTGGTCGAAATTCCAATGTCGCCGGTCGCGCTCGCTACATTGCCGATTGCGCCGCCCGTGTTGTCCAGATTCGCGGTGTTGATCTGCAGGTTCGCGCCGCTCAGTTGCCCGCCCTGCGTATTGGAAATCGACGTGGCGTTCAGCGTTACGCCGCCGTTGCCGCTGATCGAGCCCATGCCGGACGCACCAGCCGCATTGCGGTTGGTGATCTGGCTACCGCCGTTGACCGTGGTCGCGCCATTGCCGACGTTGGTGATCGCGCCGCCCGAATTGTCGATCGACGATGCGCCGACATTCAGCGTGCTGCCGGCTGCCGCGCCGCCTGCGCCGATAACGCCGCCAGCATTGAACAGTGCACCACCGCTGATGGCGCTCAGTCCTGTGCCCGACGAAAGACGTCCATTTGTGTTGTTCAACGTCGTCTGAACGGACGCGGACAACACGCCCTGCGAAGCCAGCATGCCGCCCGTGTTGTCGAAGCTGCCGACCGAGACGGAAGCCTGCCCGTTGCTCACAATCTTTCCGCCCACGTTCGCAAGCGACCCGTTGCCGTTGCCTGGACGAATGCTCAGCGTGCCCGTGCCGGCGTGCGTGATCGTGCCACCGCCGTTGTTCACCGATGCGGAGGCGAGCGTCAGGTCCGTACTGTTGGTCTGAATCGTGCCGCCGTTCGAGTTGTCGAGCGCGCCGGTGACGCCAACGCTCATCGCCCCGGTCCCGAACTGGGTGATCGAGCCTGCCTGGTTCGTCAGATTCGTTGTGGTGATATCGAGCTGGTTCGTCGTGATCCTGCCGCGGCTGTTATCGAGTTGCGCAGCCGTCATCGAGACGGTATTGCCACTCACGACGCCGTTCGTGTTCCGGAAGGACGTGGCGTTTGCTGTGATCGCCTGTCCGCTCAACGTCCCGTTGCTATTGTCGAGCGTTCCGCTGACGGTCGTGTTGAGATTGTGCGCCGCTGTGATGCTGCCGCCGTTCGTCAACGATGCGGCCTGCACCGTGCTGTCGCCCGACGCGGCGATCGTGCCGCCGGTGTTCGTGATAGCCGAGCCACTCGCGACGCTCAGGTTACCGTTCGATGCAAGTTGCCCGCCGGTGTTGTTCAGCGTGCCGGCAACGGTCGCGTTGAGCCCGGTCTGTCCGCCTATCGTCCCGCCTGTGTCGTCCACACTGCCCGCAGTCAGCACGACCTGTCCGTTGCTGATCATCGAGCCACCGACGTTCGTGACGGCACCCGTGCCACTGGCTGCGTTGACCGTCAGCATGCCGGTGCCGGCGTGCGTAATCGTGCCGCCGTTGTTGTCGAGGGTCGCAGGCGCGAGCGTGAGGTCGGTACTTTTCGTCTGGATCAACCCGCCGTTGGAATTATCGAGTGTGCCGCTTATGCCGAGACCCATTGCGCCGGTCCCGAGCTGTGTAACGGAACCGTGAGCGTTGGTCAGGTTAGTGGCCGTGAGACTCAACTGGTTCGCGATGATACGGCCGTTACTGTCGTCGAGTTGCGGCGCAGTGAGCGAGACGGTATCGGCGCTGATGGTTCCGTTCGCATTCTTCAGCGCCGCAGCATTAGCCGTGACCGTCTGCGCGCTCAGCGTGCCGCCGCTGTTGTCGAGTATGCCTGTGACGACGACGCCAAGGTTCTGGGCCGCCGTGATGTTGCCGCTGTTCGTCAGCGACGCGGCGCGCACCGTCGTATTGCCCGATGCGGCGATCGTGCCGCCGGTGTTAGTGATCGCTGAGCCGCTCGCGACGCTAAGGTTGCCGTTCGATTCGAGTTGCCCCCGCATATTATTGATGGCGCCGGCAACGGTCGCGTTCAGCCCGGACTGGCCGCCTATGATGCCGGTCGTGTCGTCAAGGCTGCCGGCATTCAATGCGATCTGACCGTTGCTGATGACCGAGCCACCGACGTTGGTGATCGCGCCGGTACCATTGGCCGCATCGACGGAGAACGTGCCCGTTCCGGCATGCGTGATAGTCCCGCCGTCGTTGTTCAGCGTTCCGGCAGCAACCGCCAGGTCCGTGCCTTTAGTCTGGATCACGCCGCCGCTGGAATTGTCGAGCGTGCCACTTACGTCGAACTCCGTTGCGCCGGTGCCCAGTTGCGTGATCGTTCCGTGCTGGTTCGTCAGATTCGTCGCCGTGACACTAAACTGGTCCGCGGTGATGGCGCCGTGACGGTTGTCGAGTTGCGACACAGTGGCCGACATCGTATCCGCGCTGATAGTGCCGTTCGCATTTTTCAGCGAAGCGGCATTCGCCGTAAGCGTCTGCGCGCTCAGCGTCCCGCCGCTGTTGTCCAGCATGCCCGTTACGACGGCACTGAGATTCTGCCCCGCCGTCACGCTACCGCTGTTCGCCAGCGACGCTGCACGCACCGTTGTATCGCCCGACGCGGCAATCGTGCCGCCCGCATTCGTGATGGCCGAACCGCTCACGAGGCTCACGTTGCCGTTCGATTCGAGTTGCCCGCCGGTGTTGTTGATAGCGCCGGCCACCGTCGCATTCAGTCCCGCCTGGCCCCCGATAGTCCCTCCAGTGTCGTCCAGGCTTCCCGCGTTCAGCGCGACCTGCCCGTTGCTGATCATCGAGCCGCCGACGTTCGTGACAGCGCCCGTGCCATTGCCCGTATTCACCGTCAGCGTGCCGCTGCCGCCGTGCGTAATCGTGCCGCCGTTGTTGTTGAGGGTCGCTGGCGCGAGCGTGAGGTCCGTGCTCTTCGTCTGGATCAGCCCGCCGCTGGAATTATCAAGTGTGCCGCTGACGCCGAGACCCATTGCGCCGGTGCCGAGTTGCGTGATCGAACCGTGCGCGTTGGTCAGGTTGGTGGCAGTGAGACTCAGCTGGTTGGCGATGATCCGGCCGCTGCTGTCGTCAAGTTCCGGCACAGTGAGCGAGACGGTATCGGCGCTGATGGTTCCGTTCGCGTTCTTCAGCGACGCCGCATTGGCCGTGACCGTCTGCGCGGCCAGCGTGCCCCCGCTGTTGTCGAGCGTTCCGGTCACCGTGGCATCAAGATTCTGTCCCGCTGTCACGCTGCCGCTGTTCGTCAGCGAAGCCGACTGCAACGAGCCGTTACCCGTCGCGGAAATCGTCCCGTTGGCGTTCGTGATGGCCGAGCCGCTGGTGACGCTGAGGTTACCGTTCGAGTCAAGCTGACCGTTCGTATTGTTCAGTGTGCCGGCAACTGACGCAGTCAAGCCTGTCTGTGCGGAGATCGCGCCACCGGTGTCGTCGATGCTCCCGGCAGACAGCGTCGCCAGCCCGTTTGTCGCGATCTTCCCGCCGACGTTCGTCAGCGCCCCTGTTCCGTGGCCGGCATCGATCGCGAGCGTCCCGGTGCCTGCATGGGTGATGGTGCCGCCGTTGTTGTTGAGCGTCGCCGGTGCTAGCGTCAGATTCGTACTATTCGTCTGGATCACGCCGCCGCTGGAATTGTCGAGGGTGCCGCTCACACTGACGCCCATCGCACGCGAGCCGAGCTGAGTGAGCGTGCCGTTGCCGTTCGTCAGATTCGTGGCATTGACGTTGATCTGGTTCGCCGTAATGTTCCCGCCGCGATTGTCGAGTTGCGGCACCGTTACGGAAACCGTACTCGCGTTGATCGTTCCATTCGCGTTGCTGAGCGTCGCCGCGTTCGCGGTTAGCGTCGCGCCGCTCAGCGATCCGCCGCTGTTGTCGAGGGCTCCGGAAGTTGACATCGTCAGTTGCTGTGCGGCCGTCATCGTCGCGCTGTTCGTCAGCGAGGCCGCGCTAATCGCCGCATTGCCGTTGCCGCCGATTACGCCACCCGTCGTACCCTGCGCCGTCGTGCCCCCCGCGTTCGTAATCCGGCCGCTCGCTGTGAGCGTCAAGCCATCGTCATTACCTGACACGATGCGCCCGGCGGTGTTTTGTACGTTCGCGCCCGACACGTTCACCGCGCCGGCCGCGTCCAGTCGGCCCGCGGTATTGTCGATGTCGCCGCTCGACGCCACCTTGAGCGCGTGTGCCGACGTCACGGAGCCTGAACCGTTCTGGAGGCTCGCCGCCACAATCGTCGCGGCGCCGTTCGTGGCGACGTTGCCGTGGCCGTTATCGAGCGCACCGGTCTGAATAGCTAGCGCCGCCGTACCCGCCTGGCTGATTGTGCCGCTCGCGTTTGTGAGACTGCCTGAGCGGATCGCGATGTTCTGCGCGTTGGTCGTGACCGTACCGCCGGTATTGTCGAACGCGCCCGACGCAATCAGCGTCGTGTCACCCGCACCCGTTTGCGACAGTGTGCCGCCGCGATTTGAAATGCCACCCGCGGTCATGCCCAGCTGCGCCGCGCTCATCTGCGCATGGTCGTTCATGACAGTCCCTGCAGCATTGACCACGAGGCTACCGCCCGCCTGCAGCGACGCGCCCGTATGCCCGATGTTGCCCGCGTCGCCTCCGGCGCCCGTCGCGATCAGGGATACATTGCCTTTCGATAAGGTTTGCCCGCCCGTCATGTTCACGCTGCTGCCCGACAGTGCGAGACTGCCGCCTGCCATCTGCTGACCCGTGGCCATCACGCTACCCGAACCCGTGACCGCAAGACTGCCTGTTCCAGTGACGTTACCGTTGGCATCCATGCCAGCACCAAGCGCGCCGGTCGAACTGACGCTCGCGCCCGCGACAGTCGTGTCGCCGAGCGCAGCGATCGTGCCGCTATTGCTCACCTGCCCCTGGCTGGTTAAGGTCGTCTTCTGGGCCGCATAGACTGAGCCGCTGTTTGCGACATCGCCGGCTGCGGAAATCGTAACGTTGCCGTTTGCACTGGTCGAACCTGACAAGCTGACCTTGCCCTGGCTGCTGAGCTGCAGATCGCCGGCTTGCGACGCAATCGTGCCGGCGCTATTGACGCCAACGCCTGCGTCCGTGCCCACCAGCATGATCTTGCCTGCATACATGCCACCGAGCTGCGCGACGTCGATCGCCACGCCCGGGTTACTGCCGTCCGGGCCGAGCGATTGCGCGTTCAGATCGCTGTAACGCACATCGTTGTTGCCGGCGACGACGTTGAGCGACTGTCCCGCCCAGATCTTGCCGTTGACAGCCACACTGCGTGCGATCAGATCGACCTGGTCGACGTTGCTCGCGTTGAGCCCAGCTGTGCCGATCTGGACCTGGCCACCCGTCACATGGAAAGCATCGAGGCTGCCCGTGCCGCCGAAGACGGGCGTGCCTGTCGTCAGCACGCCGCGGCTCGTGTTGATGAATCCGCAACCGTTACAGTAGATGCCCGCCGGGTTAGCGATAACCACCTGGGCCTTCTGGCCCGCCACTTCTGTATAACCCAGCAACTGGCTGGGATTGCCACCCACGACCTGGTTCACGATGACGCGTGCGCCGCCGGCACCGAGATTCGGATTGCCGGTCACGTATCCGCCCAGCTGGGTCTGTACGTTGCTTCCCGAGTTGTTCAGGATGAGACCTTGCGAGCCCACGTTGTACTGTGTGTACGAGTTGTTCGATACGCCAGCGCCATTGGGCGCGGTGATCTGAACGACCGGTAGTCCGTTTGCCGTCACGCCGACGGCCGGCCTGCTCCCGGCTACGGGCGCGGCGACCACCTGCGCGTCGGCCCACAGGGGCTGCATGCCAAGCGCGCATAACGCGGCAAATGCGACGTGCCTCATCGACAGCATGTCGATAAAGCCTGCTGGTGTCCCCTCCAGCGGCGCACGGCGAACCGCGCCGGCCGAGCGCCCCTTCCCTGACCCCGATGCCGTTTCCTGCACAGCCGTCCAAAGGCCCCGTGCTGCACTGAAAATCACCCGATAGATATTCTTGTTCATAGCAGGAAACTCACGCTGAAACCGGCCACCGGCCAGTGGTTCGGGAAACGGGCTGGCTGGTACAAAGGACCGCCGATGAAAATGTCGTAGCTGATGTGCCTGAATGCACTGCCGCGCAGGCCGACCACCGCCCCGACGAGACGGCGGCCAAGCAGATTGCTGGTCCCTGGGCCGAATACTTCGCCACCATCGACACCGACATACAGCGCCTGGCCGAAACGCGGAAACGGAATCTCAAGATCATTGCGGATGAACAGGCCCTTCTCCGCAGCGAGCATCGTGTTGCCGTCGAAGCCGCGCACGGTGTAGCGGCTGCCGATCGAAAAGTATTCAGTGGGATAAAGCGTGTTGGGCGAGTTCTGCGCACGCACCGTTGCCAGATACCGCAAAGAAAAGCCCGCAATGGCAAAAGGCACACTCAACGTCGCGTCAAGTGTTTGCATCCGGTAATAGTAGGTCGGCGCGCCAATGGCCACCACGGACAGGTCCTGCTGCGCGCCGAACCACGGCACGCCCCACCGATAGGCAAGCGTGCTGTCGAGTTGCGCGGCGCCGATGTAGTGCTTGTGTTCCCAGCCGACTTCCGCATAGCTGTTGTCCCGGTGCTGAACGTCGATTTCAGTGCCATCAATAAATGCCTGGCTAAAGCGCTTGCCGACGCGAAACTCGACCATGTTCTTCTGCACCTGATTGCGATAGAACTGGTATTCCGTCTTGACGTCAAAGGTGCTGGACTTGCCGCTCGACACCAGCGTCGCGAATGCGCCCGCAATCTGCTGGTGGTAGTCGTACTGGCTGGCCGTGGCGGTGAACGTCCAGTTACCCCATGGAATGGAGTAGTACGCGCTGCTGCCGTGCGTACCGTACTGGCTCGTGTGCCCGTTGATGTCGTGGTTGTAGCTGACGTTAAGAAGGTCAGAGAGGCCCAGCGGATTGTCGAGCGTCAGGCTGACGTTGCCTTGTAGTTGGCCTGTCGACTTGAGCCCGCTGTCGTCGGCGCTCACGGAGAGCGACCACGGCTTCGTGCGCTTGACGGAGATCACGACGTCGCTTTCACCGGCCGACGGTCCGGGCACGATCTGCATCTCGACGTCCTGATTCGGCACCCGCTTCATCTGCTCGAGGCCCTGCTCGAGATTGCGCAGATTCAGGAGATCGCCCGCTCGCGTCGGGAACGCATTGCGCCATGTGCCATACGTCGATGGGTCGGCGAAGCGGATCGCGCTGATGACACCGGGGACCAGTTGCAGTTTCAGCTTGCCGCTCGAGAGGTCCTGCGGTGCGATAACGACGCGGGTTGTCGAATAACCCTTCCCGATGATGCGCGCCATCACGCGATGCACGATCAGATTGAGCCCCTCGCGCCCGACACATTGACCGCGATAGCGCTGGAGATAATCGTTGGCGAACATCAATTCGCCTGGGAACAGAGGATTCGGAGAGAGCGCTCGCGTACCCGCCGACTCGACCGGATCACTCAAGCCCGGCGGCACTTCGAGCGTCAGTTCATCTACCCTGAAGCATGGTGTTTCGACGGGGACCTTGCCGTCGTCTTTCTCCGCACGCTCGACAGGCTGAAGCGCGACGTTTGGCGCGTTGATCGCCCGCTCGCGTTCGATTGCCTGTTGCTGTGCGCGGCGACGCTGCTCCTGTTCGCCGGACTGTTCGCCGAGCGGACCCACCGCCTGCGCATGCGCGACACAGACGTGCGAAGCTGCCAGCAATGAAGCGCACAGTGGTATGAGCCAATGCAACTTATGGGAGCGCGCGCAACGGGCGCTGCCAGATTCACGCCTCGCTTCGGGCGATAGCGCGATCCAGCTGAATCTCTTCTTCATTACGTCGATCTTGTTATGGCGCCGGAATCGACGCAGATGTTTTGAACGTCAAACCGGGAAGTCGTCCCGGCATACTCCGCCCGACCGGCATTGACAAACGAGCCGCCGTTCATCGAATGTCGGTTCGAATTTGCCGGCATTACTTTCGCGCGCGCGTCGCTTGAACCGAAGCGCTTTCCCATAACGCGGGATCTGATATTCGCCGTCTGATCTTCAATTGCGCGAGGCCTAATTCCGGCGTTACCGGACATTGCAGTGACCGCATCCACGCCGAACTCACCGCCATATGGACCTGTAGAAACGTCCGTCACAGTTAGTTCGATATTGAAGGCGCAAATGTCATTCGCAGGAGTTGATCTCCTGACTGCCGCTCCGAGATGGACCGGTATGCGCATTGCATAGCCGTTATTTATCGCCGCTGCGACGAGCTTGATTTGAAATTGACGCGAACGCAGATTCTCTCGACCCGCGTTGGTTCCCCGTACGCTGCTGAACATGCTTTGTATATCTCGCAACCTGCTCGTTGCGGCTGCTCTCGTTGGATTCAATCAATACGCGCGACATTTCAGGCGCAACGTTCGTATGACGAATAACGGCGTCGACCAGTAGTTCTTTAGGAAGATCTTGAAATATTTCTTTATTACGCCGCCTTCAATGACATGAACTCCGTCACTCTTTACCTGCTTCGTATTGCGGCACCACTAGCAGCACAGCGCAACAGATTAAAGTTTCTTCAAAAGCTGCCGATAAGGCGGCTTAGTCATTAAATGCAAACAAAAACGACAGTCATGCAACGCCCAACGAATGTCCGCGAGCGCAGCGCACGCACTGAGCCCATTTTCATGCTCGTAAAGCCCACTCGTGGCAAGCACCAACGTTTGCCAATCCGCTCGTGGCGGTCCACATAGCCGTGCACGACGTTGCTGTTCCTCGTTCGCCATGGCGTCGCGTTTTCGTTGCGTCCCGGGCGGCCGCTGCCAGTCCCCGAACGCCGTTCGGTCCGCAGTACCCAAGCGTCGACGCCTTCATACCAGAACCGGAGCGCCGCGCGCGCCCGGACTCGCCGACCGGTTAGACGCCCGTAGCTACCGCGCTTGTGTTCGGCGCAAACGTTCCAGCCTTCATAACAGTTCCATCCAGCAGGAGATGCAATGAATTCGACCAGAAAGTACGGCGCCGTACTCGCCGCCGCCATCGTCGCATTGAGCGGTTGCGCAACGGAGTCGTCGCGCTCGCTTCCGATAGCGCCAGCCGCCAGCGTGCAGAGACCGGCTGTCGGCAAGACGGTTCAGATCGCGGTTGGGAAGTTCGACAACCGCTCGAGCTATATGCGGGGCATCTTCTCGGACGGCATCGACCGTTTGGGTGGCCAGTCCAGAACCATCCTTATCACGTCGCTCCAGCAAAGCGGACGCTTCAACGTGCTCGATCGCGACAACCTCGACGAAATCCGTCAAGAAGCGGAGTTCACGAAGAAGGCTCAAATCATCAAGGGCGCGAACTATGTCATCACGGGCGACGTGACCGAATTCGGCCGCAAGGAAGTCGGCGATCATCAGTTCTTCGGCATCCTCGGTAGCGGCAGGAACCAGGTAGCGTACGCGAAGGTGAGCCTCAACGTGGTCGATACGACGACGTCTGAAGTCGTGGCATCGAGTCAAGGTGCGGGGGAGTTCAGCCTGTCTAACCGGGAAATCATCGGCTTCGGCGGCACGGCGAGCTATGACTCCACGCTGAACGGCAAGGTGCTCGATCTGGCGATCCAGGAAGCGGTCAACCATCTGGCCGACCAGGTCGACGCGGGCGCGCGCAAAGCTGCACGCTAAGCGGGGCGCGCGATCGCATCCGATCCGTCACTCGCGCTTCACCAAAATAATTCACGCTAACGGGGTTCCAGATGAAATACACCGGCCAGATTCGGGGAATCTGCTTGTCAGTCACAGCAGCGGCGCTGCTGCTTTCCGGGTGCGCGAACACCAGCACGCCCCCGCTCTATCAATGGACCGGCTATCAGCCGGCGGTCTACGACTATCTAAAGGGCGAAAAGGCCCCGCAGGAAGAGATCGATGCACTCGAAAAAGCGGTCCAGCAGATTCGCGCGAAGGGCAACACGCCGCCGCCTGGCTTTCATGCGCAGTTGGGCATGCTGTACGCGACTGTCGGCAACGACGGTCAGGCCATGCAGGAATTCGATGCCGAGAAACAGCTGTTTCCCGAGTCGTCGACCTATATGGATTTCCTGATGAAGAAGCCGAAACAACAATAAGCGAGCGAGCCGATATGTCCAAGTTCCTTTCTCTCAAGCTCTGGTTTGCCCTGTCCACAGTCGCGCTGCTCGCGGCGTGCGCGCAGCAGCCCGTGAAGCACGCCGATTACACGGCCTTCAAGAATGCGCGTCCGCGCTCGATCCTCATTCTGCCGCCTGACAACACCACGACCGACGTGCAGGCCTCGAACAGCATGATGTCGCAGATGACCATGCCTCTCGCCGAAGCCGGCTACTACGTTGTGCCAGTCGCCGTAATGGAAGAGACATTCAAGCAGAACGGCCTGACGACAGCGGGTGATATCCAGCAGACGTCACCCGCCAAGCTGCGTGAGATTTTCGGCGCGGATGCGGTGCTGTATTCGAAGATCACGCAATACGGCACGTCGTACCGAGTGCTGGACAGCGTGACGGTGGTCTCGGCATCGGCAAAGCTCGTCGACCTGAAATCGGGCGATGTGCTCTGGCAAGGCAGCGCAACCGCCAACAGTAATGAAGGCAACAACAGTGGCGGCGGCGGCCTGATCGGCATGCTGGTAGTGGCGGCGATCAAGCAGATCTCGAACTCGCTGACCGACAAGAGCCACCACATCGCCGGCGTCACGAGTTATCGTCTGCTGCAGGCGGGGCCGCCGCGCGGTCTGCTCTATGGCCCGCGATCGCCGAAGTACGGCACCGACTGATTGCAGGAAGTAGGGATGGCTTTTGCGATGGGGGCCTGCGAGGCGGTCCGTGATCGTCTCGCGCTTCATTGCGCGGTTTGATGGGTGCGCATGCCGCGCTTAAGGTAACGGCACGGCAGATGGCTGCCTCAACCGGGTGCCTGCGAGTGTTTGCCGGTTCATGCGCGTTCCACTCGAGGTCCCACTGCGAGCCAAGCCAGATTTGTTTGCCAACGGCAAGACACCGGAGAGGTGGAATCTCGATAGAATCAGCGCGTTAGAGAATGGCGCCAGACAGCTTTCTTTTGCGAGGAACGAGGCGTGGTTGTTGCGACGGTGCATTCGATCCGCGAACCGGCGCGCCAAGGGCAGCCGACTTCCGCATGTAGCAGGTATGCTCCGAAAAGCGTCGCAGTGAAAAGCAGCTAGTAGCAAAGAAAACGGTAACACTCACACTCTTGGGAGATCCGCATGCTTTCCTTCATTGGTACGGTAATCGTAGGGTTCGTCGTGGGATTGATTGCGCGGGCGGTGAAACCCGGGAACGACAAAATGGGTCTTATCATGACCATCATCCTCGGCATTGCCGGCTCGCTGATTGCGGGCTATGTCGGGCGTGCGCTGGGCTGGTACCAACCAGGGCAGGCGGCGGGCTGGGTCGCTTCGGTGATTGGCGCGATGGTCCTACTGGTCGTTTATGGACTGGTCCGTCGGCGGAGTTAATTTCCGCGCAGGGACAGGTCTACGGTGGCGATAACGAAGTGGCCCGCTCGCGTGAAAGCGGGCCCGGCAGGTTAGAGCGAGATCAGATCTAATTTGCAAAGAACCAGGCCGGTTCGCCCGCAACCCCGCATTCGCCGGTTCAGCGCGAAAGATCGAATCCAAGCTGCGCACGCCCGAGCGGCGTCATATCGCTTTCCTGCGCGCGGCCAATGAAGTCCGTCTCGAAGTGGTCCGCGGGAAAATCCGGTGGGCTTTCGCCGCGCAAAAAACTCGGTAATTGACGCTTCAGATAAGCCTCGTTTTTCGCATACCACGGCGCCGATGAGATAGACATCACGTTGCTATAGCCGTTGCCGCGATGCGCGTTCTCGACCGAATGCACGACGTCACTGTGCCAAAAGACCGCGTCGTCGGCCTGCATGTGCGCAATGGGCGTGACGGCCTCGAGCAGCAAGCTGTGCCACTCTGGCTTGATCGATAGCGCGCGGGCGGATGGATGCGTTGCTCGATGAGTCGCCGCGCGTATGGCTCGGCGCGGTGCTGGACGTGCTCGCGCAGCTTGCGGAGGTGGAGTCTGAATCGTTGGCGTCGCCAGCTGCGCATAGGCGGGGAGCGCAGGCTGGGCAAACGGAAGGGAACGGACAGCAGCACGGACATGGGCAGCGGGTCGCAGCGGCTCGGCAAGCGGCGCGAACTGCTGGCGCGGCGAGAGCAATTGGATTCGCAGAATCCGCGGAAGTCGGCCCACGAACCGGCAGCGGGCGCGCCGTCGCGCCGGGCGGCAGTGCCTCCGAGGCGGAGCGCCTGAACCGTGTGCTCGATCTGCTCGACCGGCGCTTTCACGAGCCGTCGCGCATTGCAGAGCTTTGCGAGCTCGCCAACCTGTCCGAACGCTCGTTGCACCGCTACTTCGTGCGGCAGGTAGGCGAAAGCGTCGGACGCTATCTAAGCCGGTTACGAATCGGCTACGCGACGCGGCATCTGACGGACACCACATGGCCTGTCGCGCTGATCGCCACAAAAGCCGGCTTCCCGAATCTCTCCAATTTCAATCGACAGTTTCTGTCCGCACGCGGCATGACGCCGAGTGCCTATCGACGCTTCTTCGAAACTCACGGCCACCCGCCAAAAGATGCGACGACGACGCCGCACAATTTAGAAACGCGTCCGCCGTCGCTTGAACGGTCAGGACGACGGCAACGACGCACGCCATCGGCTTGAATTAGTGTTACAACGGGCGGCGCATGACGCACCGCGCGTCGACAAACAACAACGCCCCAACGGTGCAACCCGTTGGGGCGTTTTGCTCTTAAGCCTTCGATTCCGCTTCAGCCCGCAACAAACCAACCACTACGGACCAGGCAGACTCAAGCCCGATCAACGTTGCGCGATCGGCTTGGCTTCACGCGGCGTGTCGCCGATGAACAACTGACGCGGACGGCCAATCTTCTGCTCCGGATCGGCGATCATTTCGTTCCACTGCGCAATCCAGCCGACCGTACGCGCCATCGCAAAGATACACGTGAACATCGACGTCGGAATGCCCAACGCGCGCTGCACGATGCCCGAGTAGAAATCGACGTTCGGATACAGCTTGCGCGACACGAAGTACTCGTCTTCCAGCGCGATCTTTTCGAGTGCCATGGCCAGCTTGAACAGCGGGTCGTCGTGCAGACCCAGTTCGTTCAACACTTCGTAACAGGTTTCGCGCATCAACTTCGCGCGCGGATCGTAGTTTTTGTAGACGCGGTGGCCGAAGCCCATCAGCTTCACGCCCGAGTTCTTGTCCTTCACCTGCTTGATGAACTCGGGAATGTTGTCGACCGAGCCGATTTCTTCCAGCATGTTCAGCGCGGCTTCGTTCGCGCCGCCGTGCGCCGGGCCCCACAGACAGGCGATACCGGCTGCGATACAGGCGAACGGATTCGCGCCCGACGAACCGGCGAGACGCACGGTCGAGGTCGATGCATTCTGTTCGTGATCCGCGTGCAGGATCAGGATACGGTCCAGAGCGCGCACGAGCACGTCATTGACCTTGTAGTCCTCGCACGGGTTCGAGAACATCAGGTGCATGAAGTTCGCGCTGTACGACAGGTTGTTGCGCGGGTACGCAAACGGCTGGCCGATGCTGTACTTGTACGCCATGGCGACGAGCGTCGGCAGCTTCGCGATCATGCGGATAGCCGACACTTCACGGTGACGCGGATTGTTGATGTCCAGCGAGTCGTGGTAGAACGCCGACAGTGCGCCAACTGCGGCGACCAGAATCGCCATCGGGTGCGCGTCACGACGGAAGCCGCGGAAGAAGAAGTGCACTTGCTCATGCACCATCGTGTGATTCGTGACGGTCTTCACGAACTCGTCCTTCTGCTGTACGTTGGGCAGTTCGCCCTTCAGCAGCAGGTAGCACGTCTCGAGGAAGTCGGCGTTTTCCGCGAGGTTGTCGATCGGGTAGCCGCGGTACAGCAGTTCGCCCTTATCGCCGTCGATGTAGGTGATTGCCGAATTGCACGCCGCCGTCGACATGAAGCCAGGGTCGTACGTAAACTTGCCGGTCTGGCCGTACAGTTTGCGGATGTCGATCACGTCCGGGCCGAGAGTGCCCTTGTAAATCGGCATTTCAACGCTCGGCGAATTGTCGCTGAACGATAGCGTGGCTTTAACATCTGACGGGGTCATAGCACATCCTCAATCGAAGTATGGAAACAGGGTTTCGATAATTGCACGCCTGGAACAACGCACTCGCGGCGCTCAAGCGTTGCGCAGCAGCTCCAGGACCCGGAGCACATCCGGGTCGGCAAGCTCGCCTTCAGGTTCCTTGCGCGCGAGAAGCAAGTCCATCAGGTCGTTATCGCTCAGCTCGAGCAGGCGCGTAAGTGCGCCCACGTCGGCATCGCTGAGGTCATGCTCATATCGGCTGAAAAAACGTTCAAAGATCAGATCGTTTTCCAGCAGGCCCCGCCGAGCGCGCCAGCGAAGACGCGCGCGGCGGAGAGGGTCGGACTGATGCGATGGATCGTTCATGTCAGTACGTGCGGGGCCGCTCCCAAGCGTACTAACCGCCCCGGCGGGGGCAGCGAACGATAGTGAGCGCGGGGTTATTCATCTAGACAGCGCGGCGAACCATCAATTCCTTGATCTTGCCAATCGCCTTTGTAGGGTTCAGCCCCTTCGGGCAGACGTCGACGCAGTTCATGATCGTGTGGCAGCGGAACAGGCGGTACGGGTCTTCCAGGTTATCGAGCCGCTCGCCGGTCGCCTCGTCGCGGCTGTCCGCAATGAAACGGTAGGCCTGCAGCAGCCCCGCCGGACCGACGAACTTGTCCGGATTCCACCAGAAGCTCG
>NZ_PNXY01000025.1 GCF_002879865.1 Paraburkholderia rhynchosiae
CGGCTCGTCAGACGGGCATCGCCCAGATTTGCCGCGCCGAATTCGATGTCGGCCCAGTCGTCCTGGTCATCCTGATTGTCGGTCGAAGGCAATTACGTGTAGTTCCTGTGGCGGTGCCTCAAGTTAACACCGCCTCAAGCTGTTTACAAGCGCTATCCCCGCGCAGATGTGGGTAATCCTGAGGTCCATGGGAGCGACATCATGAAAAAACATATTCTGGGCGCGGCGCTAGCCGCCGTGCTGACCATGGCCGCGACGGCCGCATTCGCAGACGAACCTTTGCCGCCGCCGGCGCCCGGCGACATGCACGGCGAAGCGCCGCATGGCGACGGCCCACCTCGAATGCATGGCGCGATGGGGCCGATGGACGCGATGCGCCCTATCGGCCCTGGCCTCGCCGTGATCAACGATCTCGAACAGCTGCGCCGTCTCTATGCACTGAGCGGACGTTCGGGCGACATCGTCGCGGTGTATCACGAGGTGTTGAACAAGACCCAGGACCCGATACTGCGTCACTATGTTTACGACTCACTCGCGCGCGAACAGTTGAAGCCGGCAAACCCCGAGCAGGCGATCGCTACATTACGCACGACCCTTTCGGAGGATCTGGCCGCAGCCAACAAGGCGCCGCGTATTTCGCCGCCCACGTCGCCGCGCATGTCCCCCGATAGCGCGCACTCACAGCCGCAGTAAGACCCATTTCACACTGGAAGCGCTACCGCAAAAACGCTTTGCAGCCCATCGCCCGCGCAGCGTTAGTTCTCGCACATTGCGATTCACTAGCCGCTTTTTCGTCTTCTGTCTGGTGATTACGATAAAGGCTGTCAAAACGCCAGTGCGAGTCCAGCATGCGCTATCCAGTAGACGTGGCTGTCGCCGCTGCTTTGCTCGTGTTCGTGCTTTGCTGCATCGTCACCCTTGCCTTGCACTGATCGAGAAAAACGTGGCCCGCCGCGCGTGATCGCGCGGCCTCATCACACTCTCATCCTTTGTCTACCTCTCTCCGCTCCGCTTTCTCGCGGCGCTAAACGTCCGTTCGGCGCGTGACATTGCGCGAAATAATTGTTCGGTGGAGTTGGACAAGCGGCTCGCCCATACTTCGTTTCGCTGCCGGTGCGTACGTAACAGAACGCATGAGATCAAGAGTGCTTTACGTGCGATACCTATCGCCGATGATCACGATCCCCCGGTTACCGATCGTCGGAAGATAGGTTCGAACACTACGGCACCGCGTGCCGACAACGAGACAACCATGTTCACTTCAATCAAGCTCATCAAAAAGAATACCGCCCGTGCTGCATGCATCGCGATGGTCAGCGCCAGTATGCTGCTGACCGGCTGCGCGGGCGGCAGCGTCACGAACGCGAGCGCGGCGACTACTCAGCCGACCGTGCGTCCGGACAACATCTATGTGTACACGTTCGACACTCAGGCCGACCAGGTGAGGCTGGACGGCGGCATGCTGCAGAAACTGAAGACGCACATCGACGGTTCATCGGCTGCACAAAAGCAATCCGGCGATGCCGCCGAAGTCCGCGAACAGGTCGCGAACGAAATCGTGCACCAGTTGCAGTCGATGGGTCTGCGCGCGATTCGCTCCGACATACCCGCGCCCGCCGATCAGAATGTGCTGATGGTGCAAGGCAGCCTTGATTCGATCGATGCGGGCAATCGCCGCCGTCGCATGCTGATCGGTCTCGGTGCGGGCAAGAGCGAGGTGAGCAGTTCGGTGCAGATCTTCTACAAGCCCGCGGGCGGCGCGCCGCGGCTCGTGCAAAGCTTCAATGCAAGCGCGGACAGCGGCAAGGCGCCGGGCATCGCCGAAACGGCCGGCGTGGGCGCGGCGGTGGGAAGCATTGCGACGTCGGCGGCAGTGGGCGGCGGCTTGCATGCGGTATCGGAAACGAAGCACGCCGGAGTTTCCGCCGACGCCACGCGCCTCGCGGACGCGGTCGCGAAGCAGATCGCGCAGATCGGCGTGAGCGGCGGTTGGCTGTCGACCCAGCACACCAAGGGTTGATCTGCCGCGATGCGGCTCGACGATGCCAGAACGCGGATTGGACAGATAGCTGCGAAGCCCGGAACGGGGGCTGCGCAGCTGAAAAGCGCGTTAGCGCGCCGCTGTCGAGCCGCGAATCACCAGATCGCCCGGCAGCACCAGAGAACGCGTCGACATCGACGGATCGGCAAGACGCTGCGTCAACAATTGCATCGCGATCTTGCCGATTTCATATACAGGCTGCGCGACGACGGTAATGCCCGGTGTAACGAGATCGGTCCATGAGTCGTTATCGAAGCCTGCGAGCGCGATGTCGGTTCCGGGCGTCGCGCCACGCGCGCGCATCTCGCGATACGCGCCAAGCAGCAATAAGCCGTTACTCGCGACGATCGCATCCGGCCGCGCCGCCGGCTCACGCGCGAGCCACGCGCCGACATGCTGAAGCGCGCTGCCCGGATTCGGCTCGACGAACTCCGCAAGCACCGGCAAGCCGTGCCGCCCCAGCGCCTGCGCGAAGCCGTCGTGACGCTCGCGGCCCGTGGTACTGGCATTGCCGAACAGGCCGGCAATGCGCCGGTAGCCACGCTCGACCAGATGCTCAACGAGGCGCGCCGCCGCGTCGCGATTATCCAGCACGACCGCGTCGGCGCTGCCCGCCGGACCTGCGCGGTCGATCATCACCACCGGGAAATCATAGGCCTGCGCCTTGAAGCGCTGCGCCGCGTCGTGAGTCGGCGAATAGATGCAGCCCGTGACGCGCTCTTCCTCCATCAGCCTGAGATACATCGCCTCTTTCTCGGGATTTTCGTCGGTATTGCAGAGAATCACGCGCAAGCCCTGCTGATAGGCGGCGTCTTCAACGGCGCGGCTGACTTCGGTGAAGAATGGATTGCGCACGTCCGACACGATCAGCCCGATGGTCGCGGTGTCGCCCGAACGCAGCCGGCGCGCGGCCGCGTTCGGGCGATAACCCAATTGCTCGATGGCGCCCAACACGCGCTGGCGCACCGCGTCCCGCACCGGCCCATTGTTGGACAGCACGCGCGAGACGGTCGTAACCGATACGCCTGCGGCTTCCGCGACATCCTTGATTCTTAGATTCATGAAAGTGGTATCGATTCCTTGAATCGCTCGGTATTTTCCCTGGATTGCTCACCGGCTGATGCCTCGGGCCGTCCGCGCGGGAGACAGGCTGCTCGGACCTTTGAAGCCATTCTACCTGTGTTCCCGCGGTTTTCGCCGAATTATGCCCAGGCGGTCAAGGCTTGACTGCAAAAGTGGTATCGATTCCAATACACCCACTTCAACGATTCGATTTCAGGAGACGCGATGCCGTCGCTGCTTACCGCAGAGCTGGTTCGATTGAACGCTCGGGCCACGTCGAAACACGACGCGATTGTCCAGGCCGGCGAATTACTGGCCGCCGCCGGTTACATCGAGCCCGCGTATGTCGACAGTCTTCATGGACGCGAAAAAGTCTCGAACACGTATCTGGGCAACGGCGTCGCGATCCCGCACGGCATGCAGGAAGACCGTCACCTGATCCGGCGCACGGGCGTTGCCGTGCTGCAATTGCCGGAAGGCGTCGAATGGCACGATGGCGAGCGCGCAAATCTGGTCGTGGCGATTGCCGCTCAATCGGACGAACACATCGCGCTGCTGCAACGCCTCACGCGCCTGATCGGCGACTCGGAAAAACTGCGCGCGCTGGTCGACGCACGCGATCCTAACGCGCTGGTCGCGGCATTGAACGGCGCGGGCGCCGACGCTGCAACGAGTGTGATCGAAAGCACGCCCGCTGATTTCGAGCAGCGCGTGGAACTGGTGCTCGACTATCCGCACGGTCTGCATGCACGCCCGGCAAGCACGTGGGTCGCGACCGCCAAGCGCTATCAGGCGGCTTTGCGGGTACGTAACGGCAAACTCGCCGCCGATCCGAAGAATCTCGTCAGCCTGCTGCAACTCGGTGCCACCGCCAACGCGCATCTCGTACTGTCGGCGCAAGGTGTCGATGCGGCAGACGCGCTCACTGCACTCAAGCGCACCATTCAAGCGCTTTCCGCCGAAGAGCACGAGCGCGCCGCGGCGGCTCGCGCGCGTCGTCAGAAAGCGCAGCCGGTGTCGTGGACGCCGGTCGATCCCGCGACGATGTTCGAAGGCGTCAGCGCCGGCCCGGGCTTTTCAATCGGCCAGGCTCGTGTCATGCGCACAGCGCAGCTCGACGTTCAGGACCGGCCCGGCGAAACGGTGGAAGCCACGCATCGGCTGGAAGAAGCCTTGCGCAAGACCGCCGATGAGCTCGACACGCTCGCCCGCGACACCACCGCGCGCCTCGGCGCGGAAGAAGGCGCGATCTTCGGCGCGCACCGCGAGCTGCTGAACGACACGGAACTGCTTGCCGAAGCCGCCCGTCTGTTGCTGGACGGACACGGCGTCGCGTGGTCGTGGCATCAGGCGGCCGAGCGGCAGGCCGAGCGCCTCGCGGCGTTGCCCGATCCGTTACTCGCCTCGCGCGCGACCGATCTGCGCGACGTCGCGCGCCGCGTGCTCAAACACCTCGGCGAAAACCTGGCCGCCGATACGCGCCTCAACACGCCCGCCATCCTGATCGCCGAAGACCTGACGCCGTCTGACACGGCAATGCTCGACCCCGCCGTCACGCTCGGCTTCTGCACGGTGTCGGGCGGTCCGACTTCGCACACCGCGATTCTCGCGCGCACGCTCGGCGTGCCGGCAGCGGTCGCGTGCGGCGCGGCGCTGCTGGACGTTGCGGACGGCAGCGCCGCCGTACTTGACGGCACGAGCGGCCGTTTGTATGTCGGCGTGTCGGCGCAAGACCTGGAGCGCGCGCGTCGAACGCAATTGCAACTGGCCGAAGAAGCGCAACGCGCCGCGGCGAATCGCGCGTTGCCTGCGGCGACGCTCGACGGCCACGTGCTCGAAATCGGCGCGAACATCACACGGCCCGATCAGGTCCGCGACGCCATTGCGAACGGCGCGGACGGGGTCGGCCTGATGCGCACCGAGTTCCTGTTCCTCGAACGGCACGACGCGCCGAGCGAGGACGAGCAATACGACTGCTATCGGCGGATGGTCGAAGCGAGCGGCGGGCGTCATCTGATCATTCGTACGCTCGACATTGGCGGCGACAAGCAGGTGCCGTATCTCAATCTGCCGCACGAGTCGAATCCATTTCTCGGCGTGCGCGGACTGCGTCTGTGCCTGCGCCGCCCCGACCTGTTCGTGCCGCAGTTGCGCGCGCTCTATCGTGCGGCCAAGGACGGCCCGCTGTGGATCATGTTCCCGATGGTTTCCACGCTCGACGAAGCGCGTCAGGCGCTGGCGCTCGCTGAAACCGTGCGCGCCGAGCTCGACGCACCGAAAGTGCCGCTCGGCATCATGGTCGAGACACCGTCGGCGGCAGCGTTCGCGGACCACTTCGCCGCGCTCGTCGACTTCTTCTCGATCGGCACCAACGATCTGACGCAATATGTGCTGGCCGTCGACCGTGAACATCCGGAACTCGCACGCATGGCCGAGAGCCTGCATCCCGCCGTGCTGCGCATGATCAAGCAGACCGTCGATGGCGCGCGTCGTCATCGCAAGTGGGTCGGCGTGTGTGGCGGGCTTGCGGGCGATCCGCTGGGCGCGTCGATTCTCGCGGGCCTCGGCGTCGACGAACTGTCGATGAGCTCGCGCGATATTCCTGCCGTGAAGTCGCGGCTGCGCGCGTCGCGCCTTGACGCGTTGCAGGCGCTTGCGCGCCGCGCGCTCGATTGCGAGGACGTCGACGCGGTGCGCGCGCTCGAGACCACCGAGATCAAGGCGGCCGCATGAACACGGTCGTGACCGTCACGCCGAATCCGGCGCTCGATCAAACGGTGCGCGTTGCGAACCTCGCGCTTGGCGAGGTCAATCTCGCCGCGTCGCTCGAATTCAATGCGGGCGGCAAAGGCGTGAATGTCGCGGGCTGTCTCGCGGACTACGGCATCGCAACAATCGCCACGGGTCTGCTCGGTTCCGACGACGCGGCCGCGTTCGATGCGATGTTCGCCGATAAGCACATCCTGGACCGCTTCGTGCGGATCGCCGGACGTCCGCGCATCAACGTGAAGCTGGTCGACACGGCACGCCATGAAACGACCGACATCAATCTCGCGACGTCGCTGCCGAGTGCGGCCGACGTCGAGGCGCTCGAACAACGCGTCGTCGAACTTGCCGCGCCGGGCCGCTGGTTCGTGCTCGCGGGCAGCTTGCCGCCCGGCGTGGACGTGTCGTTTTATCGGCGGCTCACGCGCTCATTGCATCGGGCGGGCGCATGCGTCGCACTCGATACCAGCGGCGCGCCGCTCGCCGACGTGCTCGCCGCAAGCGCAGCCGGCGATATGCCGGACCTCGTTAAGCCGAATCGCGCGGAACTCGAAGCCGCGTTGGGCCGTTCGCTGGCAGATGACGATGCGTTGATCGAAGCCGCTTGTGAACTGGTGAAACGCGGCATCCAGTATGTGGTCGTTTCGCTCGGCGAGCGCGGCGCGCTGGGCGTCACATCGAAGCAGGCCCAAGCGCAAACCCGAACGCAAACCCAAGCGCCAACGCAGGAACGCGCCTCAGCCTACGAAGGCTGGCGCGCCGCGCCGTTGCGCGTGCCGGTAGCGAGCACCGTCGGCGCGGGCGATGCGCTCGTCGCGGGCCTCGTCGCCAGTCTCGCAGAAGGGCATCCGTGGGATGCGGTCGGCCGGCGCGCGACGGCATTCGCCGCGGGCAAGCTTGCGCGTGTCGGTCCGCATCTGCCGGATCGCGCGACGCTCGACGCCCTCGCCGCGCAAGTCGAACTCAGCACCTTCAGCGTCGCCGCGCATCCGCTGCGCGTGACCCAACATCAAGCCGTGTAAGCCAGAGAGAGCAATGGACAAGCTGATTGGACTGGTATCGTCCCCGCAACAAAGCGCGTCGCCGATGGTCGCGGCGCAGGCCCTGAACCGCGCGGCACAAAAACGCGGCGCATCGTTCGCCATCGAAACGCGCAGCGCGCTCGGCGTTCAGCATCCGCTGAACGCGGCGCAGATCGACGCGGCGCAGACCGTGCTGATCGCCGCGGACGTAAGCGAGCGCGTCGACGAAACGCCGTTTGCCGGCAAAACGATTCACCGCATTTCTCTCGACGACGCGATCCGCGAAGCCGACGCGGTGCTCGCGCGCGTCGCGGCGAACGCGGGCGCGACTCAAGGCGCACAGGGAACACGAGGCGCAGGAAGCCCGCATGGTGCGGCGCGCGCGCTGAAGATCGTCGCGATCACGTCGTGCCCGACCGGCATCGCGCACACCTTCATGGCCGCCGAAGGACTCGCACAAGGCGCGAAGTCGCTCGGCCACGAGATCCACGTCGAAACCCAAGGCTCGGTCGGCGCGCAAAACACGCTGAGCGACGAGCAGATCGCGGCGGCGGACCTCGTGGTGATCGCCGCCGACACGCAGGTCGACAAAAGCCGCTTTCGCGGCAAGCCCCTCTATGAAACCGGCACGAAAGGCGCAATCGGCAAAGGCGCGGCGCTGATCGAGAGAGCGATTGCCGAAGCGGCCGTCGAAGGCGGCGCGGCGGCGTCGGCGAAAAGTGCCGGCGGGCAATCCGCGGCGAACGGCGCGGCGCTTGCCGATCAGGTCGCCACCGCGAAGAAACAACGCTCGGCGAAGGCGTCGGGCCCATATCGCCATCTGATGACGGGCGTGTCGTTCATGTTGCCGTTCGTGGTGGCGGGCGGCTTGCTGATCGCGATTTCGTTCGCGTTGGGCGGCATCTACGCATTCGACGACGCGCACAAAGGCACGCTCGCCTGGGCGCTGTTCCAGATCGGCGCCAAGTCCGCGTTCGCGCTGATGGTGCCCGTGCTGTCCGGCTACATTGCCTATTCGATTGCGGACCGGCCCGGCATCACGCCCGGCATGGTGGGCGGCATGCTCGCCGCGAGCCTTGGCGCGGGCTTTCTCGGCGGCATCATTTCCGGCTTTCTCGCGGGCTATACGGCCTTGCTGATCAGCCGCAAGCTGAAACTGCACCGTAACCTCGAAGGTCTCAAGCCGGTTCTTATCATTCCACTTGTCTCGACGCTCGTGGTCGGCCTGCTGATGATCTACGTGGTCGGCACGCCAGTTGCAACCGCGCTGCACGGCCTCGAAGACTGGCTTCGCTCGATGCAGACCGGCAGCGCCGTCACGCTCGGCCTGCTGCTCGGGGCGATGATGGCCTTCGACATGGGCGGTCCGGTCAACAAGGCCGCGTACGCGTTCAGCACCGGGCTGATCGCAAGCCAGGTCTATACGCCGATGGCGGCCGCGATGGCGGCGGGCATGACGCCGCCGCTCGGCATCGCGCTCGCCACGTGGATTTTCCGCAACCGCTTCGTCACCGACGAACGCGAAGCGGGCAACGCCGCCGCGGTGCTCGGCATGGCGTTCATCACCGAAGGCGCGATCCCCTTTGCGGCGCGCGACCCGATGCGGATCATTCCGGCCTGCGTGATCGGCTCGGCGATCACGGGCGCAATTTCGATGGCGTCGGCGGTCGAACTGAAAGTGCCGCACGGCGGCATCTTCGTGCTGCCGATTCCGAATGCCGTCACGCATCTCGGCATGTACGTGGTGGCGATCGCGGTCGGGACCGTGGTCACGGCGCTCGCGGTGGGCGTGCTCAAGCGCCCGGTTCAGGCTGCGGCCTGAGCGCCGCCCAACGCTTGCGGCGGCTCGACATGGCGCAACGGCTCAGAGAGACCTTCAGCGAAACCCTCAGCGACACGTACCGCGGGTTTCACGTGCTGATCGAAACCGTTTCCGATGACGGGCAAAGCCTGCGCGTGCAACGCACCATCACGCGGCAACTCGGCGAGCGCGTGTTGACCGTCGATGCACGTTGCGAGACGTGCATTGCGCCGCAATTTGCGCGCGAAACGCTGGCCGACGCGCTTCGCGACGCTAGGGAAGCCGTTGACCGGCTGCTCGGCGGTTGGCATCCCGCTTATGCGCAGATGCAGTCTTCGCAGCCGCCGTCAGCCCGTTAGCGTTACGGCGGCGGCCGGCTAACCGAATGTGAACGCGTACGCGCTCACGCCGGAATCGAGAAATTCGATCACGAAGGTTCTGTCCTGAACCGTCCCGCTTTGCCGCACGAGTTGATAAAGCCGCTCTTTATCGACAGTGCCGACGCCGTTCGCATCCGTGTCGGCGCCATGCGAAGCGCCCGGCGGCTTGCCGTCGATAGTCACTCTGAATCGCACCGGCTTGCCGTCCTGCATCGGTCCGAGCACCAGATGCAGATCGCGCGCATGAAAGCGGTACGCGATCTTTCCACCGCTCGTGCCCAACTCCGCGCGCTCGGCGGCGACACGCCACTGACCGTCGAGGCTCCAACTTCCTGTCAGCAACTGCGCGGGCGAGCTGTAAGCGTGAAGCGCGTCCGGCGCGAGTGCTTCCGGCGACGCGAAACCTTCCGCCTGGCGATAACCGACGTAAGTCTCGCCGGAGCGCAAATCCTGCGAGTCCGCCGCCGCCTGAATTCCCGATGCTCTCGCGGTGCCCGCCGACGCGGGCAGTTTCGAATGCCCCGCTTCCGCCAGCAATTGGCGGATGACCTCTTCCGACTTGTCGTATCCGCCTTCGCCGAAATGGTGATAGCGAATGTCGCCATGCGCATCGACGATATAAAAGGCCGGCCAGTACTGATTGTCGAACGCCTGCCATACGGCGAGTTTGTTATCGACGGCGATCGGATAGTCGACACCGAGGTCGGCCGCTGCCCGCTTCACGTTGGCGATGTTGTGTTCGAACGCAAATTCCGGCGCATGCACACCGATCACTACAAGCCCCTGATCGCGATACCGGCTCGACCACGCTTTCAGATAAGGCAACGTGCGCAGGCAATTGATGCATGAGTACGTCCAGAAATTGACGATCACGACCTTGCCACGGAGATCGCCCGTTTTCAGAGGCGGCGAATTCAGCCAGTCGACCGCGCCCGACAGCGACGGCATCGCGCCTTCGACCGGCAACGCAACGGGCAATGCAACCGGCAGGGCAACGCGCATCGTGTTGGATACATTGCTCGGCTCAGCCGTTGCGCTGACTTTCATCAATGGCCGGGCGCTCTGTCGCGGCGAGTTCGTACGCGGCGACCAGCGCTGCACCAGCTTCTCTTCGATGCCCGTCGTGTTCAGCGACGGCACATGCGCCAACGCGCGCGTATCGAGGCCGAGCGCCATCGCCGCAGCGGACAGAATCACCGCCGCGCCGAGCACCCGGCGCACGCGTTCGCCGACTCCGTATGAGCGCTTCAACACGGCGAGCAGCCGTCCGCCGACCACGAGCACGATAGCGAGCGAAGCCGATGCGCCCGCTGCGAACGCGAGCAACGGCAAGCCCGTCGCACCGCCCGGCCGATGCAGGATCACGCCCGTCATCACGAGCCCGAGGATCGGCCCGGCGCACGGCGCCCACAGCAACCCGGTCGCGATCCCGAGCACGACCGACGACATCACGCGAGGACGCCCGCCGTCGCGACGCACGACGCCATCGAGACGATTGCCCACGCTGACGACAGGATGCGTGAGCCGCTCGGCCATCGACGGAAACAGCAGCGCGACGCCGAATACGCCAAAGAACGCGAGTGCGATCCAGCGGCCGTATTCATTCACGTGCGCGACCCACGCTCCGCCGACAACAGCGAGGCTCGCCACAGCGGCGAACGTCAGCGCCATGCCGGCCAGCAGCGGCAAGCCGTGTCGAACGAATGACTGATCGACGCGCGCAAACACGAGCGGCACGACGGGAAGAATGCACGGACTCAGGATGGTGAGCATGCCGCCGGCGAAGGCGAGAAGTATGAGCAGCATAGGGACGTCCTTTCGTTCAATGAAGTCATCGGCCGGGTTGGTGGCGGCGGCCGGATCGGTGATACCGCTGACATGCATTGAACTATCGGCACGTATCGGGCTTGTGTCGGCGAACGCCGCGTTCTGCAAGCTCATGTATCGAAGCCTCAATGGATACAGTGCGACACAAAACTCCCCGCGGCTCGCGCCGCTGCGAGCATGGGTTGGTATCTCAACGTATCGGACGGTCGCGCCGATACACAACGTTGCATAGGCACAGAGCGAACGACACACGCCAGATACGTCAGCGGCTTCCAATGACGTCACGCCAATCGATGAACCCGCGTGCGCACGACGCGCCGCTTCTCCCAAGGACAGTCCCAGCATGCCCGCTCGACTCAGAACCCTCACGACCCTCGCCGCATTCATCGCACTCGCCTTGCTCGCCAGCCTGCTCGCGACGCGCGGCAACGCCCTCTCCGCACCGGAACGCAATACACCGGTTGCGCCGCAAATAACCGGCATCGACAAATGGATCAACAGCCCGCCGCTCACACTGCCGCAATTGCGCGGCAAGGTCGTGCTGGTCGACTTCTGGACTTACTCGTGCGTGAACTGCATCAACACGCTGCCTTACGTGAAGAACTGGTACAAGCAATACGGCAATCAGGGACTGGAAGTGATCGGCGTGCATACGCCGGAGTACCCGTTCGAGCGCGATGCCGGTCATGTCAGCGCGGCCGTCAGGCAACTCGACATCCGCTATCCGGTTGCGCTCGACAATCAGTACGCGACATGGAACGCGTTCAACAACCAGTACTGGCCCGCGCTCTATCTGTTCGACAAGACGGGACACGTTGTGTACAGCCATTTCGGCGAGGGCGATTACGCAAAGACGGAAGCGAAAATCCGCGAACTGCTGGCGCAACCCGGTTGATGTGTTGGATGTGCACATGTGGCAGCGAGCTTTGACCGGCTGACGGCGGCACCTCTCGAAGCACAGGCCGACAATGCGGCGCCACAAGGGGCTTTGTATTTGCGATCGGTCGAGTTCCTTTCGATGCTCGCGCTGCTTTTGATGTGCGCCTTTTCCGTGGCCGGCACGCACGACTATATGAACTGGAATCGCGCGCGCTGGCAGCTTCTTCAACAGCTCGCCGCCGACGGTGTGGCGCCGCAGCGTATCGACGGAGGCTTCCAGTTTAACGGTCTGCATATGTACGACCCGGCGTATGTGGCCACCTCCGCGAAAAGCTTCTGGTGGGTCCATGACGACGAATACATTGTCCAGTTCAGACCGCGGGCCGGATACCGGATCGTGGCGAGTGCCGATGCCGAGGGCTGGCTATCACCCTTCCGAACCGAACTGCTGGTGCTGAAGCGAGATGGCACCTGACCTCGAGAATACCCTGCGCCCTTTCGACTGACCATTTCCTTGTTGCCCGGATCGTGCGGCAACCTCACAAATTCCTCATTAAAGCTGTCCGGCGTGCGCCCCGCTCAGGCACAGCGCATGCACAGTGCAATCCAGCGCAGCGGCCTCGCCAGCCGGCCCAGTCCTCGATGATTCGAACGGCCGCGGCGCGTCATCATGTCAATCGGGCGAGGCGTTTATGAACAAGATCTCACCACCCGCGGCGGTGCCGAAAAAACGCGGCCGGCTGCGTAGCGCTTTCACAGTCAGCGTCAATGCGGGAAAGCGCTTCGTGTCGGACCGCTGCCCGATGATGGCGGCCAGCGTCGGCTTCTATTCAGCGTTCTCACTCGCGCCGACGCTGCTCATAGTGCTGGCGGTCGCGGGCTGGTTTTTCGGCGAGGACGCGGCGCGCGGACGCCTGTTCGAACAGGCGCGCGGCATTCTCGGCAACGACGCCGCCTCGGCAATGCAAGCGATCGTCGAACACGCGCATCGAGCGAGCGGCAGCGGAATCGCCGCCGCAATGTCAGTCGTGCTGCTGATCGTGGGCGCATCCGCGACATTTACTTCGCTGAACACCGCGCTCGATGTCGTGCTCGAAGCGGACAGCGACCTCAAAAGCAAGGGCAGCATCACATGGCTCGTGCGAACGCGGCTGGTATCGGTCGGCATGGTGCTCGGCCTCGGCTTTCTGCTCGTCGTGTCGCTCGTGCTCGACACCGCGATTACCTACGCGGGGCATGCGATCTTCGGCGATTCGCCATGGGTCATCGTCACAGCGACGTTGCAAACGATACTCGGGCTCATCGTGCTCGGCGCCGCTTTCACGGCACTGCTCAGATGGATGTCTGATGCGCGGGTGAGCCTCATGCATGCCGCGGTTGGCGGCATGACGGCGGCAATACTCTTTTCCGTAGGCCGGCATCTGTTCGGCCTGTACCTCACGCATGCCGGCACAGCCAGTTCATTCGGCGCCGCGGGCTCGCTCGCCGTGCTGATGATGTGGCTTTACTTTTCGGCGGCGGTGTTTCTGTTCGGCGCCGAGACGACAGCTGAACTCGCCGGACGCAATGAGGTCAAGGATAAGGGGAAAGACCGGCCGTTGGGGGCGGGGGCGGCGCGCTCGCGTTGAGGGAGTTGCCGAGGTCAGTCAGTTTTCCGCTGTATCGGCGCAGTGATCGCTGCCGTCGATCTCCCTGCAAGCTCACGCCGCTGCCTTATTAAGCGGCCTCCTGACCGATTGGATCACCAAGCGCAGGGAGACCTCCTGCTGCCCCCAGCGCCGCACGGTGGCGCGCTCTAGCGTTCGCGGCCGGCGATGAAAGCAAAGCCAGTCGTCAGGGGAAACTCTTCGTCGAACCTGTTCGCGGGACGCCTATAGGCGCGGTCAGATGAATCTACCGGCGCGCACGCGCGAGGACAACGAAGCAAATCCGCTACGGTTATCTGCTCAAGTGATAGACCCGATGCTTTAACGGGCGGCGGCCGTATGAGGACTGTTTCGGCACTATGTCACATAGACATTGCAGCGACTGCCGCGTTGCCGCGCTATGCGACCGCCACAGGCGGCGCCTTCACGAGATTCCTCAACGTGAGCCTCGCTTCCAGCCCACCGTCGACGCGATTGTAAAGCCCGAGCGTGGCGTCCATTGCAAGCGCAAGTTGGCGCGCGATCGCGAGGCCGAGGCCGGTCCCGCCGGTCTGACGGTTGCGCGATGCTTCGAGCCTATAGAAAGGCTGAAACACGTCTTCGAGGGAATCAGCAGGTATGCCGGGTCCGCGGTCGAGCACGGAGACCGTGGTCTGCCCGTCGGGCAACACTTCGATATGGATCTCCGCCGCACCGCCGAACTTCAGCGCGTTATCCACGAGATTGCCGACAATGCGGCGCAACGCCTGCGGCCGCGTCATCAACGGCATGTCGAAGCGGCCATGCAATGACACGGCCTGGTCGGCATCCACGTAATCGCATACGAGGCTGTCGAACAACGCATCCGGATCGATGCGGCACGGCAACTCGGTGGCGCCGTGCAGCGTCCGCGCATACGTGACGCCCTCTTTCACGAGCGCTTCCATTTCCTGCAAATCCTGCCGCAGTTTCGCGCCTTCCGACTCGCTCTCCATCATGTCGACGCGCAGACGCATGCGCGTAATCGGCGTTTGAAGATCGTGCGAAATGGCCGCGAGAATCTGCATGCGTTCGGTGATGTACATCGCAATGCGTTCCTGCATTGCGTTGAAAGCGCGGGCCGCGCGCGCGACTTCGGAAGGACCGCTCTCGCGCAGCCGCGCCGCCTTGAGATCGGGGCCGAGCGCGTCCGCGGCGACGGCCAGCTCGTGCAGCGGCCGCGTGGCGAGGCGCACCGCCAGCCAGCAGCAGCCGAGCAGCACTGCGAGTTGCAGCACCAACATGAGCGGCAACCAGCGCGACAATGGCGCGCCGGACATGGGACGCATGTCGATGGTGAGCGGCGTGCCGTCGGTGAGCTTCAAGTGAACCTGCAAACGCTCGTTGTCGCCGGGCACCGCATTCACCGTCAACGGATAGTTGGTGCCGATGCCCTCGGAAATGGATCGTGCCACTCGCGCCGACAGTTGGGCATCCACGGGACCGCCGCTCACGCCCGGCCCAAGCACGAATTCGTAGCTGCGCCGTGCAAGCCGCGGCAGCCACTGAGCGCGTTCGCTAGCGGGCAAATGATCGAGCAGCGCGACGGAACTCGTCACTTCTCGCTCGATATAACCCATCATCACGTTCGTCATGGTCTGGTCGCGTTCGGTCATGGTGAGCCAGAACGACAACGCCTGCGCGGACGCAAGCCCAATGAACAGGATCACCGACAGCCTCGCGAACAGTGAACGCGGCCAGTGCAGCGATGAAAGCAGCTTCATGCCTGATCCCCGATAAACTGGACAGCCGCGGAAAACACATAGCCTTCGCTGCGCAGCGTCTTGATGTACCGCGGTTCGCGCGCGACGTCGCGCAAACGCTGACGCAAGCGGCTCACCATCAGATCGATCGAGCGATCGAATTGATCGGCTTGACGGCCTTGCGTCAGATTGAGCAGTTGGTCGCGCGTCAATACGCGTTGTGGATGGTCGAGAAACACGCGCAGCAGACGGTACTCGGCACCGCTCAGCGCGACCATCGTGCCCTCCGGGTCGAGCAGATGGCGCGCCGTCGTGTCGAGCCGCCAATCGCCGAATCCGAGCATTTGTGCGGTTTCGGTCACTTGCATGCCGGGCGGCAACATGCGCGCGCGGCGCAGCACCGCGCGAATCCGTGCGAGCAACTCGCGGACGGCGAAGGGCTTCGGCAGATAGTCGTCGGCGCCCATTTCCAGACCGAGGATGCGGTCCGCTTCCTCGTTGCGCGCAGTCAGCATCAGCACGGGCACCGTGCGAAATTTGCCCGCGCGCAGTTCGCGGCAGAGCACGAGCCCGTCTTCGCCGGGCATCATCAGATCGAGCACGATCAGGTCGGGCGCGCCCTGCTCCAGAACGGCGCGCATCTGACGGCCGTTCGCGGCCAGCGAAACGCGCATGCCGTTCTTTTCCAGGTAGCCGGCGATCAATTCGCGGATGCCGCGATCGTCGTCGACGATCAGTACGTGGTCGATCGTGTCCATCTATGGCTCATCTCTTTTGACGTTTCACCTGCACCCGGCTGGTACATAGCATCGAACACTGCACCGGGTGCGCCAATTCGGCGGCAGCGCCGCCCGCGATGAACGCGATGATCGCCAGCAGCCGCTTCATGCGTCCTCCACGACGGAAAGGCTCGCGCCATCGGAGAGACCGGCTTCCAGCGTATACGGATCGATGCCTTCGAGGCAACCGATATTGACGCGCCACAGCTTGGGGTCCCTGCGCGTTTGATGAAACGGATAAATGCCACAGTGCTTGCAGAAGAAGTGCTTCGCCACGCGCGTGTTGAACTGGTACAGCGTAAGTGCGTCCTCGCCTTGCGTAATCGACAACAGGTCTGCCGCGAACGGCGGCGTCATCAGCGCGCCCTTGCGGCGGCATAAGCTGCAATTGCACCGCGCCGCCGGTACGACTGGCGTGCGCACTTCGAATTTAACGGCCCCGCAGTGGCAGGACCCTTTAAGCAAACCGGCGTTCATCCGAGTCTCCCTGATTGAGCAACGACTGCTTTATAACGCGTGGCGAACGGCGCTTTATGTCGCAATGTATCTGAGCTTGCGCCTGACACAAAACATTGCACCGGGGCGTTGCAAAACACGTTACCAAGCGCGTTAAGAAGCGCGTTAAGAAGCACATTGAAAGGCCCGCCGAACGCGGGCGGCGCTTCAGTCAGACGAAAAACGTTAAAGACGCGCGACGTCGACAATCGCATCCGCAAATGCTTTCGGCGCTTCTTGCGGCAGGTTATGGCCGACTCCGCCACCGATGTTCCGGTGCAGATACTTGCCGGTAAACTTCTTCGCGTACGCGCCCGGGTCCGGATGCGGCGCACCGTTGGCGTCGCCTTCCATTGTGATGGTCGGGACCGAGATGGCCGGCGCCATCGCGAGGCGCTTTTCCAGTTCGTCGTATTGCGGCTCGCCTTTCGCCAGTCCGAGGCGCCAGCGGTAGTTGTGAATCACCACGGCAACGTGGTCCGGATTGTTGAACGATTGCGCCGAGCGCTCGAAAGTGGCGTCGTCGAAATTCCATGTCGGCGATGCGGTATGCCAGATCAGCTTGTTGAAGTCATGGCGATTCGCTTCGTAACCTGCGGCGCCGCGCTCTGTGGCGAAATAGAACTGATACCACCAGGCAAGTTCCGCTTTCGGCGGCAGCGGCGCATGGTTCGCTTCCTGACTGCCGATCAGATAACCGCTGACGGACACCAGCGCCGCGCACCGCTCCGGCCACAAAGCGGCGATGATGTTCGCCGTGCGTGCGCCCCAATCGAAAGCGCCAAAGATTGCCTTGTCGATTTTCAGCGCATCCATCAACGCAATGACGTCGACGGCGACCACCGCTTGCTGGCCGTTTCGCGGCGTATCGGCGGAGAGCAACCGCGTGGAGCCATAGCCGCGCAAATACGGCACGATGACCCGATAGCCCGCCGCAACAAGCAAGGGCGTGACTTCAGCGAAGCTATGGATATCGTACGGCCAGCCGTGCAGCAGAATCACGACTGGGCCATTGCGCGGGCCCTCTTCCGCGTAGCCGACATTTAGCGCGCCCGCATCGATCTGCCGGATATTCGCAAACGAAGCGGCACGTGTCGCCGTTTTCGTGCCGCTCGACTGCGCGTTGGCCAATCCGCTGAAGCCAATCTGCATCAAACCGATGCCCGCAACCGTGGTTCCAAGCAAACGACGACGCCGAGTATCAATCTGGTCCGACATGGTTGTTCTCCTTTATATACGTCAGCATATAAAACGTTACGGCTTGGCATAGATCGAACGGAAACCGGCGACGTCCGCATTCGACGTACGCGAGCCCGACTCCGAACTGCTAGTACCAGACGATCCATAAGACGACACCGTCAGCCCCTGTTGCGCATTCACACGTGCCTGAGCTGCTTGTATGTTCCGCGGATATTGCGTTTCATCGCTGGCAGGCTGGTAACCGGCCTTTTGCAGTTCGACGAGTTGCGCCCGCACGTCAGCGCGCGTCAGCGGCTGGTTCGATTGAGCAAAAGACAATGCGGGAAGCGCAACAGCAGCCGCGACGATAAGCGATTGAATGACTTTCATGATGGCACCTCAAGAGGAGATCTGTCGACGCAAACGCCCGTTTGCGTTCCGGTTGGTCCAGACATGTGCTGGCCTGGAATCATTAGAACCGGTGGACGTATCTGGCTTATGTCGCGCAATGGCGCCAGTGAAACGTAATGTACCCCCGTATGGCGGGGATACATAACGACACAAAGAAGGCGGGAAACCGGTGAAACAGCGCTGTGCGATGAGGTTCGCTGCCTGTGCGGCGGATTTGTATCGCAGTGTATATGCGGCTCGATTGGATACACAGCATTGCAATAGCCCGCTCGGCTGACACAAGCCAGATACCCGGCGCCGTTCTAATGCATCAACGACGGATTGCGGGCCACGCACTAAGCGCTGGCGCCGGGCGTCGCGAACCTCGCGATGCCAATCCGTTTCACTCGACCATCAACTGGATAACGATCATGAACCAATCAGACAAAGTGCTGTACACAGGCAAGACCCACACTACCGGCGGACGCGATGGCGCGTCGCGCAGTTCCGATGGCCGGCTCGACCTCAAGCTCGGTTCTCCGGGCGCCTCCGCAACCGGCACGAATCCGGAGCAGATGCTGGCCGCGGGATGGTCCGCGTGCTTCATCGGCGCAATGGGTCTCGCCGCGAAGAAGCTGCAAATCGCGCTGCCCGCCGATACCGCCGTCGATGCAGAAATCGATCTGGCCATGAACCATAGCGGCTACTTCTTGCAGGCACGGCTGAATGTCAGCCTGCCGGGCGTCGATCGCGAAGCCGCGCGGACGCTCGCAGACATGGCGCATCAAACGTGTCCGTATTCGAAGGCGACGCGCGGCAATATCGATGTTGTGATCGCGATTGTTTAACGCTGGACGCAGTCATACAGCGACACGACGCCGGTACTGCTTCGCGGAGTCCGGCGTCGTCGTCTCATGTTTGCACGGCTTGCATCGCACGCTCTAAAGGCGCGAACTGCCGAGCTTCTTGTAGGCACTGCGATCGCGCGAGCGCAACCGCAGCGCTGCCCACCTGCCCGCGACAGCGAACACGGGTAGCAGTGCGGTCAGGCTGTATGAGAGCAGCGGGCCAGCGCCGGTCAGCAACGGAAAATTCACAACCGCAAGCGCCAGCACAACAACGAGCGCAATGCCGGAAATCAGCGGGAAAATAAACACGCGCAACGTACTTTCCTCGCGGCTCTTCAGCTTCTTGAAGAACACCAGCACCGCGACCGACGAGAGCGCCATCAGCGCGATGATGCAAAGCGTCGCCACATTGGTCAGCCATGAGAACAGCGTGAGCACCGGATCGGCATGCGCGAGGACGAACACCAACACCACCATTGCAGCGAAGGCGGTCTGCCACATCGATCCGATATGCGGACTGTCATGCAACGGATGCGTGTGCCCGAGCGGCGCCGGAAGCAAGCCCTCGCGGCCGCTCGCAAAGAAATAGCGCGACGCGGAATTATGAAAAGCAAGCAGCGCGGCATAGACGCTGGTGATAAAGAGCACGCTCATCGCCGCGGTCAACGCGCCGTTCGCATAGTGATCGGACAGCGTGTACATGAACGTCGTCGGATCGGACAAACCGCTCAGCGTCTTGACGATCTGCTCGCTACCTGCGCCGATCACAATGCACCACAGCGAGACGGCGTAGAACGCGCCGATCAGAAGCACCGAGATATAGGTCGCTAGCGGCACCGTCCGCTTCGGGTCCTTCGTTTCTTCGCTATAGATGGTGGTCGCCTCAAAGCCAATGAAACTGGCGAAGCAGAACAGAAAACCAATCGCCGGTGTGCCGCTCAGAAAAACGTGTGGCGTGAACGACGCTGCGTCGATACCGTGCGCGCCGCCGGCCTTCAGAATGGCAACGTCGAGAATCAGCACAACGATGTACTCGCCGAATACGAGCAACGACAGCAACTTTGCCGACAGCTCGATCTGCCTGTAACCGAGTACCGCGATACTCGCCATGGCCGCGAAAGAACATGCCCACCACGGCGCCTCGATGCCGGAATGCACCCGCAGAAAACCGGCGCACACCGCGCCGAACATGCCGTAGAGGCCGAACTGCATCGTGTTGTAGCCGAGCAGCGCGAGCAATGCTGCTGCGCCGCCCACTGTGCCGCCGAGCCCCCGCGCGGTGAATGCATAAAAGCCGCCCGCGTTGGTGATGTGCCGCGACATCGCCGTGTAACCCGCGGCGAACATCAGCAGGATGGCGACCGTGGCGATAACCAGCGACGGTGTGCCCGCCCCATTGCCGAGCATGATGCCGATAGGAAAACCACCGGCAATGGCCACAAGCGGGCCAGCGGCCGAAATAACGAAGAACACGATGAAGCCAAGACCCAGTGCCTCTCGCCGCAATTCGGTTGAAGGCTTTGTTTCCAACGCGACGCTCATAGGTCTCGCTCCGGCTAGTTGGACGTTCTATCGATGAATAACGGATGGGCTGCACTGTAGCCAGCCAAAATTCGCAACCGGCGGAGCGACTGGCAATGCGATGCGTGATGCGGGAAAACGAGAGGCCGCGGCACGATCCGGGAGCTTATCGCCTCAGCAACCGTTTCGGCGCGTCGTCGTTTAAGCGACAACACGCACAGGCGCACACCTCAGGTACGCGCGTTAGCCGTGGCGCGATTCGAGCGCGGCAGCGTGACGCTGAAAGTCGTGCCGCGCGCGGTCGAGTCTGCGCGTATCTCGCCGTGGTGCGCTTCCACGATCCGCTTGCAAATATAGAGGCCGAGCCCGATCCCCGCAGCGGCACCGCGTCTTTCGGGTGGCGAATAGGTTCGCGTCAGCGGATCGAATAGCGTGGGTAGTGCCTCGTGCGGTATCGGGTTGCCGTCGTTGGAAACCGCAACGCTCACCGCATCGCCGCTGCCGCTAGCATGCAATTCGATGGCGCCCGAGCCGTGCTGAACCGCATTGACCAGCAGATTGGCGATCAACTGGCCGATGCGGTCGCCGTCCCACCATCCGCCGAGATCGCCCTCGAGGCGCAGTTCGATTTGCGCCTGCGGATACGACGCGCGAACCTCGTCCGCGGTATTGCTGCACAACCGGCCTATATCCAGCGACACGACTTGAATGGGCAGCGTATCGCCGAGACGCGTGCGCGTGAAATCGAGCAGGTCGTCGATCAGGCGCTTCATCCGTCCGGCGCCGCGCTGCACGTTCGCGGCGGCCCGCACGCTCAACGCCGACAGCGAATCGTCGTGCAAAAGGACTTCCGCCGAATTGGCTATCGCGCCCAACGGCGAGCGCAGGTCGTGCGCCAGCACACCGGCAAACAGGTCCCGGATGCGGTCTGTGCGTTGCGTGTACTGCCGCACGGACTCGGTGAGCGCCTGATCGACGGCCTCGTTAAAGCGGATCATCTCCTGAAACGCGTCGGCACCTGCGGGCGCGGTCTGCTCCCAGCGACGCAACACGCTCGCGCGCAATGCACGGAACTCCGCGATCACGTCGTTCAGCCTGAAACCCTGGGCAAGACGGTCGTCGGCGTGGCGCGACGCGGCCGTCGACACACTCGACTGCGCGCCGCTCTCACCGCGCGACTTGGCTTTTTGTTGCACCGCACTCTGCGCCGCCTTCATGTCGGCGGCAATGCGGGTCAACAGTTCGCTCGCCCAGTTACGCAATTCGGCCACAGTGAGTTCGCTGTTTTTTGCACTGACGCGAGTCGCATACTCGGTCCAGTCTTCTACCAGTACCTCCAGATTTGCTTCAATAAAGTCCGCCAGGTTCATGGGATACCTCGGTGATGAATCAGTTGGCCTCTCTACGTTCGAATGTCCCCGTTGTCATTCCCGATCACGCCGAACTCCACGGCTGTCTTCACATAGAACAGCTGTACGCCCTCGGCGCGCAGCCGCTCGAACAGCCTGCCGGCTTCCTCGTCCGTCACTGCCATCACGACCGACAACGGCTGATCCGCCAGCTCGAAAAAATGCGCGGAATGTATCCGGTGATGGTGGCCGATTCCCTCGCTCGCCGGTATCACGGTCGCGCCGCCCAAGCCGAGTTCGCCGGCCAGATGCATGAGCCAGTCGGCCAGCGGCTTGCCGTGATGGCGCCGATCGTGCTGGGTGAAAAACGTGATCTGGTAACCGTTCATATCGACGTCTCCCCGATGCGATGCGATGCAATTCAAGTCACGCCGAAGAAGCGATGTCGGCCGGCGTCGTCGCCGACGCTCATCAGGTAGGAACGCCGATGGTCTGCCCCGCCGCTGCCGCTGCCCGAATTGCGCGGCTCGGCATCGGGCGCCGGCCAGGCGTCAACGCCGACGAGCGGCACGAAGCTCACGTCGCCGAGCGAGCAGCTTTCGTAATGGTCTTCGCTGCGGCGAGTCAGTTTGATGAGCCGTTGATAATGCGGATCGCGGCCAACCGGCATGACGATGCGCCCGCCGATGGCGAGCTGCTGGCGCCACGCCTCTGGAATATGAGGTCCGCCCGCCGCCGCAATGATCGCGTTGTACGGCGCGTGTTCCGCGAGGCCCGTGGTGCCGTCGCCGAGATGGACGGTCACATTGGAAACGTCCAGCCGCGCAAGGATGTCGCGCGCCATATCGACGAGCGGCGCGTGGCGCTCGATCGAGTGCACGTGCGCGGCGATGACTGCCGCGACCGCAGCGGCGTAGCCCGAGCCAGTGCCGACATCGAGCACGACGTCGGCGGGACCCAGCTCCGCGGCCTCGATCATCGTTGCGACGATGGCTGGCTGCGAGATGGTCTGTTCGTTGCCGATGGGCAGCGGCCGGTCCTCGTACGCCAGATCTCGCAGATAGTCCGGCACGAATTCCTCGCGAGGCACACGACGCATCGCCGCCAGCACATGCGGAGCGCAAATGCCGCGGCGCACGATCTGCCGCTCGACCATCCGCTCGCGGGCCTCGTTGAAATCGGTCATCGCCACCTCCGTCTCGCAGCCGGCGCCCGCGTACTCGCACGCCGCGTTGCAGCCAGATCGTCGGGCTGCAACGATCGACGCGTTGCGAGCGAATGCGTGGCCTCTGTTCAGTCTACGCGCAGAACGCGCCGGGCAAAATCAGGGGTAGCGTGGAGCGCGCCGGTCAGCCGGGAATCTCCGGCTCGACCAGCTTCGCCAACTGCATGAGCGATTCCTGCCAGCCGAGGTAGCACATCTCCACGGGAATCACCTCGGGCACGCCTTCCTGAAGAACGGTGAGCTCGGTTCCGCAGGACACCTCGCGGAATGTGATCGTCGCGGACATCTGGCCGGGCAGGTTCGGGTCGTCGAAGCGGTCCGTGTAGCGGATCTTTTCGAAGGGCACCAGTTCGACGTACTCGCCGCCGAACGAGTGGCCGTTGCCGCTGCTGAAATTGCGGAACGACATCTTGTAGGTCCCGCCCACGCGGCCTTCGAAGTGGTGGACCTGGCAAGTGAATCCATAGGGAGGCAGCCACTTCGCGAGCGCGTCGGGTTCGAGGAACGCCCGATAGATGCGTTCGGCGGGCGCGCGCAGCACGCGGTGCAGCTTGATGGTTCCAGTAGTCATGGTCAGTCGCCTTTCGGTTGAGAAGTTGGACACACTACTACGACGAATCGACGACACCGCAATCGACATGAATGAGCGCAGAAAGTCGACTTTGGCTTGCGCCGCCTCCCGGCGATAGACTAGCAGGACAGCTTTCGCAGGAGAACGTCATGCGGCTCGTCGACTGGAACATTCAGTGGGGGCGCGGCGTGGATGGCCGCGTCGATCTCGAACGCATCGTGCGCGAAGCCCGCGCGCTGTGCGATTTCGACATCATGTGCATGCAGGAAGTGACGCGCGGGTTTCATGAGCCGCCGTCCGCGGGTGGACTGGCAGGCGGCCCGTGCGCCGATCAGTTCAGCGAGCTTGCCGCCCTGCTGCCCGGCATGACGGTGATCGACGCGATCGGCTCGGATCTGCCGTCGATTGGCGGGAGCGCGCATCGGCGTCAGTTCGGCAATGCGATCGTCACGCGCCTGCCGGTCAGACAGGTGCTGCGCCATTCGCTGCCCTGGCCCGCCGATCCAGCGAAGCCATCGATGCTGCGCGTCGCGCTCGAAGCGGTGATCGACACCGACATCGGAGCGTTGCGCGTGATCAGTACACATCTGGAGTTTTATTCGGAAAGGCAGCGGCTCGCGCAGGTCGAGAGGCTGCGCGATCTGCACAAGGAAGCGTGCGACCACGCGCGCCGACCGGCGCAAGGGGAAAAACCCGACAGCCCGTTCGCCGATACGGCGCGCCCGCTGAGCGCGATTGTCTGCGGCGACTTCAACAGCGCGTTCGAAAGCGCCGCGTACCGCCGGATGCTCGAGCCGATTCCCGGCGCGCCCGCGTTCGCCGACGCCTGGCGCCGCGCGCATGGCAACGCGCCGCGCGCCCCGACGGTCGGTCTTTACGATCGCGAGCAATGGCCCGACGGCCCGTTCGCGTGCGACTTCATGTTCATCACCGAAGACCTCGAGCCGCGCGTGGCAAGTTGCGAGGTGGACGCGCACAGCCGGTCCTCGGACCATCAGCCGATGTGGCTGGAACTGCGCTGACCGGCAAATACGACGAAGCCAACGACGGCTGCAAAGGCGAACGGCGCGTGCTAGATGCGCGGCAGATCGTCAATGCATTTTTCGATGTGGCCGTTGGGGACGTCGGTGTCGATTCCGTCGTGACCGTTCGTGTGGGGGACGGCCACGATTTTCGGCCCGAGAAAGCGCGTGCCGCCGAGCGTGAAAAGCGACCAGACAGCGTCGCCCCGGCGGATCGCGTCCACGACCTGGGCCACTTCGACAATGGAAGTCGGCGACAACCAGTTACGGGTTGCCGCGTCGACGGCAGCCCAACGCACGTGCGTGATCCGGTCGTTCGAAGGGTCGATGCGCACAGCGTCGATACCAAATGTAGCCATGATATTTACCCCCAGCACCCTGGCAATGGCCATCGTAGCACGATCATCCACGGCGTTGACTAAGGGAAACGGCAGCCCGCTCACGCTTTGAACCGAAGTGGAGATATCCGCACGTTGCGCATGAATTTACCGGCCGCGGCTGCCGTCGCGCTCGCTCTTGGGCATCGCCTTTTCCTGGCGGGGAACCGCAATCATCTGTACGCCGATCTAATGAGAGAGGACACCATGTCGCTCTACCGACGTACGGTGGCTGGCTCGTTTGAAAAGAGCCAACACCGGTGAAACGGTGTTGGCCAAATACTGCTTCAAACACACACCAGGTAGGATCAGCTACCCAGGTAAGGGGGATTACGGCAGTGTTCGCAAGTTCTTTAATCCTCGACTGGCAAACAACAAAGCGAACACTGTCGCGACGAGGCAGGAACGGACGTTGCGCCCATTCCCGTAAAGGGGGCAGGCCCAGCCGCAATACGCCAATCGTTGCCCCAAAAGGGTAAGATTAGATGATACCCATCAGTCACGAGGCGCCCGTGCCGAGCAAGCATGCATTCAGCGTCAGTTTGACGGAGCACCTGGCTTCGTTCGTACGGGCGGAAATTGCCGAAGGCCGGTATGGCACCGTTAGCGAAGTCGTGCGCGCCGGTTTGCGTCTACTGGAAGAAGAGATCGCGCGTCGTGCCACGCCGGCAAGACTGGTCGACGCTGCGCCGACGGCGCGCGTCAAGCGTCCCGACGATCGCGGCCGTACACCGATCAAGGAGAAAGCATGACGCCGGGCCCTGACTTCCCCATTGTTGGCGTGGGGGCCTCGGCCGGTGCAGTCGAGGCGCTGGAAGGCTTTTTCCGCGGCATGCCGGACAAGCCCGGTCTGGCGTGCGTGATCATCACTCACCTGAGCCCCAATCGCGAAAGCATGCTGCCGGAGATTGTCGCGCGTTTTACCGACATGCCCGTGCACGCCATTGCCGACGGCACGCCGATCGAACCCGACAACGTGTACCTGCTGCCCACCGACGCCGTCGTGAGCGTCGCGAACAGGACGCTCCATGTTCACGAGCAGGACAAGGCCCGGCGCGAGCGCAAACCCATCGATGTTTTCTTGAGCACGCTCGCGGCCGACGTCGGCGAAATGTCCGCTGGCGTGATCCTGTCCGGCGCGGACTCCGACGGCACCCTGGGCATCAAGGCCATCAAGGAGCGCGGCGGCCTCACGCTGGCGCAGTCCGGCGACGGATTCGGCCCGCACCATTCGGACATGCCGAGGAGCGCGATCTCCACGGGCCTCGTCGACTTCGCGGTACCGGCCGAGGAAATGGGTGCGAAGCTCGCCAACTTCGCTGCAGGCGTCTTCACGCTAGACGGGCTAACCGCCAATGCAGGCGCGCAAGACGACGGCAGTGAATTCAAGGAAGCGCGCAACGCAATCTATTCGATTCTGCGCAGCCAGGTCGGGCACGACTTCAGCGGTTACAAGGTCAAGACTTTTCTGCGCCGCGTGCAACGGCGCATGCAGGTTCTCGAGATCAAAACTGCCGAAGCCTACGTGACGAGGCTCGGCAAAGACCCGGAAGAAGTGGCCGCCCTTTTTCGCGATCTGCTGATCAACGTCACCAGCTTTTTCCGCGATGCGCAGGCGTTCGATACGCTCGCGGAAGTGGTCCTTCCCAAACTGCTGGACGGGCGCGGCCCCGACGACGCCGTGCGCGTGTGGGTGCCCGGCTGTGCGACCGGTGAAGAAGTCTATTCAATCGCGATGCTGCTGCGCGAGCAGATGGACGGCCGTGATCCGCCGCCGCGTGTGCAGATCTTTGCCACCGACATCGACGACGGCGCGCTCGCCGTCGCGCGTGCGGCGCGCTATCCGCTGGCGCTGCTCGACGGCGTCTCCGAAGAGCGGCGGCAGCGATTCTTCGTTCAGGACGCGAGCAGCTACGTGCTGGCAAAGGAAGTGCGCGACCTCTGTATTTTCTCGCCGCACAGCGTCATTCGCGACCCGCCTTTTTCGCGCATCGACCTCGTATCGTGCCGCAATCTGCTGATCTATTTCGGTACTGAAATCCAGAACCAGGTCATCCCGACGTTTCACTACGCGTTGCGCCCGGACGGTTATCTGTTTCTCGGCACGTCAGAGAACGTCAGCCAGTTCGACGAGCTGTTTACCCCCGTGGAGAAAAAGCATCGGATCTTCCGGCGCAGAGCGGACGTCGCGCCGCAGATCCGTTTGCCGCTGACGGTCGCCGCGCTGAAGATCGGGCATATGGGTCCGCTTACGCCGGCGCGTCCGTCGCTCGGGGGCGCGGGGCTGCGGCACATGGTAGACAACCACATGCTCGAGCGGTTCACCCCGCCGCATGTGCTCGTCACTCGCGATGGCGACGTCGTCTACTATTCGAGCCGCACCGGCAAGTATCTGGAGGCGGCACCGGGCGTGCCGACGCGGCAACTCTTCGCCCTGGCGCGCAAGGGACTGAGCCTCGATTTGCGGTCGGTGTTTCGCGAGGCCGTCGAATCGGGCCGCCCGGCTACGCGCGAAGGCGTCGTCGTCGAGAGTGAAGACGGCCGTGTGCAGGTGATCTGCCTCACTGTCGAACCGCTGACCGAGCAGCCGCACGGCGAGCGCATGTATCTCGTCGTCTTCGAGGACCTGGGTCCGGTTCTCGCGCGCGAAGAGGCGCTCGCGCGCGCGCAGTCCATGCACGACGGCAGCGCCGCACAGTTCGAAAAGGAGTTGCGCGATACGCGCGAGCGCCTTCAATCAATGATCGAGGAGTACGAGACTGCGCTCGAGGAACTGAAATCGTCGAACGAGGAACTGGTCTCGGTCAACGAGGAACTGCAGTCGTCGAATGAAGAGCTGGAGGCATCGAAGGAAGAACTCGTCTCGCTCAACGAGGAACTGCATACGGTCAATCTCGAACTGAACGGCAAGATCGATGCGCTCGACCGGTCCAACAGCGACCTGCAGAACCTGTTTGAGAGCACCTCGGTTGCGACTGTATTTCTCGACCGCAATCTGGTCATCCGGTCGTTCACGCCGGCAATGGGGAGCATCTTCCATATTCGTTCCGTCGACCGCGGCCGCCCGATCACGGAACTCGTCAGCCGTCTCGATCTCCCCGGGCTGGAAGACGATATCCAGACCGTCTTCAGGACGAATCAGCCGAGAGAACGCCAGGTGAGCAGCAAGGAAGGCCTTGCGCATTTTCTGGTGCGTCTCGCCCCTTATCGCAACGGCGACCGGCAGACCGATGGTGTGGTGATTGCGTTCGTCGACATAACGGGCATGGTGCATGCGGAAGAACGTCAGGAGGTGCTGATTGCCGAGTTGCAGCATCGCACGCGCAATCTGCTGGCAGTGATCCAGTCGATCGCGCAGCAGACACTCGCGGGCGATCCGGCACTGGAGACGTTCACGAGCCGCCTCGCGGCACTGGGCCGCCTGCAGGGGCTCATCGGCGAAGCGAACGGTAATCTGATCGACCTCTCCGAAATCGTGCGCCTCGAGTTCGATGCGCTCGGCGTGGCGGACAGTCGGCGGATCGAAGTAAGCGGCCCGGTTGTGCCGCTGGGTTTCCGGAACGTGCAAACAATTGCACTCGTGCTGCACGAACTGGCAACGAATGCAGTCAAGTACGGTGCATTGAAGGACGACCGGGCGCGGCTCGTCGTGCGCTGGCGTGTCGAACCGGGAACATCCGGTGCTGCATCGCTCATATTCGACTGGCTGGAAAGCGGCATGCGCCTGGCGCCGGACAGCAGCAAGACCGGTTTCGGCCGCCAGTTGATCGAAAAGGCGCTGAAGTTCACGCTCGGCGCAAAGACGGCGCTGACTTTCAATCAGGACGGCGTCTCGTGTCATATCGAAATACCGCTGCCGTCGGTGCGTTAGCCGGCAGCGGCGTCAGGAGGGGTCGAACATGGCGTTCGCGAACGTGCTGACAGGTCAGAGAATCATGGTGGTCGAGGACGACTACCTGGTCGCGCTAGCGCTTTCCACCGTGCTGGAAGGCGCCGGCGCAAGCGTCGTGGGACCGATCGCGGGCGCACAGGAAGCCGTCACACTGCTGGAAGAAGGCAACGAACACATCGACGCGGCGATTCTCGACGTCGATCTGAACGGCGAGCCCTCTTATCCGGTGGCGGACGCGCTCGCGTCACGGCATATACGGTTCGTATTCGCGACGGGGTACGGAATCGACGCGGTCGATGCCCGCTATCGTCATTACCCGCGGTGTCAGAAACCGTTCGATCATCACGCGCTTTTCAAGGCGCTGAGCGCGAGCGGGAGCGGATGACCGCCATCGCTTTACTCCGGGGGCGTTAGCCGCGCCCTTTCCTGCGCCGCTCCTGTACAGGGCACCATTTCCGAAACCGTACAGGTACTGTACCGGCAACGCTCGCTAGAATGCTCCCAACGTCCTCTGCCAGACACCGGAGCCTGCCATGTCTTATCTCACGCTCAGCGCGCTGCCCGCCGGCATTCTGTTCGCGCTCGTCACCACGATCACACCAGGCCCGAATAACACGATGCTGCTGGCCTCAGGCGTCAACTTCGGCTTTCGTCGCACGCTGCCGCATGTGTCTGGCATCAGCGCAGGCGTGGTGCTGTTGATGCTGTCAGTCGGCATCGGCCTGGGCGAAGCCTTCGTTCACTTTCCGGTGCTATACACGGTGCTCGAGGTCGCAAGCGTTGCGTACCTGCTGTATCTCGCGTGGAAAATCGGCACGTCGGGCGAATTGAAGGTCAAGAACGGCAAGCATCGGCCGATGAAATTTTACGAAGCCATCGCTTTCCAGTGGGTCAATCCGAAGGCATGGATGATGGTGCTGACCGCCGCCACGACGATCCACCTCAGCGAGAGCTACAGCATGAACGCCGTCGCGATGGCGGTGCTTTTCTATGTGATCGGCTTTCCGTGCATCTGCCTGTGGGCCGGTTTCGGCACGGCGATGCGGCGCGTGCTGTCCGACCCGAAGCGTCTGCGCGTCTTCAACGTCGCGATGGCGCTGCTGCTGGTGCTCTCGCTGTATCCGATCGCGCTGAAGCTGATTAGCGGCGCCGGCGCCTGAGCGCGGCTAGACTGTCCCGCGCGCCACTCGCTCGATGAAGCGCCACAGCCCGTCGTCGGTCGAATAGGGCGCGTTGAAGCGGAACCACGGGCTCGGCGCGTCGTCGGGACGGAAGTAGGAACCGGGCGCAAGCCAGATGCCGTGCGTGAGCGCGGCGGTCGCCACGTCGCCGGCGCGCGTGGGATCGATCGGCAAGCGCGCCCACAGAAACAGCCCCGCTCGCGGGCGATGAAACACTTCGAGACCGAGCGAATCGAGCCGCTCCTCGACGGTTGCATGCGCAAGCTTCAGCCGCTCGTTCACGGCTTCCACGTGGCGCGCGTAGCGCCCTTCGAGCAGCACCTTGTCCACGATCCGTTCGATCGCCTCCGACGACGTCAGCCCCACCGCCATCTTCGTGCGCGCCAGTTCGCGCAATACCGCTTGCTCGGCGACCACATAGCCGCAGCGCAGCCCAGGCGTCACCGTCTTTGAGAAACCGCTGACATACAGCACGCGCTGCAAGCCTTCCATCGCGGCAAAAAGCGGCGCACCCGAGGGCGCAAGCTCGCGGCTCACGTCGTCCTCGATCACCCACATGCGCTGACGCTCGGCAATCTGCAGCAAGCGGAAAGCCGCTGACATGCCGAAGGTCGCGCCGGTCGGATTCTGCAGCGTCGTGTTGACGAAGATTGCCTTCGGCTTGTGTTGCGCGACGAGCGCTTCCAGCACATCGGTATCGACACCGGCGGGCGTGCGCGGCACGCCATGCACGACGAGTCCCGCCAGCTTGAGAATCTGCAGCAGGTTGCAGTAACCCGGATCTTCGACGATCACTGCGTCGCCCGCGCGCAGCAACGTCCGCACGATCAGATCGAGCCCCTGCGTCGCGCCTTGCGTGAGCAGCACGTTGGAGACGTCCACGGGCAGGCCGCGCCGGTCGAGTTGCTCGGCGATGCGCTCGCGCAGCGGCGCGAATCCGTATGGATGGCCGTAATCGCCGAGCCGCGCGGCGGGCACGCGGCTCATCGCGCGCAGCGCATGTTGGAGACCGGTCTCGTTGATCCACTCGTTCGGCAGCCAACCGCCGCCCGACTTGATCGGCACCGAATGATCGGCGAACACATCGGACAGCAGCCAGGTGGCGGTGAGGCTCGGCGGCTGCCAGTCGGTCACGGCGGCCCGCGCGGACGGCGAGCGCGCCGCCACCCGATAACCGGAGCCGCGCCGCGCGACCACGAGGCCCATCGACACCAGACGGTTGTACGCCTCGGTGACGGTGAAGGTGCTGAGATCGTGGCTGTGCGCCAGTTGCCGCACCGACGGCAGCAACGCGCCCGCGCGCAGCGACTGCGCCTCGATGGCGTGCGCGAAGCCTTGCACGACCTGCTCCACCAGCGTCGGCGCGGCGCGCCGGTCGCGCTCAAGGTTCAATTCGATCATGGTCAGGACGAAGATGACGGCCGCGGCGGACGGCCTAAAAGTGAACGACGCGCGCGGCAAGCTGGTGTTCGAGGCGCCGATCGGCGCGGCGCTGACGACACAGTTACCGCCAATTCACCAACACAGTTAGCACGACACTGCGTCAACTGTTTATGCCGCCATTAAACCGCGAACGCTACAGTTTTGGCTATGCCCGGCGGAGGTCCCCTTGGGGGACGCCCCAAAGAAGCTCCGCTCGGGGAACCACTTCGAGGAGAAACCCATGACTTCGCGCCCCGTCATCGACGATCTGTCGTCTTTCTGGATGCCCTTTACCGCGAACCGCCAGTTCAAGGCCGCGCCGCGCCTGCTGGAATCGGCGAAGGGCATGTATTACCGCAGCACGGACGGCCGCGAGGTGCTCGACGGCTGCGCCGGTCTGTGGTGTGTGAACGCGGGCCACGGCCGCGACGAGATCGTCGCTGCAATCACGCAGCAACTCTCCACGCTCGACTTCGCGCCGACTTTCCAGATGGGTCACCCGCTCGCATTCGAAGCGGCCAGCAAGGTCGCCGAATTGATGCCTGAAGGCCTGGATCGCATTTTCTTCACGAACTCGGGCTCGGAATCGGTCGACACCGCGCTGAAGATGGCGCTCGCCTATCACCGCTCGCGCGGCGAGGCGCAACGCACGCGTCTGATCGGCCGCGAGCGCGGTTATCACGGCGTGGGCTTCGGCGGCATTTCGGTCGGCGGCATCGCGCCGAATCGCAAGACCTTCTCAGGCGCATTGCTGCCGGCGGTCGATCATCTGCCGCACACGCACAACCTGGAGCACAACGCATTCACTAAGGGCCAGCCGGCCTGGGGCGCGCATCTCGCGGACGAACTTGAGCGCATCGTGGCGCTGCACGATGCGTCGACGATTGCCGCGGTGATCGTCGAACCGGTCGCCGGCTCGACGGGCGTGCTGATTCCGCCGCAAGGCTACTTGCAGAAGCTGCGCGAGATCTGCACGAAGCACGGCATCCTGCTGATTTTCGACGAAGTGATCACGGGCTTTGGCCGCGTCGGCAAGGCTACGGCGAGCGAATATTTCGGCGTCACGCCCGACCTGATCACGATGGCCAAGGCGATCAACAACGCGGCGATTCCGATGGGCGCTGTCGCGGCAAGCCGCACGGTCCACGATACGATCGTCAACGCCGCAGCGCAAGGCGCCATCGAGCTGTTTCACGGCTACACGTATTCGGCGCACCCGGTGGCAGCCGCTGCGGCCATCGCCACGCTCGACCTGTATCGCCGCGAGGGACTGTTCGAGCGCGCCGCATCGCTCGCGCCGACGTTCGAGGCTGCCGTCCACTCGCTGCGCGGCGCCAAGCACGTCAAGGACATCCGCAACCTCGGCATGATCGCGGGCATCGAACTCGAATCGCGCGACGGCGCACCCGGCGCGCGCGCTTATGAAGCCTTCGTCAAATGCTTCGAGGCAGGGGTGCTCGTGCGCTTTACCGGCGACATCCTGGCGTTCTCGCCGCCGCTCATCATCGACGAAGAGCAGATCGCGCATCTGTTCAAGACGGTCGACGACGTGCTGGCTACCGTGCAGTAACACGAAGGGAAAAGGCGGCGCGCGGTTCGCGTGCCGCCTTTTCCTCACTGCGGTCTGAGCGCGTCAGAGCACCTCAATGCACCTCAGTGCGCGTCACTGAGCGCCCCGAACGTCACCGCGCTCAATGATGATGCGCGCGCGCAGCCCGCGTCTGAGCCGCCTTCTTTGCCGCGGCGGAACGGCCGGCCGCACCCTTCGTCGCAGCGGCTTTCTTCGCTGCGGCCGAGCGGCTCGCCGCCGGACGCTTCGCTGCCGCCGACTTCGCCTGCTTCGACATCGCCGAGTGCGACGCACCGGCCGTGCTTTCACGTTTCAGCACATTGGTGCTGGTGCGTGAGCGCTTTGCCGTCGACTCCTTGCTGGCCGTCTTCTTCCCAGCGCCCTTCTTCTGACCCGCTGCACTATCCTTCTCGGCTTTCTTACGCGTGGCCTCGCTCGTGGTGCCCTTCTTCGGCGCCTTCAGGTCAACGCCCGCGCGACGCGCTTCCGACAAGCCGATGGCGATGGCCTGCTTGGGCGACCTGACGCCGTGCTTGCCGGCGCGCACCTTGTCCACCTGTTCCTTGACGAACTCTCCAGCTTGCGTGCTCGACGACTTGCCGGCGCGTTTGTCGGCTTCGGCACGCTTGAGCGTTTTCTTTTCGGGCATGACAGTTCTCCCATTGACTGTGGCCTCTGTCATGCAGCAATGCCTGTGCCGGGGCGGACGCGCAAATGCTCTGCGGGACTCGCGCCGTTCTCGCGGACGGCGTATGGTGTGGTCAAGGGTCGGCGCGTTGGACCGGCCTGAACGGGAGACATCCATGAAGATCCCTACCGTGCGCGCGGGTGCGCATATCGAAGGCGTGCACTGGATTGCCGAATACGCCGAAGACGTCCACGAGATTCGCATCTTTCGCGAAGGGCAGGAGGTGGACGTGCACGACGCGCCGCCGTCCCTGTTCGGCGACGAGGAGAACGCCGGCTCGAAGAGCACCGCGGACCATCGCGCGGTCGAGGCGGCCGTGCTGGCTTATTTGCGGCGCTTCGTGATGGAGCACGACGCAGAGGAATAGCGCGTTATCTTTATGTGAGCGGGTCGTGTATCGACAGACCGGCAAGCCGGCAGGCGTCGCGCAAAAGCGTGGGCTTTCGCGCACGCCCGCAGCCTGGGCGGCTGCAGGCGTAGCGGCTTGCAAGCACAGCCAGAGCAAAGTTACTCGGCAGCCCGCAGCTTTTTCACCTCGGCATCCGACGGCTGCACACTCGCGCCGTCGATATAGCGATACGAGGTCATCACACCTTTGCCGTCCTTCAAACCCGTCACGCCGACATATGCGCCCATGGTCGACTGATTGTCCTGCGCGCGATAGGTGATCGGCCCGAACGGTGTTTCCACGCCAAGGCCCTTGAAGGCCGCCGCGAGCTTGTCGGTATCGACGGAACCCGCCTTCTTGATACCGGCCGCAATCGACATCAGCGCCGAATAGCCGACCACCGAGCCGAGCCGCGGATAGTCGTGATACTTCGCCTGATAGGCGTCCACGAACTTCTTGTTGGCCGGCGTATCGATCGAATACCACGGATAGCCGGTCACGATCCAGCCGGCCGGCGCTTCGGCGCCCAGCGGATCGAGATAGTCCGGCTCGCCCGTCAGCAGCGAAACGACGCTGCGGTCCTTGAACAGACCACGCGTGTTGCCCTCGCGCACAAACTTGCCGAGATCGGCGCCGAACAGCACGTTGAAAATCGCATCCGGCTTCGCGTCGGCGATCGCCTGCGTGACCGCGCCCGCATCCACGTTGCCGAGCGGCGTGGCCTGTTCGGCGACAAACTGCACGTCAGGCTGCGCGGCGCTCAACAGCTTCTTGAAAGTCGCGACCGCCGACTGCCCGTACTCGTAGTTCGGATAGACCAGCGCCCAGCGCTTCTTCTTCAGTTTGGCCGCTTCCGGTACGAGCATCGCGACCTGCATATATGTGGAAGGACGCAAACGATACGTGTATTTGTTGCCGTCGGCCCAGACGATCTTGTCGGTCAACGGTTCGGCGGCGAGGAAGAAGATCTTCTTCTGCTTCGCGAAGTCGGTGAGCGCGAGGCCCGTATTCGACAGGAAACCGCCGAACAGCAGTTGCACCTGCTCGCGGGCGATCAACTCCTGCGCGACGCGAATCGTGTCGCCGGGGTTGCCGTTATCGTCGCGCGAAACGACTTCCAGCTTTTTACCGAGCACGCCGCCCGAGCCGTTGATCTGTTCGAGCGCAAGATTCCAGCCGTTCTTGTAAGGCCCGAGAAAGGCCGGCTGCGCCTTGTAGCTGTTGATTTCCCCGATCTTGATGGTCTGCTGGGCGTTCGCGCCGAAGGCGGCGAGCGACAGCACCGTCGATAGCGTAAGGCGAGAGATCCATCCTGCGCGCGTGGTCATGCGTTTCTCCGTATCAAAGGGATTGCGGGAATGCGTTGGTTTTCTATCAGGCGTTGCAGCGGTGACTCTCGCCGGGCGGTCAGTCAGTTGGCCACTTAGTTGGCCACTTATTTGCCACTCAGTTGGCCACTCACTCGGTGCGAGGCATAGCGCGAATCCGGGCGACGCTCGCGGCGACGTCCTGCCATGCCGGTTTGCCGCCCGCGAACTGCCGGCGCAGATACGAAACAAGCTCGGCAACCTGGGCGTCGTTGAAACTGTCGCGGTAAGCCGGCATCGTACCGAGTTCGGGCCGCGCAGGCGAGCCGATGCCGTCGAGAATCACGCGGATCAGATTATCGGGCTTCTCGCTGTGCAGATTCGTATTGAGCGCGAGCGACGGATGCGCACCGAACAACTGCGGCCCGCTGCCCGTGTGATGACACGCGGCGCATGCGCCGTCGAAGAGCCGTGCGCCGACGCTGGACGGCGCGCCGGTAATCGCACTCGCCTGCTCGTATTCGCGCGCCATGGCGGCGGTATCGACGTTCGCCTCCAACGGATTCAGCGACGCGAGATACGTGGCCATCGCGCGAATATCGCTGTCGGGCAACGCCGCGAGATCGGCGACGACGGGCGCCATCGGACCGGCCGCGACGCCATGCAACGGCGCGTGGCCGAAACGCAGATAGCTGAACAACTCGTCTTCGCTCCACGGCACAGGCGCGTTCGAAAGCGCCGACAATGCGGGCGCTTGCCACCCTTCCGCAGTGCCGCCGCCCATGAAGGCCGCGCCGGTTTTCTCGGCGCCGAATGCGTTGCGCGGCGTATGGCATGCGCTGCAATGCGCGAGGCCGTTGACGAGATACGCGCCGCGATTCCACTGCGCGTTTTGCGTCGCGCTGGCCGTAAGCGCATTGCGTCCGAGGAAGAGGCCGTTCCATGCGGCCATCAGCGGACGCGCGCTGAATGGAAACGGCAGTTTCGTTTCCGGAGGACGGAAGCGCACCGGCGTTTGTGACATCAGATACGCGTAGAGCGCGTTGAGGTCGTCGTCGGATGTGTTTTTGAACGACGTGTACGGGAACGCCGGATACAGCCGATGTCCGTCGCGGCTGATGCCCTCGCGCATCGCGCGAACGAACGCTTCGAGCGACCAGGAGCCGATGCCTGTCTGCGCATCGGGCGTGATGTTGGTGCTATAGACGGTGCCGAACGGCGTCTCGAGTGGCTTGCCGCCGGCGTTCGGCACGCCGTTGCGCGCCGTGTGGCATACCGCGCAATTGCCGAGCGACGCCAGCAGTTTGCCGCGCGCTATCAAGTCCGGCGCGAATGCACTAGCAAGCGGCGGCGCGATGGGCGCTATCGGTTGCGGCGCCAACGACAATGCCCCCAGCCAACCCGCCGCGCCCGCGGCAAACGCGCCGAGAAAACCGAGCCGCCAGCGTTTTTTCTTTCGCGCCGCGGCCTTGGCGGCATCTTCTGCCTGACCATCGGCGAGCGCCGCGCGGATCGTTTCGGGCGTGAACGGTGGCCTTCGAAAGCGCACGCCGGTAGCGTCGTACAACGCGTTCGCAATCGCCGCCGCGCCCGGCAGCGACGCCGACTCGCCCGCGCCCATCGGCGGCTCGCCGTGACGCGGCATCATCACGACGTCGATCACGGGCACTTCACGGAATGTGAGGATCGGATATGCGCCCCACTCCTGACTCGTCACCGCGTTGTCGCCGAACGTCACGCGTTCTTTCAACGCGCGACTGGTCGCCTGGATCACGTTGCCGTGAATCTGATGACGCACGCCGTCCGGGTTGATCGTCGTGCCGGTGTCCTGCCCGACCACCACGCGTGTCACCGCGAGTTCGCCGCTTCTGCGGTTCACCTCGACATCCGCGACCCACGCGCACCACGCCGCGCCGAAGCCGGGAAACTTGCTGTGCACATAACGGGCGTAAGCGATGCCGCGGCCGCGCGCTATGTCGCCGTCTTCGCGAAGCTCGTTGATCCCCGGCTCTCGCGGCTGCCAGCCCGCGCGCTCGGCGACCGCCTTGACGAGTTCGACGGCGCGCGGATCGGTCAAGTGCTTCAGGCGAAACTCGACCGGATCGGCGCCCGCCTCCGTCGCGAGTTCGTCGATGAGCGACTCGTGCGCGAACGTATTCGGCAACGCGGACACGCCGCGCAGCCACGACGCCCGCACGATGGGCGGCGTGTCGTCGCAAACGATGCGCATGGTGCGATAGTCGTACGGCGGCACGGCCGTGCGGTCGCCCATTTCGAACACCTGCGGCTGCGCGGACACCGTGCCGGTCAGCAATAGCGCCAACGTAGGCGCGTCGTTCGATGGATAACGCGTCGCGAAGTCGTAAGCCGCGAGTTCGCCTTCGGCGCTTAACGCGCCGCGCACGTCCATCAATTGCGCCGCGCCCTTCGGCTCCCACGCATGCTCGTCCTCTCGCGACAGTTGCACGCGCACCGGAAGGCCAGCGGCGCGCGAGAGCAATGCGGCGTCAGCGGCGACATCGTCCGCGCAATTGCGGCCGTAGCAACCCGCTGCTTCCATGCGCACGATTTCGACGTGCGCTTCGTCCATTGCCATCAGCAATGCAAGGTCGGCGCGCAGCGAATGCGGATTCTGCGTGCCGGACCACACTTTCAACGCGCCCTCGCGATAATCGGCCACTGCACACGAAGGGCCAATCGACGCATGCATCTGAAACGGCCACACGTAGGTGCGATTCAGCGTACGGCTGGGGTCGTGTGAGAGCGCCGCGTCGACATCGCCATCGATCACGAGGTCGCGCCGTTTCGACGGATTCGCACGCAGCGCGGCTTCCACTTCTTCGCTGGTTTCGAGCGGCGGCAGAGGGTCCGTGCTCTTCCATCGCACGTCGAGCCGCTTCGCGGCCTGCTGCGCGACTTCCTCCCGCTCCGCCACAATGCCGACGAAGTCTTGTATCAGCACCACTTTGACGATGCCCGGCAAGTCGCGAATCGATTCTTCGTCGACATGCAGGAGGCTCTTGCCGACAAAATCGCCTTGCGCAAGCCCTGCATACGGCGGGCGCACGACGCGCCCGTGCAACATGCCGGGCACGCGCACATCGTGGACAAAGCTCAATTCGCCCGTTGCCTTCGCCGGAATATCGACGCGCGGCGCGCTCTTGCCGACTATCTTGTATGCGTCCGGGGATTTCAACGGCGCGTCGGTGGTCAACAGCAATTCGATGCGCCGCCCCGCGATCAGTTCGCCGTAGCCGATGCGTTTTGCGGCCTCAACGGCAGCCGCGTTGTCGTTTTGAAACACGATGCCGTCGCGTACATCGAGCTTTTCTAGATCGACGCCAAGCCGCGTTGCCGCTTGCGCGAGCAGCCATTGGCGCGCCTGCGCCGCCGCGTGCCGCAACGGCACGGCCGTTATCTGCATCGTGGCGCTGGCAATCGTCGGCCCCTGATTCGGCGTCTCTGCTGTGTGGCCAAGCACGATCGAAACGCGCGTCAAAGGTACATCGAGTTCTTCCGCGACGATCTGCGCAAGCGCAGTGCCGATGCCAGTACCGAGATCGACGTGGCCGTTGAACGCGATCACGCTGCCGTCGTCGCGCACCGCGAGGAACATGTCGGCCTCGCTAGGCACGAACGACGAACGCGAGCCAGGCTGGCCGATAGCCGGCTGAATCTGCGCTTGCGGCGCACGGGTGACGATCAGCACGCTGTGCGCGTCATACAACTGCTTTCGCGATGGCGGCGCCGCGCGGCGATCGACGCTGAAGTCCGGTCCTGTCATGCGTGCGCCCCTTCGGGACCATTCTTCTGTATGGCCAGCAATTCAGCGGCGCGCTGCACCGCACGCACGATTTCCACATGCGTGCCGCAGCGGCACAGGTTGCGCGACAACTCGCGTTGGATTGTTTCGACACTCGGATGCGGATCGCGATCGAGCAACGCCTTTGCCGTCATGATCATGCCGCTCAGGCAATAGCCGCATTGCGCGGCCTGTTCTTCGATAAATGCCTGTTGCACCGGATGCAGCGCCGCACGCGTGCCCAATCCTTCGAGCGTCGTGATCTCGTGGCCTAACGCCACTCTCGCCGTCGTCACGCAAGCGCGCGTCGGCATGCCGTCGAGCAGCACCGTGCATGCGCCGCACTCGCCGAGTCCGCAGCCGAATTTCGGCCCGTTGAGCGCGAGGTCGTTGCGCAGCAGGTAAAGCAACGGCGTATCCGCGGCGGCGCTGACGAGATGCGTCGCGCCGTTGACTTTCAGCGCGAGCGGCGCCGGCCCGTTCATGAGCGCATCGTCCGTGCTAGATGGCGCGTGCTCACAGCACGACCGGCACTTCAGTCGCGGGCGGCGTGTTACGGCTGCGCCGGCAACGGATCAAGCCGTCGATCATCACCAAGCCCACGCCCGGAATATCGCCGAGCTGCACGCTTTCTAGCAGCGTGTCGGCGGCCGTGTGTTGCGCACGGTCCATAAAGACGAGATCGGCCGGACGGCCCACTTCGATCAGCCCCTGGCGCAAGTTGCGTTGACGCGCGGTGTTGCCCGTCGCGAAGCAGAACGCGATTTCGGCGGGCACATCCGCGAGACTGGAAATGAGCGCGATCATCCGCAAGATGCCAAGCGGCTGCACGCCGGAGCCGGCGGGACTGTCGGTGCCGAGAATGATCCGGTGCGGGCATTTCAATTCGATCGCATGACGCGCGGTCAGCAATGCGATGCGTTCGTTGCCGTTATGGACTATCTCCAGAGCGCGGCTCGACTGCTCGCACAGATCGCAAACATGCCGGTAAGACAGCGACGTATGCCCGCCGTTGATGTGGCCAATTACGTCCGCATCGGCCTCCAGCACCACGTCGCGATCGATCAGTCCCGAGCCCGGAATCGACGGACCACCCGTATGAATCGTGCTTTGAATGCCGTATTTGCGCGCCCACGCCACCATCTGCGCGGCTTCCTCGCCGGCCTTCACGCTGCCGAGGCCGACTTCGCCGAGCAGCTTTACGCCCGCTTCGGAGAGTTCCTTGAAGTCCTCTTCGACCATGCCCTTCTCGATCACCGGCGCGCCCGCCATAACCTTAACGCCGCCGCCGACACCCGCGCCGCGCATCCCTTCGAACGAACGCTGCGCGGTGATGGCCAGCGCCTTCACACCGAGCACATCTTTCGGACGGCCAGGTAAATGTACTTCGCCCGCGGAGATCATTGTCGTCACGCCGCCGTTCAGGTTCGATTCGATCCAGCCCATCTGATTCTGACGCGGCGTCCAGTCGCCGAATACCGGATGCACATGCGAGTCGATCAGGCCGGGCGCGACGGTCGTTCCTTTGCAATCGACAGTGGTCCGCGCGCCTTCCAGGTCGCAGTCTTTCTCTTTGCCGAGCGCGACGATCACGCCGTCGTCGATCACCAGCGTGTTCGCGTCGAGAATCGGCTGATCGATGTCGCCGGATAACAGCAGCCCGATATTCGTTACCGCGACCTTGCCCGACAAGCCTGTCAACGTCTCTGCTGCCATCTGCTTCTCCTTTCACAACGACTGTCCAAATCACACGCTGAATCGCGCGTTAATCACACGCTCAGATAAGCGCGCCTCACTGTTTCGTTCCTTGCAAGTTCGCCGATCGTGCCGCTAAAGCGGATCTGCCCTTTTTCGAGGACATATGCGCGGTCGCTGACCAGCTCGGCGAAGTGCAGGTTCTGCTCCGACAACAGAATGGACAGCCCTTCGCGCTTGAGTTCGAGAATCATGTTCGCCATCTGTTCGACGATCACGGGCGCGACGCCTTCGGACGGTTCATCGAGCAACACGAGATACGGATTGCCCATCAACGTGCGCGATACCGTGAGCATCTGCTGCTCGCCGCCGCTCATCTGGCCGCCGGGCCGCTTCGGCATTTCGCCCAGGTTCGGGAACAGGCGGAACAGCTTTTCCGGCGTCCATTGCGGCGCGCCTTCGCGCGGCGGCTGACGGCCGGTGTCGAGATTCTCCATTACCGTCAGATCGGCGAATACGCGCCGATCTTCGGGAACGAAGCCCATCCCCATGCGCGCGATCCTGTGCGGCGCCAGCGCGGTAATGTTGTGTCCGCGAAAAGTGACTTGTCCGTGGCGGCGCGGCAGCAGACCCATCACCGCTTTCATTGTGGTGGATTTACCGGCGCCGTTGCGACCCATCAACGCGACGACTTCACCGCGTCCAACTTCAAGGCCGACGTCGAAGAGAATATGCGCGCGGCCATAAAACGCGTTGAGGCCCGCGACTTTCAGCATCGGCTCGCTCATTGCAGCGCCCCTTGTCCCGTATGACCGCCTGCCATGTCGTGCAGCGCCGCGTGCGGCTGAAAAGTCTTGCCGGTGCCGAAATACACTTCCTGCACGCGCGGGTCGTTGCGGATCGTGTCACCGTCGCCCTCGGCAATCAGCTTGCCGCGCGCGAGCACAATCATGCGATCGGCGTACGCAAAGACCACATCCATGCTGTGCTCGGTGAACAGCACGCCGATCTTCCGCTCGGTGACGAGCCGTTTGGTCAGCGCCATCAGTTCGTTGCGTTCCTTCGGCGCCATGCCGGCCGTGGGCTCGTCCATCAACAGCAGCTTCGGCCGGTTCGCGAGTGCAATGGCTAGTTCGACGCGCTTCACGTCGCCATAGGCCAGCACGCCGCACGCGCGGTTTGCATCGGCGGCCATGCCGACCTGTTCGAGCAGCGCTAACGCTTCATCGGCGTAGCGCGAGCCTGCGGGCTTCCATAGGCCGAAGGTTTTGCGTTCGCGCGAGACGAGGGCCATCTGTACGTTTTCCAGCACTGTCATCGAATTGAAGGTCGCCGCAATCTGGAATGTTCGGCCTACGCCAAGCCGCCAGATCTCGCGTGGGCGCATGCCGACGAGTTCGTGTCCGTCGAAGCGGATCGAGCCCGATGAAGGCTGCAACTGTCCGTTGACCATATTGAAGCAGGTGGACTTGCCCGCGCCGTTGGGGCCGAGCAAAGCTAGAAGCTGGCCGGCTTCGAGTGTGAACGAAACGTCGTCGACCGCCTTCAAACCGCCGAACGAGCGGGAGAGGCTAGACACTTGCAGCAAGCTCATAGCCCCTCCTTGATCGCGGTGCGTCCCGAAGGCGACGCAGTGTTTTTCTCCGCGTTGTCGGCCGTGTCGTCGCCGAAACGATCGCGGATAAAGCCCACGATGCCTTGCGGAAACGCTATCACCAGCAACAGAATCGCGAGGCCGAGCAGCGCCTGCCAGTAGTCGGTTTGCCGCGCGACGGTGTCCTGCAGCCACGTGAACACAGCCGCCCCCACAATCGGCCCGGTCAGCGTCTGCAAGCCGCCGAGCAGCACCATCACGAGGCCGTCGACGGAACGGCTCACGCTGATCACCTCCGGCGAAATGGTGCCCTTGGAGAACGCATACAGCGATCCAGCGAGCCCGCAGAACAGCGATGCGATCACGAAGGCCGCCCACTGCACACGCTTCACGTCGATGCCGATGGCCTCCGCGCGCAGCACGGAATCGCGCGACGCCCGCATCGCATAACCGAGCGGCGAGAACAGCATGCGGCGCAAGAGCCATACGCCGATCACCGCACACGCCAGTGTCAGGTAATAAAACGCGACAGGCGATGACAACCAGTTCGACGGCCACAAGCCGAGAATGCCGTTGCTGCCGCCCGTCACATCGTCCCATTGAAATACGACAGACCAGACGATCTGTGCGAACGCGAGCGTCAGCATCGCGAGATAGACGCCCGACAGCCGCACGCAGAACCAGCCGAACACGAGCGCACCGCCAACGGCGAGCAGCGGCCCCAGTAGCAATGCGGCTTCCATCGGTAGATTCAGCACTTTGACAAACAGCGCCGCGCCATATGCGCCGAGTCCGAAATATGCGGCATGGCCGAACGAATGCATGCCGCCCGGCCCCATGATGAAATGCAGACTCGTCGCGAACAGCACGGCGATCAGAATTTCCACGAGCAGCACAGGCATATACGGGAACGCATTCGCCGTGAGCGGCGCAAGCAGCAGAATCAACAGCGCAATCGCGGCGAGCCACTTCAGCCGTTTGCCTGCGGGACGCAGAGGCGTTTCCGGCGCCGCCATGCCGCGCACCGCCGCACTCGCGCGACCGAGCAAACCCCAAGGCCGCACTACGAGCACGACCGCCATCACGACGAATTCCGCGACCAGCGTAAAGCGACTCAACGAGAGACCGACGCCGAAAATCGTCACATGTCCGATGCCGATACACAGCGCCTTGATCTCCGCGATGATCAGCGCGGCGACGAACGCGCCCGGAATCGAACCCATGCCGCCAACCACCACGACCACGAATGCATTACCTATCGTCTCGAGATCGAGCGAGAGATTCGCCGACATGCGCGGCCCTTGCAGCGCACCGCCCAACCCTGCGAGAAATGCGCCGACGAAAAACACGCCCGTAAACAGCCACGCCTGATTGATGCCGAGCGCGCCGAGCATTTCGCGGTCCTGCGTCGCGGCGCGCACCAGCGTGCCCCAACGCGTGCGCGTCAACGCATACCAGAGCAGCAGCAACACGACAGGGCCGATCACGATCAACGCGATGTCATAGGTCGGCAGCGGATGGCCGAGGAAATTCACCGCGCCCGCCAGATGCGGCGCGCGCGGTCCGAACAGATCTTCTGGTCCCCACAGCCACAACGCAGCGTCGCGAAAGATCAGCACGAGCGCGAACGTGGCGAGCAGATGAAACAACTCGGGCGCGTGATAGATGCGCCGCAGGACGAGCATCTCGACCAGCGCGCCGAGCACCGCCACCATCAGCGCTGCGGCCAGCACCGAGAGCCAGAAGCCGCCCGCCGTCTGCCCGAAGCGGCTCGCGATGCTGTACGCAATGTAGATGCCGAACATATAGAACGAGCCGTGCGCAAAGTTGACGATGCGCGTCACGCCGAAGATCAACGACAAGCCGGCGGCGACGAGAAATAGCGTCGACGCATCGGCGAGTCCGTTGACCAGTTGTACCAGCAAATTCGAAAGCATCGAGACCCTCGGCAGCTTGCTGACGATCCACGCGCAAAACGCGCATGAGGCTCGGGCAGCAGACGTTGCAGCGCGTGCGGCACCATGCTCGCATGCATCAACGGCAGCACACTACCTCAAAGAATGTCCCTTCGGGGACCGACGAAATAGCCGCATGCAAAGTTCAGCGCAAACCATCCTCGCCCTTGATTTCACTCACCTGCAAACCGCCGATGCGCGGCAACGGCCGGCCCGAAGCCGTCACGGCGACCGCCACTACGATTTCGTTCGCGCGCGGCGCGTCGGACACGCGCGCCTCGATTGCATCGAAATGACTGCGCACGAAAGCGGCGTCTTTGTGGCCAAGCGGCACGTCGATCGCGGTGCCGAGCGTGCCCATTTTTTTCGCCGATGGCACGAGCGCCGCGCCTTTTTCGACCGCCGCGCGCAGCGGCGCGCCGAGCTTCGGATGCAGAATCGCGGCGGCGTGTTCGAGTTCGCCCGCCTCGCCGACAATTGCGGCCTTTCCATAGCTTTGGGCGTCGCCCGGTTCGATACCGAGCGCGGCGACGCACCTGTTGCCGAGCAGCGCACCCAGTTCCTCGCCGGCTTCGATCAGCGCATCAAGCTTCGCTTCATAGCGGCCCGCGTACGGATTCTCGATCACCGCAATTGCAACCGCGCGACGAGTCGGCGGATCGACGTCCTGGCCCATTTCAATGCGTGTTTCATCCACCTGTACGACCAGCTTGCGAAGCTTGATTGCCATTTCGCTCTCCGAGTTTCGATGCCTGCTCTGTCTTTTCTATGCGCCCGTCACAACGTTCAGCGCCGTTCAGCGTGTTTCAGCGCAAGCCGTCGTTGCCCACAATCGCCTCTTTCGCCAGCCCGCCGACGCGCGCATGCACGCGCTGACCGGTGCTCATTGCGAGGATGTAGACCACTTCGTCGGCGGATGGCGCGCCGGGCACGCGCACTTCGATGGCGTCGAAATGGCTGCGCACGTAGCTTGCATTCACATGCGTGAGCGGCACGTCGAGAGCGGTGAATGGCGCGCCGACTTTTTTCGTCGACGGTACGATGGCGTTCGTCGGCACGCCGTTCTTCTCCAGCAGCTCGCGCATTGCATAACCGCCCGGCACATGCCACAACGCGCCATGTTCGAGTTCGCCGCGCGAGCCGACAATCGCGCCTTTGCCATAACTTTCTATCGACGCATGCGGCACTGCCATTGCCGCAAGCAGTCGTTGAGCCATGTCGTAGCCGATGGGCTTGAGCGCTTCCATCGCGTGTTCGATCTTCGCTTCATAGCGGCCGGCAAACGGGTTGGTCATCACGGCGGCAATCGCGCCGCGTCTGAGCGGCTGCGCGGGCGCGGGGCCGAACTCGTGGAAGATGTCTTCGACGTGCGTCAGCACGCGGCGTATTTCGAACACGGAGCCTCCGTTGTCGTGTGAGCGCGATGCGTGAGTAACGCGCTTTTCTCATGCATACCGGCGATCCGCACGCGTCCTTGCAAAAACAATGCGGCGCCTTCAATTACGCCTTGATCGAGCAGGCGCCGCGCGGCTTCGACGCCGCGTGCCAGCGCGAAATCGATCAGCGGCTGCGGCAGCGAAGGGACATCGACAGTGACGAGCTGATCGCCCAGATCGGTGTCGTCCTTCAGCGACGAAGCCGGCATACGTACGATGCCCGCATGATCGACGTTGACGGCGTTGGCGATCATCGTCGCGGCGGCGTCCGCGCTTGCCGCGTTGCGCGCGAGCACGGTCACGCTGTCGGCAATGCCGAGACTGAAGCTGCGGCCGCGCCAACCGCTCGTCGCAATGCCGCGAATGGGCATGCTAGCGTCTAACGTGAGATTGGCATCGAGCGTCTGGCCGTTTGAAAGCTGCATTTCCGCCTGCCACTGCGCGATGTCTGCAAACACGCCAATGCGATAGTGTTGGCCTTCGGTCAGATAAAGCGCAATGTCACCGCCGTTGTTGATAAAGGCGCGTGAGATGCCTTCACGTGCGAACGCGGCGATCAGTTCATCGGCGACGCTGCCCGCAACGGCTGCCATCGGCGTAATGAAGCGCGCCCGATGAGCATGGCACGCAGACCACATGCGGCGCGCGAGCTCGCCTTGCAGCGGGCAATCGTTGAACGACGCTTCTGCTTGCACCGGTTGCCGAAGCACTTTCAACTCGCCGACCAGTTCAGGCAAAACGTCGACGAAACGTGACCAGCACGCCTCATAAGCGATTTGCAACGCGGCGGGCTCGCCGTCGGCGCTGAGGACCAGATCGATCGGGCCATGCTGCCAATGCCAGCGGGTCGCGTCGAGGCGGGTGCGGGTCGGGTTCATCGCGTCGTGATGGATGCCACGTGGTTAGCCGAGCATCGGCGGCATGGCGGGCGGCCACGGATTATCCGGGTTGCGTGCCAACATCCGGCGCGCGAGCGGCGCGCCTTCCGTATGCTCCGGACCGTTCGCCAACACGCTCTCCAATGAACGCACTGCATCGAGATGGCCGCCAAGATCGCGATACGCGTCGTACGTCATCGTGAATTCGATCGGCGCGACAATCGCTGGAGTCGGCACCGTGCCGAACGAACGATCCGGCATGCGCGACACGTCCACCATCACGGTGATGCCGCCGCCTGGCCATACATAAGCCGGCGCGCCGCCGCACGTCACATTGACGAGCTTCTGCTTGATCGCGCGGGTGAGCAGCACTGGGTTTTCGGTCGCGCCCGCTCGTAGACTGCCGCCCGCGCCGCCCAGAAACAGCACCGTGGCAAGCGACGGCTCGCAGTTCTCGCCGATTCGCTCGACCGTTCTGCTCACCGCATCTGGCATTGTTGCAATACGAGGCACGAGCTCATGATCGAGTTCGTACCATTGCGCGTGTTCGCCGGTGGTCGACACCATCAGCAGACGCATGCCGGGTTTTGCGACCGCCGGATCGAAGCCTTCGATAATCGCAAGCGGGTCCTGAATGTCCGTGCCGCCCCAGCCGGTGCCCGGATTCGCCACCTGAAAGTAGCGTCCGGGCGTCGACTTCCGTCCGCGGATCCTGATGCCCGAGCGTGTCATGCCGAGGCAGCGCCCCGCCTGATGTTCGGTCAGCACGCCGGTGATGTGATCGTCGACCACCACGACTTCATCGGCATGACCGAACCATTGTTTGGCGAAGATGCCGATAGTCGCGGAACCGCAGCCCACGCGCATGCGCTGTTCTTCCACACCGTCGACAACCGGCGCAGCGCCTGCGCGAATCACGAGGCTCGCGCCGCCGTCTATGCTCAATGCCACCGCCTGCTTGTTGCCCAGCGCGAGCATCATGTCGCATGTCACGCGGCCTTCTTTCTTGCTGCCGCCAGTGAGATGATGTACGCCGCCGAGGCTCAACATCTGCGAGCCGTATTCGGCCGTTGTCACGTGCCCGACAATTTCACCCTGGCAGCGCACGTTCGATTGCTCTGGTCCGAGAAACCGGTCGGTGTCGATTTTTACCTTGAAGCTGCAATAGCTGAAGATGCCTTCGGTGACGACCGTGATCATGTCGACGTCGTTGAGCTTCGAAGCAACGATAAAAGGCGCGGGCTTGTAGTCGGGATAAGTGGACGATGCGCCCACGCCGGTCACGAAAAGCGCCTGCTCGGCGGCATGATTCTGCGCTTCAGACGACGCGCCGAATTCGACCGTGGCGTCTGTACTGCTTGTACTGTCTGAACGCGACAGAAACACCACAGGGTCGACGCGGATCAGCCGTCCGTCCGCATTCGCATAGCGGTCGCACGCGCCGGTGCGCCCTTCCGATATCTGGCACAGCACAGGGCAAGCATTGCATTCGATCTTGTTCGACGCCATGCGCTCGCTGCGCGGCGCCGCCTTTTCAAGCACAGTGGGACCGGGCGTCGAGGCGGTTTCGCCATCGACGCGTTCCGCACCGAAATCGACCTTCGTATGTTCTGTCATGGCGGAGTTCCCATACGACGACATTACAATCGGTCCTGCCCGTTGGCGAATAGCCCTTGTTTCAAGGGACTTTCGTGTGATCCGCGAATTTCCATGTTGCGATCACTTACCGTTCGTGTAGTATCCGCTACACCAAACATGCTGGAAATCTACTCGATCAAAATAGACTGCGCAATGTGTTTCCCGTCCGCGTAGGGATGGTGCGGCGCGGCATTGAAGCACTGACTCGGAGTTAACCCGGCTTTCAATTTACGCCGAAGCGGCTCAATGCGCACCGCATTCCGCAACGCGCAAACCGCGCTGTATGATTAGCACGCGTGCGTGCCGGACGAGCCGCGGCGCAAGCCGTTCAACCGACGCCAACAAAGAGACTCCAGACCGCCATGAGCTCCACTGCCGCTCGCAAGCCGGGCGCCACCGGCATCCGTGCGAAACAGGCGCAAGACACACGCGCCAAGATTCTGAAAGCGGCAATCAAGGTCTTCGCGAAGCAGGGTTATGCAAGCGGCCGCGTCGAAAGTATTTCAAAGGCCGCGCGCTCGCACGACCGCATGATCTACTACTACTTCGGCAGCAAGGAGCAGTTATTCGTCGAAGTGCTGGAAACGATCTACACGCAGTTCAACGAAGCGGAAAGCAAACTGGATCTCGATCTGGACGATCCCGTGCACGGTCTCGAACAGATGGTCGAATTCGTCTGGCAGTACTACCTGGATCACCCCGAGTTCGTGACGCTGCTGTCGAGCGAGAACCTGCATCAAGGCAAGCATGCAAAGAAGTCTTCGAAGCTGAAGGAGATTTCGGGCTATGCGATTTCAGTCGTGCAAAAACTGCTGGACGCGGGCAAGGCGCAAAACGTTTTTCGCGCCGACGTGAAGGCGCGCGATGTATATCTGATGATTGCGTCGCTTGGCTATTTCTATAACGCGAACCAGTACACGTTAGGCGCGTTTCTCGGCGAGCCGCTGATGGACAAGGCCGCGCTCGCGCATTGGCGCGAGGTGATCAAAGACACCGTGTTGCGCGCGGTGCGGCTGCATTTGCCGACCGATACGCATGCTGGTGCGAATGCGGAAGCGAACTCGCAAACCGATGCCATGAACGAAAGCGAGCCCGCACGCCCCGCAATATAAAAAACGCGCGCCGTACTGCTGCTTGCGCGCGTTTTATCGTCAAGAGATGAGTATGGCGAAACAACTCAAGGCTTTGCCGCGTCATCTTCCTCGCGAAACAGTTTATCGGCCAGATGAAACGCCGAGTTCGCCGCCGGCACGCCGCAATAAATCGCGGTTTGCAGCAGCACTTCCTTGATCTGCTCACGCGTCACGCCGTTGTTTTTCGCGGCGCGCAAGTGCAAAGCGAGTTCTTCGCTGCGATTAAGCGCAACCATCATCGCAATGGTCAACAGGCTGCGCGTGTGTCGCGGCAAGCCATCGCGCGTCCAGATTTCGCCCCACGCGTAGCGCGTGATCAGGTTCTGGAACTCATCGGTCAACTCAGTGCGGTTCGCCAGCGACCGGTCCACATGCGCATCGCCCAGCACCGCACGGCGCACGCCGAGTCCGGCTTCGTAGCGGTCTTCGTCGTTCATTTCGGCTCCGTCAGAAAGTCGATGACCGTCTTCGTGAAAGCATCGGCCTTCTCGATGTTGGAAATATGCGAGGCGTCCAGTTCGACGTAGCGCGCGCCTGGAATGGACTGCGCGAGTTCGCGACCTTGCGCGGGCGTCGCGGCTACGTCGTGCGTGCCGCTGATCACCAGCACCGGCAGCTTGATGCCCGGCGTTTCCGGGCGCAGGTCGGTGGCGTCGATTGCATCGCAATTCGATGCGTAGCCTTCCTTGTCCGTATGCACGAACACATCTCGAATCATGGCCAGCACTACCGGCTCGCGGTCGAAATAGTCCGCGGTGAACCAGCGCGGCAAGACGGCGTCGGCAAGTACAACCATGCCTTCGGTGCGGGCTCTCGCGGCACGCGGCACCCACACTTCCGGCGACCCGATGCGCGCCGCCGTATTCGAGAGCACGACGCGCTCAAAGCGATTCGCATGACGCGCAGCCAACGCGACGCCCGTGAGTCCACCCATGGATATGCCGCAGAAATTCGCGCGTGCGATCTTCAGCGTGTCCATCAGGCCGAGCACGTCACCGGCCAGTTGCTCGATCGTGTACGGGCCTTTCGGCGCTTCCGAATGGCCGTGACCACGCGTGTCATAGCGCAGCACCCGGAAATGCTTTGACAGCGCCGCGACTTGCGGCGTCCACATGGACAGATCGCAGCCGAGCGAATTCGACAGGACGACCCATGGCGCGTTGCCGTGGCGTTCACCGTCGATTCGATAATGAAGCTCGGTGCCGTTGACTGCGGCGTAAGGCATGCCGGTTACTCCTTCGAAGGGGCGCGCTGCGAACGCGCGGTATGAAGCGCCAGCGCGGCGTCCACATAAGCGTGCGCCTGGCCGACGTATTGAGCGGGATCGAGCAGTTGCTTCAGGCGCTCGATCGAAAGATGTTCGGTCACGGCCGCGTCGGCGGACAGCACGTCCAAAAGCGTCTGTCCGTCGCGGATTGCCGCTTTCGACGCGCGCTCCACGAGATGATGCGCATCGAGCCGGCCGATGCTGTCGCCGAGCGCGAGCATCACCGCTTCGCCGAGAATCAGGCCGTGCGTGACATTCAGATTCGCGGCAAGGCGCGGCACGTTGACGTTCAAGCCCCCCGCGATCTGTTCGATGTTCGCAAGCGCGCCGCCCGCTAGCCGCGCGAGATCGGGCAGCGCGTCCCATTCGGCTTGCCAGCCGCCGAGCGCGCGTTCGTGTTCCTGCACCATGCCCGCGAAGACGGTGGCGACCAACCCCGGCGCGCGCGTGGCGGCGGTGAGCACGGCGGCGCAGCCAACCGGATTGCGCTTGTGCGGCATCGTCGACGATCCTCCTTTGCCTGCGGCGGCGGGCTCGGCCAGTTCGTCGATTTCGGTTTGCATTTGCAGCGAGATGTCACGCGCGATCTTGCCGAGCGTGCCGATCAGCATGCCGAACAGCGAGGCGGTCTCCGCGGTCCGATCGCGCTGCGTATGCCACGGCAACGTCGGCACGGCGAGGCCGAGTTCTTGAGCTAACGCTTGCGTGACCTGCGGCGCGGCATCGCGCAGACTCGCCAGCGTGCCGGCGGCGCCGCCGAATTGCAGCACCAGTGCACGCTCACGCAACGCAATGAGCCGTTCGCGGTGACGCAGCAACGCATCGAGCCATTGCGCGAATTTCAGGCCGAGCGTGATGGGCAGTGCCTGCTGCAGCCACGTGCGGCCAATCATCGGCGTGGCGCGATGCGTGGCCGCGAGTTTCGCGATGGCATCGCAAGTGGATTGCAAACCGCTGTCGAGCAGATCGAAGGTGTCGCGCAGTTGTAGCACCGTCGCCGTGTCGATGATGTCCTGGCTCGTCGCGCCCCAATGCACATACTTCGACGCTTCGGCGTCGGCCGCTTTCACGCGCGCGGTGAGTTGCTTGACCAGAGGAATCGCGAGATTGCCGCCCAGCGCGGCGTCGCGAGCAAGCGCGTCGGCGTCGAGTTGATCGGCATGGCAGGCTGCCTCGATCGCCGCCACGGCCGTATGAGGAATCACGTTGTGCGCTGCCGATGCCCGCGCAAGCGCCGCTTCCACGTCGAGCATCTTTTGAAGCGTGGCGCGCGGTGCCCAGATGTCGTTCATCGGCGCGGTGCCGCAAAGAAGGCCGGTCAGGCGGCCGCTGGAGTCGAGCATGATGACGTCGCTGATCGGATGATCTGATGAATGTAGCACTGCACGCGGCGATGCGGGTTGCGCCGCGGCATGCAGACCGGGACGCTAATACGTCAACCCCGCAGCAATCCGGCTCAACCTGCGCTCACGCCGCGCGCGCAGCCTGCGTGCCGTCGATCAGCGGCACGCCGGTGAGCTTGAGCAGCGCATCGAAATCGATGTCCGAGAAAATCTCGCGCACCACGAGGCCCTGGTCGGTGACATCGATCATGGCCAGGTCCGTATAAATACGGTCGACGCAACCGACGCCCGTCACCGGGTACGTGCATTCGGCGGCGATCTTGCTTTCGCCCTGCTTGGTCAGATGCTCCATCATCACGTAGACCTGCTTGGCGCCAATGGCCAGATCCATGGCGCCGCCGACGGCCGGGATCGCGTCCGGCGCGCCGGTGTGCCAGTTCGCGAGGTCGCCCTTCGCCGACACCTGGAACGCGCCGAGCACGCAGAAGTCGAGGTGACCGCCGCGCATCATCGCGAACGAATCGGCGTGATGGAAATACGCGCCGCCCGTCAGCAGCGTGACGTGCTGCTTGCCGGCGTTGATCAACTCGTCGTCTTCCTCGCCTTTCGCGGGCGCGGGGCCCATGCCGAGCAGACCATTCTCACTGTGTAAGAAGATTTCCTTGTCGGCGGCGAGGTGGTTCGCCACGAGCGTCGGCACGCCGATGCCGAGGTTCACGTACGCGCCTTCCGGAATATCGAGCGCAACGCGCTTGGCCATTTCATCGCGGGTCAGTTTCTTCATGTCGGGTCTCCGGTTCAGGCGGCAGCGTCGTGAGGATTGGGCAGCGGAGCATGCGCCGCCTGGCGCACTTCGATCACGCGCTGCACGAAGATGCCAGGTGTCACGATGTTTTCCGGATCGAGCGCGCCGAGCGGCACCACTTCCGACACCTGCACGATCGCGGTTTTCGCCGCACTTGCCATGATCGGCCCGAAATTGCGGGCCGTCTTGCGATAGACGAGGTTGCCCCAGCGGTCGCCCTTATATGCCTTGATGAGCGCGAAATCCGCGTGCAGCGGCGACTCGAGCACGTAATGCCTGCCGTCGATCAGACGCGTCTCCTTGCCTTCCGCGAGCTTCGTGCCGTAGCCGGTGGGCGTGAAGAATCCGCCGATGCCCGCACCCGCCGCGCGAATGCGCTCCGCGAGATTGCCCTGCGGCACGAGTTCGAGTTCGATCTCGCCGGCGCGAAACAGCGCATCGAACACATACGAATCCGTTTGGCGCGGAAACGAGCAGATGATCTTCCGCACACGCTTCGCCTTGAGCAGCGCTGCAAGGCCGATGTCGCCGTTACCGGCGTTGTTGTTGACGATGGTGAGTTCGCGCGCGCCCTGCTCGATCAGCGCATCGATCAGCTCCGACGGCATGCCGGCCGTGCCGAAACCGCCGATCATGACGGTCGCGCCGTCCTGGACATCGGCGACGGCCGATTGAAGTGACTCGAAAATCTTGTTGATCATGTCGAATTTCCTTGTAAGGCGCTACGCGCGCTGGGCTTCGCCGTGTTGGCAGGCTTGGCGGGCGGTCTCCGGGCCAATGCGGGCGACGGCTCGCCGGCTCACGGTCTGCATGCGCGCCGGCGTTTTCTGCCGGTTCGCCGCTGGTTTCTTCGCTGACTTTGCTTGCCGATTCCGTTCGCCGGTTGCTCGCCCGTTTGTTCACCGTTTGTTCGCGTAGTGAACAGTGATTCGATTAGCGAACGATCTGGCGATTATGGTTGCGCTTTAGCTGCATTGTCAAGGCGCGGACTTTCCCTTAATCATAGGTTCCCGCTGCCCACCTTGCGCGCCTGTTGGCCGTCTGCGAGCGCCTTGTTCTCTCGAAGGCAAAGAAAACCCCACTATCCCGTCCGACGATTCTTCGGCTACCCTTTATTTACATATCAAATAGCCGCCCATGTCAGACACGAATCTCGACTTGAACCTGATCCCGTACCTCGTCGCGATGGAGGACACTCGCAACGTGAGCCGTGCGGCCGAGCAGCTTGGCGTGAGTCAGCCGCGCGTGAGCACCGCACTCGGACGGCTGCGGGAATACTTCGACGATCCGCTGTTCGTGCGCACATCGAAAGGCATGGAGCCCACGCCTCGCGCGCTCGCTATCCTGCCCGCCGCGCGCGACGCCCTCTTGCGTATCGAGAAAGGCATGCTCGACGCGCAGGAATTCGACCCGGACACGAGCACGCATACGTTCTCGATCGCGCTCTCCGACGTCGGCGAAATCGTCTTTCTGCCACGGTTGTTGCAACTCTTTGCCGAGCGCGCGCCGTTCGCGAATCTGCGCTCGGTGTCGCTGTCGCCGTCGCATGTGGAACGCGGGCTCGAATCGGGCGACGTCGATCTCGCCGTCGGCTACTTTCCGGACCTGTCGGGCAATAACTTTTTTCAGCAGCGGCTCTTCACGCACCGCTTCATTTGCCTGATGCGCGCGGGGCATCCGCTTTCGAAGGCGCCGCTCACGCTCGCCCAGTACATCGCGTCGGGGCACGCCGTCGTGCGCGCCGAAGGACGCAGCCAGGAAGTCCTCGAACAGTATCTGGTGAAGAAGCGCATCAAGCGGCGCGCGGTGCTCGAGACGCCGCACTTCATGAGCCTGCCGTTCATCCTTGCGCGAACCGATCTGATCGCCACCGTGCCGCATGCGATCGGCTTCGCGTATGTGTCGGAGCACGCATCCATCACGCTCGTCGAACCGCCGCTGCCGCTGCCGCGCTTCGATCTGCGGCAGCATTGGCATCGCAAGTTTCATAACGACCCGCGTGCGAGCTGGCTGCGCGGCGTGGTCGCCGAGCTCTTCAACGACGCAATGGACGAATGGCCGAAATGAAATCGTCAGCCCCGCGACGTCGAAAGGGACATCGGCACGATCCGGCGTAAACATGGAACAATGACCCTACTCATGAACCCGCGCGCTCCAACCCGGATCGACGCGCGATCCCGGAGGAGCGACGGATGACCAGCAAGACAGAACAAACCACACCGGCGGACACGACCGGCCGCCCGAGCCGCGAGGAAGCCGAAGCCGCCGTTCGCGTGCTGCTGCGTTGGGCGGGCGACGATCCGCAGCGCGAAGGCCTCATGGACACACCGGCGCGCGTGGTGCGCTCGTACGAGGAGTTCTTTGCGGGCTATCAGGTCGACCCGCGCGAAATTCTCGCCCGCACGTTCTCGGAAGTGGATGGCTACGACGAGATGATCGTGCTGAAAGACATCCGCTTCGAAAGCTATTGCGAACACCACATGGTGCCGATCATCGGGCGCGCGCACGTGGCGTATCTGCCGGGGCATCGCGTGGTGGGTATTTCGAAGCTCGCGCGTCTTGTCGACGCGTTCGCCAAGCGTCTGCAAATCCAGGAAAAGATGACGGTGCAGATCGCCGACACGTTGAACGACGTGCTGCAACCCGCGGGCGTCGGCGTGATACTCGAAGCCGCGCATCAGTGCATGTCCACGCGCGGTGTCCACAAGGCCGGCGTGACGATGGTCACGTCGCGCATGCTGGGAACGTTCCGCACCGACCCGTCCACCCGCCGCGAGTTTCTGTCGATCGTCGGCAATCCTGGCGCGGTGGCCGTCTCGAACACGTAAGCGGGAAAGCGCGATACGTAACGTGCGTTGTGTGGGTCACGTGCGTTGCGTACGCCAGGCCGCGTCGCGTACATCAAGCTGCGTTGCGTAGGCCAAGCCGCATCACGTACGTCATGCCGCATTGCGCGTGCCGAGCGTTTGCGCGAACGTCGCGAGCATCACGGCGCCAAGCACGCAGGCGACGCCCGTGAGTTGCGCCGCGCTGACCGACTCGCGCACCAGCAGCGCGGCCAGCGCCAATGCACTGACCGGCACGAGCGCGGTAATCAATCCCGCTTCCGCGCCGCTGATGCGCGCGGCGCCTTCATACCAGAGAACGAATCCCGCCACGGTCGGCACGAGCGCGTAATACAGCACGCCGCTTAGCGCACCCGCGTCGAGCGGCATGCTCCAGGGTCTTTCGAAACAGGCCGGCACGATCGAGACCGCGAAGCCGATGCCGCACATTAACGCCGACAATGGCAGCGGGGCCACCGGTTTGCGCAGCTTGCGATTGAGCAGAATGAACAGCGCCTCGCAGACAATCGCGGCGAACACCAGCGCGTTGCCCGTCACGGAACCGGCCGCGTGCGGCGCGGCGATATCGCTGGGACTGACGGTGCACGCGAGCACGCCCGCCGTGGCAAGAACAATCGCGCCGATCAGCGCCGACGACGGGCGCTCGCCCAACGCCAAGATCGCGACCACCGCCGACACCGCGGGCAAAGTCCCGGCGATCACGCCTGCGTCCCCAGCGGAAGCCAGTCTCATACCGCTGATGAGCAGCACCGTATAACCGACGCTGCCCGCCGCGGCTTGCGCGATCACGAGCACGGCATCGCGCCGGTCGAGGCGCGGCCAGCGCACGCCGCGCCAGCGCATGACCAGCACGAACAACGGAAACGCAATCGCGAAACGCAGCGCGGTCGCGCTGAACGGCGGCAAGCCGGCCGCAATCGACTTGCTCACCACCACTGTGCTGCCGACGCCCACCATCGCCAACGCGCAACACAGATAACCGACATACCGTGAATTCATCGTGCATCTCCGATGCGATGGAATAAGCACGCAGATTAGGAATCCGGCGCCGCTCGGTCTTGAACGAAATTGCAGCACGCTTGCGCGGTGGCCTGCACTCGCGAACCATCGAGTATCCTGATTGAAGGCAAAAGGTCTAACTGGGACAGGAACGGGCTTTGCGCACGCGGATACGCCGGGGCAACAACGCCGGGTAGCACTATTCGCGCCGCCAACTTCCCACCAGGAAACAGGAGCCGCTCAATTGGTAGAGTTTCCGTCGTCGGCGATATCGACCTGGGGCGGCGCGGTCGTCTTCGTCAACGTGCTGTTGACGCGCCTGGGCATGCCGATTCCGGCAGTTCCGGTGCTGTTGTTCGCGGGCTCTGCAATCGCGGCGGGCACCTTGTCGTTCTGGCCAGTGCTATGCGCCGCAGTGCTTGCCGCGCTGATCGGCGACGGCGTCTGGTTCACAGCCGGCCGCCTCTACGGCCGCAAGCTGATCGGCGTACTGGGCCAGTTCTTGCCTGCCATCGACGCCAGGGTCGAGCAGGCGCGTTTGCTGTTCGAACGCTTCGGCGTGCCCCTCGTATCGATTTCGAAGTTCGTGCCCGGCCTTGCTCTGATCACGCCGCCGCTAATGGGCACCACCGCCGTCGATGCCCGCATCTACGCAATCTGGGACCTCACGGGCGCGATGGCCTGGGCGACCTTCTGGCTGCTCGGCGGCGCCGCCGCGGAACGGCAATTGCATATGCTGTTCGAGTTCGTCAGAGCGCGCGGCGGCACAGTGATCGATCTCCTGATTGGCGCCGCGCTGCTGTACCTCGCGTATCGTCTGATGCAGCAGCGGCGGGCGCGCCGGCAACAGGCGCTCGCGGAATCGGCTGACGCGACGCAAGCGTCGAGCCGCGCAACGCGCCGCAAGGCGCCGCCCAAGGTCCTCGACGCCCGCCCGCAAGGCGCGGCGCTCGACTCGGCCCCGCTCATTCCCGGCGCGCTCGCACTCGATCCGCACTCGCCGGAACAGATCGACTTCGCGCTGAGGGCCTACGACATGGTGATCTACTGCGTTTGTCCGGACAGCGCGACGGCTGCCGAGATCAGCGTGCGGATGCGCAATTATGGCTATACGCGGATTCGCTCACTACGCGGAGGTCTGGAGGCGTGGCAGCGGCGCGGCTTTCCGGTGGGCTTGCTGCTTGCCGACGAGCCGGGCTCCGGCAGACTCGCGCCGTCACATAGCGGCTCAGGCAGCGGCTCACGCGGCGACGCAAGCAACGCGGTCACACTGCGCGGCTTCGCGCCGCGGCGCAGGGCAAGCGCGTGAACGTCGGCGGCGCTTGTGCCTGCCTAAGCTCACGTTGCGTAGCGTTGCCTTGCCTTGCGTTGGGTTCCCTGTGAACGCCCTTACGACGGCGAGCCCTGAGTCACCGAACGCGCGACCGGCTGCGCAGAAGCGACTCGGTTGCGGCCCGCCGCCTTCGCGACATAAAGCTGCCGATCGGCCGCGGCCAGCAGATCCAACGCGTTCGCCCCTTGCGCGGGCACGCAGGTCGCGCAACCGACGCTCACCGTAACCGTCACCCTATCGCCGCCGCCATGCAGAATGTCTTGCGCCTGCACGCGCCGGCGAATCTTCTCGGCCACGGCAAGCGCGCCATCGGCGGTCGCGTCCGGCAGGATCACGGCGAACTCTTCGCCACCATAGCGCGCGACCACGTCGACTGAGCGGCGCACCGTCGTCGAAATGCATTCGGCCACCGCGCTCAACGCGTCGTCGCCGCTTGCATGGCCGTACGTGTCGTTGAAATGCTTGAAATGATCAATGTCGATGAAGAGCGCCGACAGCGGCTGACCCGAGCGCCGCGCGCGCCGCCATTCCTCGTCCAGCCGGTCGTCGAGCACGCGGCGATTGCTGAGGCCGGTCAGCGGGTCAGTGGCGGCCAGACGCATCAGCGCGGCCTGCGCGCGCAGTTTGCCGCGCAATGCGAACGCGAGCAGCCAGGACACCACAACGAACACCGCGCCGAACGTGAGCGTCAACACGCCGTTGATGATCGCGCGGTGCCGCCAGGGCGCCAGCACATCGTCGACGGCGGGCGCGACGACCGCAATCAGCGGCGTGCCCGGCACGTGCGCGTAGGTGTACATGCGCTGCACACCGTCGACCGCGGAAGACGCCACATACGAACCGGCGCCATGCGCGGCCATCGTCACGAAGGTCGGGGACTTTGCGATGCTCGCGCCGATATCGCGCGGAGCATACGGCTTGCGCGCGATCAGCGTGCCGTCGTCCATCGCGATGAACACCGAGCCCAGTTTGCCGATGGTGATCCGGTCGAGCAGATGCTGGAAATACTCAATGCGAATTGCGAGCAACGCAACGCCGGCAAACCGGCCGTCCGCTTCATTGATGCGCCGCGTGAGGCCGATCGACAACTTCCCGTCGCGCACGCGCGAGCGGAACGGGTGTGACAGATAGAGGCCCACTGCCGGGTTGCGCTGATGCGCGACGAAATAGTCGCGATCGGCAAAGCGAATGCTCGGGCTCATCTCGCCGCTTTGCGAAGCGATCACTCCGCCATCCGCACCGACGATATACGCGCCGCCGAGATAAGCCGCCGTCGTCGCGCGATCAAACAGCACCGCTCGCTGCTCATCTGCGGGCAGGCCCGCGCCGAAGTGGTGTTCAGTGCCATCCACCATGGCTTGCAACGAGAGGTTATAGATCTCGACGTGCCTCTCGAGATCGCTCGAAATGATCGACACCAGATTTTGCGACGTCTCGCGCGCATGATCCAGCGCGTCGGTGCGGCCGCTGAGAAGCGTGAGCAGTGTGAGACCCGCCATCGCGACGGCGACCAGGGTGCCGGCCACGCCGGCCAGCACCGGATGATTGCCGATGTAACGTGCGACGCCGGCTACTCCCTGTCGCAAGAGCCCGCGCCAGCGCCGGCCCTGCGAATGCGCTCGATATTCCACCTGCGCGTTGCCTCCGTTGAAAGCGGGCCGCACGAACCGCATGCGGTCGCCATCAGATGTTGTTGTTCAGCGCTTGGCCTTTAGCGCGCCGCGCCGTTTTCGTGCGTCACAGTTTGCGCAGCAATCCGGCCGCCGAGCGCATCCGGCGCTTGCGTTCCTTGTGAAGCCAATGCAGCACGGCCTCGCTGTCGCCCGATCCGGCAAGCAAGGCGGCATTGTCATGCAGCAACATTTCGCTCGCGACAATATCGTTTAGCGTACCGAAACGTTTTTGCACCTGTTTGAGGCGCTTGAGCGTGCGCTTGTGGCTGCCGCTCAAAACCGGCTGAAAGAATTCGAGCAGATAGCGCAGCTTTTTGCCGGCTTTCCTGACGTCGTGAAAGGCGGCGTAATTCGAACGCCTCGCGTGGCGCGCGCGTTTGGCGCGCTTCATCAACGAACGCTCCGAGGCCGCCACGCGTTTGCTCGCGAACTTACGCAGCGGCACACGTTCGTGGGTCGTGTTGATGTCTTTCGATGCGCTCGTCAACGCTTCGCGCAACAGATGCTTGACGTCGGCGTTCGACAGCGTTTCGCGGCTCGTTGCCAACGCATTGCCGCGGGCTTCCTCGAGTTTCGGCGCAAGATCGCGCATGCCGCTGCGCACGCCGCTGTCGTCCTGCGTGAGCAGCTGGATCACGATGTCCCAGTCGCGCGTCTTGCCTGCCGCCGTGGCCAGATATTTGTAAAGCGCGCGTTGTCGCGTGTTTTCGCCCTTCTCCAGCAGCGGCGCGAATGCCCACCACAACGAACGCAAACGGCGCAGCGAAACGCGCAGTTTGTGCAAGGCCTCGGGTGACGGATCTTCGCGCACCGCATTGGCGTGCGCGATCGCTTCATTCACGAGCGGCGCCGCATATGAGGCAAACGCCGTTTGCGCCGTCGGCTCTTGCGCGGTCGAATCGACTGCCGACGAACTTCCGTCCACTTTACGGTTTTCTTTCCGACTGTCGCGCTTCATCGAATCTCCCTCGAAAGGCTGCTGCGCCTCTGCCAGCGTAGCAAAAAAGATTCCCGGATGGGGCAAGCTGCCTGCTTTCAGCGGCAAACCAAGGCGATGTCCGCCAGCCCAAGGCCACGCAATCCGTTAGGCATCGCCGGCACGCGGCTGTCATGCTGACGACACATACGCCACGCAGGATCGGAAGTTCCGCGACATTTATCCAGGGGCCCCGTCATGCCGGAACTTTCGTACCCGCAACCCAATGCCGCAGGTGGCAAGGGGCGCAATCCAGGTCTGCTTGTTTTTCTCGCCGTCATCATAGTCGGCATCGGCTATTGCGGCATGCAGCTGGTGGGCGATCTGCAACCCGTGCGCGAGGGTTCGATTCTGCCGTATCTGCTGCTCGGCGTCGCACTGCTGATCGCATTGGGATTCGAATTCGTCAATGGCTTTCACGACACTGCCAACGCGGTGGCTACCGTCATCTACACGCACTCGCTCACGCCGAATCTCGCGGTGGTGTGGTCCGGTGCATGGAATTTCCTTGGCGTGCTGCTGTCGAGCGGCGCGGTCGCGTTCGGGATCCTGCAACTGCTGCCGGTCGAACTGATTCTGCAAGTGGGAACCAGCGCCGGCTTTGCGATGGTTTTCGCGCTGCTGATCGCGGCGATCATCTGGAACCTCGGCACCTGGTATTTCGGCTTGCCGTCGTCGAGCTCGCATACGCTGATCGGCTCGATCATCGGCGTCGGCCTGATGAATCAGTTGATGCATGGCGTGAACGGTACGAGCGGCGTGGACTGGAACCAGGCGCTCGGCGTCGGCAAGTCGTTGCTGCTTTCGCCGCTGGTGGGCTTTCTCGCCGCCGGCCTGCTGCTGATGATTCTCAAGGCCGTTGTACGCATTCCCGCGCTGTATGCGGAGCCGAAGGGCAAGGAGCCGCCGCCGTTCTGGATTCGCAGCCTGCTGATCCTGACGTGCACGGGCGTGTCGTTCGCGCACGGTTCGAACGACGGCCAGAAAGGCATGGGCCTCATCATGCTCATTCTGATCGGCACGGTACCGACGGCGTATGCGTTGAACAAGGCGGTGACGCCGGCTGAAACGCAGACGTTCCTCGCGGTCGCGGAGCAAGCTTCGACGACGCTTGCCAAATACACCAACGGCGTCGCGCCGTCCGCCGATCCGCGTGCCGATGTCGAAGCGTATGTGCGCACGCGTCAGTTGACGCCCGCGACGGTGCCCGCGCTGCAAGAACTGACAAAGGTGATCGCGCGCCAGGTCGGCGCATCGGGCTCGATGGCCGCAGTGCCGCAGGGTCTCGTCGACAACGTGCGCAACAACATGTACGTCGCGTCCGAAGCGATCCGTCTGATGGACAAGGCCAAACAACCAGCCTTCGCGCCGGCAGACGCCAAGGCCATCGACAACTTCAAGGCGCAAACCGATCACGCGACCAAGTTCATTCCGACGTGGGTGAAAGTCGCGGTGGCTATTGCGCTGGGCATGGGCACGATGGTGGGGTGGAAGCGGATTGTCGTGACCGTCGGCGAGAAAATCGGCAAGCAGCATCTGACCTACGGACAGGGCGCGTCGGCTGAACTGGTGGCCATGCTGACCATCGGCGCGGCCGACGTGTACGGCTTGCCGGTCTCGACTACACACGTTCTATCGTCCGGCGTGGCGGGCACGATGGCGGCCAACGGCTCGGGCCTTCAATGGGCGACCGTGCGCAGCCTGGTGCTCGCGTGGGTGCTGACGCTGCCCGCATCTATCGCGCTCGCGGCAGGCTTGTACTGGGTGTTCCGGGCGGTGTTTTAAAGCGCTTTCCTGGAAGCCGCTCGCGGATCAAACTGCATGACGAAAAAAGCGCGGCACACGCCGCGCTTTTTTTTCTTCGACTCGAACTTCGGAGCCGCCCGAACCGCTCAAACCGCTCAATACACCTCGGGCACGATCATCGAAGCCGGCACCGGCTGACGGCTGTATTCATCGTGATACACGCGCGCGGGCAATTCGACACGCGGATGTTCGATCTCGTGATACGGCACCTGGCTCAGTAGATGATGAATGCAGTTCAGGCGCGCGCGCTTCTTGTCGACGGCCTGCACGACCCACCACGGCGCCTCGGGAATATGCGAGCGTTGCAGCATCACTTCCTTCGCCAACGTATAAGCCTCCCAGCGACGCCGGCTTTCCAGATCCATCGGGCTCAGCTTCCACTGCTTCAGCGGATCGTGAATGCGGTTCTGGAAGCGGATCTCCTGCTCTTCGTCGGTGATCGAAAACCAGTACTTCAGAATCTGCACGCCGCTGCGCGCGAGCATCTTTTCGAACTCCGGCACTGAGCGGAAAAACTCTTCGTATTCGTCGTCGGTGCAAAAATTCATCACGCGTTCGACGCCCGCACGGTTGTACCAGCTACGATCGAACAGCACCATTTCGCCGCCGGCCGGAAGATGCGAGACATAGCGCTGGAAATACCATTGCGTGCGTTCGCGGTTGTTCGGCGCGGGCAGCGCTGCAACGCGGCACACGCGCGGATTGAGCCGCTGTGTGATGCGCTTGATCGCGCCGCCCTTGCCCGCGGCGTCGCGTCCCTCGAATATCACCACGAGACGATGCCCCGTCTGCACGATCCAGTCTTGCAGCTTGACGAGTTCGCCCTGCAAGCGGAATAGCTCGCGAAAATACATCTTGCGTGCTTCGCGGTTCTCGGCTGTAAAACCCTCGGCACCGTCGAGAATGCGGTCGTCGACCTCCATTTCGAGTTCCTCGTCGTACGCGTCGATGAGGTCTTCCTCGAAACGGCGTTGCCGCTCCATCAACAACTCGGCTTCGGGTCTCGGATCCTGCTCTTTCATTGCGGCTCTCCTGGCGACGAAAATGGTGACGCGCGGCGGGAAGCGCGACGCGAACGCGCCCGATTATCGGCGTGCCGGGTGTCAGGCGTATTACCGCGCAGCCAGTTCATGATAGCGAGTTTTCCGCCGGCGCCCTGCGTTAGCGCAACGGTTTTGCGAAGCTGAGTTCATGGCCGTCCGGGTCGCTAATGTGAAAATAGCGCTCGCCCCACGGTGCATCGGATGGCTCCAGCGACGGCTTGAATCCGGCCGCCAGCGCCTTGCGATAAATCGCGTCGACGTCCGACACGTAGACGATCACACGGCCCCACCAACTGACAGGCGCGCGCGGATCGGCAATCAGGTTCAGATACGTGCCGCCGAACGCAAACGACGTAAACGCGGCCTGCGGGCCGCCGAACTGCAGCGGGAATCCGAGCGCTTCGTAGAACCGCACCGCTTGCGACATATCGGCGGTGGCAAGCGTGATCGCGCTGAGCGACTCGATCCGCGGTTCAGCGGGCGCGGACTGAGAGGACGAAGACGGCGAAGCAGATGCATCGGACGAAGCGGCGGACGAGTTCATGACGGCTGTCTCCCTGGCATGGCGGCCTCGGTCGGCTCGCTGTTAGCGGAAAGTGTCTCACACGCTGAGGTCTCGCATTACGTCCGCTCTGCGGCCCGCTGTTGTCCGCGCCGGCCCGCACCTGAAAACACTGCGCAAAAAAAGACCCCGGGCTCTGTCGAGCGCGAGGTCTTTTAGTCACGCACGGCGCATCATGACCGATGCGCCTTCCAAACCGTTCGAACCCTTACTGAATGATCCGCGTCACGCCACGGCCACGCGGATCGGCTGCGGCCTCGGGCGTATTGCCATTGATCTTGATCGCCTGAATGTCGCCATTGAAATTTTGCGCTTTCAGCGTATAGCCCTTCGCTTCGACCTGCTTGGCGAGTTCGCCGTCGATCGGCTGGTACGGCTCCCAGAAAATCGTGTTCGGCGGCAGCAACTGATGATGGAAACGCATCGCGCCGACCGCTTGCGGCAACGGCATGTCGAAATCGTAGATGTTGTTGATCACCTGGAAGATCGACGTGAAAATGCGCGAGCCACCCGGCGTGCCGATCACAAGCGACACCTTGCCGTCTTTCGTGAGAATCGTCGGGCTCATGGAAGACAGCGGGCGCTTCTTCGGCTCGATCGAGTTCGCGTCGCTGCCCACCACGCCGAACATGTTGGCCACGCCCGGCTTCGCGGAGAAGTCGTCCATTTCGTCGTTCAGCACAATGCCGGTGCGATCCGCGACCACGCCCGAACCGAAGTAGCCGTTCACCGTGTACGTGTTCGAGACCGCGTTACCCCACTTGTCGACCACCGAGAAGTGCGTGGTTTCCGCTTTCTCCGGCATCGACGTGCCGAGTCCCGGCTGCACGCTCTTCGTATCCGACGGCGTTTCCGGATTGACTTCAGAAGCGCGTTTCGCGATGTACGCGTCGTCGGTCAATTGCGCGACCGGCACCTTGTAGAAGTCGGGATCGCCGAGGTATTGCGCGCGGTCGGCGAACACGCGCTTTTCGATTTCCGCAATCAGGTGGATGTATTGCGGCGAATTGAGCGGGACGTCCTTGAAGTCGGCGGCACGGTCAGCTTTCATCTTCAGCAACTGCACGAGGCCGATGCCGCCCGAACTCGGAGGCGGCGCCGTGTACACACGGTAGCCTTTCCAGTCCGCCTGAATCGGCTGACGCCATACGGCTTTGTACTGCTGCAGATCAGCCCTCGTAATGAGGCCATGGCCGCGCATGGATTCCGCGATCAGACCGGCTGTCTTGCCCGAGTAAAAGTCTTTCGCGCCCTGATCCGAAATGCGCTGCAACACAGCGGCCAGATCGGGTTGCTTGAAGTTGACGCCCTGTTTCAGGTTGCCGAAGTAGGTGTCGAAGTTCGTCTTGCCCGCGAACTCTTTCGCCGCATCGTCGCGACGTTGCTGCAATTGCTCGCTGACCTGGAAGCCGTCGCGCGCATAGTGGATGGCCGGTGCGAGCACCTGCTTCCAATTGAGCTTGCCGAAGCGGCGCTGCGCCTGCCACATGCCGTCGACGGTGCCGGGCACGCCCACCGCGCGGTAGCCGTACAGGCTCATGCCCTTGATGACCTCGCCCTTGTCGTCGAGATACATGTTCTTCGTGGCCGCCAGCGGCGCGCGCTCGCGGTAGTCGAGAAAGTACGGCTTGCCGTCCACATACAGCGTCATGAAACCGCCGCCGCCGATGTTGCCCGCTTCCGGATAAGTCACGGCAAGCGTGAAGGCGATGGCCACCGCGGCATCGACGGCATTGCCGCCTTCCTTGAAGATTTGCTCGGCGGCGTCGGCACTGTACTCGTCGGCGACCGCAATCGCGGACGCGGTGAGTACAGCCGGCTGCGCTTTCGCGGGCGGCTTCGCGACTGCCGGCGTGGCCTCGAGAAAACCGACGGAGACAGACAACAGTGCAGCCAGCGCAAATCCGCTGGCGGACGATTTGGCGTTGCGGAACAACTTCATTGATATCCCCCAAGTTGACTGTTTCACCTGACGATAAGGACAGTTCCTTGGGCTTATAACATGTGAACCGCTCTTTGCGAAGCCGCAGCATTACGTAGGGACATCTGCTGCGGCACACAAAGAGGCACGCCCCGCTTCAGGCGGAAGCCGCCGGAGTGAGGACCTGCGAGGCGACATCATCCACGGCCGCGCGCGCGAGCTTTACGATTTCGTCGACGTCGCTGCGCGTAGTCACGAGCGGCGGCGCGAAGCCGAGAATGTCGCCATGCGGCATTGCACGTGCGATCAAGCCGCGTTGTAAAGCAGCAGCCGACACTCGCGGACCGACTTTCAGCGCCGGATCGAACGGACGGCGGCCGTCCTTGTCGGCCATGAATTCGAGCGCGGCCAGCATGCCCACGCCGCGCACTTCGCCCACCAGCGGATGTGAATCGAATGCGGCATGCAGTTGTTCGAGCAGATAGGCGCCGGTCTGCGCCGCGTTCTGCGTGAGATTCTCGCGCTCAAGGATATCGAGGTTCGCGAGCGCCGCAGCCGCGCAGACCGGATGCCCCGAGTAGGTCCAACCGTGTCCCATTGCGCCCGTTTCCTGCGAAGCCTTGTCGATCACGTCCCACACACCCTCGCTCACAATCACGCCGGACAACGGCGCATAGGCGCTCGTCAGCCCCTTGGCCACGGTGATGAGGTCCGGCGTGATGCCGTAGTGCTGCGCGCCCATCTTCGAACCGATCCGGCCGAAACCGCACACCACTTCATCGCAGATCAACAGGATGTCGTGCTTCTTCAGAACCTGCTGGATCGCAGCCCAATAACCGGCCGGCGGCGGCAGGATGCCGCCCGTGCCCATCACCGGTTCGGCGATGAACGCGGCGACCGTGTCGGCGCCTTCGCGCGCGATCGTCTGTTCGAGTTCTTCGACGCAGTACGCGACGAACTGCGTTTCGTTCATGCCGGCTGGCGCATGCCTGTACCAGTGCGGGCACACGGTGTGTTTGACGCGCTCGATCGGCAAGTCGAAGAATTGATGAAAGCTCGGCAGGCCGGTCAGGCTGCCCGTGACGATGCCCGAGCCGTGATAGCCGCGCTGGCGCGAGATGATCTTCTTCTTGTTCGGCCGGCCCTTCACGTTGTTGTAGTACCAGACGAGCTTGATCTGCGTTTCGTTCGCGTCCGAGCCCGACATGCCGTAATACACTTTCTTCATGCCGTGCGGCGCCCAGTCGATGATTCGCGACGACAGTTCGATGATCGTGTCCGTCGAGTGGCCGACATACGTGTGGTAATACGCGAGTTTCTTCGCCTGCTCGTAGATCGCCTCGGCAACTTCCGTGCGGCCGTAGCCGATGTTCACGCAATAGAGGCCCGCGAACGCGTCGATAAACGACTTGCCCTCATGATCCTCGATGCGGATGCCCTTCGCGCCCGTCACGATACGGCCGGGCAGGGTGCCGCTCGCGTGATCATGAGCGTGCGTCGAAGGATGCATGAAATGCGCGCGGTCGGCGCTCAATAGTTGATCGAATGGTTCGAGTTGAGTCATGAAAAGCTCCTTCGTTGAATCGATGAATTGGGGTTATGCGGCGGCCGCAATGTTTCTAGCGGGACTGCTGCTCGTCACCGGCAAGCCGAGTTGGCCGAGGCAGAAATAGCGCGTCTCGACAAAAGGTTCGAAGCCTTCTGCGCCGCCTTCGCGGCCGAGGCCCGATGACTTGATGCCGCCAAACGGAACCGGCGCACCGGTGAACTTCGCGCCGTTCACGGAAACCATCGCGAACTCGAGACGGCGGATCAGTTGGAACACCGTATTAAGGTCACGCGCGCAGACATACGCAGCGAGACCGTACTCGGTGTCGTTCGCGCGCTCGATCGCTTCGTCGAGCGAATCAAATGGCGTGACGGCCGAAATCGGCGCGAAGTTTTCTTCGTCGTAAATGCGCATGCCGGGCGCGGCGTCGGCAACCACGGTCGGTTCGAAGAACCAGCCGCCGCGTTCATGCGCCGATCCGCCGACGGTGATGCGGGCACCCTTGGCTTGTGCATCCGCGACACGCTGCACGGTCGTGTCGAATGCGGCCTGATGCATCAACGGGCCGACGTCGACGTTTGCCTCAAACGCGGAGCCCACCTTCAACCCACGGACCGCATCGCTGTATTGCGCGACGAACGCCTCATAAACCGGACGCGCGACGAAAATGCGATTCGCCGCGCAGCAGTCCTGCCCCGAAGTCTGGAACTTCGCGGCGACTGCAACACGCACGGCCTGATCGAGGTCGGCGTCTTCGGTCACGATGAACGGCGCATTGCCGCCCAGTTCCAGCGCCGTTTTCTTGATGCCGGCTTTGGCCACGGCCTGCATGACGAGCGCGCCGACACGAGTCGAACCCGTAAAGCTCACCGAGCGCACGCGTGCATCGCCCACCAGCGTTTGCATCGCCATTTGCGGCTCGCCGAGCACGACGTTGACCACGCCTGCGGGAAAGCCAGCTTCTTCCGCGAGTTGGGCGAGCGCGAGTGCCGAAAACGGCGTCTCGTGCGCGGGCTTCACCACGACCGTGCAACCGGCGGCGAGCGCAGCGGCCGCCTTGCGCGTGATCATCGCGCACGGGAAATTCCACGGCGTGATCAACGCAGCCACGCCGACCGGTTCGATCACCGTACCCAGTTGCGCACCGTCGATGTGCGTGGGAATCGTGCGGCCATTCAAGCGCCGCACTTCATGCGCGAACCATTCGACAAAGCTCGCGCCATACGCAATCTCACCGCGCGCTTCTGCAAGCGGCTTGCCCTGTTCGAGCGACAGGATCGCGGCCAGATCATGCTGATGACGCAGGATCAGCTCGTGCCAACGCAGCAGCAACGCGGAGCGTTTCGCGACCGGCAACCAGCGCCATGCGGAAAACGCGCGCTGCGCGGCATCGACCGCTTCGGTGATCTGCGCGGCGTCGAGCATCGGCACATGTCCGAGCACCTGCTGATCTGCGGGATTGCGCACGGCGACACTTGCCGCACTCGCGCTGTGCACCCAGCGTCCGTCGACGTAGCACAGCGATTTGAACAGAACCGGATGACCCAGCAACATGACGACCTCCTGTGTGCGATGTATGTCTGTCACTGTACGTTCAGCGGGCTTGCGGTTTTTTCGGTTCGGATGCGCCGAAGCCGATGTTCTTTCCGTAATTTTCAGCGGTGCGTGGCGTTTTTTCGGCAGCGTCGACGCGTGCTTCAAGCGTCGTCGCCGAGGGCTTCGTCAGTCCAGTCCGGCACACCTTCCGGCATGCTCTTCACGACCTTTGTGACGATGTACGTGAAGTACTTTTCGATGCCCAGTTCGTCAGTGAGCAGTGAATCGATAAAGCGCTGATAGTGGTCGATGTCGCGCGACATCACGTGCATTACGTAGTCGACGCCGCCGCCCGTTGCATGGCACTGCACGACCTCGGGCGAAGCGGCAATGCGTTCCTCGAAGCGCCGCATGTCTTGCGCGGTGTGCCGCGCAAGCGTCACCTCCACCACCACGCGCGCGCCCTTGAACGCGCGCAGCCAGTCGATGTCGGCGCGATAACCGCGAATCACGCCGCTTTCTTCGAGGCGCTTGACCCGCTCCCACGCCGGCGAGATCGACAGGTTGATTTCTTCCGCGAGACGCGACTTCGTGATGCGTCCGTCGCGCGCGAGAATGCGCAGAATCGCCAGATCGTAGCGGTCGAGCTTCATCGCGCTCAGACGTTCACCGGTATGCCGCGTTCGACGACATGGGCCACCACGGCCACCGTATCGCCGATTCGCACGAGCCCCGGAAAATGCCGTGCCGCGAGCAGGCCGCCGCGGCGCGCGCGATATTCGACCGGCGTAACGCCAGTACGCGACGCGTCGTAGACCCGCGCGATCACCTCGCCGCTTTCGACCATCTCGCCGAGGTCCTTGCACAACTCCAGCAGTCCATCGTGTTCGCTGGTCGTGAAGCAGGTGCCGTCAGGCATGTCGAGAAGTGTTGTGGTGCGCGTGGCTTCGTTGCCCGGCTCATGGCTTACGTCATGGCTTGCCTCCCGCGTGAGAATGCCCGCGTGCTGCAAGAAGCCGCGCACGCCGCGGGAGGCCACTGCCACGCTTTGCGCCGTCGCCGAGCCACCGCCACCGAGTTCCGTCGACACGAACACTTTGCCCGCTTCCTCGGCCGCGCTATCGAACAGGCCGACGCTATCGAGTTCCAACATCCGCATCGAATAAGGCGCGCCGAACGCTCGCATCGCCACTTCGCAGCGCGCCTGCTGACGCTCGTCCGGCAGCAGATGAATCGCGGCGAACGGAGCGAAGTTGAGCGTACGTCCGCCGGCATGCAGATCGAGCACATAATCGGCAAGCGGTAGCAGATAGCGCTGAAAATAATCGGCGATCTTCTCGGTTATCGTGCCGTCGGGCTTGCCGGGAAAACTGCGGTTCAGATTGCCGCGATCGATCGGCGACGTGCGGGTTCCCGCGCGAAACGCCGGAAAATTCATGAACGGTACGATGATGACGCGGCCCTTCACGTCCGCGGCTTTCAGCGTTGCTGCGAGCTTCGACAGCGCGATCGGCCCTTCATATTCGTCGCCATGGTTGCCGCCGGTGAGCAGCGCGGTCGGCCCGTCGCCGTTGCGGATCACCGTGATCGGAATCATCTCGGCGCCCCATGCGGAGGCGTCGTGCGAATGCGGCAGTTTCAGAAAACCGTGTTGTTCGCCGTGGGCATCGAAATCCACGGTCGGCTGAATGGGTGATGCGCGCATATGCACTACTCCTTCACGAACAGCTTGCGCGGTGTATTGCAGAACGTCTCCACACCGTTCTCCGTAATCAGGATGCTTTCGGTAATTTCGAGTCCCCAATCGTCGAGCCAGAGTCCCGGCATGAAGTGAAAAGTCATGCCGGGTTCGAGGACCGTCTTGTCCCCAGGGCGCAGGCTCATCGTGCGCTCGCCCCAATCCGGCGGATAGCTCGCGCCGATCGGATAGCCGCAACGGCTGTTCTTTTCAATGCCGTATTTATGCAGCATCGCGAAGAATGCGTTGGCAATGTCCTCGCACGTGTTGCCCGGTTGGGCCGCCGCAAGACCCGCTTCGATGCCTTCGACCACCGCGCGCTCGCCGTCGATGAAATGCTTCGGCGGCTTGCCGAGATACACGGTGCGCGACTGCGGACAGTGATAGCGCTTGAAGCAACCTGCGATTTCGAAGAACGTACCCGCCCCTTCGACAAACGGCGTGTCGTCCCAGGTGAGATGCGGCGCGGCGGCATCGGCGCCGGTCGGCAACAACGGCACGATAGCCGGATAGTCGCCGCCGTGGCCTTCCACGCCGCGAATGCCTGTCGAGTAGATCTCGGCTACGAGATCGTTCTTGCGCATGCCAGGTTCGATGCGCTCGACGATGTGCGCATGCATCGCTTCGACAATGCGTGCCGCCACACGCATGTATTCGATCTCGCGCGGCGACTTCACCGCGCGTTGCCAGTTCACGAGGCTCGTCGCATCCTGCCATTTCGCTTTCGGCAGATGCTTGACAAGCGAACGATAAGCCGCCGCGCTGAAATAGTAGTTATCCATTTCCACGCCGATCTTCAACGCGCCCCAGCCGCGCGCCTCGATCACTTCACGCGCAAGATAGTCCATCGGATGATGCACGGCGGACTGCACGTAGTAATCTGGATAACCAACTATCTGATCGTGTTGCATGAATACCGTGCGTTTCGCGCCATTCGCATCCTGGCCGCGGCCGAACCATACCGGCTCGCCGTCGAGCGCAAGCAGCACGCATTGATGTACATAGAATGACCAGCCGTCGTAGCCGGTCAGCCATGCCATGTTCGTTGGGTCGGACACGATCAGCAGTTCGATCCCGGCGGCCTGCATCGCCTTGCGCGTTTTGGCAATACGTGTGTCGTATTCCGCGCGTTCGAACGGCAATCGCACGGCCGGTGCCTGATCGTTCAGGTTGCGTTCCAGTTGTGTTGTCTCTGACATCGTCCCCTCTCAGCGCTTCACATCGTTACGAAAAATCATTCCTGCGTTTGCGGCACGCGCCCGCTGCAATGCAAGCGCGGCGATCGCCGTGTCCTGAGCGCCCGTGCCGGTGAGATCGCAGATCGTGACGTCGCTATCGGTCGAGCGGCCCACGGCCTTGCCCGCGATCACCTCGCCCAATTCGGCAATCGCGGCGTCGGCTTGTATCGCGCGAGCATTCAGCGCGTGATGCAGTTCGCCGAGCACGCGCGTCTGTTGCACGCGGTCGCAGATGTAGCGCGCGCCGGCCAGTGCGGCCGGCGCGATTTCGTTTTTGTGTTCGGCGTCCGAGCCCATTGCGGTGATATGCAAACCGGCGTGCAGATGTGCGGCTCCGACCAATGGCGTGCGGCTCGGCGTCGTGGTAATGGCCACGTCCGCTTCGGCGAGCGCGTGCCCGACATCGCGCGCGGCTTCGCAGCGCACGCCGAGTGTGGCGGTCGCTTCTTCGGCAAAGCGCTGCGCGTTGGCCGGGCTGCGGGCCCACACGCGAACATGTTCGACTCGGCGCACCAGCATCAACGCTTGCAGTTGCAGACGCGCCTGTTCGCCGGCGCCGAGCACCGCGACTTGCGGCGTATGCTGCCTGGCGAGCCAGCGCGCCGCGACCGCGCCGGCGGCTGCCGTGCGTACCGCTGTCAGATAGCCGTTATCGAGCAGTACCGCTTCGGTCAAACCGGTCTTTGCCGACAGCACCAGCATCAAACCGTTCAGGCTCGGCAAACCGAGCGCGGGATTGTTGAAGAAGCCGGGACTGACCTTGATCGCAAAGCTGTCAAAGCGCGGCAGATACGCAGTCTTTACGTCGACCTCGCCGTTCTGCGCGGGCAAATCGAGGCGCAGGATCGGCGGCATCGCGACATCTTCGGTTGCCAGCGCGAGGAAAGCCGCTTCGACCTGATCGATTACCGCGAGGTCGAGCGGCACGAGTTCGCGAAGCTGCGCTTCGCCGAGCAATGTGATGGACGTCATGGCGTTTGATAGGAATGGGATTGCGCGGGCATCGCACTAACGATGCGCCGATGCAGATTGATGTCGATGTTCGAGCCCGTCACGATGAGCACCAGCGGGCCGCGTTGGACACGCGAGTCGCGCAGCCTGCCGTCCAGCAGCGCCGCGATGCCGACTGCCGCCGCGCCCTCCACGACGAGCCGCTCCTGCTCGTAGGCATGCACGATGCCGCGTGCAATCGAGGCCTCGTCGAGCAGCACGGTGTGGTCGATAAAATCGCGTGTGAGCTGATACGTGTAGCGGTTTTCGAGTCCAATGCCGCCGCCGAGCGAATCGGCCAGCGTTTCGACTTCATCGACAAGCACAGGCCGCCCAGCCGCGAGGCTCGCATGCATCGCGGCGCCGCGCGCCATCGTCACGCCGCTCATGCGGATCGCGCTATCCGTGCTTTTGGCGGCGAATGCAACGCCGGCGAACAGACCGCCACCGGATAACGGCACGACAATATGCGCGACGTCCGGCAACGCTTCGACGATTTCAAGTCCGATGGTCGCCTGGCCCGCGATCACGTTGAGATCGTCAAAGGGCGGCACATAAGCAAAGCTCTCTTCGCGCACGAGCCGCAACGCTTCGTGCTCGGCGTCGTCCTGACTCTTACCGGCAATGCGCACGTGGGCGCCAAGCGCGCGCACCGCCTCGACCTTGTTCTCCGGTACGAGCGCCGACATGCAGACCGTCGCTTCGATACCGAGCGCGCGCGCCGCGTGCGCCACCGCACGGCCATGATTTCCCGTGGATGCGGTCACGACCTTGCGACAGCCCTGCTCGGCAAGTTGAGCGAGTGCGTTGGACGCGCCGCGCAGCTTGAAGCTGCCTGTCGGCTGCACGGTTTCGAGCTTGAGAAAGACCGGCATACCGGCGATTGCCGACAGGCTCGGCGATTCGATGAGCGGCGTACGGTACACGCGCCCCTCGATACGACGACGCGCGCGGTAGACATCGGCCAGCGACAGAACGGACATGAACGGCCCTGCACGAAAGGGTTCAATTCGATGCCGTCACTGCTGCGCGATGACTGAAGCGTCATGCCGGCTGTGGCCGCATCGTTTTCAATGCAGCCCAGTCTAATGTTCTAAAAAACGATTTCTATTGTCCTAGTTCATTTCGGGCGACGTTCTTGAAGACGCTGACGCAAGTCACGTGAAATCGTGCACCTGCGGATATTGTTCGAACACTTCGCGCATCGTCTCCAACGCGGCCTTATACGTTTCGTCGCTCACTTCAGCACCTACGCAGACACGCACTGCGTTTGGCCGATCCGCGCCGCGCACCAGAAACGGATCGGCGGAAGTCACGGCGATGTCGCGATTGCGCAGTTCCCTGACTAGCCGTTCCGCCTGCCAGTGCTCGGGCACGCGCAACCACGCGGACAAGGCTTGCGGATGGGCGCCGAGCACATAGCCGCCGAGCGTTTGCTGCAATAGCGCCTGGCGCCGCCCCAAACGTTCGCGCTGTATCTGCACCAGTCGCTCCGCGGTGCCGTCGACGATCCAGCGTGTCGCCACTTCCGCCATCGGCGACGTGGCCATCCAGCTACTCACGCGCAGCACGCTTTCGGCGCGCAGCGCGAGCCGCCGCGGCGTGGTCAGATAGCCGATGCGCAAGCCGGTCAGCACCGACTTCGTCATGCTCGTGCAGTAGAACGACAACTCGGGAATCAGGCTCGCAATCGGGGTCGCGGCCTTGGCGGGCAACGGGCCGTACACGTCGTCCTCGATGATGTACACGCCGTAGCGCTCCGCGATTCGCGCAATCGCGCGGCGCCGTGAATCGGGCATCATCGCGACAGTGGGGTTGTTCAGCGTGGGCGTGCAGACGAGCGCGCTGATCCGCTCGCTGTCGCACATCTCCTCGAAGTGTTCGGGGTGAATACCGTATTCGTCGATCTCCAGGCCCTTCAGCGTAAAGCCGAGCACATTGGCCGAGCCGATCACGCCGTGATCGGTCAGGCTTTCGCACAGCACGGTGTCGCCAGGACCCACGAGCGAGGCCAGCGCGAGGAAGATGCCGTGCGCGGCGCCATTGGTCACCAGCAGCGTATCCGCGGAAGCCGGCATGCCCAACGAAGCAAGCCACGCGACGCCCGCCTGCCGATGATGCTCGAAGCCCGCAATCGGACGGAACGCGCGAATCCACGGCTGATCGTCGAGTGTGGAAAGCGTCGCGCACACCTTGCGCCACATCGCGTCGTGCTCCGCCGTGTGGATGATCCGCGCAATCGAAAAGTCGACCACCGAGCGCTCGGCCGTGTCGAGCATATAGTTGGACATGGTCTCCGTGACGCGCGCCGCCACGAAGCTGCCGCGTCCCACCTCGCAGCGAATCAGCCCTTGCCGCTCCAGCTCCTTGTAAGCATTGGTCACGGTCTGCACGCTGATCGCCAGTTCGGCGGCGACATCGCGTTGCGGCGGCAGCCGCGCGCCCGCGGGCAGCGAGGCGCTCTCGATATCGCCCGCAATGGCCTTCACCAGCCGTTTGTATTTCGACTCCACGCCATGCACCGCGCGCACTGCATCACGCCACTGCTCAATCACCGCCGCCCTCCACCGTTCCACTGTTGCGAGCCCGTGTCACGAGCGCCTGTCCTGTCGTCGTATACCCTTGCTGCGAGCTGTGCCTACAAGCCCGCAATGCGACGTGCCAACGCCTCCCATACTGCCGCCAAACAGGCTGGGAAAATTATTGTCCTAGAGCAATCGCAATAAAAAATTGGCTTTGTATGCTGCATTCAGGGTTACGGCGCGAGGCCAATGAAGCGCGGGTATCGCCGGCCCTTCGCCTTGCCGCGCGCAGGATGCGCCGCGGCATTCACACGCCATTCATCACGCCACACAACGGAATCGATATGAAAGCGAAGCGCACTTCAGGATTGCTGGGAGCCCTCTGCGTCGCCGCGGCGACTCTGGCCATGCCGACGCAACATGCGTCGGCGGAAACGACGTTGCAGCGCATCCAGCGCACTGGCGAAGTGCGTATCGGCTATGCGAATGAAGCGCCGTTCGCATACACCACGCCGGACGGCAAAGTGACCGGCGAATCGCCGGAAATCGCCCGAAAAATTTTCGCGAAGATGGGCGTGAAGAAAGTGGACGGCGTGCTGACGGAATGGGGCTCGCTGATTCCCGGTCTGCGCGCGGGGCGTTTCGACGTGATCGCGGCGGGCATGTACATCACGCCGGAGCGCTGCAAGCAGGTCGCCTTCGCCGATCCGCAGTATCAGATTCAGGACACGCTGCTGGTGCTCAAAGGCAATCCGAAGAATCTTCACAGCTATGGCGATGTCGGCAAGCAGCCCGACGTCAAACTCGCAGTGATGGCCGGCGCGGTGGAACTCGCCAATTCGCGCGATGCCGGCGTGAAAGACGCGCAGCTCATGCAGGTGCCCGACACGACCGCGCAATTGCAAGCCGTGCGCGCCCGCCGCGCCGACGCCGCGGCCGGCACCGCGCTGACCATGAAGGGCCTGGCCGCCAAAGCCGCCGACCAGGTCGAGGCCGTCGTGAAGTTCACCGACGATCCGAAGCACACCGGCTATGGCGCGCTCGCGTTCCGTCCGGAAGACGCGGATCTGCGCGATGCGGTCAACAAGCAATTGCACGAGTGGCTCGGCACGGCAGATCATCTGCAAACCGTGGCACCGTTCGGCTTCGACAAAACGAATGTGACAACGCGCACCGCCGCCGAGATTTGCGGCAAGTAAGCGAATCAAGCGAGTCGCACATCGCACATTGCGCATGCCGGCAAACGCCGGCCCTGAAGTTAAAGGCGCGTGTCATGCACGCGCCGTCATGCAAGCGAGGAACCGCCATGCGTGAACTGTATCCCCTGCTGCTCCAAGGCACGCTTGTGACGATCGAGATCGCCGCGTGTGCCACCGTGCTCGCGATCGTGATGGCGTTCGTCGGCACTGCCGCCAAACTCGCGCCGTGGACGCCGCTGCGCTGGCTCGGCAATGCCTACGTCGAAATCTTTCGCGGCACCTCGTTGCTGGTGCAACTGTTCTGGTTTTTCTTCGTGCTGCCTCTGCCGCCGTTTCGCATCGAGATGACGCCGTTCACCGTTGCGATCGTCGGACTCGGTTTGCACTATGGCGCGTACGGCTCAGAGATTCTGCGCGGCGCGTTGCGTTCGGTGCCCGGCGGTCAGTTCGAGGCCGCGCTCGCGCTCAACATGTCGCCGCTCGCCAGAATGCGCCGTATCGTTCTGCCGCAAGCGATGATCAACGCGCTGCCGCCCGCCACCAATCTGATGATCGAACTGCTCAAGGGTACGTCGCTCGTATCGCTGATCACGCTGTCGGACCTGACGTTCCGCGCGCGTCAACTTGACGAGGCGACCTTCAAGACCGCCGAGATTTTCATGCTCACGCTGGTCATCTACTTCGTGCTCGCGCAGATTCTCGTCGCGCTGATGCGGCATTTCGAACGCCGGGTGAGCCACGGCATCATCCAGAGGGCCGTCCGATGAACAGCTTCTTCGATTTGCATTACGCCGCGCAGATTCTGCCTGCGCTGTTGCGCGCGTCGATGTACACCATCCTCATCACGTTGATTGGTTTTGCAATTGCGCTGGTGCTCGGGCTCGTGCTGGCCGTGCTGCGGCGCAGCCCGGTCAAGGCGGTATCGCGGACGGTTGGGTTTATCGTCGAATTCATTCGCAGTACGCCGTTGCTGATTCAGGTGTACGTGCTGTTCTATGTGCTGCCGGTGTACGGCATCACCATGTCCGCGTTGACGGCGGGCACCGTGGGCATCGCGCTGCATTACGCGTGCTACACGTCGGAGGTGTATCGCGCGGGCTTGAACGGCGTTGCGCGCGGCCAGTGGGAGGCGGCCTGCGCGCTGTCGCTGTCGCCGTGGCGCACGTATAGCGGCGTGATTCTGCCGCAGGCCATTCGCCCGGTGATTCCCGCGCTCGGCAATTATCTGGTGGCGATGTTCAAGGACACGCCCGTACTCTCGGCGATCACCGTGGTCGAACTGATGCAGCAGGCGAAGAACATCGGCTCGGAGACCTTTCGCTATCTGGAGCCGATCACGCTCGCGGGCATCTTCTTCCTGCTGATCAGCGTGACGTTCGCGCACCTCGTGCGGCGGCTCGAATACGGCCTGAGGTTGCCATGACCGTGAAGACCGACCTCGATGCCCTCACCCCGCCCCATTCGGCCTTATCCGTGGAGAACCCGATGAAACGAGACGATCCCGCTTCCGTACGCGACCCGCAGGCCGGCGCGCCGGGCGAGGCGCCGATGGTGCGCTTCGCCGGCGTGACGAAGCGCTATGGCGCGCTCACCGTGCTTGACGAACTCAATCTGGAAATTGCCCGCAACGAGAAAGTCGCGATCATCGGCCCGAGCGGTTCGGGCAAATCGACGCTGTTGCGCGTGCTGATGACGCTCGATCCGCTGACCGGAGGCATGATCGAAGTGGATGGTGAACCACTCACGCATATGCACAGGAATGGCGTGCTGGTGCCGGCGTCGCTCAAACACCTGCGGCGTGTGCGCAGCAAGATCGGCATGGTGTTTCAGAGCTTCAATCTGTTTCCGCACATGACGGCGCTCGCCAATACCATCGAAGCGCCAATGCAGGTGCTGGGCCTGTCGCGCAAGGAAGCCACCGAACGCGCTCGCGATCTGCTGTCGCTCGTCGGGCTCGAGGATAAGTGCAACCACTATCCGTCGCAGCTATCGGGCGGACAGCAACAGCGTGTGGCCATTGCACGGGCGCTCGCGATGCGGCCGAAGGTCATGCTGTTCGACGAAGTGACTTCCGCGCTCGACCCCGAGCTGTGCGGCGAAGTGCTGAACGTGATCCGGCGCCTCGGCAGCGAACACAATCTGACGATGCTGATGGTCACGCATCAAATGGGCTTTGCTCGCGAATTCGCGGACCGTGTGTGCTTTTTCTCGCAAGGCAAGATCATCGAGCAAGGGCCGCCGCAGCAGTTTTTCAGCGCGCCTCAGCATGAGCGCACGCAGCAGTTCCTGCGGGCGGTGAAGGAAGCGGTGTGATGCCGTCAAGCTTCGCTCTTGCTGCGGTCATGCAGTGCCGCGACGGCCGCGGGCGATTTCCTCGCCCGCGTCGTGCGGCAGACGTGCTGTAACCGGAATGGACATGAACGAGAACAGGCCGACCACCACAAACGCCGGCCAGAAGTCCGAGAACACGATGCTCGAATGACCCTGCACGTTGTGCGAAATTTCCAGCACGATTCCCGCGATGGTCACGCCGAGCCCCAGCGAAAGCTGCTGGATCACGCTTGCGACGCTCGTCGCGCGGCCCACGTCGCGGCTCGGAATGTCGGCATACGCCAACGTGTTCAACGACGTGAACTGAAGCGACGGAAAAAAGCCGCCGAATAGCACTACACACCAGATCAACCAGTGCGGCGTGCCGGGAAAGAACAGGCCGTAGATCGCGATAGCCACGCCCGCGCAGCCCGCGTTGAACATCAACACAGTGCGAAAGCCGAAGCGCCGAAGTATGCGCGCGGTCGCCGCCTTCATGAAGATCGAGCCGAATGCCGACGCGCACGTGATCGATCCCGCCACGAACGCGGTCATGCCAAGGCCTTCCTGCAACGCGAGCGGCAACAGAAACGGCACGGCGCCGAGACCGATGCGAAAGAGCGACCCGCCCGCCACGCTCGCGTGAAAACTCGGAATACGCAGAAGGCGCAGATCGAGCACCGGCAACTCCACACGATTCGCGTAGACCACGTAACCCACCAGCAGTACGACACCCACAGCACACATGCTGAACGACACAATGTTTGGCACGAGTTCGCCGCCCACCAGCGAGAGCCCGAGCATGAACAGCGACGCGCCGCTCGCGGACAACAGAAAGCCGGTCCAGTCGAGCCGGCCAGGATGCGCTTCGCGCACGTTGGCGATGTGTTTATTGGCGAGCCAGATACCGAGCAAACCGATCGGAATATTGACGAAGAAGATCAGGCGCCAATGCAGATAGGTCGTGATAAAGCCGCCGAGCGGCGGGCCGACTACGGGGCCGAGCAGGGCGGGCACCGTCAGATAATTGACCGCGCGTATGAACTCCGATTTCGGCACCGAACGGAAAATGATGATGCGCCCCACCGGCACCATCATCGCGCCGCCAATGCCTTGCACGAAACGCGCAACCACGAACATGCCGAGCGAAGTCGACGCCGCGCACATCAGCGAGCCGGCCATGAAGATGCCGATGGCCGTGCGAAACACCGTGCGCGAACCGAAGCGGTCCGCGACCCAGCCGCAGACCGGAATGAATACACCGAGGCCGATCACATACGCGGTGACGGCCAGCTTCAGCGTGATGGGATCCTGACCGAGATCGCGCGCCAGGACGGGCAGCGACGTCACGATGACCATGCCGTCCACGTTTTCCATGAACATCGCACACGCGACGATCAGCGGAACAATGAAAGCGCCTAAAGCGAAAGGCATTAGCAGAGCGACGTTTTGCAAGGCCGTCGAGATAAAGCGTCGATTATGGCATTGCAGCGGCAACGAATGTTATCGCGCGAAGCCTTCTTGGATAACCCTCGAATGACGAAGAGCCGGCATCGAGCCGGCTCTTCGCGGCACGTCGTGCGCGACCTGCATGACGTGTAACGTGTGACGCGTAGTGAAACTCAGCGCGACGCGCTGACGAGCGGCTGCAACTGCGGCAGGATCTCGGTGGTCGCGCGGGCGACGTCGTTCGGGAAGTCGATTTCGATCCACGGCGCGCCGGTCACGTCGGCGGTATCGAACACCTGGCTGCGCTCCAGCAGCAGATCGCGCACGGCTTCTTCGTGCGGCATGTTGGCCCGGCCGCTGTCGATATAGCCCGCCACGATTTCCGTAAAGCGCTGCGCGGTTTCCTGGCGGAAGCGGAAGAAACCCACCGACTCGCCGATGGTGTCGTACTCGAGATTGACCGCGAGCTGCTTGCGCAACTCGACGGGCACGCCGTCTTTCAGGCACAGCTTCACGGGCTCGTCGCCGGCTTCGAACTCGCGGTCGATCAACAGACGGTTGACTGTGTCGCCCGCAACCAGCGCGGCCAGAATGCGCTCGTCGTAGAGCACGTCGGCGTCCATCAGCAGCACGTCGCCGCCGCGCGTCAGCGCCTCGGCCACCGTGTGCACCGTCAGCACGCTGCCCAGGCCGTAACGCGTGTTCAGCACCGTTTCAACCTTGTGCGGCCAGTTGATGCGCGCCAGTTCCGCCTGCACCGACTCGGGCTGAAAACCGAGCGCCAGCACGACGTCCGTCACGCCGGCGGTTTCGAGCATTTGCAGATGCCGCTCGAGCAGGCTCATGCCGTCGAACTGCAACAGGCACTTCGGGAACTGGGCTTCCGGCGGTTGCTGGAGACGCAGGCCGAGGCCCGCAGCGAGGATGATGGCACGCATGCGCGGTCCTTTGAAAAGATACGGAGTTTAATCGACAGCGGGAACGCGCCCGAGAGCACGCCGCCTTTGCCAGCTTCGTTCGCTGAAGTGCAAGACCAGCAGACCCGGCAAGCCTAGCAGGATTTCGCGTGCGCGCTTGGTGAGCGACAACGCGAGCGCCGCGTCGGGCGGCAGGCCCACCAGCGGCGCCAGCAGCAGATAGCCGCCCTCCTGCACGCCGAGCGAGCCGGGAATCATGAAGGCAGCGCCACGAATGGCCTGACCGACGCTTTCGAGCAGCAGCGCGTCGACCCAGTCGAGGGGATGACCCAGAAAGCGCAGCGCGAGCCACACTTCCACCGTGCCGACGATCCAGCCCGCGAGGCTCAGCGCGAAGCTCGCCGCCACGCGGGCGCGCTCGCGATACATGGCCTGCACGGCGGCGTCGACGGCTTCGGCGCGCGTCATCAGGCCGGACCAGTCGCGCTTGCCGAATACCCTCGACAGCATGCCGAGCAGCCGGCCGAACAGTCCGCGCCGTTGCGCAAAATAAAAGCCGACGATCATCCCGCCGAGCACGGCGGTCGCAATCAGGGTCGCGGTTCGCAGGTCATGCAGCGCGCCGTGCGCGGCGTACGCGCCGAACATCAACAGCCCGAGCAGCGCGAAAACAATCTGCGCGAGCGCCTGCGCGGTCGTGCTCACCGTGATGGCGGCCGCCGCGTCGCGCATGCGCATGCCGCGCTGCGAGAGCTGCCGTACCATCACCACCGGCCCGCCGATCTGGCCGGCCGGCAGCAGACTATTCACCGATTCGCCGATCCAGCGCGCGAACAGCCCGTCGCGCAGCGGCAGATCGTGATGCACGCCGTCGCGGCGCCGCCGCAACAGCACGGAAATCGCGCCGGCGTCGAGCGCGAGCGGCACGACGTGGAACGCGGCGACGAGCGCAAGCCCCCAACCGGCCGCGAGCAGCGTCGACGCAACCGAACCGAAACCCTGCCACGCGAGCAGGCCGACAAACAGCGCCGTCCCGATCGACAGCAGAATCAAGGCCGCGCGAGTCATGCGCGGTCCTTGCCGCGGGTTTTCGCCTGAGTCATCTGGCGAAACACCTGGCGGAAGCCGAAATACGCGATTGCATCTTTCATGTTGGAAATCAGACGGCGCCACGGACGCATGTTCGGGTCCGTGACGTATTCAAAGGTGAGCGACACGCGCATTTCGTTCGGGCCGGCGGGCGTGATGCGATGGCGCAGCTTGTCGCCGTCGAAAAACACCAGCCCGCCGGGCGGAATCTGCACCGAGCCCGGCTCATCCGGCACATCGGGATTGCGCGTGTGCAGTTCGTAGTCGAGCCGGCACGACGATTCGTCGATCACGCCGAGCAACAGCGTGTAGCGACGGCCGTCGTAGTACGAAGTATCGTAGTGCCAGCCGATGTGATCGCCTGGCCGCGTGTAGTAGTACAGCGCGTACGCGTGCGGATCGTCCGCCGGCGACACTTGCAGCTTGTCGCCGCTCAGTTGCTCCAGCCAGCCGATCAGTTCCTGCGAACGGTACAGTTCTGCGATGAACGGCGCAAGGCGGTCGATCGTATGGCGGCTTACGCTGCCACCCTGCTTGTGGCCCGGCAGATAGTTGCGGTTGACTTCGTCGAGCAGCGCCCGCGCGCTATGCACGAGTTGCGCGGTCACTTCCGGTGCCAGAAAATCTTCCAGATAGAGGAAGGCGCCCTGATCGGCAAAGGCCTTGCGCAGACGCGGATTGTCGAATGTGCGGGTGCGGCTCGCGACCGCACGGTCAGCATCCGGCGCCGCCGGTGCGGTCCGCAAGTCGGCCACTGCAGGTTCAGCGGAAATCGATGCGGCCACGTCCTCTTCGGCGTGTGTACTCGCATGTGTACTCATTTGCCGGCCCACACTTGATGCGTTTCCGCAGTTCCGGCGACGGGCTTCGCCGTACGGCGCACCACGCGCCAATAGTCGATCATGACCCACACCGCAAAAAGCGGCGCACCGATCGAGGCGACTACGACGAACGGCATCACGACGCTCGTCAGCGTGACGATGGGCAGCAGATACAACACGTCTTCCGTTTCGAAGCCGCCGACCGCGGCCTGCTTCGTACCCGCCTTGCCCGCCATTTCCTCGATGCGCATGCGCAGGAAGAAAATCAGTGCGACGGCGATGCCGGCGAGAGCGCCGAGCCAACCCGGCGCGACCGCGAGTCCGCCGATATTCGAAGCACCCGCGCCGATGCCCATGCCGATGAACAACATGACGGTGACGAGCGCATCGCAAGCGAGGTCGTAAAAATGACCGATGCGGCTCGACTTTCCGCCGATGCGCGCCAGTTCGCCGTCGGTGTGATCGACGAAGTTCGACAGCACGATAAGAACCGCACCCGCATTGGTCCACGCGAACCCGCCGCGAGCGAGGCACAGCGCGCCTGCCACTCCGATCAGGAGACGCAGCGTAGTCAGATGATTGGGGGTGACTCGCGTGTTCACGAGCGGCGTCACGAGTCGGCGGGCTAGCCGCGCGTCCCAGGTTCTGGGCGGCGGAACATTAATTGGAGTTTGGGGTCTCGAATTCATAACCCGGAAATATATACGGGATCGCGAAAGATTGCTTTCTTCCCGTTAGTTTCTTTGCGGTTCGTCGGGCTTGGGAACGCATTGCCGACTAGCCATCCGTGAAGCAGGATTTGCCGAATCGCGATAAAGTGCGAATCCTGTTGCGCCTGTCCCGCCGGATCACTTCGATGCGCAACGTCTTCGCGGGTTGCCTGGCTTCTGCCTCTTGCCGCGCCGCCCGTTGCGAACACACTACATCGCGCTACATCGAATATGCCGTCGTCCAAGCTATGAAACGCATTTTTCCGTCTGCCGCATGGCGTGCTTTTCTCTTCGCCGTACTCGCTCTCGCGACCGGCGCGCTGCCGCTCGCGAGTCACGCGGCCGCTCTCGATACGCCGCTCGCCTGCAATCAAAGCGGTCATCAGTTCATTGCCGATCTCGCCGCGCAACAACTGATCGATCCAAAGCCGACGCGCGTCGAAAGCAATTCGATCAACGCATTTTCTCCTGCGCAAGGCGCGGACCTGACCGCGTTCGGGTTCCATATATTCGCGGTGGTCGGTTACGAGAAGGACGATCCCATGTTCCGCGTGGGAGAAGGCGAGCCGGTCGCGAGTTCGGCCTATGGTGTCGTGGTATTCGGGAGCGAATCAAAGGTCCGGAACGCGGTGACGGCAGCCGGTGGCACGGCGATCGTGCACCGCGTCGCGCCGCTCATCACGGCGATTTTCTGCAAGCGGAGCTGAGGCGGCGCTTCGCGTACGCGTGCCGCCTCGCCTGATGGCTACAGCTTGACCGACGTCGGATCGGCCGTCAGATAACCGACCGTCGCGCCGAACCGGTCTTTATAGTTGGCGCGCACGAGCGGATCGAGTGTGGATTTGACCTTGTCGTGCAACGGACTTTCCCAATCGCCGACGTGCTGGAAGTTGCTCATCACGTAGGTCCAGCCGTTGATTTCGTCGACGGCGTGCAGGCCCGTCGATTCCGCGCCCGACGGACACGACAGCACGCGCGAAAGCGTCTTCGTATCGACGTTGTACGCCCACAGGAAATTGTTCACGTGCATGCCGCTGTCCTCGCCGATGAACAGCGTGCGCAGCTTCTCCGAGAACTTGAGGTTGTCCGGGTTGGCGATACGGTCCGGGTTTGCCGTGTTGCCGAGCGCGTCGGCGGTTGACAGATCCTCGCCCACCAGCGCCGCGGGCGCCGCCATATCGACCGGCACCCAGTCGCTATTGATCGCGCCGCCGCTGCGGTCGAGCTGGCCGCCCTTCATGTTGAGCGCGTAGACCGCGCCGGCGCTGATGGCCTTGTCGACCGCCACGTCCGTCGACGCAGCGTTGCCCCGCACCATCGACTTCTCGACCCGCGACATGGCCGAATACAGCACCTTGTCCTTGATATTGACGGTCGTGCCTTCGAGCTTCGTGAAGCCCACGCTGCCCGCCGGCCAGCGCGGCGTAGCGGTGCGTCTCGAGGAAAGTCGCTGCCTTCGTCATGCCCGGCTTCACGCGAATCCAGTTGAATGTGCCGTTGAAGTTGATCTTCGTGTACGACGTGTCGGCCGGATTCGTGGTCGCGACGTCCATGATGTCGCTTGCGGTCAGCGTGTTCGCAAGCGACTCGATTTCCGCGCTGGTCGCATGACCCAGGTTGATCCACGAAAGTGTCGCCGCGCCCGCGCCGCTCGACGACACCTGCGTCCACTTCGCGACGTACAACGTGCCAGCCGACAGATCGGCCTCGCGGTCAGCAACGAACATGAAGAGGCCGCCGTTGGTGGCGTCATCGCCCATCAGCACGGTGCGCCTATCAGGCATCACCTGAACCAGTTCGTGCGAGATGCGGCCGAGGCAGTAGTGCTTCTTGATCGAGCCGGTGCCGTCAGGGTTGACGGTGACTTCGGGCAGATGACCGTAGTGATATGGATTCGCCGTCGTTTCGCTGCCGAACAGGTTGCGGCTGAAGCCTTTGAACTGGCTGTTGGTGGCGATCGTCGTCGCGTCGGGCTCGTACTCTTCGCTCGACAGATGGGTGTTCCACGGCGACAGGCTCGCGCCGCAAGTGATCCACAAACCGTGCACCTTCGATGTATCGACGTTGTGATAGCCAACTAGCGTGAGCTTGCCGGTGGCCGGGTCCTGATCGAGCGTGAGGACGGCGATCGGCGACGGCAATTGACCGTACATCGACACCAGGCTCTGATCGCGCGTCGCGTATTCGAACTGCACGACCGCGAACACGGCGTTGCCCTTGATGCCCTTCACGGTGGGATTGTCGAGGCGGATCAGCGAACTGCCATCCGGACAATCGGAGTAGAACTGGCGCTCCTTGCCCGCAACCGATTTGTCGATGATCGGCTGATTGTTGATGTCAAAGTAACCGCCCGCGAGAATCGTCCCGCCCTGGATGTTCGCCACGCTGTCGCCGGTGATGAAGAACGGCTGATACGAAAGCTTGAACGTGCGGCTGCTGCCGTCGCTCAATTGCACGGTCAGTGTTGAGCCCACAGTCGTTTTCGCCATCGCGGCGGGGTCGGTCAGCGTCGGCGCGGTCATCGCGCTAAAAGCCGCGGACATGAAGTTGGCGGCCGGCTTGACCGTGCTCGCCACATCGTTGCTGCCGCCGCCGCAGGCGCTCAACATGGAAGCCGTGGCGAACCCGCCTAACGGCAGCATCGGTACGCCGGCGAACAGTTTCAGGGCCTTGCGGCGGGAAGGGTCGAACGGCTCTGCCATGTTGTCGTAATCCTGGTTGTGGGTGACGTGGGTGACTCACAGCCGGCACGACTCGGATTAAAACCGCATGGTTCGCACTCGCGCCGCTATGACGCGAGGATTCTATGAAGTGAATGTGAAAGTATATTGACAGGAATTGGTAATACTTCGACTCAGGCCCGCGCGGTTCAGACGTGGACTTCAGCCCGGACGCCGGAATTCATTCTCGACCCACGCGGAAGCGCTGGCCTTGCTCAACTTGAAACTGGGCGCCACTTGCACTTGCGCGAGCGGTTCGCCGAATGTGTCGAGCGCGGTCAGCAGCGCGTACGGCTCGTCTTCATCCGGCACGATGTCGAGCGTGATGTCGAGTTCGCCGTTGCCATCCGCACTCGACACGCGCACCTCCTTGTGAAGCTGCGCGCGTAATTGCTGCTCGTGACGGCGCAACACTTCAGACGCGGTTTTCACGAGCGTGTTGAACGCGCCCGTGTCGAGCGGCTTGGGATCTTTCTTGTTGCGGCCCATGGTCCATGGACCGACCAGCGCGGGTTCCGCTTCGCCGTCCTTGATCATTTCGACGGCCCAGCCTTCGTCGTCTTCGTTCTTGATGACGCGCGCGGTCCAGCCGTCGTCGCGCCAAAGACGCGCTTCGTGCAGCGTTTCGGGCTCGGCGTCGACCTGCACGGTGTCCATTGCGGACGAGCCTTCCGTCGCGGGATCAGCAGCGTTGTCGGACGATGGAAGGGTTGGATCGGTCATTACAGGTTCACTCACTTTCGCTGGACGGAAAACATATATCGAGCATGCGATTCTACCTGCCCCGTCTGTACAGGATGCGTCCCTCTGACGAACGGACAAGTCGCCGCGGGTATTTCGCGCGTGTATTCGAACAACCAGGGCGGCCATAGCAACTGACAGCAAGGCAGCGGTTCGGTGTCGACCACGTACTCGGCTTGCGCGGCAGCGAAGAGCTGGGCGGCGATCAGCACGCTGGCGCCGCCGTCGACCGGCAATCAGGCTGCCGCGGCTGTCGGCTTGCGTCACCGCTTCCAGGCTTCCACGCAGTGTTTGCAGCGCGGACGCACCGATTCGCGCTCTCGGTGAACTCGCGCGTGACAAGATCGCGCTGCGCGTTTTCCATGAGCGAGAGGTTTCAGCGTGTAACGAAGGTCACCGCTCAAGCGTGTGCTGGGTATACTCGGGCGGTCCGCTTTCTTCATCACGATTGCAACGTGCTTGCAACGCGGCGGGATGGCGGCTTCGTCGCGAAGCAAGCTTTTGCGTTGATTGCTGGATTGATCGCGTTGTGCTTCGCCCGCGCCCCAAGTTCCCGCACATGACCGGGGACGCCGACGACCTCACCATGAAACGAACCTTCCTGCTTGCTCCCGCTGTTGTTGCCATTGCCATTGCCACGCTCGCGGCTTGCGGTTCCTCCAGCGGGCCTGCCGCTCGCGACGCGTCGCAGCCCATGATCTACGTGTCCTCGCAGCGCGCGCCCGCCTATATCGCCCATTGCCTCGAAAGCCGCTTGTCACGCGCACACGTGTCGCGCGTGGGCAGTGCGACCGAGATCGCGGTCGGCTCCAGTTCGAACAACTCGTACTTCGTCACGCTGACGCCCTCGAACGCCGGTTCCGTTATCAAGGTGGTGCGCCCGGTCGATGCGCCAGACGATCCACCTGAAGAGGAAATGCGCTTCGATATTGCGCGCTGCGTGACCTGATGCCCTTCGTTCATGCACGCTTCGCTCGTGCTTGACGTGCCACGCCGGCACGCGATTTTTTAATCGACGTCCCGGCTATTTTTTTGTCCGCTCATCTGCGAACATAGGCGCCCTTTGTTCTTCATGCGGCGCGCTGCGCCGTGAGCTTTAATGGCATCCAGCAAAGCACATCATGCAACCGGTTTTGCGGCCGGCGTCATCGCGGCGGCCCTCGTCGCGCGCAGCGGCGGCGGCCCCGGTGGCGCACCTTATATCGGCATGCTAATGAGTTTTATCGCCGGGGTTGCGGGCAGTACGGCGCCGGACTGGCTCGAAGTCGCGTGGTGGTCGCGCGCGCGACGCCTGTGGATCACACATCGCACGTTGACGCATTGGGGCATCGGCTGGATCGCGTTGCTCGCGGTGTCATATCGCGAGCTTGGGCATTCGATCTATGCAGCGCCCGCGTTCGGCTTCGCGTGCGGCGGCCTGATGCATCTGCTTGCCGACTGGCCAAACCCGCTCGGTGTGCCGTGGATCGCCGGACGGCATTCGTTGAACCTCTGGAATAGCGGACACTGCGATCTAATTGTGGTCGCCGCCTCGTGGGTCGCGGCGTGGTGGGTCGGTCAGCATGTGGGGCTGCCTGGCGTGCATGGGCTTGAGCTGTTGCAGCACTTGCGCTTGTGAGCCACGGATTGAAACACGACGGTTGAAACACGCCGATTGAAACGCGCGAAGCATGCCGCCTATCAACGCATCGCAGCAGCGTAGTTCGCGGGCGTGACGCCGAGCAGGCGCACGAAAGCCCTCGTCATGTGGCTCTGATCGGCAAAGCCAGCGGCGAGCGCGGCGTCAGCGAGTGATGCACCTCGTGCGATCAACTGCCTCGCCGACACAACGCGCCGCTGCATCCGGTATGCGTGCGGCGGCAAACCTACTTGATGTGCGAAACCTCGCAGCAACTGAAAGCGGCTCATGCCGGCTTCATCGGCGAGATCGGCAAGTGTGAGCGGCGCGGCGGGATCGTCGTCGATGCGCGCCTTCGCTCGCGCAATTGGCCCGACGGAATGCGACGGCAAAGCCTGCGCATGACGGGTCGCATGAGCGGAAAGCAGATGCGCGAGCAGTTCGAGCAAAACATGTTCGCGCGCCAGGTCATCAGGCACGGAAGGCGCCAGCACGGCCACGGCAAATAATCGTTCGAAGAGACGCTTGAGCAACGGATCATGCACCACCGGCTGCGTGAGCTCGATTTCGCGCGCTGCCGCGCCGCTCAATTCGGTTGCCGCGCCGGCAAGCATCGGCGGCTCGAAATACAGCATGCGCCACACGCGGCCACGCTCGTCGAGCGGACTGCCATCGTGCACTTCACCGGGATTGACCATGATCGCGTCGTTCGCACGCGCTTCGACAGGGCCACGGCCACTCGCCGATTTATGCCCGCCGCTGACAATCACGCCAACGCCAAAACGGTCGTGGGAGTGACGCGGAAACGCATGGGCGGTTTCGGCCATGGTTGCTTCGATGCCGGCAATCGCGCAACGCGGCATGTGGACGCGCCCGCGCATTTCAGCGCCGCCCCTCTTCGCCGCGCTCGCCTTCGCGGACCTTGCCTTGCGACACGCTGCTGCCCGGCGGCACGCTATGCGTGAGCCACACATTGCCCCCAATCACCGAGCCTCGCCCGATGGTCACTCGTCCGAGGATCGTCGCGCCGGCGTAGATCACGACATCGTCCTCGACGATCGGATGCCGCGCATTGCCCTTGATGAGCGCGCCGTCGATATCCGCGGCGAAGCTCTTCGCACCGAGCGTCACCGCCTGATACACGCGCACGCGCTCGCCGATGATCGCGGTCTCGCCGATCACTACGCCCGTGCCGTGGTCGATGAAAAAACTCGGCCCAATAGTCGCGCCGGGGTGAATGTCGATGCCGGTTGCCGAGTGCGCAATCTCGTTGATGAAACGCGCGAGCAGCGGCACGCCGAGACGATGCAACGCATGCGCGAGACGGTGATGCGTCATCGCCCATACACCCGGATAGCAGAGCAGAATTTCGGTGATGTGCTGCGCGGCCGGGTCGCCGGTAAAAGCCGCCTGTATGTCGCTCACCAGCAGCGCGCGAATGCCGGGCAACTGCGTGCCGAATTCGCGCGCGACGTCGAACGCACGCTCGCCCAACTCCGCCTCGGGCGTTTGCGCGTGTTCGGGCAGAAACCGCAGCGCACGGCGGATCTGTTCCGCGAGCAGACGCAACGTGCTTTCGAGCGTGTGGCCGACGTAGTAGTCGACGGTTTCGTCAGTCAGATCGGGCGCGCCGTAATGCGTGGGGAAGAGCGCCGCACGCAGGCCGGCGACGATGTCGACCACCGCGTGGCGCGACGGCAATTCGCGAATGCCGAGCGGATGCCGGGTGCGATGCAGTTCCTCACGCGACGCACGCAGGTCGGCGACGATCTGTTCAAGGCCCCAGTTATGGGAAGGCACGTTAGGCATAAGAGGACAGCGCCGCGCGATGAGCACGGTATGGAGTGATTGTCCCGAGAGATTACCGCGTTTTGCCGCGGCTCGCGCAGCCTCGCGCGAAGGCGCGGCGTGCGCTCAGATGGTCAGACTGCTCGCGTCGATCCAGCGCATTGCCCAGTCGCGCGCATGCGCGATGGCGGCGGCCTCGTCGTGAAAGCGCAGATCGGTAGGGAAAAAACGGTTGGCGACCAGTTCGCCGTCGCTCGACCGCGAAATGACCACGTAAGGTTGCCAACTGCCGTCGCCGACACGCGCCGGTGCGCAATTTAACAAATAGCCGCGATGTGTGAATGCAGCATCGAAGTGCATGTGTCACCCGCCCTGACGGCCCCGTAGAATGTTTTGAGTAAGCGCGCGTTCGTCGCGCCGGTCCTGAACAAACAGCAGTAAGAATCGCGATTACAGCGTCCCGATTACAGCGCTTGAATCACAGCGCTTCGCTCGCCGGAGTATGATCATACTCTGTAGAAAATGCGCGTTCATTAAAAAAAACGAAAGGCGCGCGCACGCAATCGCCTTGGGAAAGGAACGGACTTTGCTGTCTCTCACCTGACCTCTTGAAAGGAGAATGCATATGAACAGCGATATCAGCAAGCCAGCAGATGCGATCAAGCAGGCGGGCACGCGCGGTCCGCGCACCGCTGAACTGCACAACGACCGCACGCACGACAGCACGGTCGACACCGACGGCAAGAATCACGAGGCCGCTCGCATCGCTGGCCAGAGCCCGATCGCGCCCGACGAGATCACCACCAGCAACGCAACGCTCAGCAACAGCGTGCCCGAAGCGCTCGACGGCATGGCCGGATTCGACAGTCGGCCTGGCGGGAATCATCTGCTGCTGGCGCTTGAACCGGGCTATACGGTAATCGATAAAGGCATGATCGAGCCGCAGGGTGCCTATTCGGCGGATCATCAGTTCGACGATCCCCGGGCGATCGGCAGCCGCAATGAACGTGGCCGCATTCATTACGCCCTTAATCATTTGCGGCCCACGCGCGTGATCGAAATACATCGGGTGAAATAATCACTCGCTGCGCTGCGTTTGAATGATCGCGACAGGGCGTATTTGTAAGCAGATTTGAAAGCGCGCACCGTTTAAATCGCGGTGCTCTTTTTATCGCTTGTCGCCGATTAGAAACTTGGGGTTGCAAGACCTGCTCGCCACCGAGGCTTTTTCCGCTGCCGAGCGCAGCGCACAATTGGCTGCACGTCAACTCACGGAGCAGCAGATGAAAAAGATCGTCGTGATCGGCGCCACGGGCACGCTGGGCCAGGCAGTGAGCGCGGAGCTGAAGGCTCGCCATGAAGTCATCGAAGTCGGCGCGACGCGCGGCCAGTATCAGGTGGACAGCACAGATCCGGCGAGCGTCGAGCGTCTCTTTCGCGACATCGGCAAAGTGGATGGCATCGTCACTACGACCGGCAAGCTGCACTTTGGCCCGCTGCCGCAGATGAGCATCGAACAGTTCTGGGTCGGGCTGCGCGATAAGCTGATGGGGCAGATCAACGTGGTGCTCGCCGCGCAGAACTATGTGAACGACGGCGGCTCATTTACGCTGACGAGCGGCATTGTCGGCGACGAACCGATTCGCGAAGGCGCAAATGCGACGACCGTCAATCTCGCGCTGGAAGGATTCGTGCGCGGCGCGGCGATCGAGTTGCCACGCGGCATCCGCATTAACGTCGTGAGTCCGACCGTGCTCACGGAATCGATGGACGCTTATGCGCCCTACTTTCGCGGCTTCGAACCTGTCACCGCACAACGCGCGGCACAGGCCTATTTGCGCAGCGTCGAAGGCGCGCAAACGGGCCGCGTCTATCGCGTGGGATATTGATTGCTCGGCTTTGCCCGATGCGTTGCGCCGCTCACTGCTTCTGTTCCTTCACGCGCGAGACGATCTGCGTCGGGCTCACGAACTGGAGAGCGATCAACACCCAGATCAGCGTGATCGCCATGTAGATCATCGCCATCGCGTCGATGGATTGCGGCGCGCGCACGCCAGTTGAAAACACCGCGTAGTACAACGCGACCACAAGCGTTTGCGTCGCGGGCCCGGCCGTGAAAAACGTCAGCTCAAACATGCCGATGGTGCGCACGAGCACGAGAAGCGCGGCGGCCAGCATGCCGGGCACGAGCAACGGCAGCAGCACGTAACGGAAATAGCGGAACGTGTTGGCGCCGAAAATGCGCGCCGCGGCTTCGAGATTCGGATCGATCTGTTCGATGAACGGCGTCATCACGAGGATCACGAACGGCAGCGCGGGCACGAGATTCGCGAGTATCACGCCGCTCAACGTGCCGGCGAGACCGATCTTGTACATGACGGTCGCCATCGGAATGCCGTAGGTGACGGGCGGCACCATCAGCGGCAACAGGAAGATCAGCATCGCGATGCGCTTGCCGCGAAATTGCACGCGCGCGAGCGCATAGGCGGCGGGCACGCCGAGCAACACCGACAGCAATACGACCGCGCCGACCACTTCGACCGTCACCCATAGCACGCTCGCCAACTGAAAGTCGCTCCACGCCTGCGCATACCAATGCAGCGTGAAGCCTTGCGGCAGCAACGTGCCGAACCAGCGCGTCGCAACTGAATTCACCGCCACGGTCGCGATCAGCAATACGACGTTGACGAGGAAGAACACCATCGCGCCCCATACGATCACGCGCCACACGCGGCCCGATACGCTCGCGTGCGGCTTCACACGCTTGCCCGGCTGGCGGGCATCGTCGCCATTCTGTTTCGATGCTGACGCGGACCACGAAGGTGACGTGCCGCGATGTTCGGTCGTCATCAGCCTTTGCCTCCCGTAGCAGGACCGCTATAGAAGAAGCGGCGCGCGCCGAGCATCGCGGCCACCACCAGCAGTTGCACGAAGCCCATCACCATCGCAATCGCGGACGCGAGCGAATAGTCATAACTTTCGAACGCGGCTTCGGCGGCCGCGATCGACATCACGCGCGTCGGTCCGGCGGGCGCACCGAGCAGCACCGCCGACGGAAACACCGAGAACGCCTGCACGAAAGATAGACACGCGGCCATCGTCAAACCCGGCACGAGCAGCGGCAAATAGATGCGGCGAAACTGCTCCCACGGACTCGCGCCGAGCGTCGCGGCGGCGCTCGCGAGCGTCGGATCAATGCCGGTCACATACGACAGCGTCAACAGAAAGGCGAACGGAAAGCCGGACACGATCAGCGAGATCAGCACGCCCCAGAAGTTATGCGTGAGCCGCACTTCGCGTGTGTAGAGGTGCAAGCCTTGCAGCGCTTGCGGAAACCAGCCGTTGGGGCCGAAGTAAGTGAGCATGCCGTCGGCGATCAACACCGTGCCGAGCGTGACCGGAATCACGAGCAGCGTGGTCACGATCTTCTGATACGGCGAATGGCGGCGCAGCGCGAACGCGACCGGTACCGACACGCCCACGTTGATGAGCGTGGCGGGTACCGCGAGCTTCAGCGTGACGAGAATCGTGGGCCACATCGACGTGTCGGTGAAGAACGTCAGATAGTTGGTCCACAGGCTGCCGCCGTTCATCGGCCGGAATGACAAGGCGAGACCGTACGCGAACGGATAGATGAACAACGCGACGATGAAAATCAGCGCTGGCGTAACCAGCCACGCCTTGCCGTCGCGCGGCGCGACCGGCGCTGATGGCATGGGCGTGTTCATGCCGCCTCTCCGTCATAGACGAGCGTGCGTGACGGCGGCACACGCAAGCTGATAGGTTGACCCTCTTCGAATTCGCCGGCGACGCGCGCCCATAACTCGCCGAACGCCGTCTTCACACGCAGCAGCGAACTGTTGCCACCGTATTCGACGACCGTCACCAACGCGTCGAACGCGTTCTCCGCACCGGGCGCGGCCGGTTCCATGTCTTCCGGACGCAGCGCCACGCTCACGCGTTTGCCGTTGAAGCCGGCCATCGGCGTGCCGATCAGGCGCACACCGTTGGCGCTCACAAGAACGCCTTCACCTTGCATGCCTTCGAGCGTGAATTCGGCGACGTTGCGATAACCCATGAAACGTGCGACATGCAGATTCTGCGGCCGCGTGTAGACCTCTTTCGGCGTGGCGACCTGCTGCACCAGGCCCTCTCGCATCACGACGATGCGATCGGCCATCGACAGCGCTTCGTCCTGATCGTGCGTGACGTACAGCGTCGCGCGTTCGAGCTGACTGTGAATGCGGCGGATTTCAGCGCGCATCTCAATGCGCAGCTTGGTATCGAGGTTCGACAGCGGCTCGTCCATCAGAATCAGCGGCGGCTCGATCACAATGGCGCGCGCAATCGCCACGCGCTGCTGCTGACCGCCCGACAGTTGCCCAGGCAGCTTGCGCTCATGGCCGACAAGTTGCACGAGTTGCAGCGCCTCTCGCGCGCGTCGCATGATTTCGCTTTTGCCGACGCCGCGCATCTTCAGGCCGAAACCCACGTTGTCGAGCACGCTCATGTGCGGAAATAGCGCGTAGTTCTGAAACACCATGCCGAAGCCGCGCTTTTCCGGCGGCAATACGTCGATGCGCTTATCGTCGAGCCAGATGCGGCCGCCGCTCAACGGTTGCAATCCGGCGATGCAGTTCAGCGCCGTCGACTTGCCGCAACCCGAAGGTCCAAGCAACGCGATGAATTCGCCGCGCCGGATGTTCAGATCGAGCCCTTGCAGCGCCGCGATCGACTGGCCTTCCGCATTCGTAAAACTGCGGCTCACCGAATCGAGCCGCAACTGTTCAAAGTGATGCTTCATGGCGGTTCCCTGATGCGCGTGACGCGTCACGCGCGAATCGCGCTGGCATGAATGGAAACGCGGGCTATCTGGTCTGCGCTATTTCGTCTTTTGAGCGCCTACTTCGGTGTCCCATTTCCTGAAGGCGGCGACCATCGCGGCTGCATTCAGCGGCAACACGTGCGGGCGATCCGCCAGCAGCTTCGCGTACTCAGGCCGCCCGTACTTCTTCAGGACTTCCTGGCTATGCGCGGGCGCCTGCGCTTCCGTCACGCCCTTGATGGCCGGCCCCGGATAGAAGTAACCGTCGTCGTAAGTCATGGCCTGCTGCACGGGCTCGAGCATGAAGTTCATCAGCTTGTAGATCACGTCGAGCTTTTCCTTCGGCACGCCCTTGGGAATCACCATGTAGTGCGCGTCGTTCACCCACGTCATGTTGTCGAACGCCTGAACGCGAAAATCGGCCGGCACGATACCGAGTGCGCGCGGATTGATGTCCCAGCCCGTCACCGTCACGGTCATGTCGCGCGTGCCTTCGCCGAGCTCCTTCATGACCGCCGACGTGCCGCCCGGATAGTAGGGAATGCATTCGTTCAACTGCTTGAGGAAGGCCCACGTTTTGTCCCAGCCGTTGATCGGATCTTGCGGATTCTTGTCGCCGAGCACATAGGGCAAGCCCATCAGGAACGTGCGGCCCGGTCCCGAGTTTGCGGGCCGCGCGTAGATCAGCTTGTCCGGATGCGCTTTGCACCATTGCAGCAGTTGCTCGGGCGTCTTCGGCGGGTCGCTGACCTTTGCGGGGTTGAATTCAAGCAGCGGTCCAGCCGGCATATACGCGACCTCGAGACCGTAGCCCTGCGCGAGATCCTGCATCTTGCGCGGACCCGGCGCGTATTTGTCGAGCACGCCGGGGAACTGTGCTGCGTTGTCGGGCAGCAGCTTCGTCCACAGGTTCTGTTCGATGCCGGCCGCGAGCGCGTCGGTGCCGGTCAGCACGAGGTCGATGTCCGAGCGGCCCGCCGCCTGCATCGCCTTGATCTTGCCCGGCAATTGCGGCGCGGGCGCGTTCGTGTAGGTGATATTCGCGACGAGGTTCGGGTACTTCGCTTTGAAGGCCTCGAAGCCGTTGCGCGTGAGTTGAAGATCGCCGGCGACGTCGACGATATTGAGTGTGACCGCATCAGCCGCGTGCGCGGCGGATGCGAATGCGGCGCTCGCCGCGAGACATATCGACACCAGCCTGAGCGCCAACCTGTGCGAAACAGTCATTGCGTCTCCTCGCTTCTTGGTATGAGGTCGGCCGGTCGAATGCCCCGGGCGTCTCTTTCAACCACTGCAACATAGCGAAGCCGAACAGCCGATGTCAAGCAAATACTCTTAACCTGGTTTTGCCGGTGAAACAGGCGGTTTTTCCCTTCAGGCCTTTGCGTTCAATGGTTTGACTCGCTGTATACGAGGGCAAACCCCGAGCCGCTAGCTTGCGCCACGGCTATTTGTCAGGCAACTGCCAGCAAAGGCGCTCTGATGAAGCTCCCGATCAGCCGCCGCGCACGCCCTGGGTATTCACATACAGCGAATACAGCCCGTGGCTCGCGGCCATGAACAGGCGATTGCGATGACGTCCGCCGAAGCACACGTTCGCGCAGCGCTCCGGCAATGCGATGTGGCCGATCGGCTCGCCTTGCGACGTGAAGACGCGCACGCCGTCCAGCTCGTCGGTGCCCATGCCCCAACCGCACCACAGATTCCCGTGGATGTCGACGCGAAAGCCGTCCGGCGTGCCTGGGCCCGCGTCGATCACCACGCGGTTGTCTGTGAGCGCGGCGCCATTGCCGCCGACGTCGAAAGCGCGAATCTTGCGCGGCTCGCCGCGCGATTCGACGATATACAGCACCGACTCATCCGGCGAGAAGGCGAGGCCGTTCGGTCCCAGTATGTTGTCGGCAACCACGTTCACTTCGCCCGATTGGCCGTCGATCCGGTACACGCACGCGGGCAGTTCCGACTCCTGCCGCTCGCCTTCGTAGAAGCTGTCGATGCCAAAAGTCGGATCGCTGAACCAGATCGAGCCGTCCGATTTCACAACCACGTCATTCGGCGAATTGAAACGCTTGCCGCGGTAACGATCGGCAAGCACGGTGATCGAGCCGTCGTATTCGGTGCGCGTGACGCGCCGCGTCAGATGTTCGCAACTGACGAGCCGACCTTGCCGGTCGCGAGTATGTCCGTTCGCATTGTTCGACGACTGTCGGAACGTGCTGACCGCGCCGCTTGCTTCGTCCCAGCGGAGGATGCGGTCGTTCGGGATGTCGCTCCACAGCAGATAGCGGCCGTCGCCGAACCAGACCGGCCCCTCGGACCAGCGCGCGCCTTGATACAGACACTCGACGGACGCCGACGCAAGAGTCAGCGACTTGAAGCGCGGATCGAACACGCGCACGGAAGGATCGGGATAGCGTCGGCTGTTATCGGTCATCTGTCTCTATGTGGATGGGTTGGCTTTGTCCAATGCGCGCTAGAAAGCACACTCATACGTGCTTTCTAGCGCTAGCAGCGTGCGCGCCGCGTCAGCGATCTTCGCATGATGTTCCGGCGGCGTCGAACCGAGCAGCGGTTGTCCTACAACCTGGAGCACCAAGAGTCGACGCGAAGCCGTTGCGCGGACCCGTCAAACCTCGAAGCGCCGCGCTTCGCTCTCGTATGACAATAGAGGGCCGCCTGGCGAAAACCTGTGCGGGCCGGTAATTTTGGGTCAGCAGAATCGCTACGCCAAGTAAATATCGCCCATATGGCGATTAAAGTCGTTTTGCCCATTTATTTGGCAGCTCGACCGGCGAAACGGATTGAAAATTATTTGGCGCGCCAGCTGAAAGCGTTGCTGCATGTCGGTTACAGCGTTATCTGCGTAAAAATTAATCGCACTGGGTATCTGATCCGGCCGCCGCTTTATTCACGCCGATTGCCAGCGCGGTTAATAATCCTGTATAAGTCCGTCGCCCGGCTTTGCAGAATAATTTTTAGTGATAGATTATGTGGATAAATGCAGTCGCAGATAAAACCCTACGCAAATATCCGCACTGGAATATTTGCGAGTCTGAGAGAGTCGAAATTGTCGCTACATTTTATCGAGCAGATGGCGCCGCTGCTGGACGCCGCCAGCGAAGCGGAATGGTTCAGTGCGGTCGCACGTCTCGCCGAGACATGGGGTTTCGACCGGCTTCTGGTCGCGATGCTTCCGCGCCCGACCATTCGCCTCGAAGACGCCTACGTGCGCAGCACCTACGCGCCCGAGTGGCGCCGCACCTACGACGAACAGGGCCTCGTGCACATCGATCCGACGGTCGCGCATTGCGCGACGCGCTCCACGCCGCTCGTGTGGTCGCCGGAAATCTTCACCACCGCCCCGCAGCAATCCATGTACGAGGAAGCACGCGGTCACGGTTTGCGCGCCGGCGTGACGCTGCCAATCCACGGACCGAATCAGGAATCAGGCATGATGTGCTTCGTGAACGACGCCAATCCAACCGACACCTTCTGGCGTCATATCGACCTCGTGTTGCCGAATCTCGTGTTATTGCGCGACCTGGTGATCGACACGAGTCAGCGCCATTTGAGTACGCACGCCCAGACCTTATTGCCCAAGCTGACGCCGCGCGAGCGCGAATGCCTTCAATGGACCGCGCGCGGCAAATCCACGTGGGAAATCTCCCATATCCTGAGTTGTTCGGAAGCCGTGGTGAACTTCCACATGAAGAACATCAGGACGAAACTCGGCGTGAATTCGCGGCGCGCGGCAGCCGTGATCGCAACCCAGCTCGGGCTTATTGACCCGGGTTGAACAACGCGGCGGCGTCACGGCTGTGCAACACCCGTTCGGCGCGGCCCAAGTCAGCATCGGAAACAGTTTTGGTGAAGTACAGACCCAGCAGGATGGAGACCGGCGCCGGGATTTCCGCACCGGATTCGAAGCGGCTGCCGCGCGACTGCGTGACGCCGAAGCGAGCCCAGAAACGGCGCTGGCTCTCTTTTTTCTTTTTGCGGTAAGCAATGATCAGAACCCGGTCCACGGCCGTGGAGGGCTCCGTCGGACGCGTTTGAAGACCGGTTTGCGATTGCCAGTGATTGTCGAGAAGTTCCATTTTTGTATCCCGTCGGTTGAGTGCTGTTCCTGTCTCAAATTTTGCGATATCCGATAAGCATGCACACCTATCCAGGTAGATAGGTGGCGGAACGATTCAAAATGCATAAGTTTTCCTGCGTATTGGTTTCCCCAACACGTTCAGGAGAACGTCATGCAAACAGCAATCCGGATTGGAACGCGTCAAGAGTTCGACAACGAGGACATCAACGAGATGTACCGCCTGCGGGCGCGGGTGTTTCACGGCCGCCTGGGGTGGGATATCCCGACCATAGCGGGCATGGAGATCGACGGCTACGATGCGCTGGGACCGCATTACATGCTGATCCAGGGCGACGACCGGCACGTGCGCGGCTGTTGGCGCCTGATGCCGACCGAGGGGCCGAACATGCTAAAGGACACCTTCCCGCAACTGCTCCATGGCGCTGAGGCGCCGGTCGGGCGGCATATCTGGGAGCTGAGCCGTTTCGCCATCGATACGAGCGGCGAAGAGACGTCGTTCGGCTTTGCCGATGTGACGATGCAGGCGATCCATGAACTCGTGACATTCGCGGACCGCATGGGCATCACGCGCTACGTGACCGTGACCACGACGCCGATTGAACGGCTGCTGCGCAAGACCGGCATCGAGATCAGCCGGCTCGGCGCACCGCTGCAAATTGGTGTGGAACGCGCGGTGGCGCTGGATATCGCAGTGAGTCCCAGGACCCGCACGGCCCTGTTCGGGCCGATTGCCGCAGCCGCTTAGCTGCTCCGCTGCTTGCTGCCCGCCGTAGGGCGGTACGTCGGTAACGGCCGCCAAACCGCCCGCGGCGGGTCCTGCGAAGGTCATGCAAGCATCAGGAACCAAACATCCGTTCGAGCGCATTTTCGAGATGCGCTCGCATGGCCTGCCCCGCCGCCTGTGGGTCCTTGCGGCGGATCGCGTCGAGCACCGCTTTATGTTCGGCCTGCACGAGCCGCTGTCGCTCCACCGTTTTCACGAGCGAGAGGTTGCGCGACAGATTCATGCTGAACACTATCTGTTCCTCGATGAACGACATGACCGTGATAAAAAACGGGTTCTTCGACGCGCGCGCCACCGCCAGATGGAACATGAAGTCGTCTTGCGCGCCGATGCCGCGCGTTTCAACGATGCGTTCCAGTTGATCCCACGCGTGTTGGATTGCGGCGATGTCGTCGGCGTCGGCTTTGAGCGCCGCATGCTCGGCCGCGCCCGTCTCCGTGACGATGCGAAATTCATAGCAGCGGCGAATGTCCGACAGCGTCTCGAGCGGCGCAAAACGCCGCACATCCGGGTCGGGCCGCCGCGCGACCGTCGTGCCCGAGCCATGACGCGTCGTGATAATGCCGTCGGCACGCAGCCGCGCCAATGCCTCGCGCACCGTCGGACGGGAAGTCGAGAAACGGTCGGCAAGCGCGTGTTCAGTGGGCAGCCGCTGGCCTTCCTTGTACTCGCCTTCGAGAATGCGATTCAGGATGTCGCCGTAAATCTTGTCGGGCAAGCCCGTCGTTTTGCGCTCGTTCATCGGCCAGGCGGATGCAGCTTGTCAGAGTAGATTCCGATTGTAAGGCAAACCCGGGCGACATTTTCTCCGCTCGATGCTTCGCGCATCGAAGGACAAACAGCCGGCGCTTGGCCCGCAACGCTGTGCCGACATCGGTGAGCCGGTGTCAAAATTTGTGAACCCGTTGATTTACATCCTGTCTGACCGCGAGTTTTTGCAGGATCATTGAAGCTCGCAACCTGACGTGGAGTCGATATGTACACACGCATTCTCGTAGCGGTCGACGGCAGCCAGACTTCCCGCCGTGCCTTCGACGCGGCACTCGCGCTCGCCCGATCCACCGGCGCCGTTTTGCAGCCGTTCTATGTCGTCGAAACCACGCCGATGTATTTCGAAGCGCCGGGCTATGACCCTTCGGTGCTACGCAACCGCCTTATCGAAGAAGGCAAGGAACTCGGCGTGGAGTTCGCGCGCGAAATGGACGCGCAAGGAGTAAAGGGAGAGATTGTCGTCGCCGAAGCGTCGTCGCTCGATGATGTTTCAACCGCGGTGCTGAAGGCCGCCGCCGATTTCAATGCGGATTTGCTCGTCATGGGTACGCACGGCCGGCGCGGATTTCAACGCCTCATCCTCGGCAGCGTCGCCGAGCGTTGCGTGCGCCAGGCTCGCTTGCCCGTGCTGCTGATTCCGTCAGCGGCAGGCAAATCTTCCGCCGACGCGGAAACCCAGGCCGAAGCCTGAGGGGGCTGGCGAATTGTTGAAGCGGCTGGGGACGTTCAATGCGGCGATCGACGCGAGGTCGACACCAGGTCGACACCGGTCGACACCACGTCGACACCAGGCCGGCGCTAGGTCGATCCGCCGCGTTGCAATGCCCGATGCGTCACATGGTCTTCGAGCAGCCGCCGCATTGTGGCGAGCAACACGGGGCCATCCACAGGCTTGCGCAGGAACCCGTCGAAGCTGACGAAGGCGGGAGGGCTCGGCTCCCCCGAGACAAGTATGAAAGCGACGTCGGCGAGACCGGGGAGCGTGCGCAAGCGGTGACACAGCTCGCTGCCAGACATGGTGGGCATGCGCCAGTCGGCGACCACGACGTCGACCGGAGAATCGATAAACTTGTCGAGCGCCGACTGGCCGTCGAGCGCAGTCGTTACCTCGTAGCCCGCGGCGGTGCAGATTGCGCTCCACGCGTCCAACGCTTGCGCGTCGTCGTCTACAAGCAGTACGGTTGCCATGTGCAATGTCCTGTCGCTTCGACAACCTTCTCCGCAACGCGCATGCCTACGTGAGCGGTTCACATCGCCGATCGGCACAGCCGCGGCGAGCGAAAGAGCGAAGCCCGAAGCGGCGAGGCTGCCGTATTGCAGCATAGCCGTCGCCGCTTCTACGCAACCTCGCCTGCATCAGTTAACAATAGCAACTCAATGGCAACTCGCCAGCAAACGGCTTGACGCCACAACTTCAGGCGCGTGCCAGTGCCGCCATGATCAAACGCTGCTGTTCGTCGCGATGCGCCCGAATCGACGAATGCGCGCCCGACGGGCTTTCGCGCCGGCACACGTCGGAAACGCGGCAGTTCGCCGGAACCGCTTCGCGGACTTCGTCACGCACGAAATGCCACGCGCCATGTTTCTTTTCCTCTTCCTGCGCCCACACGACTTCGGCGAGATCTGGATAAGCGGCGAGCGCATCGGCAAGCTCGCTCGTTGGGAACGGGTACATCTGCTCGACGCGGACAAGCGCCGTGCGCGTGTCGCCGGAAGCGTCGCGGGCCGCCTGCAAGTCGTAGAAAAACTTGCCGCTGCACAGCACCACACGCGTGACGTCGTTGGGCGAAACCACACCGCTGTCTTGCAACACTGGAACAAACGCGCCGCCGATCAATTCGCGCAGCGCCGAATGCGAACGGGCATTGCCGTAGAGCTGCCCTTTCGGCGACATCACGACCAGCGGCTTCGGCTCCGCACTCAATGCCTGCTCGCGCAGCATATGAAACCACTGCGACGACGTCGACGGCATCACGACCTTCATGTTTCCGCTCGCGCACAGTTGCAGGAAACGGCTCAGGTACGCGCTCGAATGCTCCGGGCCGACACCTTCGTGGCCGTGCGGCAGCAGCATCGTCAAACCGGACGGATCACCCCACTTGTACTCGCCCGCCGCGATGTATTGATCGATGATGACCTGCGCGCCGTTCACGAAGTCGCCGAACTGCGCTTCCCAGATGATCAGCCGCGACGCTGACTGCACGCTGTAGCCGTATTCGAAACCCAGCACGGCCTCTTCGGTCAGCGGCGAATTGATGATGTCGAACTCGCCTTGATGCACGCCGAGGTTTTCCAGCGGCACATAAGGCTCGAGCGCGCCAGACGTCTTGCCTTGCGAATGCCAGACTGCGTGCCGGTGCATGAACGTGCCGCGGCCGACATCCATGCCGGAGATGCGCACGCCGTGCCCGTCATCGAGCAGGCTTGCATAAGCGAGGTTCTCCGCGAAGCACCAGTCAGCGGTCGCGGATTCGTCGGCAACGCTTGCCTGCCACTTCGCCGTCACATTGCGCACGAAGTCATGCAGCTTCACTTCGGGCGGGGTGCGGGTCAACGCCGCCGTCAGCGCTTGCATGCGCGCGAGCGATAGCGGCCGTGTATGCTTCGTCGCGTTTGCACGCGGGCACGACAACGTTTGCGCCGATTGCGGCTGAAGGGCTTTCAATGCGTCTGCGCGCAGTTCCTCGAGCGGCGTGTCTTCCCCGATTGCCGCGTGATACAGCTCCGTGACGCTCGGATGCCCGGCAATCGCCGCTTGCTGCGAGGGCTGGGTGAGAGCGGGAATGTCATGCTCGGAGTGACCGAGACGCCGATAGCCGACCAGATCGATCACGACATCGGCCTCATGCTCCATGCGGTATTGCAACGCGAGCTTCGCGGCGCGCACGACCTCGTCGGGACGGTCGGCGTTCACGCGAATCACTGGCGCGTCGATCATCCGTGCAATGTCGGTGCAATACGAATGCGCTTCGACATCCATCCGGTTCGGCGTTGTAAAGCCGATCTGATTGTTCACGATCACGTGAACCGTGCCGCCCAATGCGTACCCTTCCTTGCGGGTCATGTTCAGCGTTTCCATCACGATGCCCTGGCCCGCAAAGGCCGCATCGCCATGCACGACAAGCGGCAGGCATCCAAAGCTGCGATGTTCATCCTGATACGCGCGCGCCATGCCGCTCACAACCGGATAGACGCTCTGCAGATGCGACGGATTGTGCGCAAGAAAGATCGCGACGTCGCCTTCCGGTGTCTGCCTGACAGTGCTGCCGCCTAGGTGATACGGCAGATCGCGCTGCACGGCCGCAAGCTCCGAATCGGGATCGAGATAATCGACGAGCTTCGCGGGATCGAAGCCCATGACATTGACAAGCACGTTCAGGCGCCCGCGATGCGGCATGCCCGCGAACACCTGTTGAACGCCATGAGCGGCAGCATGATCGACAATTGCCTCCAGCAGCGGCACGAGGCTCTCGCAACCTTCGAGCGAAAAACGTTTCGCATGTTCGAACGCCGTCGCGACATGGCGCTCCCACATTTCGGCGGCGATCAGACGGCGCAACAGACCGCGCCGTTTATCACGGGCCGGCAACGGCGCGAGTTGTTCCGACTTCAACCATGCGGACAAACGCGCACGGCGCTGTGGATCGCGAGTGCCGGTCAGATCGAGGCCGATCGCGCCGCAATAGACGCGCCTCAGTTGCCGCTCCAGTTCATGCACGGCAGCCGACGGCGGCAGCAGCGGATTCTCGGCGCCGATCGGCTGCGCCGGTTCGAGCCCATGAAACACGGGGTCCAGCTCGGGCACCTCGGGCAAGGGCGTGAGGCGCAGCGGGTCGAGCGACGCCTGACGGTGACCATGCTGACGGAACGCGTCGATGAAGCGTCGGACTTGCAACGTCCGCGCTACCGGCGACAGGTCGCCTGCCGGTTCGATAACCGCGCTGGCCGGCGAGCGTGAAAGAACAATCGATTCGGAAGAGACTTGGGACATGTTAGATAGCGTGCGGAAGATACCGTTAATCGGATCTCGCTGTCCGCATTCGGATGCTCGGGGCGCAGCCCCTCGACGGCAACACGACGGTTGCCGCGATCTTCGGCAGATAGCGAAACGGGGGAAGGCGCGGGATGCGATACATGCTTGCTGTAACGCCCCGCCTTTTTTATCGAGCCGGTCCGAGCGACCGGTTCGTGTCTCCGTCCGTTGTCTGCCTTAGCCTCTAGTGGGGAGACATGCGCGCGTTGAGCCACGCGCCTGATGCGCCGGCTTCGTCCATGTCGTTCGTGCGATGCGCGTGCGCTTCACGCGCGGCGCTCCGTTGTTTCGACATGTCGTCGTCGAGTTTGAATGTGGTGACCGTATCGGTGAGTTGCTGCGCCTGGTCCTGCAACGCCTGCGCGGCGGCGGCGCTTTGTTCGACGAGCGCGGCGTTCTCCTGCGTCACCTTGTCCATCTGCGTGATCGCATGGTTGATCTGCTCGATGCCTTCGCTTTGTTCCTTGCTGGACGAGCTGATCTCGGCAACGATCTCCGTCACGTGGCGAATGCTTTTCACGACTTCGCCGATGATCTGCCCGGCTTCTTCCACCATCTTGCCGCCTGTGCCGACCTGATTCACGGAGTCCGCAATCAACTCCTTGATTTCCTTTGCCGCGACGGCACTGCGTTGCGCGAGCCCGCGCACTTCGCTCGCCACCACCGCAAAGCCGCGGCCGTGCTCGCCGGCGCGCGCGGCTTCCACCGCGGCGTTGAGCGCGAGAATGTTGGTCTGGAAAGCGATGCCGTCAATTACGCCGATGATCTCGACGATCCTGCGCGACGAGTCGTTGATCGCGCTCATCGTGCTGACGACCTGGGTCACCGCATTACCGCCCTTCACCGCCACGTCCGAAGCATTCGACGCCAGCTGATTGGCTTCACGCGCGTTGTCGGCGTTCTGCTTGACCGTCGACGTGAGCTGCTCCATCGCAGCCGCCGTTTCTTCGAGCGAACTCGCCTGGTGCTCGGTGCGGCTCGACAGGTCCATATTGCCGCTCGCCACTTCGCGCGTCGCCTGGCTGATGGTGTCCGTGCCTTGACGCACTTGCGCGACGATGCCATGCAGATTGCCGGTCATGCGTTCGAGCGCGGTCAACAAACGGCCCACTTCGTCGGTCGTTTCCACTTGCAGATGATGCGTGAGGTCGCCGGCCGCGACCGCTTCTGCGAGATTCACCGCGCGGTTGATCGGCCGCGTGATGGTGCGCGTGACGAAGATGCCCGTGGCGATCGCGATCAGCGTGGCGATCAGCGCGAGAAGAATCATCTGGAATTTCGCCCTGTGCGCTTCGGCGATGGCATCGGCGACATCGTGCGCCATCCGCTCAGCCTGCACGTCCACCATCTTGTCGACGAGAACGTAGTAGGCCTCCTGAAGCCTGGCCATATCGCCCTGATAGACATCGCGTGCGTCCTGCTGCTGATTCTTGCTGACCAGATCGAAGAATGTTTTCACGCTCGCGCCGTAGGCCGAACGTGCATCGAACTGTTGCTTGAACAGCGCTTTCGTGTCTTCGCTTGTCAGGTGCTTTTCGAGTTCCGCGTAGGCTTGCGCGTTCGCTTTACGGATGGCCGCGTAGTCATCCATATACTGCTTCGCCTTGTCCGGCGAAGTGCTCAGCAGGAGATTGCTGAGAATGCCGTTCGCCTTGTAGCCGTTGCTCTTGATCTGATTGCTAAGCGCAATCAGCGTGTACCGATTACTCACGATCTCGTCCATCTTGGTGTTGGTGGACTCAAGGTGCCCGATACCCACGATGGCCGTGCCGACTAGCAGCGCCACCATCAGAGCGAAGGCGGAGCCGAGACGAACCCCGATTCTCAAATTGGAAATCTTCATGTCTAATTCCTTACCCAACCGCACGATAAAAGTTGTCGCGAAGCAGCGAGAGCGGTTGCGGCGCCGCCGGATCCCCCAACAGAGCTTCGGCGTAAAAAGAGCCCCGCGTTCCCTCAGATACGGTTCACTTCGATGACGCCGGCCGTGCGGGCGTGCCCCGACGCGGGCGCGTGATACTCCACCCCTCTCTCGTTGCCGTCGCATTCCTCAGAAGATATGACGACACAAATCTCTAAATCTTGAGATCTGGGGCGCGAGGAAAGTGAAAAATTCGCCAAACGTTTGCGGGCGCGTGGGAAAGCGCACTTCGGGCGCGAAGGATGAGTAAGGTGTTTGCCGTTCGGAGGTAGGGAATAGGACGATTCAGAACGGCCAAACAGACTCTGACATCGCTCAAGGTGCCTCGCCGCCAAAGCGCGTCATTTTGCCGCTAAACCGGGGACAGAGCCGGTGGGACAATCGAGCATTACCCCTGACATTGGCTCAGACATGTTGACTTCTACCGTTGTTGCCCGCGCCGCCGATTCCACTGTTTCGACAGGTACCGCCGTCAGCTCCCCGCCCTCGCGAGGCAGCCGCCGAGCGACGCCACGCGCCGCCGCGCGCACCAACGGCCGCAGTGCCGCGCGTTGCTCGAGTTGTTCGATGCGGCAGCTCTGCATGCCGCAAGGCTTGTCGCCCGACGAGCTTTCGAAACTCGAAACGCTGATCTGCTCGGCTCGCTCGGTGCATCGCGGGGATACGCTGTACCGCAGCGGCGACCGTTTCGACAATATTTATGCGGTGCGCTCGGGTTCCATGAAAACCGTCATGGCGCATCGCGACGGGCGCGAACAGGTCATGGGCCTTCGGCTCGCGGGCGAAGCGCTCGGCCTCGACGGCATCAGCGACGACCGGCATGCATGTAGCGCTCTTGCGCTCGAGGACAGCACCGTGTGCATCGTTCCGTACACCGCGCTCAAGTCGCTGTGCCGCGAAATCGGCTCGATGCAGGAACGCCTGCACAAACTGCTGGGCGAACAGATCGTGCGCGAAGCAGCGCAGATGATGGTGCTCGGCTCTCTGTCGGCGGACGAGCGGGTCGCAGCATTCCTGCTCGACGTGTCGGAGCGCAACGCGCAGCGCGGTTATTCGTGGGCGGAATTCAACCTTCGAATGACGCGCGAAGACATGGGCAGCTATCTTGGCATGACGCTCGAAACGGTGAGCCGTACCCTGTCAAGATTTCAAAAACGCGGCCTGATCGACACGCAAGGCAAGCACATTCGCATCGTCGATCTCGACGGTTTGCGGCAGGTTTAAGGTCGGAGGCGCGGGCGCGGAGCGCACGACCGCGTCCCTTCCTACGTTTTTCCAGTGGGCCGTTTGCCTTGGCATGGCTCCTGCGACCGGGTACAGTCTTTGTTTAGTCCGTCCCCGCAAGCGCAAGGAGACCCGGCGAAAATGAACCGCGATCCCGGTCCGCATCATCCGCTCGTCCAGCGTCTGATCGACGCGCGTCAAGTCACCGACGCCCTCTTTTCCATCGTCAAGCCCGAGTTCCTGTACGAAAGACCGATCCGCGAACGCCACCGGATTGTGTTTTATATCGGCCACCTCGAAGCTTTCGACCGCAATCTGTTCGATCAGCGCCTGTTCAATCTGCCCGCGTTCGACCCGCCGCTCGATCAACTCTTCGCGTTCGGCATCGATCCCGTCGACGGCGGTTTTCCGACCGATCAACCAGGCGACTGGCCTTCGCTCAATACGGTGCGTCAGTACGGCTTGCAGGCCCGCGAGCAGATCGACCGGGAACTGCGGGCGCTCACCGATTCGGCGCGAGTCGATGCGTCAGGGCAATTGCTGAACGTCGCGATCGAGCATCGATTGATGCACGCCGAGACGCTGGCCTACATGCTTCATCAGTTGCCGCTCGAGCAGAAAGTGACCGATCTGCGCGAGCCTGTGGTGACGGGTTCTGGACGCGCCAACGGCTTGTCGTCGATGGTTAGTGTGCCCGCGGGTTCCACCGCCCTCGGCATGCCGCGCGAGCTTGGCCGCTTTGGCTGGGACAACGAGTTCGGTGAATTGCACGTCGACGTGCCGGCCTTCGAGATCGACCGCTATATGGTCACCAACGGCGCGTTTCGCGACTTCATCGAAGCAGGCGGCTATCGCGAGCCGAAGTGGTGGTCGGAGAACGATTGGGCGTGGAAGGAAGCCGAGCGCATCGAACATCCCGCGTGCTGGTCACGGCGCGATGCAGACGGCCAACGCAACCCCTGGACGCTGCGCACGATGTTCGACGAAGTCCCTCTGCCGCTCGACTGGCCCGCGTACGTCAGTCATGCCGAGGCCAGCGCCTATGCGCGCTGGGCCGGCAAAGCGCTGCCCACGGAAGCACAATGGCAACGCGCCGCGCAAGGTGCGCCGCACGCCGGGGCGGGCAACTTCGATTTCCGCAGTTGGGACCCGCGCCCCGTCGACGCTCACCCCGACAACGTCAGCGCATTCGGCGTGGAAGGCCAGTTCGGCAATGGTTGGGAGTGGACCTCGAGTTTGTTCGACGCGCTACCGGGCTTCGAACCGTTTCCGTTTTATCTCGGCTACTCCGCCAACTTCTTCGACGGAAAGCATTACGTGCTCAAAGGCGGCTCCGCGCGCACCGCGCAGTGCATGTTGCGGCCGACGTTTCGAAACTGGTTTCAGCCGCATTATCAGTATGTTTACGCGGGGTTTCGGTGCGTGAGCGGTTGTGACAAGTTAAGCAAAAAATGACTCGAAACGGCAGCTTTCGCTTTAGAGAAAAGAATGACCAACTATTGCTTTAACGGCTGGTGGTGCCAAGATGTTTTGCCCTCGCCTTGGCGCGGATCCTCTCATAAAGTTCCTCGTCTTTGTGCCACCATATGGACAATCCGAAGTATTTTTCAATATTGTCCTTGTTGAAAGAGTTAACGGTTAAATGTTCGCGCTCGCCAGTTTCCTGTAAGCGGATTCTTTCGTATTCGAGAGGGGTAATGCCCAGCTGTGCATGCACAACAGTCGGACGGTTTTCGAACAGATAGCATTCGAACGCCAGGTAGAGGCTGTCGAACTTCCACCTCCGGCGCTCATTGGGAAGCTCTGTCGGAGAAATCAGTCGAGCCTGCTTGAGCTGTATCGAATTTCCCTCGAGACCATTGATAAGTTCGTCCTCGGTGACGCCAAACAGGCTCTCAATCGGTGCACCGCCCCTTGGCTTTTGAGTAGTCCGATAGCGGACGTCAATTCCGAACGTATCGCAAAAATGTCCGAATGCACCCTTTCCAAACTCCGCACCGCCATCCACGACCGCCGGAATCGCCCACATTTCCTTCAACGCCCCGACATCAGCCGAAGCATTCCACTTCGCCAGTCTTCAGGTCGTACATCGCGCCGGCAATCTTGATCGCACCGCTGGTCTCGAGCTCCGCCAGCACGGGACTGCTTTTACGAATGTTCGCAAGCGTCAACGCGACGTTCTTCCGCGCCACCGCGTCCACGAACGTGTAGTTCGATTCCGAACGATCGCCGTTGTAGGCTGTCGCCTGCACGGCCGGCTTGATCTTGTCCAGTAATCCGGTGAGATTGCCCAGATCGACGTTGGCAATGGCTCCCTTGATCGCGCCACAGCTGGTATGACTCACGTCGAACATCAAACTCCGAATGAATGAGCGTTCGGCGCCCATCACGGGCGTCACGCGGTGTCAGTCTCCGATTCAGACGCACGCAGCTGCTCTTTCGGATGTAACGGCGGGCCGCACGTCGATGTCTTCTAGCTCGAAATCTACCATGAGTTGAGAGCAATTTGTCGTGCTGTGTCGTTCGGTAGCTATACTAAACATTTTCGGTGATCCAACGTTCTTCACAAATTGGCGACGCAGCGTTGCCCGTCTACTGCCACGGAGGAACGCGGTTCACAGAACGTCTTTGTAGCAGGATCCGCTTAGAGCATCAGCCGTGCTCGGAGGCGCAGCGTCGGTAAAGCGTTACCCATCGCCCAAATTTTGGACTGAAGACTCGCAACGACGCACGCCACCAGAACGCGGCATTTTAAACCCCTCGAAGCTTCGCAAACCGTCGATAGTTCGGCCTCACCTGCCCGAAGAATTCATGGCCGAGGCCGAACGCGAATTGACAAGTTTACTTGGCACTAGCGCGAGTTGACGACATTACTTCGCCGCCGAACGAAGTAATTCTATGGTCCGCCCCAGATTTGCAACCCCTTGTGCGTGAGGTCAGGTTGGCTTGCTCAAATCTATCCGGCGTCGTTGGTTAGGGCCGAGCCCCGCGCCATGATGAAGTGCGCGCCTGCAGCCTCCATAAAGTCGTGCGGCTTCCTAAGCCTCATTACTTCCCGGGGTTTTCCGCAGGCCATGTGCCGTTCCTGTCATCAGTGTCAGGCGTCGCAAAAGCCGAGATGGTTGATGGGTCTCTTTGAAACGTT
>NZ_PNXY01000026.1 GCF_002879865.1 Paraburkholderia rhynchosiae
GCTTCGGCCTGCTGGCCGAGCCAGCGCGTGACGTTTGCGAGGCTGATCACATAGTTGCCGTGGTTCCTGAAGTTATCCGGCAGCGCCCAGTTCGGCACGCTCTTCGAGCCGGTTTCGGTGAGAAAGAGGAAGCGGTCCTCGGTCACTTCAACATCGAGAGGCGCGCCTTTTTCCTTCCAGTCCGGAATCAGTTCATTCAACGCACGCGGGTCCATCACGGCGCCCGAGAGAATATGCGCCCCGATCTCCGAGCCTTTTTCCAGTACGCAGACGCCAAGCTCGACGCCCTTGTCCGCCGCCAGCTGCTTCAGGCGGATCGCCGCGGACAGGCCAGCCGGGCCGCCGCCGACGATCACGACGTCGTATTCCATCGACTCGCGCGGGCCGTACTGCTCAATGAGACTTGCGGGGGTCATTGATGCTCCTCTTACCGTTAGAATGCTTTTTTCGGGATCGTATTGTGGGCGATCGATTCTTGCACCGCAACCAGATCAGTAGAGATTAGCACGAGCGTTCTATTCGTGTGATACGGTATTGACCCGAACATTGGGTCGGGCCGCGACTGACAACCGCATTCGTAACTACAACCGAACAAGGAACGACAATGGGCCGTTCGATCAATCTGGAAGGGAAGGTCGCGCTGATCACCGGCGCCTCGAGCGGGTTGGGAAAGCGCTTTGCTCAAGTGTTGTCGCAGGCGGGCGCCAAAGTGGTGCTGGCGAGCCGGCGAACCGAGCGTCTGAAGGAACTGCGCGCTGAGATCGAGGCGTCGGGCGGCGCAGCACACGTCGTATCGCTCGACGTGACGGATTATCAGAGCATCAAGTCGGCGGTCGCGCACGCGGAAACCGAGGCTGGCACCATCGACATTCTGGTGAACAATTCGGGCGTGTCGACCACGCAGAAGCTGTCCGAAGTCACACCCGCCGACTTCGAATATGTGTTCGATACCAACACGCGCGGCGCGTTCTTCGTCGCGCAGGAAGTGGCCAAGCGCATGATCATGCGCGGCAACAATGCGCAGAAGCCGTCGTACCGGATCATCAATATCGCGTCCATGGCGGGCTTGCGCGTTCTGCCGCAAATCGGTCTGTATTCGATGAGCAAGGCGGCCGTGGTCCACATGACGAAGGCCATGGCGCTCGAATGGGGCAAGCACGGAATCAATGTGAACGCGATCTGCCCCGGGTATATCGACACGGAGATCAATCATCATCACTGGTCGACCGAGCAGGGGCAAAAGCTCGTGTCGATGCTGCCGCGCCATCGCGTCGGCAAGCCTGACGACCTGGACGGGCTTCTGCTGTTGCTGGCGGCCGACGAATCGCAGTTCATCAACGGCTCGGTGATCGCCGCCGACGACGGCTTCGGTCTGTCCTGAGCGCGATTTTGCGTCCGGTTTGGCGTGCGGTTCGACGGGCATTTTCACCGCAGGGCAGCTCCGGTGACGCAGTTCCGAAGAAACTGTTTTACGCGTGCGGGCCTTCTGCCAATAAAAGGCCTGCGCTAAGGTGCGGGCATCGAACTGTTTCGCCACGAGTCAACCCGAATTCAATCCATCAAGAAGTAAGAAGAGCAGAAGCACGATGAGCGATTTTCACGCCGTTTTTGAGATGTCGATGCCGATCCGCTGGGGCGACATGGACGCATTCGGCCATGTGAACAACACGGTCTATTTCCGCTACATGGAGCAGGTGCGCATCTCCTGGTTCGAGCAACTCGGCTTTGCCGGCAACAATGCGGACGGGCAGGGGCCGGTGATCGTGAATGCGTCGATGGAGTTCCTCAAGCAACTGCATTATCCCGGCGACGTGATCGGCCGCATGAGCGTCGCGACGCCTGGGCGCAGCAGCTTCGACACGGGGTTCGAACTCGTGCGCGCAGACAACCCGAACACCGTTTATGCGCGCGGCGCTGCCCGCTGCGTGTGGATCGACTATGCGGCCGGCAAGTCGGTGCCGGTTCCTGACGTGTTGCGCGCGACCATCGAGCGCGCCGCGCTGGTGAAAACGGCTGAGCCCGCCGCGTAAGTTCGCGGTTATTGCGGCTCGAGTTCGCGGCGTGACTTCGGGCCGCTCTTCACCTCCTCACTTCGCACAACGCGGCTTCACGCTGCGCTCTTGCGTTCAATCAATGCCCAAGCAGGCGCTGTAGCAATTCGGTTGCGTTGCCGGTATCGTATTTGCGCATCAGCCGCGCGCGATAGACATCCACCGTGCGTGGGCTGATGTCCAGCACCCGCCCGATCTGCTTGCTCGTTTTGCCCGTCACGAGCTGCGCGGCGATTTCGCGCTCGCGAGGCGTCAGTTCCACGGCCACACGCCGCGTCGCGCTCAAATCCTCGAAAGTCCAGACCCCCGCCGCGTGCGGGTCGGCGCGCCGCTGCGCGCGGCCCGTCACGTGGCACCAGAACAGTTCGCCGTTGGCGCGCTTCATGATGCGGTCGTCGGCGTAACTGCCCTGGGCGGTCATGATCGGCGGAATCCGTGCGCCGATCCGCTCGAATTCGTCCGTCGACGGATACAGAATCTGGAACGACTGCCCGAGCAGCGCCTCGCGCGGGCAGCCGAAAATCGACGCGAGTTCGTCATTGCAGTCTTCGATAGTGCGCTCACGCGACAGCACGAGCCCGATCGGAGCGAGATGAAAAGCGGTTTGGTAATCCAGTGCGGGCATGGGCTGGCGGCAAGTACTTATGTATTTTTGCGTATTGTGCCGTATGGCGCGGCGAGCGTACTCTTTCGGGCACATGAGAACGCGGCGAAGCGCCCGCGGCGGCGTTTGCGCGCAGCTTCACTCAAGCTGAACGCACAGCGTCTCCCGGATGACTAGAATGACGTGTCGGGCCGCGCCCGAGCATGTCGTACCAGCCGCAATAAACCGGTTTCGGGTTTCCATAAAGGAAGGGACATACTGATGAACAAAGTCTATCCAGGCGCCGCCGAGGCGCTGAAAGACATCGTCAAGGACGGGCAGACGTTTGCCGTCGGCGGCTTCGGGCTGTGCGGCATTCCCGAGGCGCTGATCGCGGCGCTGCGCGACACCAAGGTGCAAAACATCACCTGCATCAGCAACAACGCGGGCGTCGACGGGTTCGGCCTCGGGTTGCTGCTCGAGACGCGCCAGATCAAGAAGATGATTTCGTCGTATGTCGGCGAGAATAAGGAGTTCGAACGCCAGTATCTGGCCGGCGAACTCGAACTCGAATTCACGCCGCAAGGCACGCTTGCCGAAAAGCTGCGCGCGGGCGGCTCGGGCATTCCGGCGTTCTTCACGAACACTGGCTTCGGCACGCTGATCGCCGACGGGAAGGAAACCCGTCAGTTCGGCGAAAACCATTACGTGCTGGAACATTCGCTGACGGCGGACGTCGCGCTCGTCAAGGCATGGAAGGCCGACAAGTCGGGCAACCTGATCTATCGCCGCACGGCACGCAACTTCAATCCCATGTGCGCGATGGCCGGCCGCATTACCGTCGCGGAAGTCGAGGAAATCGTCGAGGTGGGCGAGCTCGATCCGGACGCGATTCATACGCCTGGTATCTTCGTTCAGCGCATCGTGCTCAATGCGCATCCGGAAAAACGCATCGAACAACGCGTCGTTCGCGCGAAAGGAGACTGATCATGGCATGGACTCGTGACCAAATGGCCGCGCGCGCGGCGAAGGAATTGCAGGACGGCTTTTATGTGAACCTGGGCATCGGCCTGCCGACGCTCGTGGCTAACCACGTGCCGCCGGGCGTCGAGGTGTGGCTGCAATCGGAAAACGGCCTGCTTGGCATCGGACCGTCGCCGACTGAAGACGAAGTCGACGCCGACCTCATCAACGCGGGCAAGCAGACGGTGACTACGCTGCCTGGCTCGTCGATTTTTTCATCAGCGGATTCGTTCGCGATGATTCGCGGCGGCCACATCAATCTGGCAATTCTCGGCGCAATGCAGATCAGCAAGAAAGGCGATCTCGCCAACTGGATGATCCCTGGCAAGATGATCAAGGGCATGGGCGGCGCGATGGACCTGGTGGCCGGCGTCAAGCGCGTGGTCGTGCTGATGGAGCACGTCGCGAAGGGCGATCAGCACAAGATTCTCGAAGAATGCACGCTGCCGTTGACCGGGGTGGGCGTGGTGGACCAGATCATCACCGACCTCGGCGTGATCGAAGTCACGGACGACGGCTTGAAGGTGACCGAACTGGCGCCCGGCGTGAGCGTCGACGAGATCAAGGCGAAGACGGGCGCGCCGCTCGATGTGAGCGCGGTGAGCTGAATTGATGATGAATTGATGTCGAATCGACGTTGCGGAAATCCGCTGTCCGGCTGACGTGTGCGCGTGAGCTTGAGGCGTCGGGAAAGCGGGCGAGGCGTGAGTCTCGCCCGCTTTTCCTTTTTTGGGCACGCGTTTTTCGGGCGACCGTCTTATACCGTTTGGCCGATCCTTGCAGCGCGTCAAAGCGGTTTACAATCGTCCGAACCAATCACTTGAAGATTCGATGCTTGCCGGTTCCTGGCGCTTGGCGCTAACGCCAGGCCCGATCCGCAACGCTTTTACAAGGACCACAGATGACTGCCACGACAGCTTTCGCGGGCGAACGGCCCATGCCCCGCCAACGTTATGTGCAGTGCGCGAGCGCCGTGGGTCTGCACCGCATTGCCTACACCGAGTGGGGCGATCCCGACAATCCGCGCGTGCTGCTGTGCGTGCACGGTTTGACGCGCTCGGGGCGCGACTTCGACCGGCTTGCGGCGCAATTTGCGGGCACTTACCGTGTGGTCTGTCCTGATGTGGTCGGCCGGGGCCTGTCATCGTGGCTCGCCAGTCCGAACCTGTATGCCGTGCCGCAATACGTCGCCGACATGGTCACGCTGATTGCGCGGCTGAATGTCGAAACAGTCGACTGGTTCGGCACGTCGATGGGCGGCCTGATCGGGCTCGGACTCGCTGGCCTCGCGGACACACCTATCCGCAAGCTGTTACTGAACGATGTCGGGCCTCATCTGGAACCGGAGGCCGTTCAGCGTATCGGCGATTATCTCGGCAAGCCCGTGCGTTTCGAGTCGCTGCAGCAAGGTATCGATCACGCAGCGTTTCTCGCGCGAACCTTCGGCCCGCTCACGCCGGACGAATGGCGCGAAATCAATACGCCGCTGCTTCGCGAAGAGAACGGCACGTGGCTTTTCCGCTACGATCCGCGCATCGCGCAGCCCTTTGCCGCGACGACGGAAGAAACCGCGAAGCTGGGCGAGGGCGCGCTGTGGCATTCGCTGGCGTCGTTTCAGGGGCCGGTGCTGGTGGTGAGAGGCGAACTGTCCGATTTGCTGTCGCGCGAAACGGTCGCGAAGATGGTCCACACGGGGCGCGCCGTTTCGAGCGTCGAAATCAGCGGCGTGGGGCACGCGCCGGCGTTTCTCTCGGCCGATCAGATCGACATTGCGAGGCAGTTCTTTATCGGTCCGGCTGACGACGCGTCATAATATGCAGTTCGGCATGACGTTTTAGCGCGGCATACCAGATGCATGTCCGTTCAACATACTTCCATCTACTTCAGGATTCTTCATGGCAGTCATTCGTCACCATGTCGGCAAGCGCCTTTCGGAAATCGCCGTGCATAACGGCACCGTTTACCTCGCAGGGCAGATCGCCGAAGACGCGGACCAGGACATCACGGGCCAGATGCGCGAAGTGCTCGGTCACATCGACCGTCTGCTGGCTGAAGTGAACAGCGACAAATCGCATTTGTTGTCGGTGCAAATTTTCATCGCAGACATGGTGCATTTCGCCGGCATGAACGCAGTGTGGGACGAGTGGGTCGCACAAGGCGCGACGCCGCCGCGCGCTACCGTTCAAGCGCCGCTTGCGAACCCGAAGTGCCTCGTCGAAGTGGTCGTGGTTGCTGCGCAGCGCAGCTAAGCGAAACGAATCGAAGCCAGACAGAGCAGTTGTTGTCGAAATTCCGTTGATTTGCTTAGGCCCACGGGCCGCCGCACCATGAATACCGAAATCGTTACGCGCACGCCGAATCCCCTCCCGTCTTTTGACGAAGCGATGGCGTTTGTGCGTCAGAATGCGGGCGAGGTGCGGCTGTCGTCGGGCGAATTGCTCGCGGATCACGCGGCGGGCACGGCGTCGATCATGCGTACGCTCAACGTCGATCCGCCGGCCGTGCTGGCGGCGGCATTGTTTGCATTGACGCCACATTTGCGCGACCCCGAGCGCGTGATTGCCGACAACTTCGGCGAAGAAGTCGCGCAACTCGTCGGCGACGTGCGCAAGCTGCTGCGCCTCGGCACCGTGAGCTTGCGCGCCGCTCAGAACGCAATGCCCGAAGCGGGGCGTGATGCACAGGCCGCGCGGCGCGCGCAGGTGGAAGCGTTGCGCAAGATGCTGCTCGCGTTCGCGCAGGACATTCGCGTGGTGTTAATCCGGCTCGCGTCGCGTCTGCAGTCGCTGCGCTATTACGCGGCGGCGAAGCTCACTCCGTCACCGGATGTGGCGCGTGAGACGCTCGATATTTACGCGCCGCTCGCCAACCGCCTCGGCATCTGGCAATTGAAGTGGGAGCTCGAAGATCTCGCGTTCCGCTTCCAGGAGCCGGTAACTTATAAGCGCATCGCGAAGCTGCTCGACGAGAAGCGCGTCGAACGGGAAAGCTACGTGGCGCAGGCCATTGAACGCCTGCAGCAGGAACTCGCTGCCGCGAATATTCACGCGGAAGTCAGCGGCCGGCCGAAGCATATCTATAGCATCTGGCGGAAGATGCGCGGCAAGGAGCTAGACTTCGCGGAACTGTACGACGTGCGCGCGTTTCGCGTGATCGTCCCGGACATCAAGGATTGCTACACCGTGCTCGGCATTGTGCACAACCTGTGGCAGCCGGTGCCGAAAGAGTTCGACGATTACATCTCGCGGCCCAAGCCGAACGGCTACAAGTCGCTGCACACAGTCGTAATCGGCGACGACGGCCGCGCATTCGAGGTGCAGATCCGCACGCACGACATGCATCAGTTCGCCGAATACGGCGTGGCCGCGCACTGGCGTTACAAGGAAGCCGGCACACGTGGTTACGGCGGCCAGTTCGCCGCCAATGAGAAGTACGACGAGAAGATCGCGTGGCTGCGTCAATTGCTCGCGTGGAAGGACGACGTGTCGGAGGGGGAGCACGGCGACAAGCGCACAGCACAGCCGTGGGAGCAGCTGCGCCAGGCCACGCTTGACGACGACCACATCTACGTGTTGACGCCGCAAGCGCGTGTGATCGCGTTGCCGCATGGCGCGACGCCGGTGGATTTCGCCTATCACCTGCATAGCGAGTTGGGGCATCGCTGCCGTGGCGCGCGCGTAGACGGCGCGATGGTGCCGCTGAATACGCAGTTGCAGAACGGCCAGACGGTGGAGATCGTCGCGGTGAAAGAAGGCGGGCCGTCGCGTGACTGGCTCAACCCGCAGCTCGGCTATCTGCATAGCCCGCGCGCACGTCAGAAAGTGCGCGCCTGGTTCAACGCTGTCGAACTGCAGGAGCACATTGCGAGTGGCCGCGCGATGGTCGAAAAAACCTTGCAGCGCGAGGGCAAGACGTCTGTCAACCTCGATCAACTCGCTGCCAAACTCGGCTTCAAGACTACCGAGGATCTGTTCTCGGTCGTCGGCAAGGAAGAGTTCAGTTTGCGGCTCGTCGAGCAGGCGCTGCACGATGCACCGCCGCCGGAACCGGTGGTCGAAGTCCCCGAGCAATTCGAGAAGCGCAGTAGCGGCGCGAGCGTGGCGCGCGGTGCATCGACGGGCGTGCTGGTGGTCGGCGTCGACGCGTTGCTCACACAGCTTGCGCGCTGCTGCCGCCCGGCGCCGCCCGACGACATCTCCGGCTTTGTGACGCGCGGCAAGGGCATGTCGATTCACCGTAGCGATTGCCCGACGTTCTTGCGCATGGCCGAACGCGCGCCGGAGCGTGTGTTGCAAACGGCATGGTCGGCGGACGTGATGAGCGGCCGCGGGCAATCGGTGTATCCGGTCGACCTCTCGATCGAAGCAACCGACCGCCAGGGTTTGCTGCGCGATATTTCGGAAGTCTTTGCGCGTGAAAAGATGAACGTGATCGGCGTCAAGACGCAGACACGCCGTAATGCCGCGTTCATGCAATTCACCGTGGAAGTATCGAGTGCCGCGCAGATTCAACGCGCTTGCACGTTGCTCGGCGAAGTGACGGGTGTCGTGCGGGCATCGCGCAAGGGCTAACGGGGTGGCGGGTCGATGACTTGATCCATGCACGCGCTCATGCGCGAGCGAGTGGATAACATGTGTAGAAGTAATTGAAAGTCGATGCATAAAAGTACTTGCCAAGCAGTGTGGGGCTCCATATAATCTCGTTTCTTCAGGCTCGTAGCTCAGCTGGTTAGAGCACCACCTTGACATGGTGGGGGTCGTTGGTTCGAGTCCAATCGAGCCTACCAACGAAAGAGAAATTCCGGTATTGCCGGGGTTTCGCAAGCTGCAGTAAGCGCCTGTGGCGCAAAAGGCGAATACGGTTATGACACCGCGAACGTTGACCGAAACCACTTCGGAGCGACGCTAGTCGAGGACCAATTTCGCCAGTGTAGTTTGCAGGAAATGTGAATGCGGCCCCTCGAAAGCGGGGCCGCATTTTTTTTGGGTTTTTAGATGGTTGTATATGCCGCCGCCGGTCGGCACCACGGAGAACACAATGGTTTCGATACGTCTGCCTGACGGTTCTGTTCGACAGTACGAGCACCCGGTGACCGTCGCCGAAGTGGCTGCTTCGATCGGCCCTGGCCTCGCGAAGGCCGCGCTCGGCGGCAAGATCGACGGTGAACTGGTCGATACGTCCACGCTGATCGACCATGACGCGGCGCTTGCCATCGTCACCGAAAAAGACGCAGACGGTCTCGATATCATTCGTCACTCCACGGCGCACTTGCTCGCGTACGCGGTGAAGGATCTGTACCCTGAAGCGCAAGTCACGATCGGTCCGGTGATCGACAACGGCTTCTACTATGACTTCGCTTACAGCCGCCCCTTCACGCCGGAAGATCTCGAGAAGATCGAAAAGCGCATGCAGGAACTGGCGAAGAAAGACGAGCCGGTTTCGCGTCGCGTGGTGTCGCGCGACGAAGCGGTGGACTACTTCAAGAGCATCGGCGAGAAGTACAAGGCGGAGATCATCGAATCGATTCCCGCTACCGACGAGATCAAGCTGTATTCGCATGGCGGCTTCACCGATCTGTGCCGCGGTCCGCATGTGCCGTCCACCGGCAAGCTCAAGGTCTTCAAGCTGATGAAGCTGGCCGGCGCGTACTGGCGCGGCGATTCGAAGAACGAGCAATTGCAGCGCATCTACGGTACGGCCTGGACGAAGAAGGAAGATCAGGACGCGTATCTGCACATGCTCGAAGAGGCCGAGAAGCGCGATCACCGCAAGCTCGGCAAGCAACTCGATCTGTTCCACATGCAGGACGAATCGCCGGGCATGGTGTTCTGGCATCCACGTGGCTGGACGCTATGGCAACAGGTCGAGCAGTACATGCGCCGCCGCGTGAACGACGCCGGTTACCTCGAGATCAAGACGCCGATGATCATGGACCGTTCGCTGTGGGAAGCATCGGGCCATTGGCAGAACTATCGTGAAAACATGTTCACGACGGAATCGGAAAAGCGCGATTACGCGATCAAGCCGATGAACTGCCCCGGTCACGTGCAGGTGTTCAATCACGGTTTGCGTTCGTACCGCGATCTGCCGCTGCGTTACGCGGAGTTCGGCTCGTGTCACCGCAATGAATCGTCGGGCGCGCTGCATGGCTTGATGCGCGTGCGCGGTTTCGTGCAGGACGACGCCCACATTTTTTGTACCGAAGACCAGTTCATCAGCGAGTCGATTGCATTCAACACGCTGGCCATGAGCGTGTACCGCGATTTCGGCTTCGACAACGTCGAGATCAAGCTGTCGCTGCGCCCCGACGCGCGTGCCGGCACCGACGAAACCTGGGACCGTGCCGAGCAGGGTCTGCGCGAAGCGTTGACGGCTTGCGGCGTGACGTGGGAAGAGTTGGCAGGCGAGGGGGCGTTCTACGGCCCGAAGGTCGAATATCACATCAAGGACGCGCTCGGCCGCTCGTGGCAATGCGGCACGTTGCAGCTCGATATGGTGCTGCCGGAGCGTCTGGGCGCCGAATACGTCGCGGAAGACAACAGCCGTCGCCGCCCGATCATGCTGCACCGGGCAATCGTCGGATCGATGGAGCGTTTTCTCGGCATTCTGATCGAGCACCATGCTGGTGCAATGCCTGCCTGGCTCGCGCCGATGCAGGTGGTGGTCATGAATATCGCCGAAAGTCAGGCCGAATACGCACAGTCTCTGGCCCAATCGTTGCAAAAACAAGGGGTTAGAGTGGAGGCCGATTTGCGCAACGAGAAGATTAGCTATAAAATACGTGAGCACACGCTCGAGAAGGTGCCGTACCTGCTTGTGGTCGGCGACAAGGAGCGTGAAGCCCAAACGGTAGCCGTGCGTGCCCGTGGTGGTGTCGACCTTGGCGTCATGCCTGTCGATTCCTTCATTGAGCGTCTGCGCCAGAACGTGCAGTCGTTCAACTGAGCCACTTGGCAGCCCGGCTCGTTTTTTTAATTTTTAGAGGAAACGTAACATCGCTACTGATAAGTCTGCGCACCGCATCAACGGTGAAATTACGGCACCCGAGGTGCGTCTGGTCGGAGTCGAGAACGAACCGCTCGGCATCGTGAAACTCGCTGATGCGTTCCGCATGTCGGAACAGCAAGACGTGGATCTGGTCGAAATCGCGCCGCAAGCGGTTCCGCCGGTTTGCCGCTTGATGGACTACGGCAAGTTCAAGTACTCGGAAGCGAAGAAGCAACACGAGGCCAAGCTCAAGCAGAAGATCGTCCAGGTCAAGGAAGTCAAATTCCGCCCGGGCACTGACGACGGTGACTACAACGTCAAGCTGCGCAACCTCATCCGCTTCCTTGACGACGGCGACAAGACGAAAATCACGTTGCGTTTCCGTGGCCGCGAAATGGCTCACCAGGAAATCGGTATGCGCATGCTCGAGCGCCTGCGCACGGACCTCGACGAAGTCGGTCAGGTCGAGCAAATGCCGAAAATGGAAGGGCGCCAGATGATCATGGTGCTCGCTCCGAAGAAAAAGAAGTAAGCGGTCAGAGCGGCGGCGCGCCACGTGGCGCGCGTTCTGGTTGTGAGAGATTGGATGATGCCGCGCCGGGTGTCCGGTGCGGTATGAGCAGGTTTCGGAGCGGCGCTTATGCAAATGCGCGCCGTTTCCTGAAAAGCGGCTGCCGGTGGTATCGGTGGTCTGCATACCAAGTGGAATGGGTTTCGAAGGGCGGGTCATGGCCATCTGGCCGACCGCACACCCATGTCCATCTAATAATGGAGTTGTCATGCCGAAGATGAAAACCAAGAAGAGTGCTGCAAAGCGCTTCGTGGTGCGTCCGGGCGGTACCGTCAAGCGCGGTCAAGCCTTCAAGCGCCACATTCTTACCAAGAAGACCACCAAGAACAAACGCCATCTGCGCGGTTCGACGGCAGTTCATGATTCCGATCTGAACTCCGTGCGCGCAATGCTGCCGTTCGCTTAACCCTTAACCGAAACTCATAGGAGCGAAACATGCCTCGAGTAAAACGTGGGGTTACCGCACGGGCCCGTCACAAGAAGATCATCAAGCTGGCCAAGGGTTACCGCGGCCGTCGCAATAACGTCTATCGCATCGCCAAGCAGGCGGTCATGCGCGCAGGCCAGTACGCCTATCGCGATCGCCGCAACAAGAAGCGTGTGTTCCGTGCATTGTGGATCACGCGTATCAACGCGGCGGTGCGCCAGCACGACATGACGTACAGCGTGTTCATCAACGGCCTGAAGAAGGCTTCGATCGAACTCGACCGCAAGGTGCTGGCCGACATGGCTGTGTTCGACAAGGCTGCTTTTGCTGCGATCGTTCAGCAGGTGAAAGCCGCCGTTGCAGCCTGATTGCGCTTCTGGCAATTAAAACTGCGTGGTTCGTTGCAGCGAAGATCCGGTAGTCTCGGTGACGTTGCAGCAAAAACGGGGCTCCTCACCGAGCCCCGTTTTTGTTGGTAGAACCAGTTTGCTTCGATAGAACACTGACGTTGAAATGATGGGATCAATGGACCTGGACCAGATTGTCGCCGACGCGCAAAAAGCCTTCGCAGAAGCCTCCGACGTCACCACCCTCGAGAATGAGAAAGCACGCTTTCTCGGCAAATCGGGTGCGCTGACCGAGCTGTTGAAGGGCCTTGGCAAACTCGATCCCGAAACGCGCAAGACCGAGGGCGCACGGATCAACCTCGTCAAGCAACACGTTGAAGCTGCGTTGACGGCTCGCCGCCAGGCGCTGGCCGACGCGTTGCTGAATCAGCGCCTCGCCGCTGAAGCCATCGACGTCACGCTGCCGGGCCGCGGCACTAACGCGGGCAGCCTGCACCCGGTGATGCGCACGTGGGAGCGCGTCGAACAGATTTTTGGCAGCATCGGATTCGACGTAGCCGACGGCCCTGAGATTGAAACCGACTGGTACAACTTCACCTCGTTGAACAGCCCGGAAAATCATCCGGCGCGTTCGATGCAGGACACTTTCTACGTCGACGGCAAAGATGCCGACGGCCGTCAATTGCTGCTGCGCACGCATACGAGCCCGATGCAGGTGCGTTACGCGCGTACCAACACGCCGCCGATCAAAGTGATCGTGCCCGGCCGCACCTACCGTGTGGACAGCGACGCGACTCATTCGCCGATGTTCAACCAGGTCGAAGGCCTGTGGATCGACGAAAACATCAGCTTTGCCGATCTGAAGGGCGTCTACACCGACTTTCTCAAGAAATTTTTCGAGCGCGACGATATTCTCGTTCGTTTCCGCCCGTCGTATTTCCCGTTCACCGAGCCGTCGGCCGAGATCGACATGTTGTTCGAAACGGGAAAGAACGCAGGCAAATGGCTCGAGATTTCGGGTTCAGGCCAGGTTCACCCAACGGTGATCCGCAACATGGGCCTCGACCCTGAGCGCTACATTGGCTTTGCGTTCGGTAGCGGTCTCGAACGGCTCACCATGTTGCGCTATGGCGTGCAAGACCTGCGTCTGTTCTTCGAAAACGACTTGCGTTTCCTGCGTCAGTTCGCTTGAACGAACGCGTACGACGCCACAAGCATAGAGCGCGGCACCGCACGCAATGCGTGCCGCCACAGCGTCCTCGTAGTGACTGTCAGTGACTCGCAGTAACTTGCCTCACGTGGACCTAACCCGATCAGAACGTACACAGAACCATGCAATTCCCGGAATCCTGGCTGAGAACCTTTGTCGATCCGCAACTGACGACGGACAAGCTGTCGCACGCATTGACGATGGCCGGTCTCGAAGTCGAAGACCTGCGACCGGCTGCGCCGCCGACCTCGAAGATCGTGGTCGGCCAGGTGCTGGAAGTCGTCAAGCACCCGGATGCGGACAAGCTCAACGTCTGTCAGGTCAACGCCGGCACGGGCGCGACGCTGAACATCGTATGCGGTGCGCCGAATGTCGCGCCGGGCATCAAGGTGCCGGTGGCGCTGGTCGGCGCGCAACTGCCCCCGGCCGAAGCGGGCGGCACGCCGTTTGCCATCAAACTCTCCAGGCTGCGTGGCGTGGAAAGCCAGGGCATGCTGTGCTCGGCGCGCGAACTGAAGCTCTCCGTAGATCATAGCGGGCTCCTCGTCCTGCCGGAAGATACGCCGATTGGCCAGGACATCCGCGAAACGCTCAATCTCGACGACACCATTTTCGAAATCAAGCTGACGCCGAATAAGGCGGACTGCTTGTCGGTGTTCGGCGTGGCGCGCGAAACGTCCGCCATTACCGGCGCGCCGTTGCGCCCGCTTGAGATCAAGCCGGTCGAAGTGAAGCTCGGCGAGACGCTGCCTGTCAGAATCTCGGCGCCCGATCTCTGCGGCCGTTTCTCGGGTCGTGTCATCCGCGGCGTCAATGCGCATGCGAAGTCGCCGCAATGGATGGTTGAACGTCTGGAGCGTTCGGGGCAGCGCAGCATCTCGGCGCTCGTCGATATTTCAAATTATGTGATGCTCGAATTGGGCCGGCCGTCGCACGTGTTCGATCTGGACAAGATCCACGGCGGCATGGAGGTGCGTTGGGCGCGCAAGGGCGAAACGCTCAAGCTGCTGAACGGCAACACCGTCGAGCTCGATGAAACCGTTGGCGTGATCGCCGACGAACAACATATTGAGAGCCTCGCGGGCATCATGGGCGGCGACAGTACGGCTGTCACACTCGACACGACCAACATCTATCTCGAAGCCGCATTCTGGTGGCCGGATAGCATTCGCGGCCGTTCGCGCAAATACAACTTCTCCACGGATGCGGGCCATCGCTTCGAGCGCGGAGTCGACTACGCCAGCACCGTCGAGCATATCGAGCGCATCACGCAACTGATCCTCGACATTTGCGGCGGCCAAGCCGGTCCGGTCGACGATCAGATCGTCAACGTGCCGCAGCGCGAGGCCGTGAAGATGCGCGTGTCGCGCGCGAACCGCATTATCGGAGTCGCGATCGGCGCCGATGAAATCGCGCAGATCTTCACGCGTCTAGGTCTCACATTCGAACGCGATGGCGACACGTTCTCGGTGATGCCGCCGTCGTACCGTTTCGATATCGAGATTGAAGAAGACCTGATCGAAGAAGTCGCGCGTATCTACGGCTTCGAAAAGATCCCGGCGCGCCCGCCGGTCGCGACAAGCGAAATGCGCGCGACCAACGAAACGCGCCGCTCGATTCACTCGATCCGTCACGCGCTCGCCGCGCGCGATTACGCAGAAACGGTGAACTTCAGTTTCGTCGATGCCGACTGGGAACAGGACTTCGCAGGCAATGACAAGCCCGTGCGTTTGCTGAACCCGATTGCAAGCCAGTTGTCGGTCATGCGTACGACGCTGTTCGGCAGCCTGATTCACGTGCTGCACACAAATCTGAACCGCCGTGCAGCGGACCGCGTGCGCGTGTTCGAAGCCGGCCGCGTGTTCTTGCACGATCCGTCTATCAAAGCCGGCGAGCTGACGGTCGAAGGCTTCGCGCAGCCGAAGATGATCGGTGGGCTCGCCTACGGTCCCGCGCTCGAAGAGCAATGGGGCGCGCCGGCGCGCACCGTCGACTACTTCGACGTGAAGGGCGATCTCGAAGCGGTGCTCGCGCCGGCCGTGGCGCGCTTCATGAAGGCAGAGCATCCGGCGCTGCATCCTGGACGCAGCGCGCGCATCGAATTGAATGGCCGCGCAGTCGGCTGGATTGGCGAACTGCATCCGCGCTGGATGCAAAAATATGATTTGCCGCATGCGCCGATTCTGTTTGAAGTCGAAGCGGAAGCATTAATGCAGCGCATATTGCCCACACCGTCGGAAGTGTCTAAATTCCCGCCGGTGCGTCGCGATATCGCGGTGGTTGTCGATCAGAAAATCGAGGTTCAGGCGCTGCTCGACGAGCTCTACCAGGCCCAGTCCGAGGCCGCCTGCAAGACCGTTCAGAAGGTTGCGCTTTTCGACGAATTCCGTCCAAAATCAAACACTTCCGGCGGTCTGGCCGCTCACGAGAAAAGCCTTGCGTTCCGTGTGACCTTGCAAGATACTGGCGGGACCCTTCAGGACGAAACGGTCGATCTGGCCATTCAGACTCTGGTGGAACGTCTGGCTCGAGTATATGGCGCACGGTTGCGCGGATAACCCGCATTTAACAATTGCACGGCTGTTTCCGCATCCTTTGTTTTCTGCTTGGCGCGCCATTTGATAGATATGAATGAAATGAACTCGAGTGATTTCGAAGCCCTTCTTACGGCGCAACGCAGCGCCATGATTCGAGAAATTCCGACATCACCCGCCGCCGTTTCAACTGAAACGCCGACGCTCACTAAAGCGGAACTTGCCGAGTTGCTGTTCGACAATGTCGGGCTCAACAAGCGGGAAGCGAAAGACATGGTGGAAGCGTTTTTCGAGGTGATCCGGGATGCGCTGGAAAGCGGCGACAGCGTGAAGCTGTCGGGCTTCGGCAACTTCCAGTTGCGCGACAAGCCGCAGCGTCCCGGCAGAAACCCGAAAACCGGCGAGGCGATTCCCATTGCCGCGCGTCGCGTTGTGACGTTCCATGCAAGTCAAAAGCTGAAGGCTCTGGTCGAGAACGGCGCGGAAGCGAGCTTCACGCGCTGATCGACTGCGGCGTTCCTGCGCAACCCACCACGACGGCTAACTGACGATGACAGCGACGATGGAAAAAGTCGTCTTGCCTCCGATTCCGGCGAAACGCTACTTCACGATTGGTGAGGTCAGCGAACTATGCGGCGTGAAACCGCATGTGTTGCGCTATTGGGAACAGGAGTTTACGCAGTTGAGGCCGGTGAAGCGGCGCGGCAATCGCCGTTACTACCAGCATCATGAGGTGCTGTTGATCCGGCGGATTCGGGAGTTGCTGTACGAGCAGGGCTTCACGATCAACGGCGCGCGCAACCGGCTCGATTCGCATGGCGGCGGGGCGCACGGCGCATCCGCTGAGGCGGGAGAGCAGATGGAAGGCGTCGTCCCGCCGGCAGCAACAACAGCCGCCGTCGACGTTGAGCAGTTGCGCAAGGAACTGCTGCACGTAATCGATCTGTTGAGCCGCTAGTCGCTTTGTTGGTGCAGGCGGTTCTATTCGAATGAAGTGTCTGTTATAATTTTGTGCTGTTCGGGGCGTAGCGCAGCCTGGTAGCGTACCTGCATGGGGTGCAGGTGGTCGGAGGTTCAAATCCTCTCGCCCCGACCAAGATACAAGCCGCACGCCGTAAGGCGCTGCGGCTTTTTCATTGGCTGTCTATCTCAGCGCAATTCAAAGGCATATTGGAAGTATTCCAATATTCAGCCGCCCGGAAGCGCTAACCTGACTGTCGAAACCGGCACCTGACGCGACTTGATGTAGCCGGCTGTCGTCGACCGGTCAGAGTGCGCACCTGCCACTTGCAGGGCATCGAGGTCGTAGCCAGCCTTGTTCGCGTCGGTCATTGCCTTTGCGCGAATATCCTTGATCGTGTAGGGCTTGTCGCCTAGCTTCGCGCGGACCATCGCGCCTTCCCACGCGTCGCGGCAAGCCTGATCCGTGTACGGCTGACCGTGTGCATCGCGCACGACATACGTCTGTCCGAATGTGGGTTCAAGCGCACGAGCGCGCTTCAGCACCTCGTCGATCTCTGGCGTGATCGGCCAATCTACAGCCTCGCCGCTCGAATCTTCCGTCTTCGTCGGCACGAAGTGAATCACGCCGGCTTCCCGGTCGATCTGATCGAGCCGCAAGTATCTAATCTCGGTCGAGCGCTGGCACGTCAGGTAGCAGAGGTCGACAAATACCTGCATCATCGGCCCGCTCGGCACCTTGGCCGTGATGGTGCGGACTTCTCCCTTGATCTTCTTCTCATACGTCGTGGTGGTCAGCGCCGCGCGAATCGCCAGAAAGTGCCCGTTCGGGATATACACCTTACGGACCTTCGGCTTCTTCACCTGAACTTCCCGGCACGGGTTGGCGCTCACGTATCGCCGCACAGTTGCCCAAGCGAAGAACTTCGACAGCCAGCCGTGCATCGCCTGAAATGTGGGCAGCTTGTCTGCCCAGTTGCCACGCAGGAAGTCGTCGATCGCGCCCGCGTCCGCTTGCTGAATGTCGTATTTCGCGAACGCTGTCTTGATCGTCTCGCCGCGCCGCTTCCACTCAGCCTGGAACGATTCCGCGTATTGCTTTTCGTGGGTCTGCATGTAGATGTCGAGCAGACGCGGCATGTTGCCGGAATCCGGATCGATCTCGATCTTCCGCTTTTCCTCTGCGAGGCGCTCGAGCATCCGGGTTTCGCCCTCGTCGACGCGGCACAGCCGGATCCATTTCTGGTCAGTGTTGCGCACCCACCAGAACGTGTTCGAGCGGTTGTACACGCGGTTCGGCAGGCCGTCCGCCTTGGTTCTGCGACGAGCGTTCAAGCGGCCCTCCGGATCGGCATGAGAGGCGGACGCTCGGTGTTCGCGCTGCTGGTCGCGGGCCCGACGCCGGCGCGTTTGGCCTGCAACCCTTCGAACGCCGCCCAGGTGAGGATGATACGCCCGTCCGCGCGTTGCACTGGCGTGATGCCGAAATGACGCTCGAACCACGCAGCCTGCGCGCTGTGACGCTTCTTGCCGGTTACGTCGATGAGATCCTGATCGGACATTAGTCGGGTATCCATGCTCACTCCGCAACTCTCTTGAATTCGACGATCCACACCCACGGGTTCGTGTCCCAGCCGTAGCCGCGCGCAGCGTTCAGGCTGTCCCATGAGTTCCGGTATCGCTTCGCGTGCGTGTCGCATTTCCTGCAATCGGTGTCCGGCATTACGCCGAGATTCGGCCCGATTGCGTCATATAGACGTGTGCCGCCGCACTGCGGACAGATGCTCCAATCGTGTTCGTCGCGCTCGGCGTCAGGAGACTCGACGCCCTCGGCGAGCGCATCCTGCTCGCTGATGTCCTGCAACCGCTCCACGCGCACGCCAGTGATTTCGAGCGTGATGCGCGAACAATCGCGCGGCATGTGGATCGATGGGATGCGTCCAAATTTGCGCGCCCACGGCCTGATCTCGGCGGCCCGGTATTCCTTTCCGTGCCACTCGTCGTCATAAACCACGCACGGCTGATCACCATAGCCAGGCGCATCGCAGCCCCAGAACGATTCGCGCACCCAGAGTCGGTCGCCGGGCTCACCATAGGGACACGGCACTCGCTGTATGCGCTCATGGACTTCGTGCCCGGGGCCGTCGCCATGTAGCCACGATAGCTCGGCCAAACCACGATCGTCGCAGTCGACACTCAGACTTGGCCCGGATGCCTGCTTGAGAATTCGTCGCGTCTGCGTCTTGCTGCCGTCGAGCAGCGCGCGCACCATGGCGCCGCTAAAAAGGATCGGTCTTTCTTTCATTCGACCCCCGGAAATTCGTCGTGCGTACGGCCGTCGAGCTGGCGGCCGGCGGTTTTCTTGCCGACTTTGAATCGCGCGAGTTCGTCGGATTCAGATAGATCTGGTCTTCCGTCAGGAAAGCTAACGCCGGGTTCAGACCATTCACCCCATTGCTTGAACAGGAAGGGAACACCAGCGTTGGCGCACTGGTCTCGCAGCGAACGCGCCCAGTCCGCATGCATCGGCCGCGCGCCTCGGCCGCTTTCGCCACCGACGATTACCCAGTCGATCTTCTCTTCGAGAACTTGGTGAGGCTTCTCTTGGCGGGGAGATGTGATGCCGTATCCCGTAAGCACATTGACGCGAAGATCCTCGTCCCAGTCTTGCCCGCAAATGGCATCGAGGCGCACGCGCCCTAGGAGCGGCTCCATCGACAGGAAGCGCACTCGCGCTGGCGCAGCGAGCAGCTTCGGAACGTCGCGGTCGGCCTCTTCCTGGCTGACGATCGTCGCACCGAGCCAGACGTTGTTGGGCAGGCTCGGGTTTTCGAGGCATTCCAAGTCAAACCGATACTGAGCCGTCTCGCTAATCATCGACATGACGTTCCCGATCCTCTTCGTGAGGAGCAGCCAGTCAAGGTTCGGCGTCTGCTCGATTAGATCGAACAGATCGTGGCGCCACGTCGGATCAACGGCGTTGTCGAACACGTCGGCAAGCGACGCGCAGAATACGCGCTGCCGGCGGCCGTGCGCGGCGAAGAACTCGGCGTGCGTAGTGTTCCATTGCAGCGGCTGGCGCCAGTTCGCCGGCGACGTGCGGCGCCGTGGCGCTCCGGGCCCCCAATTGATCGCCGTGCCGCCGCCGAAGCGCGCGTTACGCACCTCGGCATAACAATGATCGCAGCCCGGGCCGACCTTCTGGCAACCTTCCCACGGATTAAATGTGTGGTCGGTCCACTCGATTTTGCTGTTCTCGCTCACAGTGCACCCCTAAAGTTTCTCTGTCCGCTGCCGTCATCGGATTCATGGACAATGAAAACGAACCCAAATTTGGCCCGGGACATCCGCGCTACCTTGAATCCCAGGCACTGGGGATCAGCGTTGACGCTGTTCGGAAAGCGCAGGGAAAAAAGAGCCTTAACGACCTGATACCCGGCACGCCCGAATTTGCGATCGCCGAGGAGGAATTCCTGCGCGACGTGCTGCGAGCGTTGGGCGACGATCCCGATGCGATGGACGATGACGACGAGCTCGGCGTGGGCGCTGCGGGCTAGCGGTCTACGCACGATTGGGCTAGGACACTGCCTCAGTCCCCCGCTCTGCGCGCTGGATGGGGTGGTCATGTTTGCACTCCGGATTCGACAAGGCCAAGCGATTGCGAATAGGTGAGGAAGTGCGCGACCTTTGCCAGCTTCGTGGCAATGGCCACGTGATCCGGCGAACCAATGTCAAACCAGAATTCACCGTTCGACACTTCGCCAAGGCGATGCACCATGGCGAGCAGGTCATTCAGTTCACCATACACGCGCTCGGCGTTTGTCTCAGCGCGGCCCGGCTGAATCTCGCTGAGACCGAAGTGCGCTGTCTTGAGCGCGATCTGTGCGACTTCCGATGCTTCCTCGGCGATCTTGACGAGGAAATACTGCGGCAGGGTCATCATGTCGGGTCAGCCTGCAATTTTGTGCTGCGTTACACCGGTGATTCCCCTCGGCAAATCCTTGTTGTCGGCAATGAAGCCTGTGCCCTTGCCACCGGTAACCTTGAGGTGATCTACCTCGACCTTCGCGGAGTTGATGATTACCTGAGCTACCTCGGCCACAGCCTTGGCACGCTCGATATCCATCGGATTTTCTTTGTCGTTGAGCGCTTCCAGCGTGGCAAACAGATGGGTGCGCAGTTCGTCAATCGTTGCCATTGATCTTCCTTGTCAAAACGCCCTTAAGGTGAATTACCTCTTTCAATTCGGGCGGCAGGTTGTGAACGGAATTGCGTGCCATCAGCTCGCGCTTCGTGATCAGTTCCAAGTTATCCAACACAACGTTGGACTTGTCCCGATCCTTGAATACGACTGCATGTCCATTGGGAATCGGACCGTGCGCATCCACCCACAGCTTTTTATGGAGGAAAACCCAGTCCTTCATCTGGTTTCCCGTTTCGGACACCTTGACCTGCAGATAGCCGCCCTGGCTATCGCGAAGACTTCCGATTGGCATCCAGTTGAGCGGCTTTTGACCAGCCTTGAACGACGTGCGACTGCCGGTGCCGGGACGCCTCGTACCCCGGTTGTGGCTCGGCATACCCTTATAGAAACGGGTCCCGGCGCCTCGATCGCCGGTAGTTCGACCTGATTCAGAGGCCGCAAAGAAGGCCTCACTCTTCTTCAGGCCGAGCTTAGCGACGCGACCCCGGATAGAAATCAACGATCGACCAATAACTGCCACCAGATCTTCAGCACGTTCATTCGGATAGCGAGCCTTGAGAATGGCATCCTGTTCCGGCGACCACAACACGCGCGGTGGTCTGGTCGATCCGGGCTTTCGCTTCGTCATATCGAACCTCCGCGAAAGGTCTTGGTCAAGGCGTGACTCACCGCGTGCCCGCGATCGCGAATAACGTTCGCTAGCTGCGCCCGGTCATGGTGACTCGACGGTGCCTGCCGCAGCAGACCGAAGTAGCTGTTCGCCAAGACATACACGTCTGTATCCGGCGCGGCCGCGACGCGGCGCATACCTTCGTTCGCCGTGCGGCGCCGCGTCGAGCGGCTCCACGGTTTGATGACTTGACCTACGAAATCGACGCCACGCGAGACCGGCTGAAGGATCGTTTTACGCGGGTTCAGTCGCACGCCCAGCGTCGCCGGCAGGAACGCATCCACGTCGCGCAGGGCGGCGTTCAGCCAGTCGGTGGACTCGTGCAGGAAGAGGAAGTCATCGACGTAGCGGATGTAGTGACGAGCGCCGATAACGTGCTTCGCGCGCTGGTCGAGCACGTCGAGGTAGACGTTCGCGAAGAATTGCGACGACAGGTTGCCGATCGGCAAGCCCAAGTGAGCCGGCTGGTTCATCAGGCGCTTATGCGGCGGCACCATCGCGATCAATGACCGGTCGCCTCGCAAGTCAAAGTTCTCGCGCGGGTCGTGGAACAGGACAGTCTCGGCGAGGGCCATCCACCACGGCTCGCTGATCTTGCGGGCGAGCAGCTCGCGCAGGATCGTCTTGTCGATGCTGACGAAGAAGTTGGCAAGATCACACTTCAGGTAGTGCGCCGGCCGGCTCCAGTTTTGCGTGATGCTGCGAATCTTCGATTCGAGGCGCTGCGCTGCGTAGAGCGTGCCGCGTCCGACGATGCAGGCGCAGCTATCGGCGATGAACGAACGCTCGAACCGCGGGCCGATACGGTTGTACAGCAGATGGTGCACAATGCGATCGCGGAAATCTGCTGCCCACACTTCTCGCGGCTTCGGGCGCGTCACCACAAAACAGATGGAGCGGCCCGGAGCGTAGCTACCGCCGACAAGATCGTCGTATAGATGACGAAGATTCCGCTCGAGGTTCGCCTCGAACGTCAGCGCGCTAGCACTGTTGCGCTTCGTGCGCCGGCAGTCGAGATACGCCTCGACCAGCTCTGTAAAAGTGAAATCATCCTGCGCGTTCCAATCTGCGGACGGCACGCGCGCGGAGCGCGTTGTTCTTGTGGTTGTTGTTCTGGTTACCGTTGTTGAAGTTCTGATACCAGGCCCAACCGCATCCATCGTGCTATCTACGTCGCCCGGCCGATCGCTCAGCGGGGAAACTGCGCCGGACCGTTCCGCACGCCGGCGGGTGGTTTCCGTGGTGCGCATGGCGGTGGCCTCGTGAGCCAGCGGCACGACCAGATTGAAAGATCGCTCAGTCATGACGGCCTTGGCCTCCATGAAGCGGGCGATTTGCGGCGCGACGCCATCCAGTTGCCTGCTTGCCGATGCTCGTGCTGAGTTCCACGGCTTTGGCATATCCGCCGCGCGAGATCAGGCGCTTGTCCATCGCGAGACGAACCAGCAGCTCGATCACCTGCAGCCGCTCAAGCAACTCCATCAGATGCGTCTCCTTGTTCGAAGCCACATTGGCGCGAAACACGAGTACCGTTATCTCGATGCACTCGGCGCTGATCTTCTCGCCGATCGAGCGCTTGAAGTCGCGCTGCATGTTCTTTACGAGGTCGGTCACGACGTCGAGCATGTCGTAAGCGACCTTATAAATTGGCAGTTGGGTATGGATGGCCATGCTGAAGAATGACTAAATTACTGAAGGATTAATCTGCGGACGGCACGCGCGCGGAGCGCGTGGTACTTGTGGCCGTTGAGCTGGCCACCGGTGCTGAAGGTCTGACACCAGGCCCAACCTGACTCCTTCTCGTGCTGCTCGCCGGACCAGTAATAAGAGGACTGGAACTCGCTCTTCAGGTTGGCGAAGAGAAGAGATTGCTCGCGCCGGGTGGGCAGCGCACCGCCTTGCTCCTGTGCCCACTTGCCGGCCGCAACCCAGTCCATGCTCTCGGCTTCACCTGGGAGCAGGACCAAGTGATAATCGGGCTCGCCGTTCTCGCCGACGATCAATCCTGCGTAGCGCTCGCTGGGCGAGAGAGTGATCGTCGCAGCGTTGACGACGTACTCGGTCGTCGCAGCCTGCTTCTCGAAAGCCGCGATCATGTCGGCAACCTTCGTGTGCTCGGCCTTGATGGCCTCAAGCGTGATCGTCATGTGAGACGCTCCATGAAATGGATAAATGGTTAAATGGACAATCTGCGGACGGCACGCGCGCGGAGCGCGTGGCCCTTGTGGCTGCTGATCTGGCCACCGTAGTAGAAGTCCTGATACCAGGCCCAACCGTCATAGTCAGGATCGGCGTCCGGCGTGTTTGACCAGTAAGCGGCCTGCTGAAACTGATCGCGGAAGTTCGCGAACAACATTGCCTGCTCGACCCGCGTCGGCAGATCTCCACCGATGCTCTTCGCCCATGCCAGTTGGTCGGACCACGATGCACGCTCGTTGTCGCCGGGCAGCAGGACGATGTGTTGAACGTCGCCGTTCTTGTCGCCGATCGAGCCTACGTACACTTCGCCTTCGGACAGCGGGGGAATCTGAAGTTGTTGCATTGCCTCTCCTGTTCGGTAAAAAGAGCGGCCGGGAATGCGCCGCTTTCAACACACACCACGCTCTGGTCAGCGTGGCGACACGCTCAGTTGCGCGTCGAGCGCGCGAATTCGATGTACCACTCGTTCCGGTAACGCAATTGCCTGACCGCCGTGCAGCGCGGCGAACGCGGGCCGCAGGATCTCGCGGTCAGTCGGTGGAAGGTCCGCATGCTCTAGCCGCTTGAGCGCTTCGAATAGCGGTTCGTTCGTCGTCACTGGGACCTCCATTCGGCACCACGCACGACGCGGCCCACCGGCTCCAGTACCAGCACCTCAGATTCCTTGTCGGTGCGCACGAGTAGCTGTGCGCGGCGTTGGGCTTTTTCGAGCGTCCGGTGACGCTTCGGCGCCGCAGTTCTACCAAGCGTCACGAAGACCTGAGACGGCACGAATTCCGCGTCGACCAGAGTCAACTCGTCGATCCTCCGTTCGAGCGCTGCGTTGTTCGCACGCAGCTTGGTAATCACTTCTTTCAGGCCGTCTATCTCAACGACTGCCGCGGTGCGATACACCTCGAACGAATCGACAACAGCCCCGTGTTGCACTCGAAGATCGTCTCGTTCGCGAATGACGGCCTGCAACTGCAAGGCGAGGTCCAATGCTTCTTCGACGGTGCCGAGTTCCGCGTCTGTCACTTCCGGTTTTGCGACTTTCGGCGAGGCATTGTTCCCCGCCGTCACGACCGCCTCGAGCAGAGACTTGGGACTCTCTTTGTGGTCTTCCTTCGATACCGGTTGAGCGTCCTTGCGCGTGAGCCAGTAGATGTATTCCGAATGGCGCCCGCCGACGCCCTCCAGCTTTCTTTCCAGAATTCCGCAACTCACCATCGCGTTGAGTTCGCGCGACACCAGCAGACGATCGGCGCCGACCCTGTCTGCGATGGTCTTCGCCGTCGATTGCATGACGGTGCCAAGATACTTCTCGATTTCGGCTCTCAAGCTGCCTCCCTGTAATCGAACTGGCGCGCTTGGCAGAGCTCAAACAGCGCGTCCACGTCGAAGTGCGGTCCGAACACCGCGGCGCCTTTATAGCGAAAGTGCTCGCGTGTCCGGTGTTCCATCGACGTGATGCAACACTTGAAAGCAGTCTGTACGAACTCGCTCTTTGTCATGTGTCGGGAAAGTTGCCATTTGCGCGTGTGCTGAACCTCTGGCGCGCCCGTAACGATGTCCGGTTCAAGATAGGTAGCCTGCAGGTAAGCGGGCAGGCCATTCGTTTCGACCACCTTGAACTGGTAATCGTAGAAACGAACGTCGTCCAGAATGTCGAGCATTTCGCTGGCAGTCATGCTTCGGCCTTTGCGCGGAGAGCCTTGATCCCGAGATACACCGTCTTGCAGGCGGAAAGATCGATCGCAGCGTCGTGCGCGCCCTCGAGCGGCTTGCCGGCGAAGTGCTCGTACGCTTCGCCGAGATTCGGTGACTTCGCGTGCTTGCGGCCGGCGCGGATCATCTTCTCCGTCGGCGGCAGGTTGAGGATCTTCGTGCTGTTGGACTGCGTGCAGAACGCCGGCCCAGCTTTCCACTCGTCGTGGAACGCATCGTCCGCGTCCAGTTGGCGCATCATCTCGATGCGCACCATACGCATGTCGAAGCTTTCGTTGTGCGCGACGCGCAGCGTTGCCTTACGCCACATCGGAATGAAGATCTGCATCGCGAGCGCGATCGGCACGCCGAAGAGCGTTGCCTTCTCGTTGGTGATGCCGGTCAACTCTTCGAGATCGGCGGGAATCGTCCAGCCATCCGGTCTGATGAGCAGGTTCATGTACGACAGAACCTTGCCGCTGTCTTCGTCGAAGAGCTCCGCTGCCAGTTGGGTGATGTGCGGCTGCGACGGATCTTCCGACGGCAAATTCCATTGGGGCAGGCCGTTCGTTTCGGTATCGAACACGAGGATGGGAGTCATGGCGTTCCTTGCTTGAGAGAGAAGGGGGTTACGCGGTTTCGAGGGCAGCTTCTGCGTGCTTCAGCGAGCCGGATTCGATCCAGAACGCTGATGTGGTCGGCGCAAGTCCGGTGGGCAATTGCTTGAGCGTGCCGAACGCAAGAGCACTGTCCAGGTCGCCGAGGTCTGCGAGTTCGTCGAGCCACGCGAGCAGATCGCCGCGTGCCGAGATCTGCAGCACGTCCATCCGATCTAGCAGAACGAACTTCAGTTCGGACAGCACCGCGATCGCGACCGCGATCATTGCGTCAGCGCGCCACTTCTCGCTTTCAGAACACAGGCTGTAGAGGTGCTTGCCGTAGCGAATCGTCATGTCCGCGCCGATTTCAACTGAAGGCCAACCGGTGGAACGCGAGTACTCAGCCAGGTGTGCGTTGATCGGTTTGAGGGCATTGGCCAGCATTTCTCCCGGGATGCCGTCCGGGGCCAGTTGGTCTGCGATCGCGAGCCACTCGATCACGTCGGCGTGATGCGCGGCCGCTTTCTTCGTCGTTTCGACTGCAGCGTCGGCGGCCATCTTCTGATTGCGAATCTTCTGTTGCTCGTCGGCAAGCGTCTTACGCTGCTGGCGCGCGGCTTCAAGCGAACGGTTCACCGCGGCGATGTCTTCGTCGGTCACTTTCTCGACGTCTGCGGACAATTCCAGCGCGGCCGCAGCGGTCTTCGCTTCGTCGAGCGCGCGCTTGTCGTTGTCGACTGACCGCTTCATGAGGTCGCGAGCCTGAATCAGCGCGGGCAGTGCAGCGCGCGCTTCCGCGTCGCCACCTTCCTGTTTGACCTTGCCATACTGCTTTTCATAAGCGGCCAGCGCTGCGCGTGCAGCCTCATCCTGTTCAGTTGCCGGATCGACCTCTTCGAACGAAAGAAGGTAGTCAACGCCTCGTGCCAGGTCGTGAACCAAGCCTTCACGCGGCGCGGTGCCTGCTCGCTGTTGAGCCTCGAGCAGCGCCGCCTCGGCCTTCACCAGTTCAGCTTCGTCGAACGCCAGCTTTTCGGTGTAGCGAGTCAGTTCCTTCGCCTTTACCGCGTTGTTCTCGGCGCTGGCAGTGTGCTTCGTGTAAGCAGCGTGCTTCGCTTGCAATGAACCGAGCGTGCGTGAATGTTCTTCAATTCGAGCGTCGACTGTCACCAGCTGCTCGCTCAGTGCCGTGAGGCGTTTGGCGTCGAAGTCGGGAATCTCCGCTTCCCACCCTTCGGACTTATCCTTCCCCCACTGCTCGCCAGCGATCGCCTTCCACGAGCCTTTGGCTTCCTTAGCCTTGTCCTTGGCGAACTCGCAAGCGGCCGGGAACCCCGAGCGCAGCATCGGCAGGACGGTGTCGACTTTGGCAGATATGCACTCGCGCTGAATCAGTTGTTCCTTGACGGTCGCGCCGTTAAGGGTGATGCCAGTCAGCCCGAACAGAAACGTGCGGCGCTCGGTATCCTTCATCGATGAGAACAGGGAAGGGCGCAGCACGAACGGCAGCGCTTCAGCGTGCAGAGGAAGGCCGACGTGCTTACCGTCTGGCATCGCGATGCTTGCTTCGCCGTGGTCGGTTGAGACAACGACCTCGGCCTTCTTCTTTCCGGTAGTGACGAGATCGCCGTATTCCTTCTTGAGCGCGACTCGTGACACATCGCCCGTTAGCGCCGCGCTGATGCCTTCGCACAGGCTGCTCTTGCCGGCACCGTTGTTACCGGCGAAGACGGCCACGGGAGTTTCGATTGACACGTCGATGGAGCTCGCTCCGATGAAGTTCGTCGCGACGATATGGTTGATTTTCATTCTGGTTCTCGAAGGAGGGGGTACTCGCTGGCATCTGTCGGAGATTCGCGCTGCGCGGCAGCTTCATCCGGTCGGTGCCGACTTTCCCCGTGAAGGTTTATTCGACGATCGCGAGTTGCTTCTTGGTACGTCCACCGCCGCGCGAGTTAGCTGCCTTCAACTGCTCGGCGATCTCGTTCGCACCCTTGCCGGTGTCAGCCTTGTCTTTCACGTCTTCCGCTTCGCCGCCTTCCGGATCAAGCGTGATGAACACTTCCTGATTCAACTTGCCGGCCATCTTTGCGAGATCCGTATCGCTCGGGTAAAGACTGACCTGATAGTCATAAACGACGGTGCCGCCCTGCTTCGGATCGATCACAAGCTTCCCGGCGGTCGCGTCAGCGCTCTTGACGTCTTCCTTGCCGCTGGCGCCGATGTGGAAGACGAATCGGGCGTGCTCGTACTTCTCTTCCCACTTGATGCGGCCCATCTTCGGGTTCTTCACAACCGTCAGGTGATCGACATCCGGATTCACCTCCTGCTGCGGCGTGTCTTCCTTCTCGTACAGCGACGACTTGAGCGTGGGCGAGAGCATCGCGAGCGACTGGTTGCTCGCTGTGTAGCGCAGGCTCAGATCGACGGCGGTGACGTCCTGATCGCCATGCTTCTCGGTGCGGATGTTGATGTGCATCAGCTTCGTCAACTGCCGTTCGTACTCGAATGCCATGTCCATTTGCTCCTATCGACGGAATGAAGGGGTCGCGATCGTGCGCGGGTTATTCGGCCGACGGCCGGTTAGAATTGCGGCTGGCGCGTTGGTTGGCGCGGGCGAATTTCTTCTGGAGGTCTGTGAAAAACTCGACCAATTCAGCTTCCTGTTGCGGATCGGGCACGTCGTTGATCAGAGGGCGCAAGCCTTCCAGCGCGTCGCTGGAATCAGCGGCCTTCAGGCGATCAACGATCTGTGCGTAGCTGAGCGGGCCGCTCGTCTCGCCCCCTGAAACCGTCGAGGCGGTCGCGCTCGATGCGGGACTGCCACCAGCCTGGGCTTGAGCCGCGCTGGGGCCATCCGTTTGCTTTGTTTTTTCAGTTGACTCGACGTCGGTAGCGTCCACGACCTTGTTCTTGGTTTCGGACTCGCTCGATGCAGCAGGCTGGGTGCGAAGAGTTTCGACGCTCACTGCGTACGTCCCGTCTGCCTGCGGCGTGACGTCAATCGTGTCGATCGCTTCCTCGGTGGTGCGTCCCATACCCATCACGACGTCAGGTGCGTGGATATTCCCGAAGAAAGAGCCTGCGCGGTACTGCAGCATCTGGTACTTCATTTCCGTTTGCCACTTGCTGCCTGGCTTGCTGTACCAGCCTTCTTCGACAGCCAGGCGCATGCTTACCGGCGACGACTCAATCACAGGAAGCTTGATGGCCTTGGCGTCGGCCAACGTGTACACGTCGCGCGGGAACTGAACGTTGCGGGGCAGAGTCCAGGCGACGCACACAAGGTTCTCGATCTCGACTTCCTTTTCGATCATGTCGTACTTGCGGTTCTGCTTATTCCACGAGCCCTTCTCCTTGTAAGTGGCCTTGATGATTCCCAGGTTCTGGAGGTCAAATCGGAGCGGGTGAAAGCGACCGGAGGCGTTGATCGCAGCGATCACGAACTTCGCAGACCATGTCAGGCGACCTTCGATGATGTTAGCGTTCTGCATCACCGCCGTGATCGACATGCCGACGGCTTGTGCCGTCTCAATGGCGACGATGCAGTTACCCATCGCCGAAGGATTCGGCACTTCTACGTCGACATAGTCGTCGCCACGCTTTTCCCGCTTCGTGACAACTGACCGAAACGGCGCCGGTACCGCGTTCGACGATTGGTAGGCGTTAGCGAGTCGCTGGGCTAGTGCAAATCCCTGCGCGGAGAACATGTTGATGGTGACGTCGGTTGAGCCGCTGCCGGCAATCGGTTGTTGCGCGACGTCGGCGAGGGTGCGTGCGTTCATGGTGTCAATCCTCTCTGTAAATGCATCGCTCCCAGCGGGCGCAGTAGCGCTTGCTGCATAGATACGAAGCGGGGTTAGGCGGGAAAAGGCCGGCGCGGAACATGTCTGCCGCGAGTTGGATCAGCCCGGGCGCTTCATCGGTGCCAATGAGAATGCGGCGCGCATCAAAAACGGGGCTGACGGCGACCGGTGTCTTCGAGCTGGTGCCGAGTGCAATGACTTGCGCACCAGCAGTCGGCTCGCGCATCGTGTGCTCATACATCAGCTGGTAGGTGCCGGTTTGCGCGGAGCGCGCCTTGATGTTGGCTACGCCGTTCGAGACGACCTTCGAACCTGTCTTGACGTCCGGAATGATCGTGCCGGCGTCTGTCTCGGCCGCGCGCGCACGGTCCATCGTCCCGGTCAGAGTGATCGTGACACCGCCGCCGCAGTCGATTTCGAGTGGCTTGAGAGTCATTTCCACTGCGGTGTAATGGAATTGCGGCGCGATCTCAGTGCAATACTTCGTCGTGAGCGTCAGACCGATCCGTTCGGCTTCCTTCAACGACAGATCGTCGTCGAATACCTTGACCTCGTATTCGGGGTTGCGCAGGGCATCAACGAACACGCCGGCGGCGTCATCGGGCGAGATGCTCTCGCCGCGCAAACGTGCCGAATCGAAGGCTGCAGTGCCGCTATGCGTCGCGGTGCCGAGCAGCGTGCGCACGCCTGCTGGGCGCCTCATGCCCAGAATGTGTTCGCCTTCGAACTTGTACCCGCAGTCGAAGAGTCCACCGAATGCCGACGCCCGGATGGTCAGGTTGCTCATCAGGTCGCGCTCCGGCTTGCCGCCATCATCTGCAGACGCAGCACCGACGTTTCCGACTGGTCCCAGTCCCGTGCGATGTACATAATCGCAAAGACCGCGAGCACTGCGATCGCGAACGATATGTTCGGGTGCTTCTCGTAGAAGCGGTCCATAGCGCGGATCATTGGGACACCTCCATCCAGCAGGATTCGTCTTCGTCCTGATTCAACGGATTGCCGGGATGCGTACACCAGCCGCACGGGACGCAGCCGGTAAAGCAGGTGCATCCTCTGTCCTCGTAGCCGATGGCTTTGAAGTCGTCGCGCTCTGCCTGAGCTTCAGGCGTGAGAACGCGCTCGATCTTCTTCGGTGCGAGAATGCGCTCGGTGGTATCGAGGAACCACGAGTTGAAGTCCTTCACGCCAGACCTCGAACGTTCGTGTACGTGTAGACGCGAGCTACGCAGGGCGGCACGTAGGCGCCGCTGATCCGAACGCGCGGCACCACGCCGCGACGAACGAGGGCGGCCTTCGCAGCCTCCTGACGGCGGGCCGTGCGGGCGCACAGCATTTCGTACTTCAGATCGAGAATGCGGTCTTTCAGCATGTCGGTCTCCAATTGAGTAAGAGCAGTACTGACGCCACAAGACCCAACGCGGCGGTCGCAACCACGAACGCGAAAGCGTGCTCGATCAGGCGGTAATCACCTTCTGACATCTGACGCACGGGCTCGCGCTGCATGCCAAGCACGCGCCGCACAACGCGGCCGGCAAGGCGATTCAGGAAGTAACGGTTCACGCGAACCTCACGATGCGGCAGAGGCAAAACGCGACGAACGACCACATCAGAAACCCGATGACGAGATTGCTCATTGCAGCACCTGAGAAAACGAGTACGGGGCTGGGAAATCCAGATAGGCCTCATCCTTCAAACGGCGATCTAGAAAATCTCCGTATGGCTCTGGTGATATCGGCTCGACCTCATCCACATCGCGCGTGAGGCGGTAATCGTGATTCAGGTCTTTGTCGACGTAGCGCATGACTGGACTCCTGACTGGGAAGAACCATTCGCCCTCTGGGGGTATTACTTTCGAGTTAGCAGACGCTTTATTTCGAATCCAAGCGAGACTGCGAGAACTGTGAATACGACCGCAATTGACTGAACGACCGGATCCATCAGCAGCCTCCTCGTTCGTCCGCAACGCCTTCGGCGATGATGTCCGCCGCGACCTCGCGAAGCAGATGCTCGGTCAGTGCGCCGGCGCCACCGTCAGCCAGCCGCTTCAACTCGATCAGGTCGGATGCAATCTGAGACATGGCGCTCTCCTACAAACCTTCGCCAGTTATGCGAAAGAAACGCGGTGCATCGACCGGTTCGCGGTATGCGAGCGGGGCATCGTCATCCGCAGGGGCCGGGGTCCATGTGAACCCCAGATCGGCGAAGTCGCCGATATCCGCGTAGCGCGTCATCGAGCCCACCTTCCAGGTGACCGAACCATTCGGTCGCTTCTGGCCCGCGAACTCATTTCCTTCTTCGTCACGAACTGTTCCGGTTTGCATGGCTGTTCTCCGAGGAGAGAGGCGATCGATCGCTTAGTGGGCAACGATCTCGAGTTGGTAGCCGCTGATCTCATTGAGAAACTCGCGACGCTCTTCGGTACCCGGCGAACGAAACGCGGGCTCCCAGTTTTCTTTCTCGTAGCCGTGGCTGTAAGCCTCCCGAGCGACGAGGAGGGATGCTTGTGCGCGCGATACGCTGGCGCCGTTCCAGAAGTAGGTGAAGGTCATCGCTTTCTCCGTGTATTGTGTGCTGCGTTGATCGGAACTATACGTCAACGAATAGAAATGTCAATGCGCGAATGAATAATTATGCGCAGACGAAAACGCCGGCTTGGAGCCGGCGCAGGCGAGTGTCGTGGAGAGGTGCTACGAGCGCTGTTCTTCGTCTATAAGCTGCGTGAGCTTCATGCACATGACAAGACATGCCATAACTAGGGCGGGCGCGTCGTTGCGCTCGGCACGGACGATATCGAAGTCGACCTTTCCGTCCTCGTCTATGTGCACGTACAGGTTTCCCCGGTAGACGGTGCTCTGACCGTCAAACCCGCCTGGTTCTCGGACTGCCATTGGCTTTGCCTCGCGATCAGTTGGTATTCGACGCCTGCGCTTTCTATACAACTCAATGTCGAATATTTTTTGATCGCTTTTCCCCGATTCTTCGCGCCGCACGTTGGTCCTCGGTACGTGTGGCGAGGTGGCTCTCTGCGTCCTTCTGGGCTCTCTCGGCCGTCTCGCGGATGCTCTGCATCGCGGTTGAGGACTTCACCGCCTCGTCTTTATTCGGAGGAGTAATAGTGCCACCAACCGAGGGTTTTAGCTGAGAAAAAAGTACCCGCACGGCATCAAATGCTTCGCGTGGTACGTTGTCCGCGTAAGCCTTATGGATTGCGGCGATCGCCTCGGACACGTACTCGGGCAGCGCCTGTTCTGCGGCCATTTTTTCAACGGCTCGCCGGTCCTGTCGATGCTGCTTCGCCTCGACGAGTGTCACGTTGCCTGCACTATCGGTGAGAACGATATCCGCGATGAACTTCGGCGGCCGCCCGGTCATTAGCCAGTCAGTTGTGACGCCGAACTCGATAGCCAGCTTTGACAGCGTGCCCAGTTCAGGCAGCGATTTCTTCCCGAGAATACGGTTGATGGTGGGCTGCGGAACGCCCGTCTTTTTGCCGAGCGCGCTTTGTCCGCCGCGTCCACGGTAAAGCGGATGGGCCTGCATAAGCTCGTTCAGTCGGTCGCCAACGTCTTCTTTCATGGTCCCAACTATGCAAGCGTGAATAGGGCGGGTCAAAGTTCGATTCATTCGCGCATTGACAAATATTCGTTCGCGTATAGAATTGGCATTCATGAACACGCTAACTCCCTCCCAGCTGCTCGCCGAGATCAAGGCTTTGACCAAGCTCGGCGAAAAGGCTATTGGCGACCGGATCGGCTGTTCGCAGCCGACGGTCAATCGAATCCTCAACGGTCAGTCCGACTGCAAGTCGAGCACGCTGATGGCCATCCTGCAGTGGCGTGAGGAATTGCGCGCAGTACAGAACTCCGGCGAGACGGTGGCCTGAATGCCTACCGTCCGCCATCTGACGGTCCCCTCGCGTTCCCCCGGACGCGTGGTTTTGCCCGTCCTTCGGGACGGGCTTTTTTATTCCTGATCCGGTCGCCCTGACGTAGGGCGGCCGGTAATTACAAAACTGGTGGGCGAATAGATCGGAAGTCATCGACGTTTGCTCGCTGAGTACAGGACCTCATGGTCCATTTTTTTCGGCGGTGGGGGATAACCAAGTGAGTTCAAGTCTTTTTCGACCGGTTGAAGATCAGCAGGAGTTGGCCCTTACCAGGAAGCCCGAAATGATCACCATGCCGATCGAGATCATCCGGTCAAAACGCACTGCTGGCGCGGCTTTCACGCTCGCGTGCGATGCGAGTGGTCTGGAAGACAAGGAGGTTGCGATGCCATTGAAGATCGATGCCGGCACGTTCTCCAAAATAAAGAAAGGCATGGCGACGCTGAATGCCGATCTTCTGCGCGACTTTTGTCAGGTCGTGGGAAACACGATCTACGCCGAGTGGCTGGCGTATCAGATTGGTTGCACGCTGGTGATGATCCAGACGGAGGCAGAGCGCATCGCTACCGAAGAGCGCGCGCGCCGAGAGGAAGCCGAACGCGAGAACAGGCTTCTGCGCCAGCTCCTGCAGGGGAAGGCAGCGTGAACGCGCCGAATTCTTGGAATCCGCGTTTCGTCGCTTATGCGCGCTCGCGTGGCATGACGCCCGATGAGGTGGTCGAGGCCGATCGCACCACTTTTCCTGGTGGTTGCATGGCGGGGTACATCGTGTGGAACAGCCGGCACATCTCGGCATATCTCACCGAAACGAAGCTCGACCGCAACAACCTGATTCTCTTTCCTGATCAATACACCGAATGGCTCGCGCGGCGGTATGCGCGGGGCCAGCTCGCATTGGCGCTGGAGGCCTCGTGAAACACGAAGAAATTGTCGCCCTGGCATTCTCGATCGCTGATGAGTCGATGGTCGAACTGATCAGGGCGCATGCAGTTTCACTTGAGCCGAATCTGTTCGGCCTCGTCGATGAGAACTGCCACGAAGTCGCTGCTCTCGATATTGCCGACCCAGCCATTCAGGAAGCTTTCGAATGGCTCTCGCTACGTGGTATGGCTGAACTGGCGACCGACGAACGGGGTGAGGTGATTCGATTGAAATTGGATGCGTCATGAGCGCAACCAAATCACGTTACCCACGCCCGTCCAACGACGAACTCGCGCGGCTCTATACCGAACTCGGCCTTTCATGCCCGGATATCGGCTGGTTGTACGACCGCGATGCGTCGACCGTCCGCGGGTGGCTGGTCGCGGCCGACATCTCCACGCGGCCTCGCGGATCTAACGCTGCGGTGCACTTCCGTAAGGGCGAGCGCAGCGCGTTCGCCGGCCGTCGCCACTCGCCCGAGAGCATCGCGCGGGTGCGCGCCGCGTCTATCGCGCGCGGCGCAGTTCCGTACCTTCGCAATGGGCAGCATTGGCTGAAGGGGTCACTTCCTGAAGCAAACCCCAATTGGGCAGGTGGTGCGACGCCTGAGCGTCAGGAGTTCTACCGCTCGGCGGAATGGAAGGTAGTGGTGCGCTACGTTTGGGCGCGCGATAACGCGTGCTGCCGAAACTGCGGTAAGGATTGGCGAACGGTCGACCGCTCCACCGAGCAGACATTCCATATTCACCACGTCTGGAGTTTCCAGATTTCGGCCCTGCGCGCAAACCCGGCAATCCTGGTGCTGCTCTGCCGCCAGTGTCATCTGTGGGTTCACAGCAACGCGAATGTGACTCGCGCGTGGCTCCCTCAAGAGCCTGACTCACCCAATTTCCCCGACTTGGATGGAATCGACAAGATCGCTGATTTAGAAGCGGCCGAACTCGAGATGTCCACGCCGACCCTGTTCGACTTTGAAGGCATGGGAGCCGCGGCATGAACCATCCACTCCCTTTTCCTGAAGATCACCGGCTCTTCGAGATTCACGAGCTCGGCGCCCGTATGACTGTGGCCGAGACGAAAGATGCGCGCGTCTGGTTATGGGGCGAACTCCGCGGAAAGATCGATGAATATCTGCGCGACGTCACAGCTACGGCGGGCGTCGGCAAGGGAGTCAACCGGTAATGCCAAGAAAGTCAGGCGTTCCCATGTCGCTGCGTCGTCGCGTGTTTCGCGATGCCGGCTATCGCTGCGCTGATTGCAGCATTGTCGGGTGGGAAAAACGGTTCCCGCGCGGCGGATACGGCTACTACACGCCGATTGAAGGCGTCTATTTAAGCATTGACCACATTTACCCTAGGTCTCTGGGTGGAAGCAGTTCGCGCGTCAATTTGCGTGTCCTGTGTACTCGCTGCAATACAAAGAAGGGCAGCAAAGTCTTGGGAGTCTGTAATGGCCGGTGAGTGGATCAAGATGCGCCACGATCTCGTAGACGACCCTGCGGTAGTGCTCATTGCGAGCAGGACCGGCATCGACGAATACGGCGTCGTCGGACGCCTACAGAAGCTCTGGAGTTGGGCCGATCGCCACACTGTCGACGGTAACGCTATGAGCGTTACACGTTCGTGGATTGATCGTTACGTTTCGTGTCCTGGCTTCGCCGATGCGATGTTCGAGGCCGATTGGCTGGAAGGCGACGACGGCGCCATCGATATTCCAAAATTTGAGGTGCACAACGGCGAAAGCGCCAAGAAACGGGCTCTCGGCAATAAACGTGTCGCTTTGTCACGCAGCAAGCAACGAGACGGTAACGCTGAAGGTAACGCAGATGGTAACTCTGAAAGTAACGCACATAGCGTTACAAAAAGCGTTACCAGAGAAGAGAAGAATAAGAACAGTAAACAACCCCCCATACCCCCCAAGGGGGGCGAAATCGTTGAAACGAAAAAACGACCGATCATCGCGTTGAAGACGTTCCTCGAGCAGTGCAAGGAAAAAAGCGAGAAGCCGATTCTGGAAGCCGATACGGTTTTTGACTACGCCGCGAAGACTGGCATTCCGGACGAGTTCTTGCGCCTGCACTGGCTGGAGTTCAAAGCCCGGTACTGCGAAGAGGGTGCCAAGCGCTACAAGGACTGGCGGACGGTCTTCCGGAAGTCTGTCCGAGGCAACTGGTTCAAGCTCTGGTGGATCGGTGCGGACGGCGCATGCGCGCTGACGACGGTCGGTGAGCAGGCTAAGCGTGCGCACGGGAGGGACGCGGCATGAACGCCCCCGACGAATTTCCGAACGAGCACATCCGTGAAGTACCGCATTCGGTCGAGATGGAGCAGTCCGTTCTGGGCGCCCTGCTGCTCAACAACGAAGCGATCGACATGCTCGGCGGACTTCGCTCTGAGCACTTCTTTCGCTACGAGCACCGCCTGCTGTTCGAGACGATCCAGAAAATGATCGTGGCCGGTCGCACGGCCGACGTCGTCACGGTCTACGAGCACTTGCAGACGGCCGGTCACGTCGACCGCACTGGCGGATTGCCGTACCTCAATGCGCTGGCGAACAACACGCCCGGGTCTGCAAACGTCGCGCGCTACGCGCAGATCGTGATCGACCGTTGGAAGCTGCGCGGAATTTTGGCCGCCGCCGATGAGATCGGTTCGATGGCCTACAACCGGAACGGCATGGAAGTGTCGGAGATCATCGCGCTGGCCCAGTCGAAGTTCGAGCCGCTGGCCGAATCTCGCGCGAGCGAGCCCCGGTTCATCGGCGAATACCTGGCGCCGGTGGTCGAGGAGATCGATGAACAGTCCCACGGCGCGCCGTCGAAAGCGATTCCCACGGGATTCCGCGATCTGGACTGGCGGCTCGACGGCGGCATGAACGATGGCGAACTCTTCATCCTCGCCGGGCGGCCGTCGATGGGGAAAACGGCCCTTGCCATGGCGATCGCGATGTACGTCGCCGAGTGCAAGGGGACGGTGCTGGTCTTCTCCATGGAAATGCCGGGCAAGCAACTCACGCAGCGCGGCATCTCGCTTCAAGGCGGCATCCCCCTGCCGCGGATCAAGAACGGTTCGAAGATGACCGACGAGGACTGGCCACGCCTCACGAGCGCCGTCGCCGGACTCGCGGAGATGCCTCTGCTGCTCGACGAGAGTGCTGGCCTGTCGCTGGCCGAGATCACGAGCCGTGCGCGCGCCGCAAAGCGTAAGCATGGCCTGAAGTTGATCGTCGTGGACTACCTGCAGCTCATGACAGGCGGCGAAGGAGAAGGGCGCACGCAGCAGGTTGGCTCGTACTCGCGCGGCCTGAAGAGCCTGGCCAAGAACCTCGGCGTTCCGGTCATTGCACTTGCGCAGCTGAACCGCGGACTCGAGGCGCGCCCGAACAAGCGGCCGCTAATGTCGGATCTTCGGGACTCAGGTGAGATCGAGCAGGACGCCGACACGATTCTCTTCCTGTACCGCGACGAGGTCTACAACCCCGACTCACCCGACAAGGGCGTCGCGGAAGTGATCATCGGCAAGCAGCGTAACGGCGCGCTCGGCGTCGCGCATCTCGCGTTCATCGGCGAGCACGCCAAGTTCGGCGATCTGCAGGGCGGCTACATCCCGGTGCCGCGCACCAAACCACGCCAGCAAAGAGGCTTTGAAGAATGAGCGCGATCCAGACGGAATTCGACATGCCGGCGATTGAGCCGGTGCACGTCGCGAGCGGGGCGCGAAACATCCTCGCGCTCGATATCGGTACGCAATGCGGCTGGTCGCTGAAGAACGGTGATGCGCGCGTGCGCAGCGGAAGTGTCTCTTTCGCGGCGCGGGCCCGCGACAACGCCGGACAACGGTGGCTGAAATTTACGGCGCACCTGTCGGCGTTGAAGCGCGAGGTCGGTGAACTGCATGCGATCTACTACGAAGAGGTGATGGCGCACGGCACGCGCGATAACCCGAACGTGATCGCGGCGCACGTGTATGGCGGCTTCCTCGCGCAGTTGGAGATCTTTTGCGACGTGAACCGGATCCGCCTGGTGCCGGTGAGTGTCGGCACGATCAAGAAAAGCTTCACTGGCAACGGCCGCGCGAACAAGGAACAGATGCTCGCCGAGGCGCGGCGTCGCGGGTTCCGGCCAGCGGATGACAACGAGGCGGACAGTCTCGCGATCCTTCATTACGCGATCGAAAAGGAGTGCGGGTCATGAGCGGTGGAAAACCATGGATGACATGGGAAGCGCGGATTGTCTGGGAGATGTGGCCCAACGGGGCGAGTCTCGAGGATATCGCTGCTCGATTGCCAGGCCGATCAACCGATGCAATCGCGGAGTTCCGGGACAAAAACCATATGCGACGCAAACCCGGTTGCTTCGCTCTGCCGCACCAACGGGTCGCGCGCGATCGGATGAATTCCGCGATCAAATTGAGCGAGAACGGCCTGACGATTAACGAAATCGTCGAAAAAGCAAAGGTCAGCAAGTGCACGGTGTTGGACTTCGTAAAAGAGATGCACGGCAACGGCTTGTACGTCGCTGGTTATCGCAAGACCACCCGCAAGCCTGCCGCGCTCTGGAAGCTCGGCAATCTACCGGACGCTTCCTACCCGTACCAGAAAGTTGTCGGCCCGCGCACAGAAGCGCGTTTGCGGCGCGAGGTGAACCCTTTCCTGACTGCTGCAGGCTTCGTTCGGCCACCGCCGGTGAGCATGGTCGGTCGCGTCTATCAGCAGTCGATGAGCATCACTGACGACGAGATGGAGGCAGCGTGAAGCGAATCACAAAAGACATGGTGAAGGCCGGCGGCTGGCGCTATTGCTGCGTCTGCCGGAAGCAGGGGCCGCGCGTGAAGGCGCATTGGGAACATGAAGGCCGCGAGTACTGCGACGAGCACAAGCCGTCAGGCTCGTCGAACGCTACCCACTCGACACGCGAGGTGCGGCTATGAACTGCAGGAAGGGTGACATCGCCATTGTGGTCCGCCTGTTTCCTTGCATCGATGCGGTGAGGAAGGCGCTTGAGCGAGACGTTCTTGGTCGGGTCGTGCGGTGCGTCGAACTGGGCCCGGAGCACAACGGGATGCCGGTCTGGAAAATCGGCGAAATCATCCCTGTGGACATCGGGTTCATGCGCGTGAAGGTTGAAGCAATCGAAGACTGCCTTCTGCAGCCGATCCGTGGCGTTCCAGTGCCGGAAAAGGCAACTGATGACATCAAGGAGCCTGCGTGAGCGCGCGACTGTACCGCGAGTTCACGATCAGCGGGCCTGCCGTCTGGCAACTCGTGAAGGAACTTATGCGCGAGCACGCCAAGGCGTTCATCGATCGCGGAACGCCGCTTCGGCTGATCGTCACAACCGAAGAGCGCCGGCGCACGCCAGAGGCCAACGCCTTTTATTGGGGCGTCGTGCTGCGCGGGATCGCCGAGCAAGCCTGGGTGAACGGAAACCAATTCAGCGCGGACACGTGGCACGAGTACTACGCCGAGCAGTACTGCCCGCGCGTTGAAGTCACGTTGCCGACTGGAGAGATTTTCAGCCGGCGCAAATCGACGTCCGACATGAGCCAGAAAGAGTTCGCCGATTACGTGACGCGCGTGCAGTCGAACGCGGCCGCGGAGCATGGCGTTGAGTTCGAAGAAGCATTCTGACCGAGGATCCCCATGAAAGATGTTTTGTGGTTCTTGTTCGCGTGGGTCATGCCGACCGGCTCGACGCTGTACACCTATCACCGCACGGGAAAAGTGTGCGACGCCATAGGTGTCTGGTTTTTCGTGACCATCGGTGTCCTGCTTGTGGCATCGGCTTGCTACAAATGAAGGACGATCTTGCTATGAAGTTCTGCAAAGACTGCAAGCACTACCAGCCCGCGGGCGAACTGTGGAAGTTTGCAGTTGGCGATGCATGTCTCGCCCGTAGCGAGAGACAGGAATTCGACCCGGTAACTGGGAAGCATCTGACCTATGCCGGCGAACCAAAGCACTTGCGTGCCAAGGATGGAGAGTGCGGGCCCGACGCGAAGTGGTTCGTCCCCGCAAATCTAGACGGACGGCTCGCGATGCTTGATGACGGGCCGATCGTTGGTCCGATGGAGGCCTGACATGTTCTGCGTTTTCTATCCGTTTGGCGTCTTCGAAGTCCTCGGTCAAGCAGTTGCTGACCAATACTCGCAAAACCTTCGCGCAGACGCTGATCTGCAGCAAAGCGATGCTGCGCGACGAATGTTCGACGCGATTGATCCGAACGTAGTCGACTTGCCGGCTGACGCCGTACGGGAGGTGCGGGATGTGCCGAGGTTGACCGGTTATGAGCGGCCTGTGCAGCCGCTGGCCTCGGCCCTCTTCGGGTTCTCAGACAGCGACGGCGGGGAGTGTGATTGATGAAAGCCGTATGGGATCCGGTGAAGTTGCGCGTCGACGGCTGGTGCACACGCCAACCTGTTTGCGGCGACGAGATCAGGACGCGCACGGGACGCCGCTATCGCATCCTCGAAACGCACTACCGGGGCGAACGTCTCGCGCGGGTCGATTGCGTGGTACTTCCGAAGGATGCCGATTTGCAGGGTGTCGTCTTCGATTGGCACTGGACGCCGCGGAGGCGCAACCGATGACCGCGCGCCTCATCTTCCCGAAAACGCTCACCTTCCGCTGCGAAGATCTGCGGCGCGCCGTCGCTCAATTGCCATGTATGTGTTGCGGCATCTCTGGGCACACACAGGCGGCGCACATGAACTTAGGTAAGGGCGCTGGGATCAAGGCGAGCGACGCCGCGCTGGCGGCGCTGTGCGCTGATCGGCCCGGTGTGCGCGGTTGCCACTCGATGCTTGACCAGGGCGGCGTGATGGAGAAGCACGAACGTCGCGTCTTCGAAGCCGAGATGGTCTGCAAGACATACATCGCGCTGGTCGAGCGTGGCCATTTGGTGGTGGCGGAGTGAAGGAGAAGGAGGACCCAAAGTGGGAGCGCGGCGACCCGCTCGAGATCCTGATCCGTCGCGAGCGGCGCACCTGCGCGGGCTGCATCTTTCTGAAGACGGACAAACTGTTCAACACAACGGCTGTGGCGTGCCGGAAAAGAAAACGCAAGGCTGAGCTCAGCGTGGACAAGACGAAGCGCTGTGAACTTTACGATGACGGGAGCGGCAAATGAAGGAAGGCGCAAAGCACGAAGGGATTTTCAAGGACGCGAAGGAGGCGATCGTGTTCTCGCTCAACTTCTCGGATCAGCAGTACGCCAAGTCGCCGATGGCGCTTCTGCTCAAGCACGGCGCGCACGGTAGCGGCCGCGGCCTTTCGGGGCTCGACGGTTCCGGACAGGCCGGCATGGTGTTCGCTGAAATCATCCGGCTCGACTATCACGAGTCGATCGCTCTGATCGCGCGTTGCAGCGCCAAGCGTCTTCGTTGCACGTGCGGCTCGCCATGTTGCAGCAAATGGACGCCGAACCCGATCTGGACGATGGCTACGAGCCAGCTATGCGATCACGCGCTGCTCGCTGTCGGTACCGGCATATCAAGTCGGGCGATTCGCCTCGCGTCGACGCAGAAGTTCTTCGGGCAGAAGCTGAGCATTCAGGAGATCGCCGATTATTGCAGCGTGTCGAGAAAGACGGCCGGCGAGCACCACGCGCGCATCAAGGAATTCCTGAAGGATCTTGAGGGCAGGGCGTGGTTCAGCTTTACGGCTCGGCTCGAGGATGCGGGCATGCTCATTCGGGACGACGAGCCAGTGTCGCATTGACTTCTCAAAAAATGCGTAATACCATCCTGTTTCGATACATTCCGTAAATGTCACAGAAAAGCGCACAGCCCGAAACGGCGTGCGCTTTTTTCGTTTCTGGCCGGTCAGCGGCGGTTGGTGCCGTAGTGTTAGACGGACAGGCCTTCTCACGCATGGCGATTTAGACGGGTGCATGGCTGGGATGAGCTAGGCACTGCGTGACGGTTTGTCGCCGAATCGTCAACCGTGAGAGTGAATGTTTTTTGCCAGTCACGCGGCGGCCGGCGCCGCAGAGCACTCCCGGACTGGCCTTCCCATTCTTAGCGTCTCCATGCCCGGTCACGACCGGGTTTCCGCCCGTCGCCATTCCGGCCACGGGCTTTTTTTATTCCCGGAGGTTTCCATGGCTACCCGCAAGGCTGCACCCATAGCAACGATGCAAGGCGAAGAGGATTGGCGAGCACGCGAGGACATGCACTCGCTGAAGCGCGCGGCAGAGATCCAGTCCGACCCGAAACGTCACGCTGCAGCCAAGCGGCACGCCGCGAAGGAAGCCGATAGCTACGCCAAGGTGGCGCAGAGCAAGCCGGCCGCTAAGGCGCCGATGAAGCGGGGAGCACGCTGATGGAAGGCGTCCAGAAGGAAATGCCTCGATACCGGTGCCACAAGGAAATATGGGCGCTGAAGATCAAAGACGTCTGCTACGACAGACCTCCGCTCGAAGGCGAGCCTCGCGGTAATGCCACGATCACGCCGGCAGATGATGGCTACGCACCGTTCGTTGTGGACGAAGCGTGGGCCATGAAGCATCGCCCGCAGGTGGGCGGCTACTACGTGGTGTATGCCGACGGATACAAGTCTTTTTCTCCGGCGGGAGCCTTCGAAGACGGTTACACGCGGATCGGAGGGTGACCATGCCAGTTCGTTCGAAAGCACAGAATCGCCTGATGCAGGCGGCTGCGCATGATCCGGCGGTTGCCAAGAAGACCGGGGTTCCGCAGAAGGTTGCCAAAGGGTTCGTGGCCGAGACGCACGGCAAGAAGGTCAGCAAGCTCCCTGAGCACACGAAGAAGGGGCGCAAGTGAGCATCTTCATGGCTGGCGGCGGTGGCCTCGCAGTCATCTCCGCCTTAAGTTTGAGATACATCGAATCGAGGAATGACATGAGCGACATTCAGGACGCAGCACCAAGCAGCACGGAACCACAGCAGCCCGCGCCGGAGGTGGCGCCATCGGGGGAGGTCGTCCAGACGTCGGCCGCTTCTACGCAATCCTCGTCGAGCGCTTCCGCCGCGACGGTTGCGGCGGCTGACGTGGGAAACGTTGCTGCTGGTGGTGTCTCGGACGCGCCGTCGCAGGGCGCGATCTCTGCGCACGATGCCGCGGGCTCGAACGGCGCGGGTGAAGCGGGAAACGTCTCTGCCGATGCAGCTATTGCGATCCTAGGCACAGCATCGGCTACGTCTGACCTGGGAAACGTCGGTGCGGGCACGTCGCCCGCTGGTGTTGCCACGCCTGTTATTGCCGATCCCTCGGCTTTTCAGTCGAGCGCTGAGGTGGCGCAGCCGGGGGAGCCCGCCGCGAATCAGTCCTCGCAACCATCAGCCGGCTCCGGCGCGAGCATTTCGGCTGGTGATGCGGGGGAGCCGCACGCCGAAGAGCAAAAAGACTCAGGCACGCTCTCGCCCTCGAGTTCTACTGCCGCCCCTGCAGCCGACGGCGCTGATGCGGGAAACGACGCGGGGCAGGGCGATTCTGCCAGTACTGTGATTTCGACCGACGCTGCCCCGCTCGCACCCGCTACGGCCGACGCCGTTGCTACTTTCGCTGACCTGATGGACCGCTTCGAAACGCGCCATTATCCGGACGGCACGACGCTAAAGGCGTCAGGCGAGCTTCCGCTCGATTCACCCGTCTCGTACCCGGCGCCGCAGGCGCCCGCGCCGGACACGCCGCTCGGTCTGCTGGATGCGATCGACGAGTACTTCACGACCGCCCTGCGCTCCTCGCGCACCGACGGCCACAAGATGATCGTGCAACTGCGCGCGATGCTCGCCCAGCAATAGGCATGGGGCGCCGTTCAGACATCGACTGGGAATCGATCGAGCGCGACTACCGCATCGGTCAACTCTCTCTTCGCCAGATAGCTGCGAAGCACGAGGTCGCGGTCTCGTCGATCGTCAAGAAGCAGAAGGCCGAAGGATGGTCCCGCGACTTATCGGAACAGGTAAGAGTACAGACGAAGGCCGAACTGATAAGGCTTGCGGCTGAGAAGGCGCGTGAAAACGCTACAAAATCAGTACAAAGCGACGCCGAAAGCGTACAAGCTGCGGCCCATACGAACGTCGAAATCATCAGCGCGCACCGCCGCGACATCCAGACCGAAGCCGACCGGACGCGCAAGATCGCGGAGAAGATCGACAATCTGATGGGATCGGCGGTCCTGCCGAAGGACGTCGCGCTACTCGCTTCGACGCATGAGTCGCTGGTGCGATCGCGGGCGCGGCTGATCGGTCTCGAGCGCGAGGCGTACGGCATCGGTGAGGCCGAGCCGCCGCCAGACGACGACAACCAGATCGATCTCGGTCGCGCGGCCGAGCTGCGGGCGAAGATCCGTGGCTCATGAGTCTTCATGAACTGCCGCTCGATGAACTGCTCGTCGAGTGGGACAAGCTGGACGATGGGGGCCGCGATCTAAGCGCGATCCGCGCGCTGACGCTGGAGGACCGTTTCTACCTGCTGGTGCGTGTCTGCCGTCGGCACGACATGCTGCACCCGTGGATCTACGCCCGGTGCCGCGAGGTCGAGGCCGACCCGGACGAGAAGCTCGACCTGTGGGCGCGAGAGCACTACAAGTCGACCATCATCACGTTCGCCGGCGCGATTCAGGAGATCCTGAAGGACCCGGACATCACGATTGGCATCTTTGCGCACACGCGCGGGATCGCGCAGAAGTTCATGCGCCAGATCATGATGGAACTGCAGTCGAACGACACGCTCAAGAGCGCGTTTCCGGACATCCTGTACCGGACGCCTGAGAAGTCGTCGCCGCGCTGGAGCCTCGATAACGGCCTGCTGGTCAAGCGGTCGAGCAACCCGAAGGAAGCGACCGTCGAGGCGTGGGGACTGGTCGACGGCCAGCCGACGTCGGCGCACTACAAGCTGCGCATCTATGACGATGTAGTCACGCGCGAGTCGGTGACCACGCCCGAGCAGGTGAAGAAGACCACGGAAGCGTGGGAACTGTCGGACAACCTCGGTATGGCCGGTGGGCGCCGCTGGCACGTGGGCACGCGCTACAGCTTCGCGGACACGTACCAGTCGATCATCGACCGCGGCAGTCTGCAGGAGCGGATCTACCCCGCCACGCACGACGGTACCGCGAACGGCGATCCCGTCCTGCTCTCGGCTGAAGAGTGGGAGAAGAAGAAGGTCACGCAGGGCGAATACACGATCGCCTGCCAGATGCTTCAGAACCCGTTGAGCGGCCAGCAGGCGACGTTCAAGGTCGAGTGGCTGACCTACTATGACATCCGCCCGTCGATCCTGAACGTGGCGGTCCTGTGCGACCCGGCGCGCAGCAAGAAGAAGGACAGCGACAACACGGCGTTCGCGGTGGTCGGCATCGACGCCGCGTCGAACAAGTACCTGCTAGACGGCTTCCGCCACAAGATGAAGCTCTCCGAGCGCTGGGATGCCATGAAGCTGCTGCGCCGGCGCTGGATGTCGATGCCTGGCGTGCAACTGGTCAAGTGCGGCTACGAGAAGTTCGGCGCGGAGTCCGACTTCGACTACTTCGAAGAGCGGATGAAGATCGAACAGAACTTCTTCGATATCGAGGAACTGGCGTGGCCGCGCGAGGGCGGCGGCTCAAAGATCGACCGCGTGCAGCGGCTTGAGCCTGACTTCCGGATGGGCCGCTTCAAGCTGCCGCACGGCTTCGACGAGAAGAAGGTCACGCGTAACCAGCGTACGGTGATCGAAGCGGGCGAGGGCTTTCGCGTGGGTCGCAATATCGTGCGGCGCGACGAGAACGGCCGCGCGTACGACCTGACGAAAGACTTCATGGACGAATTCCGGTTGTTCCCGTTCGGCGCAAAGAAGGATCTGGTCGACGTGTGCAGCCGCATCTACGACATGGAACTGCCCGCGCCGATCATGGTTGACGAGCAATCGCTCGAACCCGACTACGCCGAGGACTGACATGAATCCCCCGAATTACCAGTGGCAACCGAACTACGGCCAGAAGGTCACGTTCAGCACCTACAGCGTGACGTCGATGGTGATCGCTGCGTGGGGCGAGGAGTGGGGCGAGCGCGACACGGTGTACGAGTGGAGCAATGGCCGTTACATGGAAGACTCGCTGAAGGGCCCGTATGCCGTATCAGGCGAGTGAGCGGCCGCGCATCTACATGCGCAACGGCCGGTGGTGCTGCGGCGAGATGAAACGCACCGACGAGTGCTGGGCCATTGGGTTCGGCATCACCCCGCGCGCCGCGTACAAGAACTGGAAGAGGAGCATGCGTGCGATCGCCAAATAGCGCATTCAACGATGCTCTCGCGCCGACCGGCGACGAAGACTATGACCGGTTGCCGGCGGACGTGAGAGTCCACGTGACGCCGAAAGAATTCAGATGGATGGGCGAGCAGGGCCGCGCGCGGCTGATGCGCGATTTCACCGAACCTGACTGGGTTGAAGATTGATGCTGACTCAAGAACGATTGAAAGTGCTTCTCTGCTACGACCCTCTGACAGGGATATTCACGTACCGCGTCGAGCGCAAGCGGGGCACTCACCCTGCCGGCTCGGTGGCTGGCAAAGTCGAAGACGGTTATCGCCGCATCAAGATCGATGGGAAGATGTACCGCGCGCACCGGCTCGCATGGCTGTACGTGCATGGCCATATGCCCCGCCGGGTCGATCACCGCGACAACATCGGCGATCACAACTGGATCGAGAACCTGAGGCCTTGCACCCAGTCGCAAAACTGCGCAAACAGGGTCACCAGAACCGATAACAAGCTTGGCATCAAAGGCGTGCATTTTCACAAAGCTGCGAAGAGGTTCGTAGCATCTATTGGCTGGCTCGGCAAGATGAAGCACCTTGGGTGTTACGACACCGCCGAAGAAGCCCATGAAGTCTACTGCCTAGCTGCCGACATGCTGCACGGCGAGTTTGCCAACCATGGAGCCTCCGTATGAGCAACGCTGACATGCATCTTGCCGACCTAACCGGCACCGAAGACATCGCCCAGATGGAGACCGCCAAGAACGTCGGAGAGGCGCTCAACGAGCACTACCCGAACCACCTGTGGGCGGTGAGTTGGCAAGGCGGCGTCATCGTCGTCAAGAATCTGGCGATCAGCTCGTTCTACGGCTTCGTGCTGCATCCCGACAAGCTGGCGACGTGGTCGGAGATGAAGCGCGCCGCAGTGCTGGCGGGCGGCGAACTCCTCGAACGCGCGAAGATGGCGCGGGGCGCATGGGCTGGCCAGTTCGCGCAGGTTCTCGAAGGATCCGATCCGCGCTTTTTCCGGGGTGACAACACGTGAAATCGACCATGAAAAGAATCCTGTACGCGGTTGCGCTGCTCGCGTGTGCCACACCCGCTTTCGCGCAGTTCAATCCGTCGCAGCCTTATGCCACGACCGCGAACTCATGTGGACAGATCTTCTCCCTGCAGGGCGGTGTCTACTACGACCGCAATGGAGTGAGCCAAGGCAGCACGCTACCGACGTGCAATCCGCCCGTCTCTCTGGGATCGCAGAGCGCGAGCAACGTCAGCATCACCGGCGGCTCGATCTCTGGACTCAACCCGGCGATGCCGGTCGCCAGCGGCGGCACCGGATCCGCTTCGCTGGCCGCGCATGGCGTGTTGGTCGGTGCAGGAACATCTGCGGTGACGATTGCCGCGCCGGGCAACAGTGGCATTCCTCTCGTTTCTCAGGGCGCGATTGCCGATCCGATCTTCACCAACATCACACCCGCCGGCGGCGGTACCGGCCTGACTTCCATCACGGCGCATGGCGTCATGATTGGCGAGGGCACGAGTGCCGTGGCGGTGGCCGGTCCGGGAGCATCTGGATTGCCGCTCGTCGGCGGAGGTGCAAGCGCGGACCCGACATTCGCGACGCTTGGTGTCGCCGGCGGCGGTACCGGAGCAACGACTGCGAGCGCGGCCGCTGGCAATCTCGGCGTGCCGCCGGTCTACAGCAACGCGGGCGTGGCGGTGACCACACCGCATATCGTTGAAGGTCAGGTCACGCTGGTCGCTGGCACGGTCTCGGTCACCTTCAGCGGCGCGGCAGTCTTCACCTCGACACTCACATACCAGTGCACGGTCAGCGACCTCTCGACCACCGCGGCAGCGGCGAACGCGGCGAAGCAGAGCGGCACCTCCGTGACGTTCTACGGAAGCGGCACCGATACGGTTGGCTACATCTGCGTGGGTAACTGATCTATGTACCAAGTCGCCGGCCCGACCCCACCCGATCTCGCCAAGCGCGAAGCTGCCGCTGGCAGTGGCTCGCCGGATTGGCTGTCGATCGCTTCTGAGGCTTACGAGCAGTCGACGTCCTATCTGGATTCCAATCTGAGAAACGAGTGGACGAAGGCGCTGTACGCCTTCCAGTCGCGCCACGCGCCGGACTCGAAATACAACACCGACGCCTTCCGGCACCGTTCGAAGGTGTACCGCCCGAAGACTCGGACCCTGATCCGCAAGATTGAAGCCGCCGCCTGCGCGGCTTTTTTTTCGAACGTCGATGTGATCGACACGACGGCGATGAATCAGGGCGACCCGAAACAGGTCGCGTCGGCGCAGGTGATCAAGAGCCTCGTTCAGTACCGGCTCACCAAGACGATTCCGTGGTTCCAGGTGCTGATGGGTGGCTTTCAGGATGCGGCCACGATGGGCGCGGTGTGCTCTTACCAGTACTGGCGGTACCGGACTGAGAAGAAAACGCACCACGTGCACGAGGTCGACGAGGACACCGGGCAGGGCAAGTACGACGAGAATGGTCAGCCGGTGCTGAAGGCCGCGCAGCATGACAGCGTGGTCGAGGACCGCCCGTGCATCGAATTGCAGCCGCTCGAGAATATCCGCATCGACGCGGCCGCCGACTGGATGGACCCGATCCACTCGAGCCCGTACGTGATCCGCATGGTTCCGATGTACGTCTACGACGTGAAGGAAATGATGGAAGCGGCGGACGATAAGACCGGCCAGCCGAAGTGGAAAAAGGCCTCCGATGCAGTGATCCGATCGGCGCTGACGCGAGGCCTCGACACGACGCGTCTGGCGCGCGCCAATAAGCGTGAAGACCCGACGACTGAAGCGAAGGTCACTCTAGCCGACTTCGACATCGTCTGGTGCCACGAGAACTTCGTGCGCCGCAAAGGCAAGGAGTGGGTCTACTGGACGCTCGGCACTGAGTTCATGCTCACTGAGCCGAAGCCTCTGAAGGAGGTCTATTTCCACGGAATGCGCCCGCTCGAGATGGGCTGCGCGATTATCGAGACGCACAAGACGTATCCGTCCGGCGTTCCGCAACTGGTCGAGGGCCTCCAGAAAGAGGCAAACGAGATTGCCAATCAGCGGCTCGACAACGTCAAGCTGGTGCTGAACAAACACTTCGTGGTGAAGCGCGGCGCGCAGGTGGATCTGCGCAGCCTCGTACGCAATGTGCCCGGCGGCATCACGATGGCGACCGATCCGAATGCCGACATCAAGGAGATGTCGTTCCAGGACGTGACGTCATCTTCGTATCAGGAGCAAAACCTCCTGAATCTGGACTTCGACGGCATCGGCGGCGACTTCAACCCAGCGCAGATTCCGCACGGTAAGAAAGGCGCCGATACCGCGCGCGGCATGCAGATGATGAGTGCCGGCGCGAACCAGATGACCGAATACCTGCTGCGCACGGTCACCGTGACGTGGGTGGAGCGCGTGCTCTATCAACTGGTGAAGCTCGAGCAGGAGTATGAGACCGACCAGGTGGTGATGGCGATCGCGGCCGAGAAGGCTCAGTTGGTGCAGCGCTACGGCATCGACAAGGTCACAGACGAACTGCTCAATCATGAACTGACGATCACGGTGAACGTCGGCATGGGCGCGACCGATCCGAACGCCAAGCTGCAGAAGTTGATCTCTGGCCTGAACGAGATCGGCCAGATCATGGCCAATCAGGCCATTCCGCCCACGATGAAGAGCGAGGCGGTGAAGGAGATCTTCGGCTTGCTCGGCTACCCGGACGCAAAGCGGTTCCTTGGTGACGGACAGCAGGATCCGCAGATTGCCCAGTTGCAGCAGCAGCTCCAGCAGGCGCAGCAGGTAATACAAGGGCTGCAGCAGCAGATCAAGTCCAAGGCGCTGGATCACGATGCGAAGGTCAAGACTGCGGCTATCAACGCGGACTCCCATCGCGAGGTGCAGCAGGGACGGCTCGCCATCGAGCGCGAGCGGCTCCAGCACCAGAGTGCCCAGTTCGTCATTGGAAGCCTCCTCGACCGCATCAGCAAGGTGAACAGTGGAAGATCAACTTCTCAAAGCACGAATTGAGCTCGGCGAAGACGCCGAGAAGTTCGTCCGCAGCAAGCTCGGCGAAGCGGTGCTCGCGATCGCCGAGGGTCAGGCGAACGCCGCGTACAACGAGCTCTCGCGAATCTCACCGTGGCGCAAGCGCCGCATCTCGCAGTTGCAGTCCCAGATCTGGCGGGCCGAGAGCTTCCAGCAGTGGCTCGCTGAAATCATCACTGAGGGTCGTCATTCCCTCGAACTTCTTGAAGGAGAAGATTAATGAACCGTCTGCTCGCCCGCATGCTTGGCCGTCTGTATCGCGAAGAAAACCCCGATGACGCTGGTGGCGGCCCGTCCGCTGAAGACGGCGTGCGCTTTGCGTTCCATGATCGGGCCGCGTGGCTCGAGCAGATCGCCGGCACGACCGAGCACGATCAGCAGTTCGGGACCGGCACGCATGACGACGACGCGAGCGCGGCCAGTGCTGGCGGTGAAGACGAGACCGACGAAGAGCGCGCGGCGCGCGAGCAGGCCGAGGCAGAGGCCGCCGCTGCCGCTGGTGGCGAACATCAGACTGACGAAGAGCGCGCGGCTGCTGCCGCCGCTGCGGCTGCTGCAGCGAATGAAGACGACCAGATGGTGACGCTGATCGTCGACGGCAAGGAAGTGCAGCGGCCCCTGTCGGAGGTTGTCGACGCGGGCAAGCGCTACCTGCAAAAGGACATGACTGCGGATGAGCGCATCGCGGAAGCGACGCGGATCCTGAAGGAAGCGAAAGAACTGAATACCGGCAAGCCCCAGCCTGCCGAACGTCCATCCGATGCCCTACAGGCTGAGGACGACGATGCCGCGCTCGCACGCGCAATCCAGCTGGGAAGCGATGAAGAAGCCCGAGCGGCAATCGCAAAACTGCGGAAAGGCGGCCGGACCGACGATCATTCGATTACCTCGATGATCGATGCGCGTATCGAGTTCCGCGAGACTGCAGCGTGGGTGAAGGACGAATACAAGGACATCTTTGCCGATCCGTTGCTGAGTGGCGTGTTCATGCAGAAGGAAGCAGACGCGCGCGCACAAGGCGATTCTCGGCCGCACCGTGACCTCTACAAGGAGATCGGTGACGGCCTGCGGAAATGGCGGAATGGACTTGCACCCAAGCAGGACGCAATACAGGACAAAGTGGACCGGAAAGCCAGCGTGACCGTCATTCCGACGGCGCGTGCGGTGGCGCCGGTGAATCCCGACGAAGGCAACGAAGAGGCGACTGAAGCGCAGGAGACTGCCGCGTACATCGCCGAACAGCGCCGTCGCCGGGGACAAGGCTAAAGGAGCTTTCAATCATGGCTGGTCAGGTCTGGGCTGTTAATAGCCTCGGCGGCTACATGTATAGCCGCCAACTCTCGCGGGTGCTCCGCATGTCGGTGCAGCCGCTCGTGAAGTTTCGCCAGTTCTGCGACGTGAAGGATGCGTCGCAACAAGGCAAGAAGAAGGGCGACATCTTCACGTACGACGTGTTCTCCGATGTGGCGCAGGCTGGTGGCACGCTGACGGAAACGAACACGATGCCGGAAACCAACTTCCAGATCACGCAGGGCACCCTGACGATCACGGAAGCCGGCAACTCGGTACCGTACTCGGGCAAGCTCGACGATCTGTCGAAGTTCCCTGTCACGGACATCATCAACCGCGTGCTGAAGAACGACTGCACGAAGACGCTCGACAACCTCGCCTGGACGCAGTTCGACCAGACGCTGTTGCGCGTCATCCCGACGGGCGGCACCTCGACGTCGGCAGTCACGCTGTTCACCAACGGCACGGTCACCGGCACGAACTCGACGGCGTACACCAACGCCCACGCGAAAGCGATCGTCGACATCATGAAGGAGCGGAACATCCCGGCCTACATCGCCGACGATTACTACGCGATCGCATGGCCGACCACGCTGCGCACGTTCAAGAACAACCTTGAAGGCATCCATCAGTACACGGAGACCGGCTTCAAGTTGATCATGAACGGCGAAATCGGCCGCTACGAAAACACCCGTTACGTCGAACAGACGAACATCGCGAAGGCGATCAACGGTGTGACGTGGTCGGTCGGCGCGTCGAACTGGATCTACTTCTTCGGTAACGACACCGTCGCCGAGGCAATCGCCGTGCCGGAAGAAATGCGCGGCAAGATCCCAACCGACTACGGCCGGTCCAAGGGCGTCGCCTGGTACTACCTCGGCGGCTACGGCATCGTTCACAACGCCCCCACGCTTTCGCAGAATGTGCGGATCGTGAAGTGGGACTCGCAGGCTTAAGGAGCCATCATGACCACGAAGAGCATGGCTTACGACAATCCGACTTACACCAGTCGGAATTCGGAGTCGATGGGCGAGATCGGCGGTGCGGCGACGACGCAGTACGCGAAGTTCGTTGCCTTCACCGCATCACTCGCTTTCTCGGCGCAGTTGACCGTCACCACGGCCGGCACATCGGCAGCGAACAATACGGTGGCGTTCAGCAAGATCAGCGGCACGTCGACGACGGCGCTGGCTACCGCAACACTGGGTACCGGCGCGGCGGGCACCACGTTGAACGTTCCGCTCTCGACCAGCGCCGGCGGTGTCGCTCTTGCACAGGGCGATCTGCTGGTGGCGGTAACCGGCGCTGACGCGACGGGCAAGGCGGCCTTGGCTTACGAGGCTTCGCCGGCGCCGGGCGCCAACGTCACTGCGTAAGGAGCAGAGATCATGAAAGGACGTAACGACGAGAACACCACGGGCTTCGTTACTGGCGGTTTCATCACTAAGAAGGGCGCGCCGACTGGCGATGCCAAGTTCAACGTGATGCCGCCGGGCGACGACATCGACAACCAGCCGGACGCAGATATCCGGCCGATGCCGATGAAGAAGATCACCCCGTTGGGTTATCCGGGCAGCGGCGCCGAGGAGTAAGGCGCGCGGCTTGGTAAAGAGGCAGTGCGGTGGTTTGGGGGCGCTTCGGCGCCCCCTCTTTTTTGGAGTCGACCATGTCGAACGGCTACACCCAGAAGACCGGCTACACGGTGCAGAAGCAGCATCGCCCGAAGCCGAATCAGATGAACCCCGGCAACATGCCGACGTATCAGCAGGACCCGCCGCGCGAGAAGGATCCGGGGCCGTGGGCGTCAGATGAGTCGGCGCGAGTCACGCATCGCGAATCGAAGTTCAACCAGATGCCGCCCGGCGAAATGGCGCACGCGAAGAACGCTTTCGGCAACAACCCCGGCAGTGGCGTGTCGCAGGCCGCGCTCGATCAACAGTTCCAAACCGTGCCGATGGAGCCGTGGGAACCGATGTACACGAACGAACCGGCTTACGGCGGCTATCAGAACTACACCGGCGAGCCGGAGTATTCCGGTGGCTTCGTCGAGCGCAACAACGTGCTCGATCGCCTGTAACGCAGCCTTTCTTTTCTCAACTGCAGCCGCCGACTGGCGGCTTTTTTATTGGATCGACCCGATGAAATTTGACCCGAAGAAGCCGCACGGTCTCGTGTACGGCGTGACTGGCGCTGCCTACGAACAGAACGGCCAACTCTATACCCCGACCGGTGAACCGTTCGTCGAGGAGAAGCAGGAAGAGTTGCCTCTCGGCACGCAGGCGCAGCGCCAGTCCACCAACAAGCAGACCGCCAAGGGTCAATAAGGAGCGGCGGATGGTCTGGTCAAAAGACATTCCCGAAGGCAACGAGGCGGTCAAAGTGCGATGGGACATCGTGCCTTACACGCGCGGCCGCGGTCTCGATATCGGCTGTGGCGCGCAGAAGCCGTTCGCGCACTTCATCGGCGTCGACAACGGTCACCACAAGGTGTTCGGGTACGACATCCGTCCGGACGTGCAGGCCGAGGCGGATGACCTGTCGATGTTCGCGTCGCGCTCCATGGACTTCGTGTTCTCGTCGCACCTGCTCGAACACATCGACGATGCCGAAGCCGCGTTGCGCGAATGGTGGCGCCTGATCAAGGTCGGGGGCTATCTGGTGCTGTATCTGCCGCACAAGCGGCTATACCCGAACATCGGCCAGCCTGGATCGAATCCGGACCATCGCCACGACTTCGAGCCGACCGACATCGTGTCTTACATGGAGCGCAACGGTGGATGGACTCTGCTCCTGAACGAGGAGCGCAACGCCGGCGACGAGTACTCGTTCCTGCAGGTGTACCGCAAAGAGGCGGGCAAGCTGCACACGATCGAGCCGAAGTATGAAGGCAAGACGTGCGCGGTCGTGCGCTATGGTGCGTTCGGCGACCTGATGATGGCGAGCTCGATCTTCCCGCTGCTCAAGGAGCAAGGCTACCGCGTGACGCTGTTCACGATGCCGATCGGCGAAGAGGTGGTGCGTCACGATCCGAACATCGACGAGATCGTCATACAGGACAAGGATCAGGTGCCGAACAATCAGCTGGTCGAATTCTGGGCGCATCTGTCGAAGCGTTACGACAAGTTCATCAACCTGTCGGAGTCAATCGAAGGTGTCTGGCTCGCGCTGCCGGGTCGCTCCAACCATCGTTGGCCACACGAGCTGCGCCACAAGTACATGAACCGCAACTATCTCGAGTTCACGCACGAGTTGGCTGGCGTCTCGGGTGAGTTGAGGCAGGAGTTCTATCCGACGCTCGAAGAGAAGGCGTGGGCGCGCGCGCAGCGCGATCGCATGGGAAAGTTCGTGATCATGTGGTCGCTGGCCGGCTCGTCAGTGCACAAGACATGGCCGTACCTCGACGAGATCATCGCGCGCACGCTGCTTGAATACCCACACGCCGAGTTTGTGCTCGTCGGCGACCAGATCTGCAAGATGCTCGAGCAGGGCTGGGAGAGTGAGCGACGTGTGCACTGCCGCTCGGGCGAATGGAACATCCGTCAGTCGTTGACGTTCACGGCTATGGCCGATCTGCTGATCGGGCCGGAGACGGGCGTGATGAACGCCGCGGCGAACCTGCCGGTGAAGAAGATCGTCACGCTTTCCCATTCGAGCGTCGAGAACCTGACGAAGCACTGGATCAACACGTTCTCGCTGACGCCGAAGAATACGGCGTGCTATCCGTGTCACCAGCTTCACACCGGCGGATTCGAGTTCTGCCCGCGTGATGACCGAACAGGTTGCGCGTCGTGCCAGGCGGACATCTCCGCCGACCAGATGTGGGAAGTGATGGTGCCGGTGCTTGAGCGTCGCAATCTGGAGGCTCACTTCGCTTCCAACTACGCTCAGGCGGCAGCATGACGACGAGCGGCACTGTCTCTTTTACCGTCACGCGAGACGACATCATCATCGATGCGCTGCAGAACCTCGGCGTGATCGCGGAAGGTGAAACGCCGAACGCCTATCAACTTGCGATCGCCGCGCGCAAGCTGAATATGCTGGTCAAGCAGTGGCAGGGCGCCGCCGACTTTGCGCCGGGCCTGAAAGTCTGGAGCCGCAAGCGCGCAGATCTCGTTCTCGATCCGACGAAATCGGTCTATTCGCTCGGGCCCACCAGCACCGACCGGTGGGCGTCGAACCTCACGCGCACGACGATCACCGCGAACTGCGCGGCCGGCGCGACGGCGATCCCGATCGCGTCGACGACCGGCATGACGAACGGCGACCATTTCGGCGTGTTGTTGCAGAACGGCAGCATCTACTGGACCACGGCGACGTTTAGCGGCTCGACAGCGACCATCCCGAGCCCCGGACTGCCGAGCCCCGCGATCGCGAATGGCTTCGTCTACGACTACACGTCGTTGCAGATTCAACCGCTGCAAATCCTCACCGGGAGTCTGGTCGACAGATCGAACACGAAGATTCCGCTCACGCGGCTGACGTTGGACACGCTGGAGGCATTGCCGACCAACATGGACGCGAACACCGCGTCTGATCCGCTCGCGTTCTACTACGAGCGGCAACTCGGCAATGGGATGCTCTACCTCAATACGTATCCGGCGGACCTCTCCAAGTACCTTCATTTCGTGTTTCTGTCGCCGATTCAGGACTTCAACGAGCCGACCGACAACCCTGACTATCCGCAGAACTGGTTTCTCGCGCTCTCGTCGGGACTCTCCGTTATCTGCGGACCGGCGTTCAGCCGCCCCGTGTCTCAGGACCTGAAGGACATAGCGACGGTTGCACTCGCCACGGCGCGCAATCAGGACCCTGAGACGTCACAGCTCTACTTCCAGCCTGACGGCGACCCGCCGTTCTTCGGGAGTGACGAATGAAGACGCCATTTTTCGGTGGCGCCTATCAGGCGTTCTCGAAGAATCTGGATGCGCAGCGGTGCGTCAATCTGTATCTCGAAAACGACGAGAGCAAGCAGGGGCGAGATATCGCGGCACTGCGCGGATGCCCTGGACTGGACTTCCTCTGTACGTGCGGAACAGGGCCGATACGCGGGGTTCGCACGGTCAGAAACCTGCTGTACGTGGTGAGCGGTTTTCTGGTTTTTTCGGTAGATGCCGCTCTGAAGGTGACGACGATCGGTAGCATCGGCACATCGACGAGCCCCGTCTCGATGTCCGACAACGGGTCTCAGGTGATCATCGTCGACGGCCAGGCTGGTTACCTCATCACGATCTCAACTGCCACCATCACTCAGATCACGGACGCTGCATTCCCGTCGAACCCGGTGACCGTGACATTCTTCGACAGTTTCTTCATCGTCAACCAGGGAAACACGCAGCAGTTCTGGGTGTCTGGGTCGAATGACGGAAGCGTGTGGGACGGCACCGACTTCGCGTCGAAGGAGGGTGGACCGGATCTGCTCGTCGGCCTGATTCAGGTGGACCGCCAACTCTGGCTGTTCGGCGACAACACCACCGAGGTCTGGTACGACGCTGGCGGCTCGAACTTCCCGTTCGCGCGCGTCGATGGCGTTTTTGTCGAGACCGGACTCGCGTCACCATACTGCATGGTGCTGCTCGACAACTCCGTGTTCTGGCTCGGCGCCGACCAGCGCGGTCAGGGCATCGTCTACCGGTCCAACGGCTATCAGCCGCAGCGCATTTCCACGTTCGCGATCGAGCGCGTTCTGAGTGCCGAGGTTATATCCGACGCGATCGCGTACTCGTATCAGGCGAATGGGCACTCGTTCTATGTGCTGCTCTTGCCCTCCGCGGACATGACGTTCGTCTTCGACGTCTCGACCAACCTTTGGCACGAACGCGCAAGCTACGATCCGGTCCTCGGCCAGTTCCATCGCCACCGCAGCAATTGCGCCGACTTCTTCAATGGCATGAACGTGGTCGGCGACTACCAGAACGGAAATATCTACGTCTTCAACGACGACACGCCGACCGATAACGGAGTGACGCGCAAGTGGGTGAGATCGTGGCAGGCGCTTCCTGAAGGTCTCAACCGAGGCAAGGAAGTGTTCTATTCGAACCTCGAGATATTCGCCGAGACGGGGCAGGCGCCCCAGACTGGACAGGCGGCCAAGCCGACCGTGTCGCTGCGCATTTCGAACGATGGCGGCCACACGTTCCCGATCGAGCAGTTCCGCAGCATGGGGCTAGCGGGCCAGACGACGCACCGTCTGCTCTTCCAGAACCTCGGGAAGTCGCGCAACCGCGTTTTTGAACTGTCGGGCACTGCCCCGATCGTGCCGGTCTTCGTCGGCGCCGAGCTAGATGCGGTTCAGGGCACATCGTGACCGCCAATCTTCCCAAGCAGAAACATCCCTTTGATGATGCAGGGAAGGTGTTCGTTAATAAGGAGTGGTATCTCGCATTGCTTGGCATCGTCAGCCAGATCAACGGTGGCAACGGTGGAGTATCGGTCGAGGACGTGCAGCTGCTGGAAGCGGTGGACGCCGCCGAGGGAATCGATTCGAGCATCAGCAAGCTGCTGACCGACATCAATGAAATGGTGCAGCTGGTCGTGCCGCAGGATGCGCTGGAAGCTGTTCTCACCCGCCTTAAGCGGATCGAGACGCTGCTGGCGTTCATGCCTGAATACCCCGACTCATCGTCGACGCGGGGGACCATCTTCGACGAGAAAGGCAGCGGCGGCACGCCGGGATTTGCTGCGACCGCGGACTTCACACCGGGCACGACGACATCGCTGACGCTGTCGCAAAGCTACCAGTCGGCGGCCCACCTGTGGGTGACGTTCGATGCGGACGTGCAGGGTGCCGATCAGTTCACGCTAAGCGGCCGCACGCTGACCTTCTCGTCTGCGATTCCAGTCGGTGTCTCGAAAGTGTTCGTCAAAGGGATTCTCTAATCCCACTGAAAAGGATCACGGATGACTATCACAGCACTCCCGCTTGTCCCGGATGCCACGCTGACAAATGCGGACGCGAACTACTACACCTGCCCGGTGAACACCACGGCGGTTGTCAAGCGCGCGGTATTCACCAACACAAGCGCGAGCGCGGTGACGATCACGGCCAACGTGGTGCGCAGCGGCGGCAGTGTTGCCGCGTCGAATCAGATCATCACCTCTCAGCCGATCGCACCGCAATCGACCTACGTTTCCCCGGAACTGGCGGGCCTGACGCTGTCGGCCGGTGACGCGATTCACGCGGTGGCGAGCGCTAATTCGGTTGTCAACTTCATGGCTAGCGGAATACAGATCGTATGAAAAACTTTATGAAGCTCGCGCAGGTAGACGTCACGCCGCTGATGCTGGCGATTCGTCGGCGCCCGGAGCTCTGGCAGGAAGACACTTTCCTTCGCCATTACCCGCAGGGTCCATTTGGCGAGACGGAATCCATCATGCTGCGCTTTCCGAAAATCGCCGATTTCAGCCGCGACAAGACCGGTCGGAAGATGGAAAAGTACAAGCAGAACCTGCTGCCCGGATATGACCAGCATGAGAGCGAGGACAAGCCCGCATTTAAGGTTCTAACCGAGGCTCGGCCGATCGTCTTCGCGCTGATGGGCAGCGTCCAGGGCGAGCGGCTCGGTCGCGTGATGATCAACAAAATCGTCCCGGGAGGACGAATTTTCCCGCACGCGGACACGCCGGTGCACGCCGAGTACTACAGCCGGTTCCACGTCGTGCTGCAGAGCCAACCCGGGGTCATATTCCGTTGCGATGACGAGCAGGTGTACATGGCCACCGGCGAGGTCTGGTGGTTCAACAACAAGCTCGAGCATGAGGTCATCAACAACAGTGCGGACGACCGTATCCACATGATCGTAGATATCAGGACCTCGCGATGATCACCTTCAGCATCGAACGCTTTTCGGACGTCTACCGAGAGATGTATCCGCTGCTTGTGGAGCATTACGACGAGATTTCACAGCACAAGGAACACGGCGTGCCGCTAGAACCTCTGAGCGACGTGTATGCGGCTCGAGAAGCAGCTGGAACGTTGCTGATGGTGATCGCTCGCGAGGGCGGCACGATCGTGGGTTATTTCATCGCGGTTATCGCGCCGGCGCTGCACTACGGTTCGTGCCTTACCTGCTCGCCTGACATCTTCTACGTCAAATGGGATCGCCGCCGCGACGGCACTGCGGCCGCGATGTTCCAGTTTGTCGAAAAGGAAATTCGCCGGCGCGGTGTGAAGGTCTGGATGGTTGGCAGTAAACATGCGCACGACGTAACGCAGCTTTTCGAATATCTCGGTTTCGAGCCGTTCGAAGTCACCTACGCTAAGTGGATCGGGGAGTAAATCATGGTTGCAGCAGCGATTGGTGCGGCAGCGGTGGCCACGGTTGGCGCTTCTGCGATGAGTTCAGACGCGTCCAGGTCCGCGGCGAACAAGCAGTCCGACGCGGCGGCGAGCGCAAACGCGACGCAGTTGGCGATCTACAACCAGAACAATGAGAACCTGAAGCCATATCTGGATTATGGAACAAGCCAGTTGCCGACGCTGCAGGCGGGATACGGCACGTTGCAGCAGTTAATCAATGGCTACAACGGCCTTGTGGGAAATGGCGGCACCGCGCCTGATACAGCAGCTTTGCAAAAGTCACTTGAAGCGACACCCGGATATCAGTTCCAACTCGGTCAAGGCGAGAAAGCCATCAATAACAGCGCCGCGGCAAAAGGCGGTTTGTTATCGGGCGCAACCCTCAAGGATCTGACTGCATACGGACAAGGTCTGGCCGGCACAACCTATCAGACGTTCCTGAACAACAAGCAGACTGGCATCGGCGACTATCAGAACTATCTGGGCGATCTTCAGCAGGGCGTGAATACAGGCCTTAGCGCGGGTGGCGCGATCGCTGGTGTCGCCGAGAACGCCGGCAACAACATCTCTGCCAACACCATCGGCGCCGGGAACGCGGCGGCAGCCGGGACAGTCGGTTCGGCAAATGCAATTTCGAGCGGGATCAGTAGCGCGGCCGGTGGTGTAGGCAACTACGCGCTCCTGAATCAACTCACCAACCAAGGCACAAGCAGTTACAGCAGCGCCGCGTCGACGAGCACGCCGACGGATCTGATTTCCAGCTACACGGGATAACCACCATGCCTATCGATGCAAGCATTCCGCTGATGGCCCAGGCGCCGAAGATCGATCCGACGCAGTCCATCGCGCAGGCCTACACGCTCGCTGACCTGATCAACAAGCACAAGGCGGATCAGGATCTGCGTCAGGCACTTGCCGATCCGAACGCCATCGACCCCACAACGGGGCAGATCAGCCAGAACACGCTGGCGAATATCACACGTCAGAACCCTAGCGCTGGCATGGCATTGCAGAAGAGCGCGGCCGATCTAGCGGTGAAACAGTCCTCGGTCGACAAAAACAAGGCGCAGACGAAGAAGTACGACTTCGAGAATGGCATCAAACAGATGGACCTGATCGCGCAGACAGGCGGCGGTCTCATGACCCAGTACAGCAATTTGCTGAAGCAGGGATTGCCGCCGGATCAAGCCAAGGCTCAGATGCAGCCGCTGTATCAGGAAGCTATGCAACGTGTAGCAGAGAGCGGCCAGATCGACAAAGAGCATCTTGCGCAAATTCCTCCTGAATTCGACCCAGATAAGGTTGCCAACGGCGTCTTTACCGCCCTCACCGCGAAAGACCAGTTCTCGGTCATGCACCAGCAGCATCAGGAGGAGCTCGACAAGAGCAAAGCGACTGAGACGGCGCGCCATAACCGCGCAGATGAGGGCTTGAGCGGCCAGCGCGTTGGGCTGGAAAGCAATCGGGTCGGGTTGGAAGGGCAGCGACTCGGCATGGAGCGCGAGCGGCTCGGCATGGAAGGCGCGAAAAGCGGCCTGATGCCAGACCCGCAGAACCCCGGCAAGTTCGTCAAGGATCCCAGCGCGGGCCTGAGTGACGACGACCGCAAGTTCATGGCGCGCCAGTATCTCGCCGGCGACAAGTCAGTTCTGCAGAACCTCGGCCGCGGCGCACAGGGCGCACGCGACATCGTGGCGGTGCGCCGCGCGATTCGCGAAGAGGCGGAAGCGAGAGGGATGAAGCCCGACGAAGTCGCGTCGACGATCGCGGAGTTCGAAGGTCTGAAAGCAGGTGAGCGGTCGCTCGGTACCCGCACGGCGCAGGCTGGGATGGCGGTCAACGAGGCATCGCAGTTCGCCGACCTCGCTCTGCAGTCGTCACAGAAGGTGGATCGGTCGAAATATCCGTCGCTCAACAAGGTGCTTCAGGCTGCCGAGAAGGGTACCGGCGATCCTGCCATCGTCCAGTTCGGCGCTTACAACAACTCGTTGATCAACGCATACGCGCGTGCAATCAGCCCGAGCGGTACACCGACGGTGAGCGACAAGGACCATGCGCGCGAGATGCTGTCCACCGCGTACAGCAAGGGGCAGTACGCCGCGGTGGTGGCGGCAATGAAACAGGAAATGAGCGCCGCCATGAAGTCGCCCGGTATGGTGCGCGAGGAATTCCGTGGATACGGAAAACGGCAGATCGGCCCAGATCCCGCTGCCGGCGTGCCGCTTCCGGGTCAAGGACCGGCTCCCGCCGGCGCTGCCCGGCCGCCGCTGCCGGCCGCCGCAGCGAACCTGCCACCGGCGCAGAACGCCCAGGGGTGGACGCTGCATAAGGACCGGAACGGCAACATGGCCTACGTCAGCCCTGACGGCAAACAATTCCAGCAGGTGCAGTGATGCCTTTCGACCTTTCCAGTGCCGTGCCGCTCGGCGGTCAGCAGACCGTGCCAAATCCATTCGTTGCGCAGCCTGACGCGGCTCCTGCCGACGCCGGTTCCGCCCCTGCTGTAGCGCCGGGTGCCGCCGCGCCGCAGCCCGCGCAAGGCGGTTTTGACCTTGGCTCCGCTGTGCCGGTCACCGCGCCTGCGCAGCAGCCGACTGAGCCGGGCGCGGGTGCGTCGCCGGGATGGTGGCAACGCCTGCAGCTGCCGGAGAACGATCCGAACTCGGTTGAAAACACGATCCGCCGTACGCTCGGCGCGCCGGAAGTCGGCAAGAATCCGGAATTCGAAAAGGTGGCAAACGCCGACTCGCCATTTCCGGATGTCATGCCCGTCGCACCTAACGCGCTGAAGAACCTGGCGAGCGCGGCCGGGTCGGGGATCAAGTACCTGCTGCGCGGCGGCGAAGCGAACATCCCGAAAGTCGCCGCCAACATCGACGCCGCGGAGAAGGCCGGTACATCGCTCAGCGTCGGGCAGGCGACTGGCAACCGCGCAGTGCAAGCTGCGGAGAGCTTTGCCGGGAAATATCCGGGAAGCGCGGGAGTGATCGCAAAGAAAGCTACGTCGCAGGGATCTGATATCGGCAATCAGGTCGAGAAGTTGGCCGATAACTTGTCCCCGAACGCTACGCCGTCAGTCGCCGGAAGAGCCATCGAGAAAGGGCTGTCTGGCCCCGGCGGATTCGTGGATCGCTTCAAGCAAGGCCAGAAGGCGCTTTACGACAAGCTGGATCAGTACATTAAGCCGGAAACCGCCGTAAAGCTGGAAAACACGGAAAAAGCACTGTCCAGCATGAATCAGGACATCAAGGGTGCGAAGAACCTTTCGAGCCAGTTCAAAAATCAGCGCGTGATGGAAATTCAGAATGCGCTGAAGGCGGACGCCCGAGGCCAAGGTGGCGCGATCCCGTATGAGGCTGTCAAGAAACTCCGCACGCTGGTTGGTCAGCAGATTGAGAACGCATCGCTCTCGGACAGCGTGCCGCGCAGTCAGTGGAGAAGCCTATACGGGGCACTCTCGACAGACTTGGAGGGTGCAGCAAAGGCCACTGGCAATCCTGAGGCCGTCAAGGCGATGGATCGAGCAAATGCATTTACCCGAGCTGGTCACGCGCGAATCGATGATGTGCTCGACAAAGTAGCAAAGCAGGACATCCCCGAAAAGATTTTCAAGTCGGCGGTGAACCCTGGCGATATGCAGGCCGGCGCGACGAAGATTCAGGGGGTCATGAAGAGCCTGACGCCCGCCGAACGAGATGTGGTCAAGTCCGCATTCATCCGGAGGATGGGGACCGCGGCGCCGGGCGCGCAAGGCGCTGAAGGGGAGGTTTTCTCGTCGCAATCGTTTCTCACGAACTGGAACAAGATGTCCTCTCAGGCCAAGGACGTGATGTTCTCCAGCAAGGATGGGAATCTGCGCAGTGCGCTCGACGCTATCGCGAAGACGGCTGAGAACATCAAGGAGGGCGGGAAAGTGTTCGCCAACCCGTCGGGCTCCGGCCAGATTGTCGCGGCATCCAGTCTCGCCAGCGGCATTGCGGGCGCGGCCACGACCGGCCGGCTCGGCGCCGCGGCGACGCTGCTCGGCACGGTGCCGGCGGCGAATCTCACCGCCAAGCTGCTCACTAACCCACGCTTTGTGGGATGGCTCGCGCGCGCGTCGAAGTCTGCTGGACCGGACGTAGCCCGTCAGGCCGTGCTGTCTTTGGGGAAAACGATGCAGGGAGAGCCGGACGACGTCCAGCAGGATGCGCAGGCTTATGCGCAGGCGGTCGCTGGCGAACCGGCTTCTACAGTGCCGAAATGAGTGCGACGACGATCAGTAGCGGCACGCTCAGAAGGAGCACGGGTGCACCCAAGCCGTACTTGACGTCGTCCCACCATGTGTACGGCTTTTCGGGTTTTCTGGGCTGGCCCATGCCTGCCTCGCTGGCTGGTTGATCCGCAAATTATAGGGGAATTCCTTGAAAGTACTTGTAATCGACTCTGATGGGTCGAGCCTCGATTTCTGCCTGCGCGCCAAAGAAGCCGGACACGATGTCCGGCTTTTTGTTTGCACGAAGAAAGGCGGCGAGGCGCGCTGCGTTGGCGAAGGGTGGATCCACCGCATCGACAACTGGCGCGGCTCGATGCCGTGGGCGGATCTGATCTTCCTGACGGGCAACGACCGGTATATGTCGGAACTCGAGCCATTCAGGAAGAAGGGCTTCCCGATCTTCTCGCCTGGCGTTCAGGGCGCGCGGCTGGAAATTGACCGTGCCTTTGGCCAGAAGCTGCTGAAAATGGCCGGCGTGCCGTGCATCCCCTATACCGAATTCAACGAGTACGACGATGCAATGAAGTTCGTCGCAAAGTCGGGAAAGCGGTACGTCTCGAAGACGCTCGGCGACGAGGAGGACAAGTCGCTTTCCTACGTCTCGAAGAGCCCCGAAGACATGATCTTCATGCTCGACCGATGGAAGCGCCTCGGCAAAAACATTGGCCGCTTCATGCTGCAGGAGTTCGTGCCGGGCGTCGAAATCGGCGTCTCTGGGTGGTTCGGGCCGGGTGGATGGTCCGAATACAAGAACGAAAACTTCGAGCACAAAAAGCTCATGAACGGCGACAAGGGCGTCAACACGGGCGAGATGGGCACGGTGATGAAGTATGTCAAGGATTCGAAGCTGTTCAAGGATGCGCTCGAACCGGTGACCGACTACCTGCACTCGATCGACTACGTGGGCGACATCGACATGAATTGCATGGTCGATTCCAAAGGCACCGCGTGGCCGCTCGAATTCACGTGCCGCCCGGGGTGGCCGGCGTTCCGCATCATGCAGGCCTGTCACAAAGGTGATCCGGTGCAGTGGATGGTGGACCTCATCAATGGCGAGAACACGCTGAAGGTGAATAGCGATGTCGCGATCGGCGTGGTGATGGCTCAGCCCGACTTCCCATACTCGAACGCAACCGGCAAGGAAGTCACCGGTATTCCTGTCTTCGGCATGGATGACGTGCCGCGTAATTCGATCTCGCCCGCCGACATGATGATGGGCAAGGTCGCGTCGATGAAGAATGGCCGCATCACGCAGGTCGAGATGCCAGTCACGTGCGGTGACTACGTGATCGTGTGCACCGGTACCGGCGCGACGGTCAGCAAAGCCAAGGAGGCCGCGTACAAGATCGTCGACAAGATCAGCTTCCCGAACTCTCCGATGTACCGCACCGATATCGGCGATCGGCTCGAAAAACAACTGCCGCTGCTGCAAAAGCACGGCTACGCCACCGAATTCGTTTTCTAACCGCGGGGAATCCACATGGGCAATGACATTGATCCGATTGAGTTCGGAAAGGTACTCGCACGCCTGGAGGATCAGGATCGACAGATCGCGGAGATCAGGACCGAAAACAGGGAAATGCGCGACGACATTAAGCGCCTCCTCGCGATGGCCAATCAAGGGAAGGGCGGCCTGTTCACCCTGACGAGTATCGGTGCGGTCGTCGGCGCGGTGGTCACGGAAGTGGCCCGGCACTTCATCTTCAGTGGACGGTAACCATGGCTCCACAGGATTTCATCAACGCAATCGCGTCCGCCGCGCAGGCGTCCGCGGCACTCACGAACATCCCGGCAGGATTCGTCGTCGCAGACGCCGCGCTCGAGAGCGGGTGGGGAAGCTCGGGGCTCACGCGCAACGCGATGAATCTGTTCGGCGTAAAGGCGGATAAGAGTTGGACTGGCTCTACGTACGCGGTTCCGACCCGCGAGTTTCTGAACGGCCAGTGGACGATGGTCAACGCGCTGTTCCGGAAGTACTCGGACTGGCTCGGCAGCATTCAGGACCATGCCGCATTCCTCATCAACAACCCGCGTTATGCGCCGGCGTTCCTCACGACCGACAGCGCGAGTTTCGCTAAGGCGGTAGCGGCCGCTGGCTACGCCACCGACCCGCAGTACGCGCAGAAGATCATCGCAATCCTCAATGCGCACAACCTTGCGTCGCTCGACGCACCCGTGCAGCCCGCTGTCTCCACCTGAAGGACTCTTCATGAAAGACCTGATCAAGCCCGTTTCAGTCGGGCTGCTGTTCGTGTTCATCGCCGCATGTGACTTCCTGAAGATCAATGACCCGCAGCTGCGCGACGCAGCCTTCGCGATGATCGGCGTCATCACCGGTTGGCACGGCGTGCTGCAACTCCCGTTCAACGTCGGCAGCAAGAACCCGCCGCGCTCGGCGTTGCCGCCGGCGTCGGGCCCACTGCAATGATTCGCGCGCTGGCGGGCGCGGCACTGCTCGCGCTATCGGGCTGCGCGGGCGTTGCCACATACAACGTCCGGCCGTTCTACGAGCCCACTCAGCAAAAGATGGTTTGCTGTGAGGCGGTCGTCACGAACGGTAAGGACATCGCTTCGGTGGTCGTTGACGTCGCCAAGACCGGTGACGACTACACGATCCACTTCCAGGAGTCTGGTGTGGGGGCAACCGCTCCTGTCACCGCACAAGGCGCCGTTGTCTCCGACGTCGCCACTGCAGTAAGCAATGCGGCGGCCGCCGCGATCAAGCTCTCTCCCAAGTAAGGACTCTTCCCCATGAAACGCCTTTCCATGCTGCTCGCGGCAGGCCTTGTCGCGTCCGCTCTCGCCGCTTGCGGCACTCAACCAACCGTCAAGCTCACGCCCGCCCAGTTCGTTGCGATCGCGTGCCCTCCGGTTCAGCAGGCCCTCGCACTCGCGCCGACGCTGACCGCAACCATCCCGCCCAGCGCGCAGGCGCAGATCGCCGAGGCGACGCCAATCGTCAACGCCGCGTGTGCCGCCGGCGCGACAGTGTCGACCGATACCGTCGCCAAGTTTGCGACCACCGTGTTCCCCGCAGCTAGCGCCGCTGTGCGGGCTGCGCCGGCGAGCGTACTGCCAGACGACAGGAAGGCGAAGATCGAAGGGGCGTTGGCACTCGCGACAATTGCAGTCGATACGGTCACCGCGATCGCATCGAACGCTGCTGCCGCGACGTCAGCTTCGGCACCGGTGGCGGCATCTCAATGAACCTTGCGACGATCGCCGCGGCGTCGCAACGCGCGCAGGCCGCGTATATCGATGCTCCAGAAAAAGCCCGGGCAGCATTTGAAGCGCTCGGGCTTTGTTTCATCGACCTGTACCAGAACGCCAGCCATCAGGCTGCGCTGTCACAGAGCGCCGACGGCAAGCTATTCCTGAGCATCTCCGGCACGCGGTTCAGTCAGGGAAAGATCGGCGATCTGTTCGATGACATGGATCTCGCTCCGGTCGATGTCGGCATGGGCGCGCAGGTTACGCGCGGCGCCTATGAGGGGCTGTCGGATATGTGGCAATGGGCACTCGACACCGCTCCCGCGGAGTCGGTGTTCAACGTCGAGGGGCACTCGCTTGGGGGTTGGCGCGCGACCTACACGCCGCTCTTCATTCCTGTCAGGCGTATCGGGATGCTCCACGCGTTCGAGCCTCCGAAAGGCGCGAATGCTGCCTACTACGCCCGCTTCCAGACGGAGCTTGCCGGTCTGGTGATCGTCGGTCAAGGGCGTGACATCTGGTTCGGATATCCGCGCCTCGGCGAATGGATCCATCGACCGGGACCGATGCTCTGGATCAAGTCGTCAGGGTACAGCGTGATCGATACGCAGGACTGGCCAGGCGGACTTAACCTCGCGGACCACTCGATTGATCTTGCCGCGCAACGCCTGGTCGCACTCTCCGAAACCGCCACGCAATAAACCATACACGCAAGTGAGACCAGCCGCCTTCGGGCGGTTTTTTATTTTGGAGCTGCCTTATGACCTTGGTCAGCATAAGCCCGACACCCGTTCAGAGGTTCGTCGACTCGAATGGGAATGCGCTAGCGGGTGGGCTTCTTTTCACCTATCAGGCTGGCACGTCCACGAAATACCCAACGTACACGGATGCGACGGGTGCGACGCAGAACACGAATCCGATTGTTCTCAACCAGCGCGGTGAAGCCTCAATCTGGCTGGTGCCTACTCAGTCGTACAAGTTCGTTCTGGCGCCGTCCACCGACTCGGATCCACCGACCTCTCCGATATGGACTGAAGACAACGTCCAGACTAACTCGGGCGCCGCCGTCGGCAACATGACGGACGAAAGGGGGAGCGGCGGAACGATCGGGTTCGCAGCCAACGTCGACTTCACGCCGGGTACGACGACCAGCCTGACCCTCTCGAACAGCTACGGTTCGGCATCGAATCTGTGGGTCTTCTTCGATGCTGAATATCAGGGTAGTGACCAGTTCGTTCTGAACGGCACCACGCTCTCCTTCAATGCGCCGATTCCGGTCGGCGTGAACAAGGTCTACGTCAAAGGCGGCACAGCGCTCACGGTCGGCGTTCCCGGTAACGGCACCGTCGGCGGTGCGCAGCTCGCTTATCCCACCTCAGGCCCAACGTCCGCTCGTCCCGTCCCCGGGTTCGTCGGCCAGCCGTATCTCGACACGACGCTGGGCTACCTGATCAACGCCAAGCAAATCTCACCCGCCATTTGGGTCAATGCAGCCGGAGTCACGGTATGAAAAAGCTATTCCTTCTCTTTCTGGCGCTCTGCTTTTCGGTAGCGCAAGCGCAGACCTTCCCGGTTCAGAACCTTCAGGTATTCGGTACAACGGCGCTCTCGACGCCGCCGACAATTCCTTCGTCGTGCAAAAATATCCTGTCGTATGGCGGCATCCCAAACGGAACCGCGGATAACATCAGCGCATGGAATGCGGCCGTAGCAGCCAACGGCGCCGATGTCTCATTTGTCGGTTCCATCACCAGTACAACGCTGACCGTCACGGCCATGAATGGGCCCGGCGCGCTACATGTCGGCCAGACCATTGTAGGTACCGGGGTGACGTCGGGCACGACTATCTCTGCATTCGTGAGCGGAACTGGGGGTACCGGTACTTACACAGTCAGCACCTCTCAAACGGTGACAAGCGAGACCATTACCGCAGGCTATCCGAATCAGGTTTGTGTGTATTTCCCGCCTGGGAACTACGTGTTCTCGCAGTCGATGCTGTATCGCTTTGCGACGACCAATCCCGCGTCGATCACCATTCTCGGTGCGGGCCCCGACGTGACCATGCTCGAGTTCACGCTCGCAAACAATCCCGGCATCACCATCGGTGTGACGAGCTCGTTCAACTCGTTTCATATCCGGGACCTCACGGTCGCGGCGAAGGTAACCCAAGGTTCGCAGGGCATTCTTCTGTCGAACAGCCAGGTCACCAACACGAACCCAGCGAACACCGCGCAGAGCGACATCACCAACGTCAACGTGCGCGGCGCGGACGGTTACGTGCAGACGTATGGATGGCAATACGATGTTTATGTGCAATCGGTTTCGAACATCAACTTCATCAACGACGCGTTCCTTGGCCCGTACGTCTCGACCGGTGTTGAGCTTCAAGGTACATCGACAAATCTCGGCGTCGTCTACAACTTCATCGGGTGCAACTTCGAGGCCGTTTATACGGGCCTTTTCTATGGATCGTACATCCAGGGCGTCACGATCCTGAGTTCCCAGTTCAACACCGCCTACGGGATTCTTATTCCGCCGAGCGAGCCCGGTCTGGATCAACTAGCTGTCTTTGGCAGCCAGTTCAATAACACGAGCAACGCAATGCTCATCCAGTCGGCAATCGAAGGGGTGATGATCCAGGGGAATTTCTTCCTCATCAACAACAACGCGACCGCGCTGGTGTTCCAGAACTACTCCGGGCCGATCGTTTCGGGGAATTACTTCAGTCCGGCAGTCCTTCCTGCTGTCAATCAGACCGCCATAAATTTCGGTGCATGGACTGCCGAAGCGGGAGTGGTCAGCAATAACGTCTTCCAGCAGATCACGACGCCTGTCGTGCTAGGAGCGTCTTCCCAGTTCATCAATGTCCAGTCGAATGCGTACTGGAATAACACAAATCCCAATTCCAACGCCGGAACGAATAACACGCTCGGTGGCGGTTCACAGTGAGGAACGAAATGAAAAAAACAGTCCTTTCGCTGTTTCTCTCGCTCTATGCGCTCGTCTCTTTTGGGACAACGCTAAGTCCGGTCCAGTTGCTCAACCCCGCCGGCTCGACATCCGGTCAGGTCGTTCTTTCCAACGGTCCGGTCACGGCGCCGGGGTGGGGGAATGTCGGGGCAACGTCGCTTGCGGCGCAGGCTGCAAACACTGTGGTCGCAAACGCCACCGCGTCGAGCGCGTCGCCAACCGCCTTCGCGATGCCGAGCTGCAGCACATCGGCTAGCGCGCTCGACTGGACAAGCGGCACCGGCTTCACCTGCAACACGAGCATCAACGCGGCGACGCTCGGCGGTTCAACTTTCGCCTCGCCGGGTGCCATCGGGTCGGGCACGCCGGGAAGCGGCAGCTTCACGACCGTCGTCTCGTCGGGTGCCGCCAACTTCAACAGCCTCACTGCCGGCGCCACGTCGATCACTGGCGCGCTAACCGTCTCGCAGACGAACGGCATTGTCGGCACCACGACCAACAACAACGCTAATGCAGGCGCCATTGGGGAGTACGTGCCGGCGAGTGCAACGTCTGTCGCAATCACTACAGCGGTCTCGACGAACATTACGAGCATCAGTCTCACTGCTGGCGACTGGGACGTGTCTGGCGTGATGCAGGTGTCTCCGGCCGGCGGAACGATCGTTGGCGGCGAATCCGTAAGCATCAGTACGACCTCTGCGACGCTCGGCGGACTTGGCTCAACCACATTCATTGGCGCAACGAAAGCGACCGGCCAGGCCGATATCGTTCCAACGCCTGTAGTGCGCATCAGCATCCCATCGACGACGACGGTGTATCTGGTCGGCAACGTCAGCTATACGACGAGCACTCTGACGGTTAGCGGTCTCATCCGGGCGCGTCGCGTACGCTGATTTACTTCAGGATAGGGCGCTGGAAAATCCGAAAATTACAATCCACCAGCGCCCCGTGAAATCCAGAAAAGCAATGCGCAATAGCCAATCGAAATAACGACCAACGCGCATGCCACTAACGGCCGGCGAATTTTGGTCAAGTGGTGAATGTCCATAGCGTGCCCTCTCTTGTTTTGAACTTCGTTGTGTGCGGTATGATTCCGCTTCTTCAGCCGGAAATCAACCGCCATGTCAACGATAAAGCAGTTAAATTTTCGATGGTGGTTCCTCGGAGCTGTCGTGCTCCTTGGAGCTATCTACGTCTCTCAAACGTGGTCGCCGTCGTCATACGGACTGGTGCTCCGGAATCTAGAAGCAAAAAATACTGGGCTGGTCATAGGTGACCCGAAGCCGATTCGCGCGGATGAGTGGGCCGTTATCACGTCTCTTACCGCGGCCTCGGTCAATAACCACTTCGAGCGTTACAACAAAACCTCTCCTTACAATGACGATCTGCGGATCGCGTTCGGCATTCCGATTGACGACTGGGGCTGGTTTTTCAAGCCCACGATGATGCTGTATAAATTCGTCAACCCGGCCTACGCATTCTCGTTCCATTATTTTTCCGTCTTTGCGTTATTCATAGCGGGTTACACGGTACTTTTTCTCGTGACCGGCGCCACGCGCACGCAAGCCGTTCTGCTAGCATTCTGCGCATATCTCACCGCCTATTCCCAGTTCTGGTGGACCGACAAGGGTGTCCTGTTCTCGCTGTACGGCGCGGCGATGGCGGTTCTGTTCCTGCGCATGCCGAAGTGGATACGTTTGCTGCTTTTTTACTGGCTGCTTACGGGAATGATGATCGAGATGTTCTATCCGCCATACATCGTCTCGCTCGCGTTCGTCAGCGTCGCGTTCGTTCTTGCGTACGGCCGCGAGTGGCTGCGCCCGGTCCCGCTGATAGGACTGGCGGTCGCCGCTGGCGCCGCGGCCGCGACGACGGGTCTTTACCTGAAAGACTACCTGCTCGCCACGATGAAGACGCTGTATCCGGGTGGCCGCAGCGTCATGGGCGGCGGCGTCGGACTTCGTCAAGCGGCGTCGCAGCTTTTCCCGTTCGCCACCTTCGACGGGCGATTGCACGAACTGCTGCCCAACTCGAACATTTGTGAATCCGCCACGTTCGGCGTTTTCTTCGTCCTGCTGGCACTGTGCTTTGCGAATTACCGGAACCTGACGACGTTGGTGAAGGACCGCATCTTCGTGCGCCGCGCACTGATTCTCGGCGCAGCGCTCGCCATGATGCTGGCGTGGGAGCTGCTGCCAGTACCAGAGAGCGTCGGCAAGCTGCTGCTGTGGAACAACGTTCAGCCGAGCCGCATGCAGTACGCGCAAGGCGTGTTGCTGCTGTTCTTCGTCGTGCACGTGGTGAGCCGCCTCGGTCTCAGCATTTCCCCGCCGCGGATCGTGACGTTCGTGGCAATCGTCGTGTTCGGCTGGATGATGCTGAAGGCGCGCGCCGAGGTACCGTTCTGGCCTAACTCCATTGACCTGCTCATCATCCCTTTTGCGATTGCGGCCTATCTGGTCGCGCGCTACACGAAGATCGACCCGGCCGTCCCCATGCTTGTCGCATCGGTAATCACCGCGGCGCTCGTGATCGGCCGCTTCAACCCACTGCAGCAGGCGTGGCCGATCTTCAATCGCGAGGACACCCCAGTGATAGCGAAGATACGCGCCGCAGTTGACCCGAAGACGGGCTATCTCGTGCAGCAGTTCCTGCCCGAGTCGGTGCAGAACGGCCTCGGCTTCAAGTCCATCTCCTACACGACCGCCATCCCGCAGTGGCACTTCTGGAATCAGTTTCGCGACAAGGTTGATGCACAGACTTTCAATACGATCTTCAACCGATATTCGAATATATGGGTCACCAATGACTCTTTCCCGGCTCAGGTAGCGCCGGATGCAATCAGAGTGCCGGCAACATGGTTCCATGATCCGGATCATCGTGTTGAAGCTCCGTAAATTCTTCCAATAAGAAGGTCACGACCGCCCGGAAAGCCGCGAGATTAGCGGCTACTATTGCCATAAAATATTGGAATACAAACCACCTAACCCCCTTGTATCAGGCGTCTATCGGCGGTTTCCAAGCTGCATGGGGTGCAGGTGGTCGGAGGTTCAAATCCTCTCGCCCCGACCAAGTATCTGCTTATCTGGCGGGCCTTCGGGCCCGCTAGTCATTTGTGGCGCGGCTCCGTGTCCGTGTGGATTCTACACAGCGAGTAAAATCCGGCCATGTGTACCCACCTCATCAAGCGCAGTTCCCGCTACTACTTCCGTCGCCGCGTCCCCTCCGATCTCGTCTCTGTAGTCGGCTCCAAGGAAATCACGAAAGCACTCGGCACCAGCGACCGAGCGACAGCGTGCGTCCAGTGTCGTCTAGAAAGCATTCGACTTGATGTCGGGTGGTCGGCGCTTCGTGCTGCTGCTGAAACCAAGGACGTCATTGATAACGCCTCAACGGCGGCGCAGGCCAGCGTCCGGAAACGTGCCTACGAGGACGCGGAGCGCGCCTACGAGGAAGATCAGGAGTATTACTACCGGTACGTCATGGACCGGCGCACGCATTGGGAGCTCAGCGACGGCGCGGTGATTTTCAGATGCTAGGTGGTACTACCGCGATCCGCATTACCGCAGAGGCCGGGACCGTCAAGACGGCGGAAAGCTGTTAGCGCCGATGTAAAACTGACCCTGTCGGGGTGCGGCCAAATTCCTGGACTGACTTATTCCGCATTTCCAAGACTCTGCCGATACTCGACTGGGCTCAGGAAGCCGAGCGAGACCTTGATCCGCTTTGCGTTGTACCAGCGGATGTACGAGTCAACGACTTCGATGAATTGATCAACGGTCGTGGCCCTCCAGTCACGCGGATAGAATAACTCCGTCTTGAGGCGCCCGAAGAAACCTTCTCAGCCTGCATTATCTGGCGAACATCCTTTGCGCGACATCGAGCGAATCAGTCTGGCATCCTGCATCCGTGAGAGCCATCCTGGCCAGCGATAGTGCGCACCGCGATCGGAGTGAACCACGGGCCGCTGCTCGCAGCCAGCCACCGACTCAATCGCCGAATCCAGCATGGTATTGACGAGATCCGCATCCGGGCGCGTGCCGATTGTCCACTCACAACGAGACCGTCGAAGCAGTCGATCACCGGCGACAGATATACCTTGCCGTCCGGGATCTGGAATTCGGTAATGTCGGTTAGCCATTTCTGATTCGGAGCGGCGGCACGGAAATCACGATTGATAATGTTCTCCGGCGCGGGGCTTATTTCTCCACGGTAGGAGCCGTGGCGGCGTCGCCTGGTCGTGGCAGCGGCCAGACCTTCCTGTCGCATCAAACGTCGCACTACCCCTCATTGCATGCCCATCTGAGATTGTTGCCCTCCAGGCAACATCGTGTACGCATTCGCGATGCTACTGGCGCTCGTGCCCCCTGACTACTATCTGTCACACGCTCCTTCGAAATGCAGGCAATACGAAGCGCGTGACACTCGTAGTCGTGCTCGTGAACCGCGTCGCGCGGTGCAGTGCAGTGCGGCTCACCCCACTTAATCAACTGGACTATTGAAGATGAGCGAAACAACTCGCAATGTGCGGCCCGTTATCGCCAACGTCGGCAAAGAAGGGTCAGGCGAACTCGTGTCTTCCCGCTACGGCGTGCGCGTGGGCGACGTTGACGTCGTGCTGATTAGCGATGGCGTTCTGCCGCTGCCCACCTCCACCATGTCGACTAACGTGAGCGAAGCCGACCGCAACGAATGGTTCGATGGTCGCTTCCTGCAGCGTGACATGTTCGACTGGGCGCTGAATATTGCGCTCGTGCGCAGCGGCGACCGCCTGATCCTGATCGACTCGGGCGTGGGCGACGGTTTCGAATACTTCACGCGCGCCGGCCGGTCGGTGATGCGCCTGGAATCGGCGGGTATCGACCTGGCTGCGATCACCGATATCGTGATCACGCACATGCACATGGACCACGTCGGCGGCCTGAACGTTGCCGGCGTCAGGGCCAAACTGCGCCCGGACGTGCGCATTCACGTGTCGGCCAAGGAAGTAGAGTTCTGGAAAAATCCGGACTTCAGTAGGACGGTGATGCCGGAAACGGTTCCTCCCGCGCTCCGCAAGGCTGCTGCGACGTTCACGGAACTCTACCGCGAAAACATCGTGCAGTTCGATCAGACCGTGGAAGTTGCCAAGGGCGTGTCGGCGCGCGTGACGGGTGGACACACGCCGGGGCATTGTGTCGTGGACGTCGCATCGAACGGCGAAAAACTGACGTTCGTGGGCGACGCGATTTTCGAGGTCAACTTCGACCATCCCGACTGGCAAAACGGCTTCGAGCACGATCCCGAAGGCGCCGCGGACGTGCGTATCGCGCTACTCAACGAAGCCGCTGAAACCGGCGCTTTGCTGGCCGCAGCGCACGTCGCGTTCCCATCAATCGGTCACGTTGCAAAGACGAACAACGGCTTTCATTTCGTGCCGGTGGTGTGGGACTACTGATCGGTGCCCGACGATCAACCATCGCCGTATAGATTGCACTGACGTTTGCCGGCAAACCGCCAGGAGTGCACAAGACTCACGGCGGTTTTTGCAAACGCTCACCTGCCCGTGGTGTGACCGCGGCAAATCAACGCGGTGCCGTCGATACCGGTTGCACGCATCTTTCATCCTTCAACGGAGCGCATCATGAGAATGAAGAGCTTGTTGCCCGCAATTTCATGCACGTCGATGGCGCTGGCGGTCATCCCGGCGATAGCCGGCGCGGAGCCGTTCACGATCAGGGTCGATGACCTGCGTGACGGACACTTCTCTAACGAGCAGGTGTACGGAGGCTTTGGCTGTCACGGTAACAACGTTTCGCCGCGCATTTCATGGACCCACGTTCCGCGCGGCACGAAGAGCATTGTCGTGACCATCTTCGACCCTGATGCGCCGACTGGCGGACTCGGCTGGACACATTGGGAGATTGCCAATATTCCACCTTCCGAGTCGTCGCTCGAAAAAGGAGCTTCCGGCAATCCGAAGCTCTTGCCGGCAGGCGCTGTTGAGACGTTGACGGACTTCGGCGAATCCAGATACGGCGGACCGTGTCCGCCTAAAGGGGAATCGCATCGATATGTCGTGACGGCGTCTGCCCTCGACGTGGCACAAATCGATGTCGCCCCAGCGGCGAGTCCCGCAGTCGTCGCCTATCAGATGCATGGGAAAGTCATTGGTCAGGCGAGGTATGTCGCCAGATATCATCGCGCGTCGACTAACGATTGACGGGTGCAGGACCAGGATATCGGCAACCGTTCCTGGCAGCTCGGCTGCCGGTCGAACGGTTCCCAGATTCACGTTGACCAGATCTGAGCCGCGGTTGTAGCCGAAAGCGCCACTGAAGATACGGCGCAGCCGTATTCAGATGCAAATCCTTTGCACGCCGTTCAGTTGGACGACGCTCCGCTTATCGGGCGCAGCCTGATTGAGTTGTTCTCGTGCATAGATCCTTTCCGAAGCCGCGAGCCGATAGCGAGGCAAGTCGTCCGGTCCGGGCTGGATGTGCAACCTATGCTTTGCAACCAGACCTTCAACTACGTCTATCGCATTCGAAAGATCGCCCGTTCCGTTTGCGACCGCCGCGAGGACGGCGTCGAGCGTTGCGGGCTGTTCAAACGACGACAACCGGCGGAAAGCGGACTTCTCTTGCTCCGACAGCAGCGCGTAACTCCATCCAATGGATGCGGCGAGACTCCGATGCCTCGCCGGGGCATTGCGGCATCCCTGCCATTGAAGACGTGAGCGGGTTCCGAGCAGCGTCATCGTGCCGGTCAGTCCAAACGTCGCTACGCGCGCCGCAGCAAGTTCGATTGCAAGCACGACTCCTTCCAGTTCCCGGCACATCTCCGAGATGACTGCATAGCTCTTGGTGGTCTGCGGGAATCTGGCGCCCGCTTCCAGAGCGCGTCGAGTGAATACCTGCATGGCGGGATAAGTATGCGCAAGTTCGATCGAAATCAGCTCGGGTCCCGGAGGGACTTCGAGTGCAGACAGGCGGCAGACGTGTTCGTATCTGACACGTAATGCCTCGCGGCTTGTCAGCACGAAACAGGTCGCGGATGAGACCGCGAGGATTTGCGTTGTCATCGACGTCACCTCGTCGATGACATGCTCGCAGTTATCCAGAACGACCAGCGCGCGCCGGGTGGAAAGATAATTGGCGATGCATGCGACGGGTATGTGGTGAAGATCGCCCAGCCCAAGCAGACGAGCCAGCGTGAGTGCTACCGTATCGCCGCGAGCAAGTTCGCTCAAGTCGGCGACGTGAATCTCGGAAGGAAATACACCGGACAGTCTCTTCGCGAGAGCAATGGCGACTGTTGTTTTGCCGATGCCTCCGGGTCCCACAATAGAGATGAGCCGATGTCTGCTGAAGTCGGACGCAAGCGTTCGCAAGACCTCGTCGCGACCTTGTGGACAGGCCGCCTCTGGTGCAAAGTCGCCGGAATGTACTCGGGGAGACGGTTCGGCAAACCGGGAACTGGATTCCGCAACGATGCGTTCACGCGTAAGCTGCCCAACAAAACAGTAGCCGATACCCTGGACGTTTTTAATGTAGCGCACTCCGTCCTCGCCGTCGCCTAGTGCTTTGCGCAGTCCAGCAATGTTCACGCGCAGGTTGCTTTCGTCCACGACGATATTCCTCCACGCGCGCGACATCAACATGCGCCGGTCCACGACCTGTCCGGCGTTCTGGATAAGCGCAATAAGAATATCCAGCGCGCGGCTGCCTAGTTGCACGAATGAGCCTGACCGTTCGAGACGCCTCTCCGTCGGAAAAAGTGTGAACGAACCGAACGATACAGCTTCGTCGTACTCGTGCCGGTCGGTATTTGCCATCACGCCGGAACGCAAAAAATCTTCTTTAGCATTCATCTTCTCGTCAGGCTCCGGATTGCGCGATTCGGATGCATTGGAATAGACCCATTACCCCGGCCTCTCCACGGCGAAACTTTACGTCACAAGCAATCCTAGTTGTGCCACCCAGAACGTAGAAGACGCGAGCGAGATATCACGGTGTTGCCGCCAGGACAACATCGGACCATCGAGTGATTAGCGTACTAGCCCCATTCACCGTACCTCATCTGCAGAAGCGGTCGATTGGGCATAGAGTGCCAGCGAGACCTGGTCTCGAATGAGGTTTGCGCCTCCGCGCGTGATCTGTTGGTGAGGCGAGAAGAGAAGAGAAGAGAAGAGAAGAGAAGAGAAGAGTTTATGCGGCGAAAAGCGAGAAACAACATCCAACTGTGAGACATGCCATGACAAAGATATCGGTTCCCATTATTTGCCTCGAATGCAACCCGGACGGAAGCTCCGTAGGGAATTCCGCTCTTTCTTCTGTTTTGCTGGATCTTCGACCCGATGGCGAGGGAAGGTATAGATCGGAATGCTCGCGCGGTCATCAGCAGATCGTGGCATTGCGGCAGCAGAAGTTCGAGATTCTTTTTGAACTCGCGGCTTACGCGATACGCGATGGACACTATCGACAATCGGTATCGTCCTGCACCGCGAGTCTGGAAGCCTTTCACGAATTCTTTCTGCGCGCGATGGCGTACGAGAACGGAATAAAGAAAGAGCGTTTCGATGCCGCGTGGAAGCTGCTGGGCATTAGTCCACAAAATCGCCAGGAAGCCTACTTGCTGAACTACCGGAACTTCTGCGCGCGGCCTCCCGTTCTTCTCAGCCCCCAACAGAACGACTGGAAAGATTCGGTCATGCAAAAAGGAAAAATGCCGAGCCGCGAAGAATGCGTGACGTTTGGCCAGGCCGTGTTGCATGTACTGCAGACGGCGATGCGAGACGCGAGGGACGCCTTTCCCAATGGCGTAAAGCAGGCAATGCAGGAACACGCGGCTGCGGCTGAACAAGCCGCTTCCAGATCAGAAGCACCGTGGAGCATTCGCACTATCGTGAATCTTGCGATGGAAGGTGACGAACATTCCCATGCGACGCTCGAAGCCGAGCTCGCCAGAATGAGTTGACGACGTTTAAGCCGTCGATTGTTGTCGCCGAGACAACACGGTGATCTCCTTTGCGTGCCTACTGCCATTCGAGCACCAAGTCTACGATTTGTCGTGACGGCGGGCGGCAGATGAGTCGGCCGCCGCGATCGTCAGCGATCGTCGCGCAGCGCAGCAGGGCTCGGTTTGTCGTGAGTTCCGGTGCACGTCGTCAACTTGGCAATTTAAAAACTTAGGGCAAGAATCATGTCGCAGAAGATCTTGATTGTGGGTGCCGGCTTTGCCGGAGTGTGGGGCGCCCTTGGGGCGGCTCGCGTGCGCGACCGTGCGGGCGCAACGGCTGGCGACATCGACATTACACTTATCTCGCCGAAACCCGAGTTGGAGATCCGGCCACGGATGTACGAAGGCGAGCCGCATCTGATGTCCGCGCCGCTTTTGCCTCTGCTTGACGCCGTCGGTGTGAACTACGTCGAGGGCAGTGTCGACGAAATCGCTGTTCGCGAGAAGACCGTGCGTGTGGCGGCCGCCAGCGGCGCAACCCGCACGCTCGGTTACGACCGGTTGCTGCTCACAAGCGGCAGTAAGCTAAGTCGGCCGCCGATTCCGGGGCTCGCCGAGTATGCATTCTCGGTCGATTGCATGGAGGACGCATCGGCGCTTGAAGCGCATCTGAAGGAACTCGCGAAGCTTCCCGATTCAAGCGCTCGAAATACCGTTGCGGTGGTGGGATGCGGCTTCACCGGCATTGAGATCGCCACCGAATTGCCTAAGCGGATGCGCGCGCTGTTTGGCCTCGATGCGGCGATCAAAGTGGTCGTCGTAGGTTCGCAGGCCGACGTTGGTCCCGACCTCGGACCTAACCCGCGGCCTTTCGTCGCCGAGGCATTCGATTCGCTGGGCATCGAAGCGGTATTGGGCTCCAGCGTCGTATCGGTCGACGCGAGTGGCGTCCGAACCGCTTCGGGTGCACATATCGAAGCGCACACGGTGGTATGGGCGGGCGGGATGCGAGCGAGTACGCTCGCAGCGCAGCTTTCGTCGCGCCTCGACCCGCTCGGCCGTGTCGAAGTCGCGCCTGATCTGCGTGTGCAAGAGGCGCCCGGCGTGTTCGTGGCAGGCGATGTGGCGCGAGTGCGTAGCGACGATCAAGGGCACTACGCGTTGATGTCTTGTCAGCACGCAATGGTGATGGGCAAATTCGGCGGCCACAACGTGGCGGCCGATCTGATCGGCGAATCGACGCTTGCGTATAGCCAGCCGTTTTATGCCACTTGTCTCGATCTCGGCGAGTGGGGGGCGGTCTATTCAGAAGGCTGGGACCGCCAGATCAAGCTGACGCACGCAGAAGGAAAAGCACGCAAGCAGATGATCAATACGCAGTGGATCTATCCACCGGCGCCGAATCGCGCCGACGCACTCGCGGCAGGCGACCCGCTGGCCTCATTTGGCTAGTGCGTTAGTGCGTTCGGCAGCCTCGGGCATCGCGGTTAGTCGTTCACAATGGCTCCGGGCGGGGGGCGGCATGAGTACTCGTCAGGCACGTTTTTCCCGTCGGAGCGTCCGTGAGCGATTCGCTGGTGTTCAGTTATGCCGTCGTTCTGATCGACGTGGCACTGTGGCGTTTCAAAGTGCCGAAGAAAGACGTTTCGCGTCTATTGCTTCGGCTCGCGATCTTTGCCGTGTTCACGGCGAGCATTTTCACCGCGGGCCTGAGCCCCTTCAGACAGGCTACGCATCTTGAAGCGTCGCTGCTTCACGAAGCGGCGCAGGCCCTGAAGATATTCTGGTGGCTGACAGGTGCCCGCCTGTTCACGCTTGCTCTGGACGCACTTGTCCTGCCGCGGACCTGGCGCAAGCAGAGACTCTTTCAGGACGTGTTCGGTGCGGTGGTGTTTCTTGCCGCGGCGGTAGCCGCGACGGGATTCGTTCTGGAAATACCCGTTCGCGGCCTGATTGCGACGTCGGGCACATTGGCCGTTATTCTCGGTTTGGCTATTCAAAGTACTTTGCACGATGTCTTTGCAGGCATCGTGCTGAATTCCACAGAACCGTACCGGGTCGGTGACTGGATCTCGATTGATGACGCCGAAGGCAAGGTGATCGAGATGAATTGGAGAGCAACGCATCTTCTCAATTCGCACGGCAATGTGACCATCGTTCCCAATGCCGCGGCGGCAAAGGCGAATATCACCAATACCAATCGGCCGCACGCTTTGCATGGCGTGACGGTGTCTCTGGAAATCTCACCGGACGAGCGGCCGGCAACGGTGATTGCCGCGCTTGAATGCGCACTGGCTGCGGCGCGTTCCATTCTGCCGGCACCGGCTCCCTTCGTGCAGGCGAGAAAATCCACCCTACATTCCATTCAGTACGAAGCGACGGCTTTCGTGGACGACACAGCGAAAAAGACGCCATTAACGAACGAATTGTACGACCTCTGCTATCGACACCTTACCGCCGCGGGAGTCGCTCTCCGACCACCAGGTGTTCCATCTGTCACGGCCATCGTGGCAAAAGCAGAGGAGCGCCTGCTTAGACGCATCGAACTATTCGCCGCCATCGGCGACGACGAGTTGAAGATGCTTTCCAGTTGCATGGTGCGGCATGAATACGACGCGGGGCAGGTGATCTTCACGCCAGAAGTGGTGCCCGACAGTCTGGCAATCGTCGACTCAGGCGTGCTTAGTGTTTCAACGGAGCAATCTACCGGGGCCGTCGAGCTGGTGCGTCTCGGGCCCGGCGATACGATGGGGGAGACCGGACTACTCGCGGGTTTGCCAGTTCAGGTGAAGATCGTGACGCTCACCCGGAGTGTCATTTACAGATTGAGCAAGGATGCTGTGACGCCTCTATTGAGGGATAGCCAGGAAGTGACTCATCGAATGTGCCGGCTGCTTTCCCAACGTCAAGACATGTTGCACAAGATGGCGATGAAGAACGCCGCTCATGCAGACGATGGGCACGCCAGCTTCCACTGGCTTCTGGATAAGATCCATCGGTTGCATGCGTTGAAGTTCTGATTGTTAAGCGTCGTTAAAGAAAACGGCAATTTTTAGTTTGGTGTACGTAGAGAGATAAACGGAGTTTTGCAGCGCTTAACTGGGCCAATAAACGCGTCGTGGTTACTCTGAATGCTCGACCGGTAAGCAAGCCAATTCCCCGATCTCCCGGTCGAATAATTCCTGGACCTAAGCAGTGTCCGCCGCATCGATGGCTGGCCGTTTGCGGCGGGCCGGAATCAGACTGGCGTTGCCGCTGACCGGAGGCATCGACGCATAGCGCGATGCCGGTTTCAATGTTGCGCCGGTGACAGCAGCCGGCGGCGAGCGCCGTGCGCAGTAAAGATTGGCCGGGGTGTCGGATTTCATGACGGTATACTGATCGGCGCGAATAATCGCGCGGGCGTATGTGCGCGGTTTGGTCATGCGTTTCTGCCACGGAAACGCAACACATCCAATGTACTGTGCACAAGGACCGCTCCATGGACGACGCCAGCATTTTTGACAAGCTTCGCCCGCGCTTGCAGGGCATTGCATATCGGATGCTGAGTTCGGTCGCAGAAGCGGAAGACGTGGTGCAGGACGCCTGGTTGCGCTGGCGTTTGACCGCGCGCGAGACCATCGAGAACGCGGAAGCGTGGCTTGTCGCCGTGACGACGCGGATTTCCATCGACCGTCTGCGCGCGGCGAAAATCCAGCGCGAGCATTACACCGGCATCTGGCTTCCTGAGCCGCACGTTACCGACTATCCCGCAACGCCGGAGCAGGCGAAGGAGCGCGCTGACGACGTATCCGTCGCCTTTCTCATGCTGCTCGAACGGCTGAGTCCGGAAGCGCGCGCGGCCTTCCTGCTGCGCGAAGTATTCGATGCCGACTACGATGAAATAGCAAAAGCGATCGGCAAGAGCGAAGCGGCGTGCCGGCAACTGGTGAGCCGCGCGAAGGCGCAGCTGCGTGACGATCGTCCGCGCTACGTCGTGTCGCGGGAGACGCATCATCGGTTGCTGCAGACTTTTGCGCACGCTTTGCAGCGCGGCGACTTTGCGGCGATCAATTCAATGCTGGCCGAAGACGCCGTGCTCATGGGCGATGGCGGCGGCCGGGTGCAGAGCTTTCCAAAACCAATGGTGGGCGGGCGGCGCATCGCGCAGCTTTTTGTGCGGCTGCACTTCGCTACAAAAGCGGACTGCGCGTCGAACTCACTGTCCTCAACAGCCAGGCGGCACTGTTGCGCTTTATCGACGGCGCACTCGAATCGGCGCAGACGTACGAGACGGATGGCGAGCGCATTGTGCGCATCCAGGTGCAGCGAAATCCCGACAAGCTGGCGCGCATCGCGGCCAGATTGGATGGCCGATGATCCGCGACCCGTCTATGTTCGGTCAACGTTTGTACGATCAATTGAAATAGCAGCGAAATCAATGTTGCCGCATTGCTGAACAGCAAGGGCGGCCGCCATCGCGCGGCTGAACCTTTCGGACGAATGGGCAGATTGTCGGCCCCAGTGGATTCGTGAGCCGGGTTTGTCACAGACGGCCGGGCTAAAACGTCTTGTCGAGTACGAAAACTTTAAATCGTGCGCCCATGTCCGACGATCATTCCGCCCGCCCCTTCACCGACAATTCGCTCGCGAGCAGCTTTGCCACGAGCTACGCCGGTGTCATCTCGTTTCTCGCCGTGGCCAATGAAGGCAGCTTTGCCAAGGCGGGTGACCGTCTCGGCATTGGCCGCTCCGCCGTCAGCCGAAACGTGCAAAAGCTCGAAGCGCAGCTCGATGCGCGGCTTTTTCTGCGCACCACGCGCAATACGTCGCTGACCCGCGAAGGCGAATTGTTTTATCAGAACTGCCATCCGGGCGTCGAGCGCATCGTGCAGGCACTCGAGGACATGCGCGAATTGCGTAACGGACCGCCGCGCGGACAGCTGCGTATCTGCTCGACGCCCGGATTCGGGCGCAAGATCGTCGCGCCGCTGCTGCGCGGTTTTCGCTCGCGGTATCCGGACATAGCGCTCGAACTGTTGCTGAACGATCGTCCTGCCGACTTCATCGCGGATCGCGTCGATGTCGGGTTTCGCGACGGGCGCATGGAAGACAGCGAGGTCGTGGCAAAGCAACTGATACCCATGCAAATGATCGTCTGCGCGTCGCCGCTGTACGCGAAAAAACACGGTGTGCCGCGTCATGTCGACGATCTCGCCCAGCATCGGTGCATCAATTTCCGCAGTGCGTCGGGGCGCGTAAGCGATTGGGAGTTTAAGGTCGACGGACTCATACAAAAGCAGTCGCCTCGAGCGCAGCACACCTTCAACGACATGGACCTCATCGTGCAGGCGGTGCTCGACGGCGAGGGCATCGCTCAATTGCCGGCCTATCAGGTCTGTGATCTGTTGCGGCGAGAGCGCCTGATTTCCTGTCTGCCCCAATATGCGCCAGACGACCGCGGTCACTATGTCTGTTATCTCAGCCGCAAGCATCTGCCCGCCAGAATCCGCGTGTTCATCGACTACATGGCGGAACAGACGCGCGCGCTCGACCTGCAATGCCTGAGCACCATGATGGCGGTGCCGGCACTCTGATTGGTGCTTTGAAGGCAACACGGTGCGTCGCGGCGCAAGCCTTCCCGACGGGCCGCCACGCACCTACGATGCACTCATACGCTGACGGCGCATCCGCGCCGGTCCGGCGCACTACCCACAGAGTCGCGAACTCACGCGCATGGTTCGACTGGTTGCGAGCCGCGGCGTGAGCCAACGGCTGTCGGACATACATGATGAGCCCTTTGCATCCGCCGCCCCTCACGCTGCTCGATAAGTACTTCGGGCCAGATTTTCAGACACTGTATTCGACGACCGTGACCGCCACGGGCGGCGAGGCGAGTCATGGCCGGGCATCCGGCGTGGTCCGATCGGACGACGGCCAACTCCACCTCGATCTGCGCCTGCCCGCGGCGCTCGGCGGTCCGGGCGGCGGAACGAATCCCGAGCAGTTGTTTGCCGCCGCCTATGCCGCGTGCTTTCACGGCGCCTTGAACCTGCTCGCCGCCAAGGCGGAGATAGCGATCGTCGACTCGAAGGTGGAAGTGACGGTCGATTTTGGGCGGGACCCCGTCGATGGCCTGTTCAAGCTCATTGCGCAGGTCCGCATTCATTTGCCAGGCGTTGAGCCGGCCATTGCGGAAGGACTCGTGCGTGACACCGAACGTTTCTGTCCGTACGCGAAGATGGCGCGCGAGGGGATCGTGAGCGTCGTCGCACTCGCGCGGCCGGACAGCGTGCCAAAGCGGTAAGCCGGCAGCGTGAGCCCGCAGCCATGAGACCCTAAAGCCAGAGGCGATGCATTGTGCAGCCGATCGCCGCTGGAAGTCGCAGGAGAACCGGAGATGTGTGGACCCGACCCATGGTCGCAGATTATCGGACGGCTGAGCGCGCATTGGCATGAAACTGCATCGGCGGTTTGCCAAGCTTCGGGGCGCCGCAACCGACGCAGCCGCCCGGTGGCTGCACGCGCGGTGTTCAACGGCCGCGTCCCGACGATTCGCAGCATCGAATGGCAAACCGACACGACGGTGCTCGTTTCGTGGAGCGACGCCACGCGCGGCAGCTATCTCGACCAGACCTGGCGCGCCGGCTATGCGCGCGTCAGCGGTGTTTGCGCGCTCAGCGGCATGTCGGTCAAGCGGGGCGATGTGGTGTTTCGGCCGTTCCACCGCGGCACCGCACCGCCGTCGAATGCGCTCGACATGATCCTTGCTTCGGTGCTGACGCGGTATGCGGCGGGGCAGCTTGTGCTGGCCTGAGGCGTGGGGGAAAACAGTTTGCACTTCGGGTTGCACTTCCGCCTCGCTCATGCCTCTACCTTCATGTTCAGCGACGCTTCAATCGCTGTTTTCAGACGCCCCCGTTCCTCCTCACCGTTTGTTATACCAGGCTTGCGACGATACCCGATGCAGACGCGGAATCGCTCGCCGGAGCACAGATGGGTCTTGAAGTCATCAAGGTCGATTGAGTCGGCCCGTCTTGACGACTTCCAGCGTGAGAATATTGCTGGCCTCGCCATAACACCGGAAGGACGCTTCCTCGCCTATAACGTGAGATTCGCGCTGGAATTTGTGCGCCGAGTCGCTGAGTAATAAATGTCCTCGGCCCATCGCTTCTGTGCGGGGACGGTCCACTGCATCGACCGGTTGCATCTGCCGTCGACCCGCGCCTTTCGCGTGGCAGACCGATCCCGAAACAATCGGCCGACCGTCGGCGTGGGACTCTCAGCGGCCACAAACGGTCAGCTATACGCTCACTCACCGGGCCACTCCGGTGGCCGTTTTGTCGCGCATGCGGTCGCGCCGTCGTCCGTTGGGCCGGTTGTCACTTGGTATTGCCGGAATACCGCCAGAGGATAGTCTCGCTACCGCACGCGTGGAGTCCCTCGCCCCCTCACGACTGTACCGACACGTAGTGGCGTGACCACGCGCCAGCCCTTGGACCGATCACATCGAGCCCGGCTTTCAGCAGTAAGGCCGCGTCATTAGACTTCCGCGGCAAGGACCCGCCCCTGCCACGAAATGGTAGAGGAGGCCCGATTCTCGTATCAGAAAATTACTTTCGCTTTGATACAATGCCAAGAGGTAAACGCATCGGCCCGCCTGCGAGCGGCGACATAAGTGAACAGTCAAAGCGATACAGTGGTACCAAAGCGCACAAGCAGCGACGGACAACCGGGAACGCTCGGCGAAACGCTACGGCGATTGCGAACGAGTGCTCGGCTGACGTTGCAGCAGTTGAGCAAACGGTCGTCGATCGCTATCTCGACGCTTTCCAAGATCGAGAACGGGCAGCTCTCGCCCACGTACGAGAAGATCGCTGCGCTTGCTATCGGTCTGGGTGTCGATGTAAGCGAGTTGTTCAGCCAGGCGCCCAAGCCAGTTCCGTTGGGACGCCGCAGCATTACGAAGGCTGGCGACGGAATCGTGCACGAGACGGCTCAATACGTGTATGAGGTGCTGAACGGCGATCTGGCGGACAAGCGATTCGTTCCGCTCTTCACGACGGTCAAGGCGCACAGCATCGGGGAATTCCGAAGCCTGCTCCGGCACGATGGCGAAGAGTTCATTTATGTCCTCGAAGGGACGATTATCGTCAATACCGAGTTCTATGCGCCGTGTGTACTCGATAAAGGAGATGCGATGTATTTCGATAGCGCGATGGGGCACGCTTGCGTTTCCGGCGGCGACGCGGACGCGAAAGTCCTGTGGGTGTGCTCACACATCACGCTGGCTTAGCCGATGCGCAGCCGCCGGAGCGCGACGGCCCCGGCGACATCGCAATGGCACCGTGTAAATTGCCGGTTCAGCTTATCTGACGGTCTTAACTGGCACCCATTTCCCGTTCGCGACCTGGTACAGCGTAGTCGACGGGCGCGTCAACGCGCCGGATGCCGTGAACTGAATATCGCCAGTGATCCCCGCATATTCCTGCGCACGGAGCTTCGCCAGAAAATCAGCCGGCTTCGTGGAATTGGCCGCTTGCATCGCCTTGATGGCAGACCACGTTGCATCATAGGCGAACGGCGCATACGAGAGCATGGCAGAACCGAACTTCTGCTGATACTTGGCCTCGAATTCCTTGCCGCGGGGAAGCGAAGCGATCGGCGAACCGTACTCCCACGCCATCGCGCCCTCCGCATCCGCGCCGGCAACACCCAGGAAGGTCGGCTCGACCACACCGCCACCGCCCACAAACTGCGCACGGATGCCGAGCTGCTTCATCTTTTTCTTTACCATGCCCGCCTGAGGATTCAGTCCGGCAAAAAACACCAGATCAGCGTTCTGGCCTTTGATATGCGTCAGTTGCGCGCTGAAGTCGACGGCCTTGTCATTCGTATATTGCCGATCCACGATGCCGCCCTGCGCAGCGGTCACTGCTTTGACAAACTCGTCGGCCTCGCCCTGGCCGAACGCAGTGCGATCGTCGATCACGGCGATGCGCTTCGCCTTCGCGACTTCGACCGCGTAACGGCCTGCCGCGCCAGCGTTCTGCGCGTCGGTCGCGATGATGCTGAAGACGTAGGCGCTGCCTTGCTCGGTGATCGTTGGATTCGTGGCAGCAGGCGTGATCATCGGAACATGAGCGTTCGAGTAAATTTTTGAAGCGGGGATTGTCGTCCCCGAGTTGAAGTGTCCGATCACGACGGTCACACCCTTGTCCACCAGTTGCTGCGCAATCTGCACGCCGGTTCTGGGATCGGCCTGGTCGTCTCCCGATTCGACTACCAACTTGAGCGGCTTGCCCCCAATCGTAAGGTTCGACGCGTTCGCCTCCGAGACCGCCAGCTTCACGGCGTTCTCGATGTCTTTGCCGTATGCTGCATTGTTTCCGGTCAGCGGTACGGCGACGCCGATGCGCGTGACGTCATCGGCGCTCGCGACTCCGCTCAGCAGAAGGCCCGTAGCGGCCACGACTGCGCTAATCCGGATTTTCTTAAGAACACACATGTGCATCTCCCGTTTTGAGTTGGGTGGTTTCGAAACTGCAGCCTGGCCGACCCGACAGACTTCGCCCGATCGTGCAAGTAGTGAATGGGGTGACTCACGCACCTGTGGGTGCGTCGTAAGCGAGGGATGCGGCTGCCAGGTCCTCGAGCGCTGTCCCGACCGCCTTGAAGACCGTGATCTCGTCGCGCACCTTCCGTCCCGGATGTTCGCGGCGGCAAAGCTGCTCAAGGGTCGCTCGTACCATCGCTTTGTCGAAGGCGCCCGATTGCATCGGCGAAAGCAGATCGCCTGCTTTCATCAGCGCCTCGTCGGTATCGACAAATACCGACGTGCCAACAAAGCAGTCGTCGTCCGATTCGCGCATCGTCGGTGTGAAGCCACCGATCAGGTCCAGGTGAGTGCCAGGCCGCAACCACGCGCCTTTCACGAGCGGCTTCGTGGACAAGGTCGCACACGAGACGATGTCAGCGTCTGCGACCGCGCGCTCGAGATCAACAGCAACTGCTGCGGAGAAGCCGCGCGCATTCAGGCTGCTGACGAGCTCCTCGGCACTGTTCGCATTGATGTCCCAGACGGCGACCTTCCGGATCGGGCGCACCGCAGCATAAGCGTCGGGGATCAGTGAGCCGACACGGCCGGAGCCGGCCAGGAGGAGGCTCGCTGAGTCAGGCCGACTGAGCATGCGCGCAGCGAGGGCGGATGCAGCAGCGGTGCGTCTGGAGGTGATTACATCACCATCGAGCATCGACAGAGGGACGCCGGTCGTCGCGTCAAGGAGGATAAAGGTGGAATGCAGGCCCGGAAGCGACCGGCGGCGGTTCGACGGAAACACCGAGACGGTCTTGATACCGATGCGTCCGCCTTTTTCCCACGCCGGCATAAGCAGCAGTGTTCCCGGCAGGTCGTCACCAGCGCCCTCAATCGAATGACTGTGACGAAGAGGCACTGAGCAGCCGTTGACAAACATCGCGCCGATTGCGTCGATAAGGCGGTCAAACGGCAGCCGCTGTGCGGTCTCAGATGAGTCGAGAATGAGCATGGAGAAAGCTCCGGCGAAAACTTGGGCCTCAGACTACGGTGGCGTCGCTCGACGACCGTGACGCAAATCTTGAGGATGAAAACGGTGCGAGATCGATGTCGGTCCTGGCGCCTCGAATGGCCTGGGCGATGAGGCGTCCGGTCTGCGGACCGAGCGTCAGGCCAAGATGGCCGTGCCCAAACGCAAGGAAACAGTTCGGTTGGTGGGCAGAGCGCCCGATCACCGGGACGGAGTCGGGCATCGACGGCCGGAATCCGAGCCATCGGGATTCAACCGGCAGTTCAGCGAGCGCCGGCGCGATACCTTTGATGACGCTCAGGGTACGATCGATATTCTGGTACCGGGGCGGGGCATTCAGTCCTGCGAATTCCACACTGCTCGTCATCCGAAGTCCGTAATCGAGCTGGGAGAAGACCACGGATTTCTCATGCCAGAAAAGCGGGGACCGGAGCAACATACGATTTCGCGTATCGAGCATGACGTGATAACCGCGCTCGGTGTCGAGGGGAACTCTTTCGCCAATGTCGGCGGCGAGTCGTTTGGACCAGGCGCCGCAGGCGATCACGAAGATGTCACCCTCGATCACGCGCTCCGTCGCCTGCACCCTTGTGACCCGGTCGTCCGCGAAATGAAAGTGCCGAACCGTGTCCTCTATGAACTCGACGCCGTGTTCCACGCATGCACCCTGGATGCGGGCGATGTATCGTCCAGGATTCTTGACCTGCTGACAGTCGGGGAACAGTGTGGCCTTTGCGAACACGCCTTCGAAACCCGGGGCGAGCTCGTTGACGTCCGCGCGTGACAGAGACTGCATGGCGACACCCCAGTCAGCGAGCGCAGCCCGTTCCGCCGACTGGCTTCCAAAGGCCTCTTCGGACTGATAGGCCTTGATCCAGCCCGTCGGCGCCAGAAATTCCACGGCCGAGCAGGCCGTGGCGAGTTCGGCATGTGCGTCGAGCGCGGTTTGCAGGATCGAATTAAGGGCGAGCGCAGAGCGAAGCGACGGACCGCGTGCACTGGATCGCGCGAACTGAACGAGCCAGGGAGCAAGCGCAGGAAGATAACGCCAGCGGACATGCAGGGGACTGTCGCGCGACAGGAGCAGGGAGGGCAACTGGCGCAGCAGCGCGGGATTAGCGAGCGGGAGCGTTTCGCATACGGCCAAAATGCCGGCGTTGCCAAAGCTGGCGCGCCGGTCATTGATGTTCGGATCGATCACGCGCACCCGATACCCCGCGCGGCGCGCGAAGAAAGCGCAACTGAGGCCAACGATGCCGCTTCCGATTACCACTACGGTCTTCTGGTCTTGCATCACATCGGTCCGCGAAAGAGCTGGGTTGGAACGTGAGCGAGAATGTACCTCAAAACGTTTTCGTTACGTATTGGTATTTTTCCTATACGAAAAATGACGAGTGCCGGCCCATCGCCGTCGATTGAGGGACAAGCGGCGGACGGGAGCTCGTCAATTGCGCTACAAAGGGGTTGAGGGACCACAACCCCACCGTCACCAAGGTCAACACCTCGTGAGCCATGCCATGAAGCGCCAGGTCGCATCGGTGTCATGCTCAGCCATACCAAATTCACGCCTCGCTGGATGCTTGAACGCATCGTTGCTGCGTTGGAATTGATGACGTTGGCCGGCTAATAGAGCGCTAGGCCGTGCAAGCTGCACCAACTCATTTCTCCAAGGCAGCGCACGACAAGTTCAGAGATGGCACGTCACTATGCCGGTCACTGATTGTCAGAGAACACGACAGGTCGATGGTTGCCGGAGATAAGTAGGAATACTTGGTAAAACGAAACCGACCGTGCCAGATGCAATGCCTGTCGCAGACTCGAACTTGCGACAAGCGGTGGAACTGCATGGCAGGAACATTCGCCGATGTGCGGTTCGTTCGGGAAGGAAGGACGCGGTTTTCAATGCAGCGGGCGTTCGCTAAGGCAGCCGAGCGCGCTTGCCGGCTGCGTCCAGAAAGGCATTTCGCAACAGACTAGTGCGGAATTCTCATCTATCGCCGATCAGGATTATGACTATACTCCAGTTCAGATCCGGTGACCGAACGATTCGTCACCTTCTCAACCAATGAATTCAGCGGAGGTTTCAAATGGCTTTTCGTACATTCTTTATCGCGGGCGCAACTGGCGACACGGGCGGAGCAGCGACAACGGCCCTTCTGGCTGCGGGCGAACAGGTACGCACTCTGGTGCGGCGCGAGGACACCCGCTCGGAGCGGTTGCGTGCGCAGGGCGTCGACGTAGTGGTTGGCGACCTCTCAAATATCGACGATGTGGCACGCGCTCTTCAAGGCATCTCATCGGCCTATTTCGTCTATCCGATCGAGGCTGGAGGGATTGCGGCCAGCGCATCGTTTGCGCAGGCTGCCCGTGAGGCCGGAATCGAATCGATTGTGAACATGTCGCAGATTTCGGCCCGCCGGGAAGCGAAAAGCCATGCCGCGCGAGACCACTGGATCTCGGAACAGGTGTTCGACTGGGCTGGCACGCCGGTCACGCATCTGCGCCCCACGTTCTTCGCTCAATGGCTGACCTACCCGGGTCAAGTCGCGAACATCAAAAAGGACGGAGTGCTGCGTCTGCCCTTTGGCGAAGGGCGCCACGCGCCGATTGCAGCCGAGGATCAGGGGCGCGTAATCGCCGCGATCCTTCGCGATCCGGCGCCGCACGCGGGCAAAGTTTATCCGCTCTACGGGCCGGTCGAGATGAATCACTACGAGATTGCGGCCGAGATGAGCCAGGCGCTGGGTAGAACGGTGAAGTATCAACCGGTCGATCTGGACCTGTTCAAAAAGCGCCTGGACACGGATGAAAAATTCAGCGATACGCTCACGCAGCATCTGCTGTCGGTTGCCGTCGATTACCAGGAAGGCGTTTTCGCCGGCACCAATTCCTTCATTGAGGATTTGACCGGCACTCCGCCGATGACAGTCCAGGCTTTTATCAGGAAGCACGCGGCACGGTTCGCCTGAGCGCGATTCCACAGCAGAGAAGACGAACAGAACAGGAGCTTGTCATGCAGTCCTCCCACATCGATACAGCCAGTGAGATCGCGACCGAGGAATACCTGGCCAATCCCGTCTGGATCGCTCTGAATGAAACGCCTCCAGCCGTCGTCGAGCGCGGCGAAGGCGGTGCCCGGTATCGTCCGGAATTTGCGCCGTTCGGGGCCGCACAGAATTACAGCGCGCAAAGCGTCTCGCAAGTTGCAGCGATGCTCCGGCCGGGACAGCGCCTATCATTCTTCACGGCGGGCAAGCTGGACTTGCCGCCTGGCTTCGACGTCGTGCGCGAGGCTGTGGTGAATCAGATGGTTGCTGCCAACAGCTTCACCGTATCGTCCGACGAGCGGATCGTGCGACTTGGCATCGACGACGCACCTGATATGCTCCGACTCGCCGAGCTGACGGAACCGGGACCATTCAACGCCCGGACCAACGAACTAGGTCACTTCTTTGGTATCAGAGAGGGCGGCCAGCTGGTGGCGATGGCGGGCGAACGAATGACTGCCGGAAAGTACGTCGAAATCAGCGCTGTGTGCACGCACCCGGAATGGCGTGGCCGAGGGTTGGGCCGACTGTTGATGGAGCATCTGTCGGCAACGATCCAGGAACGCAACAAGGTACCGTTCCTTCATGTGTTCACCAATAATTTTTCCGCCGTTCGTCTGTATCGGGAGCTCGGCTTTCGGATTGCGAGGACTTTGCAACTGACGGCAATCGTGAGGTCGTCGCGGGACGCGCGCTAAGCGCTGCGGCGCAACGACCGGGCGAACGGCCTTGCCGATTGACTGGTAGCACCATGCACTTTGAGACTGAAAAATGGGGCACTCACAAGCAGACAAACTGGCCACGCATCAGCGGATCGTGCAGATCGCCGCATGTCGTTTCCGCGAGCGCGGCGTTGACGGGATCAGTGTCGGCGACATCATGAAAGAAGCAGGCTTAACCGTCGGCGGCTTCTACAAGCATTTCGAGTCACGCGATACGCTCGTGACCGAGGCTTTCATCACGGCGCTGCATGACATCGAGCATTTTCAGAACGCGCTCCAGACGGAGCCTCAGCGCGCGATAAGCACATATGTGTCGGGGAGCCATCGGAACAACGTCGGCAGAGGTTGCCCAATTTCAGCGTTAGTCAACGACGTGGCGCGCGCGCCCGACGCAACTCGCGAGGCGTTCACCGAAAGTGTCAGTGAGATCATCGCTTTGCTCGCACAGTCTTTGCCGGAGACAGAAGACGCTCAGGCTAAAGCGGTCATGATCTTCAGCACTTGCGTTGGTTCAATAGCACTCGCTCGCGCAGTGAATGACCCAAGCTTGTCGAACAAAATAATCGAAGGAGCGCTGGCGGCGTTGCTCAAAATATACGAATGATGCACTGCGTAAATCGTAGACCTCATCGCCGGGTTCGGCGATCGCACCGATGATAGCCTCGTCGTCCACTAGCTGCGAAGCGGTTACAAAGCTGCGGCGGCGCTCAGGAGCGCGCACAAACTTCCCTCGGTCATCGCCGCCTGCTGGAAGGAGGCTATACCTTGGTGATGTCATGACTTACGGAAAGACAAGTAGCTCCGAGCCGCCTTGGGCTGGGGCGCAGCAGCAAAAAGAAGGCGGAAACATGCGTAATCATCAGCGCTGGCACGTAGATGATCGGAATCGCGTACATGGCGCCCAGTTCTCCCGCGCGCGCAGGAAGATCGGACTGGATAGCGTGGAAGTAGTCGAGGATGAGGTCGGTCGCTCCCACAAGATTGAAGGCTACGACGAACGACCAGAAGAGTGAGCGTACCCGTGCTGCGAGTAGCGCCAGCATCGCCAGAACGCCCGTTGCCAGGTCACCGTATGCGGCGAATACAGCGAAGCCGGTGAGCAGATCCGGACTAACGACGCCCGGCAGAATAAAGACCAGCCCGAAGAAGCGGAAGCTGTGCAACGTGGCGATGGCGCGTTGCGCTTCGAATGGGTCCATCGACCTGAGCCTGGGCCAGACATATACACGGAAGAAAAGCAGCCACGCGACGTACCCCAGAACGAGCTGCAACTGGAAGAGAAGTTCCGGTGACATTTTGCCTCCTGACAGATGTTGTCTGGCGCATTAAAGCCATGATCGAGATCAGCCGGCGCGTCGCCGCATCAACTGGCGCAGCGACAGTGCGTGCAGCAGGATCGAGCCAGGCACCACGAACGCAGGGGTCAGCGCATCTGGATAGGCGCCGGCGCCGATACTCGGCATGCTCGGGACGATCAGCTGGAACGGGCCGGGTGAGGTGATCATCCCCAACGTAATCGCGACGGCGAAGTCGGCGAGGCCGAAGATGTTCCAGGCGATCGCCGCCTTCCGCGCTTGCGTTGCACCGCTCGCCACGGCGATTGCCACCGGCACGGCGAACAGGCCGGTCAACACATCGCCAATTCCCGCCGGCAACGCGAACACGCCTGGCAGCAACCCATGCATCCAGGCAGCGAGCGCCCAGCTGCCGAATACCCGGTAAAGCTGAAGAGCGACAAGCCAACTCGCCGGCATCGCGTCGAGCACCCGTCCCACCCGCATCGACAACAGCAGCAGCGGCGCGCCGATCATCACCGGCAGGAAGATCGCCAACGGCAACAACGGCAAGGGTGAGGCGCCCGTGCGAAAGGCGCCATTGATCGCCGCGCTCCAGGCGACAGCGAACCAAAGCGTGTCAGGGATCATGACCGCCAGCCAGGCCGTACGGCGTTGGCCCGGCGTCAGGTCCGTGTGTTCGAGGCTGAGCCACAAACCAACCGCGATCAGCGCATGGGCCGTCAACTGATGAGCTGTGGTCGGAACGCCGCTGGTCGGGATAATTGGCTGCCAATAGATCAACACGATCCACAGCGCCACTAACGGGATGAGCCAAAGCAGGCTGCGCCACGCGCGACCCGGCGGGGCAATATCAACGGGGACGGGGAAGGCGGTCATCAGCGGTTCTCCAGGTGATTTTCAGTCTTCGCGGATGCGGCCTCGAACACCGCTGTCAGTATGCCGAGTCGGCCTTCCATGAGATTTCGCCCCAGGTTGCCGGCAAGCTGGGCGAAGTCCAGCCCCATTACGACGCCGAGATTCGGGGAGGGCGGCGGCCCTGACGCACGCAGCTGGGCAAACCAGGCCTTTGCGGTCTCGGTGTCGTCTTGCCATGTCAGCGTGCGGAAACCTGCCTGTTCGATCGCCTCGCGCGTTGCATCGGCCGTCAGGAGGAAGCTTGTTGCCGGCGTTCGCGCCCAGGGAAGGGGGTAGTGCGGTTCGCCGCCGTTTGCGACGACGTCGAACGTCGCGAACCTGCCGCCTGACTTCAGCACGCGTTGGATCTCCCGGTAAAGCCGTGCGCGGTCGGCGATGTTCATTGCTACGTGCTGCAGGAATACGGCGTCGAAATCGCCGTCGTCGAAGGGAAGTTCCAGCGCGCTGGCGGTATGGAACGACACCTGTTCGCTCTGCCCTGTGCGCCGCGTGAGATAGCGTGCGGCATCCACGAACGGCTCGCTGAGGTCGATACCCGTCACCCGGCAGCCATAGGTTGCGGCCAGGAAACGGGCCGGGCCGCCAACGCCCGAACCGACGTCCAGCACCGACATGTCGGCGGTGATCCGGGCCATGCCGGCAAGCTCGGCGGTGGCAGCAAGCCCACGGGTGTGGAACTGATCAAGAGCGCCCAATTGCTCGGGTGTGAGCGGCTGATCCTCCGGTCCAAGGACCGCGAGCGCGATCTTCAGCCGCTCGGTCAGGCCGGTCGCGCGATAGTGATCGCGCACGCCATCAAATGCATCGTTCATTGCAAGGTTCCTCCACGGTCCTAGCGGATTGTCCAGGGTTTGCGAGGCGACGTCGGCGCGACTCCTGGTCCACAGGTATAGGTGTACCATCGTGTCTCGCGAGCGACTATTCATCACAATGTTGACGGGCTATGAAGCAGATCTTCACAGTCAGGCAGGGCGCGCTCGATGGCGTGGAGGCATTCCTGAGCGTTGCCCGGCATCGCAGTTTTCGTCGGGCAGCCGCGGAACTCGGCGTGACGCCGTCGGCCATCAGCCAGGCGGTGCGTGTACTGGAAGAGCGCATTGGCGCAGCACTCTTCATGCGCACCACGCGTAGCGTCGGCCTGACCGAAGCTGGCGAACAATTTCTTTTGCGCGCAAAGCCCGCCTTCGAGGAGCTTGTCGCCGCCAGCGAGGTTGCGCGTGGCCTCGGCCAACGGCCCACCGGGTTGTTGCGTCTTTCGGTGCCGCGCGCGGTGGTGCCAATCCTGCTGGAACCCCTGATCGCATCGTTCTGCGAGGCTTATCCCGAGGTCGAAGTGGAGATCGCCGCAAGCAACGAGCTGGTCGATCTTGCAACTGAAGGGTTCGACGCAGGTATCCGACTCGGTCAGTTCGTCGACGCCGATATGGTCGCGGTGCCGTTGACGCCCCCGTTTCGTTTGATCGTCGTCGGCAGCCCGGCCTACTTCGCAGGGCGCGGCCGCCCGGAGCACACTGACGATCTGCGCCAACACGCGTGCTTGCGATGGCGCAGATCCAGCGGCGCGCTCGCGCTATGGTCATTCAACGATGACGGCAACGCGATCGAGGTCGCCGTAAGCGGCCCTTTCATCGCCCATGACTTTCCCACCATGCTGGGTGCGGCAGTCGAAGGTATAGGCCTTGCCCAGCTACCCGAGCCGATGGTCGCTGAAGGACTGCGAACTGGAAAGCTGGTAGACGTGCTGCAGCCGTTCGCGCCGGTGATACCGGGCGTGTTTCTCTACTATCCAGGCCGCCGACAGGTCATGCCGAAGCTGCGTGCCTTTATCGATCATGTGAAGAGCCACCCGGCAGGCCAGAGCAACGCATAACTGTCGACGGCCAGGTTTTCATGCCGGTTTCGTCGCCCCCGCCGCTCCCGTCGACAGGCGCTGGTGACAACGAGACGCCTTCTTCAGCACCGACAATATCCTGAAGCCCCGCGACGCATCGTTGAATGGTCGACCTCGTTTTCGCTTTCGACCATCTCCTTCAGATGACGCAGACACGATGAATGCGCGACGTACCAGCGCACGCACGTCAGAATCACCTCATTGGATAATGCCGGCGTTTCCGCCCTGGCGACAGCGACCCGGCGCCGTGTCGGCCGGTGCGTCTTCTGTCTGATCCCACCACGCGTGGTCAGGCAGCTCTCACGCCGTGCCGGACCGAATAGCGGATCAACTCATAATGATTGGCTATACTGATCTTTGGCATCAGCCGCAACTTGTGCGTGCTGATACTCTTCGCACTGACCACGAACGTTTCGGCAATCTCGCTGACGCGCTTGCCGCGCGCGAGCATTTGTCAACGCTTTCACCGGCGATGAGTTCTGATCGGGGTTTTTCATGCCTCGACTCAGTCTCTCCTGAATCAGGCAGCGAAAGATCGAAGCAGACGGTAACGTGGCCATGCTTTCACATCCGTAAACGGCCGTCTCATGGAAATCCCCTAAATGAAAGACGTTGCGGTGAAAGCGTTGGGAAGGATTCATCCGCCCATAATCGCGCCATTGATGCAGCCAGGCAGCACTTCGCGGCCGACAATAACGGAGAATGAATCACGGTGTTTCCCAGAACGCGCCGGTCATCGAGTTTCGCTCGGTGTGATATCGCTTTATTAGCCCCGATGGCAAGGCGACAGTTGCGTTGCGCAACTTCAGCATGTCGGTAGCAAAAGGCGAGTTCGTTGCAGTGGTGGGGCCGACCGGTTGTGGTAAATCGACCACGCTCAGCATGATCACCGGGCTGCTGAGGCCGACCACAGGCGACGTGCGTGGCTGTATCGTGGCGCCGCTCACGGTCGGCTGCGCACGACGAGGCGAACGAATGGCTGCGCCGCGGAGTCGGCGCGTCATTATGCATATCAGTGTATTCACTTAGTTGTACAAATGACACGTGAAAGGAGCGCGAAGGATTGGGGTAACTAGTATGGCGTCCATCGCAAACCAGCTTCACATAGCCGGACGGACGGCTGCAGCAGCCGCGAGCACAACAACCGGATTCAACGCAGCAATCAGAGGAGACGATCTTGAAGAAAAAGTATCTTACGCTGGCTATTGCGGCCAGTGCGCTTGGAGCGACGGCCGCGCACGCGCAGTCGAGTGTCCAGCTTTACGGACTGATGGACCTGAGCTTTCCGACCTACCGGACGCATGCGGATGCGAACGGCAATCACGTCATCGGCATGGGCAACGACGGTGAACCGTGGTTCAGCGGCAGTCGTTGGGGCCTGAAGGGGGCGGAAGACATCGGTGGCGGCACGAAAATCATCTTCCGGCTGGAAAGTGAATTCGTCGTCGCGAACGGTCAGATGGAAGACCCTGGTCAGATATTCGACCGCGACGCATGGGTCGGCATCGAAAACGACACGTTCGGCAAGATCACGGCGGGCTTCCAGAACACCATCGCACGCGATGCAGCGGCGATCTACGGCGACCCGTATGGCAGCGCGCGGCTGACCACGGAAGAGGGCGGGTGGACGAACTCGAACAACTTCAAGCAGATGATTTTCTACGCGGGCAGCGCGACGGGCACGCGCTACAACAACGGTGTCGCGTGGAAGAAGCTCTTCAGCAACGGTATCTTCGCGAGCGCCGGTTACGCGTTTGGCAACTCGACGAGCTTTGGCTCCAATTCCAATTATCAGGCAGCGCTGGGTTATAACGGCGGGCCGTTCAATGTATCGGGCTTCTACAACCACGTGAACCGCGCCGGCATCACGAATCAGTCGTTCTCGGTGGGCGGCAACTATACGTTCGGTATTCTGCGCGCCAATGCGGGCTACTTCCGGTACCTCGGCAATCAGGGCTCGCTCGGTCAGCGTCAGGACAACGCGTGGACCGTGTCGCTCAAGCTGTCGCCGAAGGGTCCGCTCGACTACGAACTCGGCTATCAGCAGATGCGGGTGAAGAACGCCGCGTACAACTCTGATGGCGATATTCCGAACGCGAACATTGGCGCTTTCGATCCGGCATCCGGCCTTCACAACGGCTTCAAGGAAACGCTGTACGGTTCGGTCTTCTATCACCTTTCAAAGCGCACGGAACTGTATCTGGCCGGCGACTACATGAGGCTTCATGGCGGCTATACGGTCGGCAGTACGTTTGGCGCGACCAATCAGCTTGAACTGACGACAGGCGTGCGCACCCGCTTCTGATTCTGGAAGCCAGTTCCGCAGGTTGATTCGTTTCGGACGTCGGAGCGTCAGGCGCCTGATGGGGTGTTCAGCGATTATAAAAGCGCCCAGCTCACCCTGGAGAATGTCCAGATGCAGCAGAAGGCACGCTTCGATCTGGCGCAGGAGCGTTTTCATCTGCTGTGCTGGGTGTTTGGGGCGATCGGATTTGCCGCGCTCGCGCTTCGGCTGTTCGCGCGCTTTATGGTGACAGCGTCCAACGTGCGGCCGATCGCGGCGCGGCGATCCAGCATTCCGAGCGTATCGCCGCTGGCGGTCTCACCGGGCAGATCTCCAGCGTCGGCGTCAACGAAATCGGGCGTCGGATGGCTGCAAAAAATCAGGCGCACGCATCTTGACGATGCGGTTGCCGTGTTCCTGCTGCATGAACCCCGCCAGCGGCACGACGAGGAACTCCGCAGGCAGGTTCGGTTGGCGTCAGAAGTCTCGACCACGTGAGCAAAGCTCGCCGAACACTTTGGATTCGATAGCAACAGGGCCGTCGCAGTGCAACCCGAGGCCTGGTTGCCGGTCCAATGAGTGGAGCGGGTGGTGTGCGAGGAGGTGCCAGATGGACGCTCGAGCGAGGTTGTGGCGGCTTGGGGTCGGTTTGCTGACCTGCATGTTCGTGGCCGGCTTTGCGGGGTGCGACGCGTTCACCGGACCGCCCGCACCGGAATGGCCGGGCCCCCACGCACCCTATCCGTTCCCCAACGACGTTCCGCATCGAACCAGATGATGCCGCATGGGCGGGTATGTTCGCGTGCCCTTAGTGTCAGTCGCGAAAACTACCGGATGTCGACCAGAATGGGCGTTGCGGATTTGCAGGAGAACTGATCCTGTCCCGCCGCGAGTGCTCTTCTATTGAGACTTCCATAATTCATGACGTCACCACAGCGTAGCCTGCATCCAGCAAGCGGCAATGATCGAAGGCCGCTTTTGAGCGCTCTTGAGCTTGTTGCGGGCGCTCGCGTGCAGTTCGCCGAGA
>NZ_PNXY01000027.1 GCF_002879865.1 Paraburkholderia rhynchosiae
CGATTCCGGCGACTGGCGCGAGATTACGAACGCCTGCCCGAAACATTGGCCGGCCTACACTTCGTTGTCTTCGCCATGCTCATGCTTGTACATGTCGCACAGACTATTCAAGTTCCTAACACCCTCTAGTCAAACTTCACCGCAGTCGCCTTTCCGCGCGAGCGCTGACACGCGCAGCCATCAGTCAGGTTCGTGCCGCGGCATTGCTACCCGCCTTCGCGGTTCGTGTGCCGGGCTTTGTTCTTTTGGCCTTTTTTGCCTTTACGCCGAAACTTTCCGTCAGACGGTCCAGTACGATTGCAAGCAAAACCACTCCCAGTCCGCCTTCGAAACCAATCCCGATGTCGAGACGCTGAATGCCGCTCAGCACGTACTCGCCCAATCCGCCGGCGCCGATCATCGATGCGACCACCACCATCGAAAGCGCCATCATGATGGTCTGATTCACACCTGCCATGATTGACGGCATTGCGTTCGGCAACTGGATCTTCCACAGAAGCTGCGAATCCGTACTGCCGAACGCGCGGCCCGCCTCCAGCAACTCCTCGCGCACCTGGCGGATGCCTAAAGTCGTGAGACGTACGACGGGCGGCATGGCGAAGACAATGGTCGCAATGACTGCCGGGACGCGTCCCAATCCAAACAGGATGACCGCCGGAATCAGATAGACGAATGCCGGCATTGTCTGCATCAAGTCGAGCAGCGAGCGCAGGATCATTTCCACCCGTCTGTTTCGCGCGCCCCAGATGCCAAGAGGCACACCGATTACCAGGCTGAAGAACGTTGCCGCGATAACGAGAGCCAGGGTCGAGACGGTTTGAGTCCACAGCCCCATGTAATGGATAGCCAGCAGTGCAATGCCGACAAAGACAGAAAACACGACACCGCGTCGCCACAATGCAAATGCCACGAGGATCACGAGCATGGCAACGAATGGAACTGCAGCCAGTCCGTTCTCCAGCAGCTTCACTACCGTACCCAGTGCGGCCGAGAAAGCGTCGAAGCCGCCGCGGAAATGCTGAAAGAGAAAATTGACGGCGCCTTCCGCTGATTGGCCGATCACTGACGAGTTCATGCTGCTCTCCGTTCCATAACCTGCTTGAGTATCGTCCGGCACGACACCACGCCGGCGAGCTTTCCGGTCGTGTCAGTGACGGGTACGTCGTGTTCCTGGCTCAACGCGATGGCAGCCAGCTGATGCAAGTCCGCGTCCAGCTCAACGGAACTCACGTCCCGGAGCAATGCTTCCCGGACGGGCCGCGTACCGGTCTTATGCAGGGAGGCTGGTGTGACACAGCCCTGGTATCGGCCCGATTCATCGCATACATAGCCGCATTCGACGCCGCTATCGATCAATTGATTGAGGTAACGCTCCGAGGGCGTCGCGACGTCGCAAGAAATCAGTCGCCGATCGACCTCGGTCATGAGACTGGAAGCCTTGAGAAACCGCGAAACATCGACATTGCGGAAGAAGTCACGCACGTAAGAGTCAGCAGGCGACTGAATAAGCTCTGCAGGCGTGCCGACCTGAATCAGGCAACCGTCCTTCATGATGCCGATCCGGCCGCCAATTTTGATGGCCTCTTCAATGTCGTGTGAAATGAAGACGATTGTCCGCTGCTCTTCCTTCTGAAGCCGTAGAAGCTCGCTCTGCATTTCGAATCGAATCAGCGGGTCGAGCGCCGAGAACGCTTCGTCCATTAAAAGCACTGAAGGATTCACCGCAAGCGCACGTGCAAGACCTACCCGCTGCTGCATGCCGCCAGAGAGTTCGCTGGGGAGCAGCTTTTCATATGTGCCCAGACCGACCCGCGTCAGCGCAGCAAGCGCGATCTCGTACCGCTCCGCCTTCTTCAGGCCGGCAACTTCGAGTCCGTAAGCGATGTTATCGAGCACCGTGCGGTTCGGCAGAAGCGCGAACGACTGGAATACCATCGCCATCTTTTCCCGGCGGACAGCACGCAGTTCCAGTGTCGACATGGGTGCGATGTCGCGCCCTTCCAGAATGACCTGGCCGGACGTTGGTTCGATCAGCCGATTGAGCAGACGCACAAGCGTCGACTTACCCGAGCCTGAGAGGCCCATCACGACGAAAATTTCTCCGGCCTTGACATTGAGGCTGACGTCTTTGACCGCTACCATGTTGCCGGTCTGCTCGAAAATTTCGTTGCGCCCAAGACCTTGCTTCATCAACTCGGCTGCACGCTCGGGCTTCGGGCCGAAGATTTTCGACAGATTTCTGACGGTAAGAATGTCGGTCCCTGAAACTGCGAAGGGTTTCGCCAACGCGGAAACATCGTCCGCGTTGATTGCGCCTGGATGGACTACGTCTTGTGGCGCGAACGTCAGGTTTGGAGCCATACTGTCATCCCAACTGGCAAGTTCAACAAATTGAAGCGCTCGACGCGTTAGCCTTCACAGACCAGCTCTCGAAGGTGCCTTTGCTCTCGCCGGACATCCTCAGCCAGTTTCATCTCGAAGCTGTGGGTGCGCGAACCGAAGGCGACTGTCGCGAGAGAGCAGCGTCGAAGAAGTCACTATTCATTGCACGATGAGCAGAACATCCGTGCGCCGATAGTGCGGTCCTTGGTGCCTAATGCAATGATTGCAGCGTAGCAAGCCAAATTGAGCCATCCAGCTACATCTTGTGGGCACTTTCCCATACCTTTGGTAATGCATCGCACTTGTGCAGTGGTTGCAGGAGAGAGGTGCCGAGGATGAAATGCGCTCGCAGCCCCGCTGTGCGCGGGTCGACGGCGAGAGAGATGGGACAGGACCGGTGCTTCTCGCCCGGAGTTCTAGCGCAGCGGGAGCGCGGCATAGGGAATGTCCTGGGCCGTCGGCCAAACGTGATCATTGCCGTAGGCTGAAGCAGCAGTTTTTGATAGTTCGTCTGCGCAGGTTCGGACGGATCGAGGCCGTCAGGATCCAGGTCGGGCAAGGGTCACATGTTTGGATAGTTCGGTCCGCCACCGCCCTCTGGCGTGACCCAAACAATGTTTTGAGTCGGGTCCTTGATGTCGCAGGTCTTGCAATGCACGCAATTCTGCGCATTGATTACGAGCTGCTCGCTGCCCTCATTATTTGTTGCGAACTCATAGACTCCGGCGGGACAAAATCTTGCCTCTGGCCCCGCGTATCTTGCGAGATTCACGTCGACGGGCACGGACGGATCCTTCAACGTCAGATGCGCCGGCTGATTTTCTTCGTGGTTGGTGTTCGATAGAAAGACCGATGACAAGCGGTCAAACGTAAGCTTCCCATCCGGCTTCGGATAAACAATCGACTTGCATTCGGCGGCCGGTTTGAGGGTCTCGTTATCCGAATGCTGGTGATGCAGCGTCCACGGCACCCGCCCACCAAGCAGTTTCTGCTCGAGCCCGACCATGAATGTTCCGGCCAGCAGCCCCTTACTCATCCATTGCTTGAAGTTGCGGGCGCGGTGCAGTTCCTGCTTCAACCACGACTGGTCGAAGGCATCCGGATACTCAGTCAACACATCGTGCTGACGTCCTGACTGAAGAGCGTTAAACGCAGCCTCAGCCGCCATCATTCCGGTCGAAATCGCGGCGTGACTGCCCTTGATTCTCGAAGCGTTGAGGAAGCCCGCATTGCATCCAATCAGCGCCCCGCCGGGAAACACGAGCTTGGGCAGAGACATAAGGCCGCCGGCGGCAATGGCGCGGGCGCCATACGAAACCCTCTTGCCGCCTTCAAGAAACTTGCGGATTGCCGGATGTGTCTTGTACCGCTGGAACTCTTCAAAAGGCGACAGAAACGGATTTGTGTAGCCGAGACCCACTACGAAACCGACAACCACCTGGTTGTTGTCCAGGTGGTAAAGAAACGAGCCACCGTACGTGTCGTTCTCGAGCGGCCAGCCTGCCGTGTGTATTACCAGGCCGGGCTTGTGCATCGCCGGGTTGATTTCCCACAACTCTTTGATGCCAAGTCCGTAGACCTGAGGGTCAGCGCTCTCGTTCAGCCTGAACCGTTCCATCAACTGACGGCCGAGATGTCCACGAGCTCCTTCGGCGAACATCGTGTACTTGGCATGAAGTTCCATGCCCAGTTGAAAAGCATCGGTCGGCTCTCCATTCTTCCCGAGCCCCATGTTGCCCGTCGCAACGCCGAGAACCTCGCCTCGCTCGCCGTAAAGAACTTCCGCAGCGGGGAATCCGGCGAAAATCTCGACGCCCAGTTCCTCGGCGCGCACGCCCAACCAACGGGTTACGTTACCCAGGCTCACGACGTAGTTGCCGTGATTCCTGAAGTTATCAGGCAGGAGCCAATTCGGAACCTGCCGCGCACCTTTCTCCGACAGGAACAGGAAGCGGTCTTCCGTCACTTCCACGTCCAACGGCGCTCCCCGCTCTTTCCAGTCCGGGATGAGCTCGTTGAGCGCACGCGGGTCCATCACTGCACCGGAAAGGGTATGGGCGCCAAGCTCCGAACCTTTCTCGAGAACGCAAACGCTGAGTTCGATGCCGCGCTCGTGAGCCATCTGCTTGAGCCGTATTGCGGCGGACAGTCCGGCCGGGCCACCGCCAACGATGACGACGTCATATTCCATGGATTCGCGAGGACCGAATTTCTCGACGAGAGTCTGTGTGTTCATGTGAAAAAGGCGCTTTATTGCAGGGTTCGCGTATCGCCAGCGCGACGTAAGCCATCAGCTCGCCGGCTGCCGTTCAACGCTGAGCGCGGCAGTCACCGCTTCTCAGGTTCGAATCATCGTAGAACTCCAAAACCGGGCGCTTCGCGACATAACCGTTTCTTATGCTCCACACAATCGCGCGTTTGGTTGCCGCCGGAATTTATCGGCGGTTGCAGCATGGGTTGCGGAGGGTATCGAGCGCGCTTTCTGGCGGCATGAAGCAGCGCGTTTCGATAGCACGCGTGCTGGCCAACGACGGATGATTGCAATGGGCGCGGACCAGAACGGATACCGCACCCTGACGGGTGCTTCTGCTAAAAATCGTATGCGCTTATATTTCCGGCCTCCGCATTTTGCCGCATCACACTGCACCTATACCTTGCACAAAAGGACGCTGAAAGTGAATACATATGATGTGGTCGTGATTGGAGCTGGCGTTATCGGCAGTTCGGTAGCATTTCAGCTTGCAAAGCTAGGCGCAAAAAATGTACTCGTGCTCGATCGCGGCACGATTGGGGCCGGAACCACGTCGCAATCGTCGGGGATTTTGCGCACCCATTACTCGGTGAAGGAAAACGTCGAGCTGGCGCGCAAATCATGGGATGTCTTCAACAACTTCGCGTCCTATCTTGGCGATGACGAAGCGTCGTGCGGGCTCGTCAAGTGCGGATACATGATTGTCGCCGCGGAGGGCGACAAGATCGAGCCGCTGCGCGCGTCGCTGAATCAGCAGAAAGAACAAGGAATTCCGCTTGAACTGCTCGACGCGAAGCAGGCGAGCGAGCTGCTTCCCATCGCGCAGTTCGGCGACGCCGCTCTGATTGGCTACGAGCCCGAAGCCGGGTTTGCCGACGCTTATCTGGTGGCGACAAGCTTCGCTCGCGCCGCGCGCCGCGGAGGGGTGACGATTCGCGAGAACGCTTCGGTCAACAAGATTCTGATTGAAAACGGCAAGGTCGTTGGCGTCTCCACGAGCATCGGCGACTTCAAAACGCCGACGGTCATCAGCACACAAAACATCTGGACCCCTGAACTGGCTGGCTGGACCGGCAAATCACTGCCCGTCATGCCGGAGCGCCATGCTGTACTCGCGCTCGAATGCGAAGCCGCGAAATACACGTTCTCGATGCCGGTATTCAAGGACCTTGCATCGCCGGGCATGCTCTATTACCGCAGCTATGGCGGCAACCAGATGCTCGTCAGTGAGGGCGTGGTTGGTGAGAAGCTCAACACGACCGAAACGGAACAAGGCGACATTCCGATGGACTACGTCGTCGAAGTCGGTGCCCAGGTCGCAGAGCGCTTCCCGGAATATGAAACCGCAGGGATTGCTTCGTCGTGGACGGGTGTCTATGACGTGACGCCGGACTGGAACCCGGTGCTCGGCAAGCTGCCCGGAATTGAAGGTCTGGTGGTCGGCTACGGCTTCTCGGGTCACGGCTTCAAACTGTCGCCGACAGTCGGGCGCGTCCTCGCACAGGAAGCGCTCGGCCTGCCAACCGATGTGTCGCTGAGGCCCTATTCCATTGAACGCTTTACGACTGGCGAACTGCTGACCGGTAAATACGGTCTGGGCGCGGTGTCCTGAGGATAAGCGCATGTCTGCAATCGATGTGCGCCCCATCGCATCGGTTCCGAGTGAGCCCTGGCGGAACGGCGGCGGGGTGACTAGGACCCTTGCAACGGGAGGCAGTCAATGGCGGATCAGTCTTGCCGAAGTCGAGCGCGACGGTCCGTACTCGCGCTTTGAGGGCGTCTCCCGAACCTCGTTGGTGCTTCGCGGCAACGGCGTGACGCTTCGAGACCATAACGCGGTTGTTCGGCTCGAGCCGTTTAAAGCGGTCGAATACGACGGGGACCTTGCATGGAATGCATCGCTCGTAGACGGCCCGGTCACTGCTCTCAATGTGATGTGCGCGCAAGGCCAGTACCGGACACGAGTTTGGACCATCGCGGACCCGATTGTGGTTCGGCCGAACTGCGCGGCGGTCGTTGTCGCACTCGATTGCGGATGCACATACTCCGAACCCGATACGCACCTGAGTGGCACCCTCGAACAAGGGCAGATGCTTGTCATCAATGAGGTTACGCGTCCCCTTCGACTGGTGCCAACAGAAGTGCCCTCTCTGTTGCGCGGACAGATGAATCGCGCAGTGCTCGTGACTATCGAGCCGTCACGGTTCGTATAAACGACTGAAATGATGAGGAAGATGAGATGAAAGTTATCACCGCAGTAAAACGCGTCGTCGACTACAACGTTAAGGTCCGGGTCAAAGCCGACGAGAGCGGCGTGGACATTGGCAACGTCAAGATGTCCATGAATCCTTTCGACGAAATCGCGGTCGAAGCTGCGACGCGTCTGAAGGAAGCCGGCAAAGCAACCGAGGTCATTGCCGTGTCCTGCGGCCTGACGCAAAGCCAGGAAACCCTGCGCACGGCACTGGCGATCGGCGCAGACCGCGGAGTTCTGGTCGAGACGGACGCAGAGTTGCAACCGCTTGCCGTAGCAAAGCTACTGAAGGCGGTGGTTGAAAAAGAGCAGCCTCAACTGGTGATCCTCGGCAAGCAGGCAATCGACGACGACGCGGGTCAGACAGGTCAGTTGCTCGCTGCTCTGCTGGACTGGCCGCAAGCCACCTTCGCCAGCAACATCGAAATCAATGACGGCACGGCAACGGTGACACGCGAAGTCGATGGCGGCCTCGAAGTCGTTTCGTTGCGTTTGCCGGCGATTGTGACCACGGACCTGCGCCTGAACGAGCCGCGCTACGTGACCTTGCCGAGCATCATGAAGGCAAAGAAGAAGCCCATCGATGTGGTCAAACCTTCCGACTTCGGCATCGACCCGTCGCCGCGTCTCAAGACGCTTAAGGTCGTCGAGCCTGCCGTACGCAAGGCCGGCGTCATGGTGCCGGACGTCGCGACTCTCGTCGAGAAACTGAAAACTGAAGCCAAGGTGATTTAAATGACCACGCTTGTTATTGCCGAGCACGATAACGCTCAAATCAGGAGTTCGACGCTCCACACCATCGCCGCAGCGAAGCAACTTTCGAATGGCGTCCACGTCCTCGTCGCTGGCAGCGGCGCGCAACATGCAGCAGAAGCGGCTAGCAGGGTCGCCGGCGTGGACAAGGTTATTCTCGTCGATGCACCGCAGTTCGCGGACGGCCTGGCGGAGAACGTGGCGGCTCAAGTCGTGGCCCTGGCAGATAGCTACTCACATGTCTTTTTCCCGGCCACCGCTGCTGGTAAGAACACTGCGCCGCGCGTGGCAGCGAAACTGGACGCATCGCAGATCTCCGACGTCATTGCTATCGAGTCCGCCGATACGTTCCAGCGCCCCATCTACGCGGGAAACGCTATCGCAACCGTGCAGTCGGGCGACAAGGTGAAAGTCGCGACCATTCGCACCACGGCATTCGATGCAGCGCAGGCTGAGGGCGGCAATGCCGCCATCGAAACTGCACCCGCTATTGCCGACTCCGGCCTTTCGACTTTCATCCGTCGTGAAGTCGCAGCTAATGACCGGCCCGAACTCACCGCGGCGCGAGTCATCGTCTCTGGTGGCCGAGGTTTGGGCAGTAAGGACAACTTTGCTCTTCTCGACCCCTTGGCGGAAAAGCTCGGCGCCGCCGTTGGAGCATCTCGTGCAGCGGTGGACTCTGGTTATGCCCCGAACGACTGGCAAGTCGGCCAGACTGGCAAAATCGTCGCACCGGAACTCTATATTGCTGTCGGTATCTCGGGTGCTATCCAGCATCTGGCCGGTATGAAAGATTCGAAGGTCATCGTTGCAGTGAATAAAGATGCTGACGCACCTATCTTCGGCGTTGCGGACTACGGTCTCGTCGGCGATCTGTTCGAGGTCTTGCCCGCCTTGACACAGTCGCTGTAAGCGCTGCTGAGAAGAATCGCTTCTCCTGGAGCTGGAACTTTGGCCGTCTCTGCGAAATTATCGGGGAGACGGCTCTTTTTTTGAGCGGGGCAAACTCAGACTTGTTGCCGGCGCGACGACGTGGCTGGCAAAGGCGGAAGACTTCCTGATTAGACCGGTATCGCGAGCATTGCGTCGACAGCCGCGGTCACCATTCGCCGTACCACCGGCACTACCCTGTCGGCCAGGTCTGGCCTGTAATCGAACGGCGCGGTTTCGTTCATGTATGTGGACTGGCACATTTCGAGCTGGATTGCATGCACACCCTCGTCCGGGCGCCCGTACTCGCGAGTGATGTACCCACCCTTGAACCTGCCATTTGCCACCCAAGTGAACGGTTGACCTGCCAGCGTCTCTTTGACGGCGTCTAGAATCCGCGAGTCACAGCTACCTCCAGAGTTCGTTCCGATGTTCAGGTCCGGCAACTTTCCTTCGAACAGTCGCGGCAAGACGCTGGCAATCGAGTGAGCCTCCCACAAGAGGACAACACCGAACTGCGCCTTCAGGCGCTGCAATTCTTCACGCAGCTTCGTGTGGTAAGGGGTCCAGTATGTCGTCAGCCGGGAGTTCAGTTCTTCCTTGTCCGGTCCGGTCCCGGAGCGGTACAGAGGCACACCGCGGAAGGTCTCAGTCGGGCAAAGACCTGTCGTCGTCTGTCCCGGATAGAGGCTCTCGCCGCTCGCCGGCCTGTTAAGGTCGATTACATAGCGTGAATATCGAGCGCCCAGTAAGGAAGCACCCGACAATCTGGCGAATTCGTATAGCTTATCCAGGTGCCAGTCTGTGTCCGCCACTTCCGAGGCAATTTCTGCAAGCTGGCTTCGGATAGCGTCCGGTATTTCAGTACCAAGATGCGGAATTGAAATCAGCAATGGCAAAGTGCCTTGGTGAAATTGGAAATCAGGTTCAATCACAGCTTTATCTCTGCTGATGTTTTCTTTCGAGGGAATGGTTGGATCCGCCGTTGTTAGAAGCGGCGACTCCAGCTAGCGGAGCACCGATTGCAGAACCGTCATGACACGATTTTCGAACCGGTGTGGGCAACAACGAGCACCGTACATCCAACTCTCGAAGAACTACTGTGCCGTGAGCCGGCGGGATACGTCACCGTTTGACCGGGCAGGAAGTCCGCCCCGTCATCGTCCGTGAAAACACCGTTCATTACCATCACTAGCTCCGTGGAGTCATGCTGGTGCTCCGGCGAACTAGCGCCCGCGTCGACCCGCATCCAGTAGCTGGACCACGCACCGTTTTCGTCATCGGCGACGGGTATCCACAAGTAGCCAGGAAGAACCCGGTCGCCGATTTTCATGGGCTGCCAGTCCTGTGCATCAATTGCATACCAGCGGCGCCCGTTCGTGACCTTAAGGCCAAAGAGCGGGCGGGCTTCCTCATGATCAGCGCCGACGGTCATGTCAATGTTCTCCCGGGGAAATCAAACGCTGGAGATTGGACCTGGAAAAAGCACTCAAAATGCATCTTCGCTCAAGACCATCAATTGCGTATTGCCCCCGGCCGCGCTCGCGTTCACGGTCGTAACCCGCTCGCGAACGACCTGCGTCCAATCATATTGCCCCGAGGTATCGGCGAAGACGGCCGCTACCTGACTTTGAGCCGCGGCCTCTCGGATGGAGTCAGCGTTCGCCTGTTTCTGTTCTGCCAGTACGACGACGGGTTTCACCCCATCGATTTCGCCGCGAATGACTCGCCCGGCATACTCCGATTCAACAATGCGGCAGCCGCCAGCGAGTGCCTTTGCCACGTCCGCGGACACCGACGACTTGAGCAAGACCACCTCATTGCCAAACGCCGAAGCCAACATCGCTTGTGCGACGATCGAACTCGCCGTTTCGCCGGTGCAGAAGACCTGACCCCGCGGCAACAGTTCTACCGTGTTCTCTTCACCGCTTAAACCAGGAAGCGTCAGCGGCTCAAGTTCATCGATAATGCTCTTCAGTTGCCGGCTCGTGATTGCGATCGTGCCGCTATCCATAGTCAAGCGTCGCTCGGATGCGAGTGCTGTCAGCGCATCCAGTTTGCGCTTCCCCGCAGTGCGCGCCTGCTGCAGAACGTCACGGCGGCTTCGCAGTTTTCCATCGTTTCCTGCAACCGGGAACTCATAGAACTTTTCGCTTGCCAACGTCCCCGACGCAGCGAACGGGCCGCTCGCCGATGTGTACGAAGCCGGCACGCTTCGCGTGAGTGCCAACAGCGTCAGCGGCCCTCCTGCCATGGGGCCCGTTCCACAGGCGCCGACACCGCCGTAAGGCTGCATACCGACGAACGCGCTGTGCATTGAGCGGTTGATGCAAACACTGTTGGCCTGGGTCCTGGACAACAGCTTGCCCACCGCCTCATTGATACGGGTATGCAAGCCCTGCACGCCGCACCCGAGTTTGTTCAGCCTCTCGACCAAAGCATCCATTTCGCCGGTCTTCCAGCGGACCACATGCAACACGGGTCCTGCTACCGTGAGGTCGACGTTCGACAGCGAAGCAGGATCCTTGATGTCGACGATTGCCGGCGCAACAAAGTTGCCTTTGCCGTAACTGCCCAGGAGCTTGCCGCGAGTGACGGAGAAGCCATGACCCTTCATACGCTCCAGGTACGTTTCCACCCGCATTTGCATGGAGCGCGTCGCAACTGGACCGACGTCGGTCGCGATATCGAGCGGGTCCCCCGTTACGCGTTCGCTAAGCATGCCTTTGAGCATGCGAAGAACTTTCTCTGCTGTCGAGTCCTGCAGGCAAAGAATTCGCAACGATGATGCTGTCTGGCCCGCTCCCTTGAACGCGGAGATCATGGCGTCCGAAATGACCTGTTCGGGGAGAGCGGAACTATCGACAATCATCGAATTGGCGCTTGCTACAGAGCCATAAAACTTCGGCGAATGCGGCGACTCCGCGAGTTGGACGGCTACCGATCGGGAGGTTTCCACCGAGCCCGAAAAGAGCACTGCCGCAACACGTCGGTCCGCCACCAACGCTCGGCCTACTGTTGTTCCGTCACCCAGAAGCAGCTGCAATGCGCCCTCGGGGACACCGCACGCGAGGACCAGCCGAACGGTTTCATATGCAATCAGGCTGGCGCTTGATGACGGCTTTGCAATCACCACATTACCCGTCGCGAGCGAGCAGGCAATCTGCCCGACTAGCGCCGACAGCGCAGACGAGACCGGAGACAGGCTCACGACGATTCCCAACGCGTCGGCGGACTGCAGCCTGGTGTCCGCCTTCAGCTGATACGCGTACAGGCGGCACAGGTTGACGGCGGTGCGCACCTCGTCGGCCGCATCGGCCAGAGTCGCTCCGTTCTCGAGGACGAGCAACGCTCCGAGGCGCGCAGCCTTTCGCTCGAGTTCATTCGCAATCGACTCCAGGATAGACGCACGCGCATTGACCGACGTATGTCCCCACGTCGCGTTCGCGAGCGTCGCAGCGGCGAGCGCTTCGGCCACGGTAGCCAGTTTCGATGTTGCGACTGTGCCTACCGGTTCGGACTGGTCTGCAGCGCTGTAGACGAGCTTTGTCGCGTCCGTTGCCGGCTCCTGAACGCCTGCAACGATGGACGCAGCCGCGATGCGATTCGTGCGCAGGTCGACGAGCGCCGACTCGAACCCGGCAGAACCGCTGAAGCTAAGTGCCGCGGCATTGACTCGACCAGGCAGGACGCCAGCCGGGGCGACGATACCCGCGTGCGGTTTTCCGCCAGTGCGTGCAGCCTTGGCAATCGGGTCTTCGACGATGTCGGCGATGCTGACTGCCGGGTCGACGATCTGGTTCACGAACGACGAGTTAGCGCCGTTTTCAAGCAGCCGACGAACGAGATAGGCGAGCAGCGTCGCATGCGGACCCACCGGCGCATAAATCCGGCACGGACGTCCGAGCTTCGATGGGCCGACGACCTGGTCGTACACCGTCTCGCCCATGCCATGGAGGCACTGGAATTCATATTCCTTGTCACCCGCCAGAGTGTGCACCGCTGCGATGCTAAAGGCGTTGTGCGTGGCGAACTGCGGAAAGATGGCGTCCGGTGCGTCGAGCAGTGCCTTCGCGCAAGCAATATAGCTCACGTCAGAATGGACTTTTCGCGTGAAGACCGGGTAGCCAACCGCGCCAACGTCCTGCGCCTGTTTGATTTCAGTGTCCCAGTACGCGCCCTTCACGAGGCGGATGTTGATTCGGCGTCCGGTCGAGCGCGCAAGCGCAATGATCCAGTCGGCGACGGCGCGACCTCGTTTCTGATAGGCCTGAAGCGAGATTCCGATACCGTTCCAACCTCGCAAACTCGGCTCCGTGCAGAGACGCTCGAGCATCTCGAGCGTGAGCTCGAAACGCGCGGACTCTTCCTGGTCGAGGTGGAATCCGATGCCGTATTTCTTCCCGAGCTCGGCCAACTGCAGCAGACGTGGATAAAGCTCGACGAGGACGCGCTCTCGTTGCGCCAGCTCATATCGTGGATGCAGACCGGAAATCTTGACTGAAACTCCCGGCCCGTCAATCGGCCCTCGGCCTTTCGCGTCTTGACCGATTGCCTCGATGGCGTGCCGATAGGATTCGAAATATGCCTGAGCGTCCTCGTCTGTCAGTGCGGCTTCGCCCAGCATGTCGTACGAATAGCGGTAGCCTCCGGATTCGCGGCCTTTGGCTGCACCGATTGCCTCTTCGATGGTCTGGCCGGTCACGAACTGTTTGCCGAGCATTCGCATCGCGTATGCGACGCCTGCACGGACAACCGCTTCGCCGCCCTTACGGAGTACGTTCATTAACGCCTCCGTCAGAGCCTTCTCGTCCGGTTGCTTCAGCAGTTTTCCCGTTACAAGCAACCCCCATGCAGTGGCGTTGACGAATAGCGACGGCGACTTGCCGATATGGGCGCGCCAGTCCGCATCGACAATCTTGTCCCGAATCAGCTGGTTGCGGGTCTCGGTATCGGGAATACGCAGCATCGCTTCGGCGAGGCACATCAGTGCAATGCCTTCGCGACTATCGAGCGAGAACTCCTGCGTCAGCAGATCCACGCCTCCCGCATCGATGCGGGCGTCTCGCACACCTTGGGCGAGCCGCGCTGCGAGTTCCTGAGCCGTCTTGAGAGTAGGCGCATCCATTCGGGCGGCCTGCATCATCGGCTGAACAGCGACCTCTTCGCTGAGATTGGACGCATCCGCAATCTTCTGACGCAAAACGCTGAGACTCGGCACAACGTTCGGCATTGCTTTGATTTCCGACAACATGTTGAGATGACCCGGTAAAGAAGGCTCAAAAAGCGGCCATAGGCCGTAGTTAGTTTGCGCCGGCACTTCCACGAAGCCGTTCGGTTCTACGGCGGAGCATTTCCAACGTCAGGAGTAGCAGCGTTGAGATGACAACCAGGACGGTGGCCACCGCCAGAATCGTCGGGCTCAACTGTTCTCTGATTCCCGACCACATTTGCCGTGGCGCGGTGCGCTGGTCGGTTCCGGTGAGGAACAGTGCGACAACGATTTCATCGAATGACGTCGCGAAGGCGAACAAGGCCCCCGAAATGACACCCGGTGCGATGATGGGCAACTTGACCTGAAGGAACACGCGTACAGGAGAGGCACCCATGCTTCTGCCTGCCCGCGTCAGTGTGTCGTTAAATCCAGCCAGCGTCGCAGTAACCGTGACCACCACAAAAGGAACGCCAAGCGCGGCGTGCGCGAGCGTCAGCCCCGTCAAACTGTTGGTGAGGCCGAACGGGCTGAAGGCGAAGTAGACGCCGACTGCGGTGATGATCACCGGCACGATCATCGGCGATACCAGTACGCCCGTAATCAACGATCTCCCCTTTAGTCGCGGATGCATCAGACCCAACGACGCGGTTACACCAAGTCCTGTGGCGAGAAGCGTCGACGCCACGCCAACAATCAGTGTGTTCTTGAGCGCGAGCATCCATTCCGGGCTGTTAATGAAGTCGTGATACCAACGCAGACTCACGCCTGGAAGTGGGTACGTGAAATAAGGTTGTGAGTTGAACGAAAGCGGCATCACAACTAGCACCGGCGAAATCAGAAACACCAGCACCAGAAGTGAGAGTCCTACATGCGCGAGCCTGCCGAGCCTGCCCCAGACCGTCACATACGCTGGAAAGTTGAACATGTCGTCACCCCAGTTTGACGCCGGCACCGCCGGTCATTCGGACAAAGATTGCATACACGAGAAGCACACCTGCGAGAAGGATCGAAGCCAGCGCACTCGCCAGTCCCCAGTTCAGCGTGTTGTTCACATGATTGGCGATGTAGTAACTTGCCAACTGGTCATCCGGACCACCGACGATGGCAGGCGTGATGTAGTAGCCAACAGCAAGGATGAACGTAAGCATCCCCGCAGCGCCGACACCCGGTAATGTCTGCGGGAAATAGGCCTGAAAGAAGGAGCGGATCGGACCCGCGCCCAGTGACCTGGCAGCCTTCACATAAATATTCGGAACGCCCTTCATCACGCTGTAGAGCGAAAGAATCGCGTACGGAAGAAGAATGTGCGTCATGGCAATGAGCACACCATAGCGGTTGTAAATCAGGGCGAATCCCGTTTTCGTCAGCCCCAGCCGTATCAGCACGTCATTCAGGACGCCGTTCGTTTGCAACACGACGACCCACGCAGTTGTACGCACGAGAATCGAAGTCCAGAACGGCAACAACACCATAATCATGAAGATGTTGCTGTAGCGCGCCGGAATGTTCGCCAGAAAGTAAGCGACTGGGTAGCCGAACAGCAGACACAGTGCGCTCACGGAGAGGCTCACCCACGCAGTGCGCAGAAAAACGCTGACGTAGAGGCGTTCGCTTTCGGGTTGCCGAACGACGGCACCGCTGCTATCGCGCTTGAAATCGAACGCCTTCAGGTAATAGCCGAGCGTCCAGGTCGAAGAGGCGTACTTCACCGTCGACCAGGTACCGACATCGTCCCACCGCGAGTCGATGGCCGTCAGACGTTCGTGCCATGTGCCTGACCCACTTTCGCCCAGGCGCCGGGCGGTTTTCATGACGAGGCTTCGCATGCCGGCCTCGTCATAATTGAGCCGGGAGGCGACTCGGCTCACCCCTTCACCGCCCTTTGCTGTCAGCAGGTCTTGTCCGAACGCATTGAATACGGGCTCGTCAGGAAGCTTGCCTGACGAGGGGTCCCATTCACGCAGCAGTTCCGCCGCGTGAGGCAATTCCTGCGAAACTGTCGGGTCGCGGAAGCTCTTCATCAGCAAGCTGCCGATGGGCACGAGAAAGGTAAGGAGAAGAAACGCAAGCAGCGGGAAAATAAGCAGCATTGCTCTGATTCGCTCCGCGCGCTCCGAACGGCGAAGCTTCGCCTTCAGGCTTTTCGAATCCGCAATTACCGCTTGTTCGGTCCCATTCACGTGGACCGCAAAGTCACTAGGCATATTCATCATGGTTCCAGCGGCCGCTACCGCGCCCTCCTCGTTATTGCTACGCTGATCAGTTACTTCTGACCGAGCCAGACGGCGAATTTCTGATTCAGGTCGTCTGAGTGGTCCGCCCAGAAAGCCGTGTCAACATCAATTGCGCCCTTCTGATTGCCAGGCGCAGTCGGAAGGTAAGGAGCGACCTTTGCATCGACCATAGGGATCGATGACTTGCGCGCGGGGCCATATGCCGTCAGCGGTGCGAGCTTTGCAAGGACGTCGGCCTGAGTGGCGTAACGGATGAAATCCTGTGCCGCCTTGAGGTTCTTCGAACCCTTTACGATGACGTAGCCCTCGATGTTCTTGACCTGGCCGTCCCAGATGAAGCCGAACGGCTTCTTGTCAGTAATCATCGCGCTATAGATCCGGCCGTTGTAGGCGCTGGTCATCGTCACCTCGCCGTCCGCGAGAAGTTGCGCCGGCTGCGCGCCCGTTTCCCACCAGACGATGGACGATTTGATCGTGTCCAGCTTCTTGAACGCGCGACTCAGTCCCGCCGGGGTATCGAGCGTCTTATAGACGTCGGCCGGGGCGACACCGTCCGCGAGAAGAGCCCATTCGAGCGCGCCTTCAGGCGACTTGCGCAGGCCGCGCTTGCCCGGGAATTTTTTCAGGTCGAAAAAATCGGCAATCTTCGCCGGCTCGTGACCTTTGAACTTGTCCTTGTTATAGGTAATGAGCGTCGACCAGGCGATGTTGCCCACCAGACAGTCCGACAATGCTCCGGGGATGAAATCGTTCTTCGCCGGCGTACCGTCTTTTGCCGGAGCAAGGTTCGCGGGGTTCACTTTTTCCAGCAAGCCTTCGTCGCATGCCCGAATGGCATCCGCCAGTTGCATGTCCACGACGTCCCAGGTCACATTATTCGTCTGTACCTGGCTGCGCAGCTGCGCAATGCCGCCGTTGTAGGTATCGGACTTGAGCTGAACACCCGACTGCAAAGCAAACGGCCTGGCGGCTGTGGACTCCTGCGCGTCTTGCCATGCTCCGCCCCAGGAGGCGAACGTTACCTGCGCAGCGGAAGCCGTCGTGCCGACACAGCACGATGCGATAAGTACAGCTAACATTGGATTGAACTTCATTTCAACGACTCCATCGGTTTAAGAGAGATTCAGAGAGTAAGTCAGTAGCTACTGTCCGTCATTTACTGCAAGGCTCGGCAGGCGTCTGCCATCCAGCCGACATCGACCGAATCGCCGATACGCAACTGACGTGCAACGCCATCATTGGGTAGCTTCACAACGAAGTCGTTACGCCCGCATACCTGCATGACTACCCGGAGATGGTCGCCGTAATAAATCAGGTCTTTGACACCGCCGTGGAAGACGTTGTCACAGGAGCGAGCCAATTCCCCGACTGCAATTCGTTCCGGTCTCAGCGAAACGCTCGCGCCGCCAGTAGCTGAAACGGCGGCTCCAGTGCTTGCCTTGATGCTGTGCCCGCCATCGAGCTTGACGGTGCACGATTCGCTGTCAACGGACGCCACGACACCTTTGAGTTCGTTACTTTCGCCGATGAAGCGAGCCACGAAAGCATTCTCAGGCTTCTCGTAGAGTTCCGGCGGCGACGCCAGTTGCTGGATGATTCCGTTGTTGAACACGGCGATGCGGTCCGACATGGTCATCGCCTCGCTCTGGTCGTGAGTCACATAGACCACCGTCAAGCCGCTTTGCTCGTGAATCTGCTTGATTTCGTACTGCATCTGCTCACGCAGTTGCTTGTCCAGCGCCCCCAGCGGCTCGTCCATCAGGACAAGCGCTGGTTCGAATACGAGCGCTCGAGCCACAGCGATACGTTGTTGCTGGCCGCCGGAAAGCTGGCCGGGCATCCGGTTGGCGAACTTTTCCATGTTCACCATGCTCAGCGCCTGCTTCACCTTCCGGGCGATTTCATCCTTCGACACTTTGCGCACCTTGAGCGGGAAGGCCAGGTTTTCAGCGACTGACTTGTGCGGGAAAAGCGCATAGCTCTGAAACACCATCCCGATGTTGCGACGCTCCGGAGGAATCCGGTTTATCGGCCTCCCCTGAAGAAGAATCTCGCCGTGAGTGGCAGTTTCGAAGCCGGCCAGCATCATCAGACAGGTCGTCTTGCCGGACCCCGACGGTCCGAGCATTGTCAGAAACTCGCCCTTTTGAATCTCGAGATTGAGGTTCTTTACGACAAGCGTTTCGCCGTCGTAGGTCTTTTGGACGTTCTTGAAAGAGACTATGGTCGACATCGAAATTTTCCTCAGAACAAGCCGTGAATCACGCTTACGCGCCGAACTGCCATTCGCGCGGCGGCATGTAGGTTTCTTTAACCGTTCGCGGTGATGCCCAACGCAGCAGATTCAGGTACGAGCCGGCCTTGTCGTTGGTACCGCTTGCCCGGCCACCGCCGAACGGCTGCTGACCAATCATTGCGCCGGTCGGCTTGTCGTTCAGATAGAGGTTGCCGGCTGCATTGACGAGTGCGGCTTCTGCCTGATGCAGCGCGAAGCGGTCAGTGCAGAAAATCGAACCGGTCAAGGCGTACGGGCTCGTCGCGTCGATGAGTTCAAGCGTCTCTGACCACGCGTTGTCTTCGTACACGAAGAGCGACAGAATCGGACCGAAGAACTCCTCGGTCATCAACGTATGCTTCGGGTCGGAAACCTGAAGCACGGTCGGCTCGACGAAGTAGCCCGGTTCGGACCACGTTTTGCCTCCCGACACAACCTTGACCGCCGGGTCTTCTTTCGCTGCGGAAAGCACGCGGCTGAGCTTTTGATGGGACGCCTCTGAAATCACCGCACCCATGAACGTGCTGAAGTCGGCGACATCACCCACCTTGAGTTGCGCGAGACAGTCACGCAGTTCCTGTTCGACTGCACCCCACAGGCTTTTCGGAATGTAAGCGCGCGATGCCGCACTGCATTTCTGACCTTGATAACCGAAGGCGCCGCGAATCAATGCGATTGCAACTTCGGAAGCGTTGGCCGATGCGTGCGCCAGAACGAAGTCCTTGCCACCAGTCTCGCCGACCAGACGCGGAATTGTGCGGAACGAATCGACCTTCGAGGCGACGCCCTTCCACAACGACTGAAACACAGCGGACGAACCGGTGAAGTGAATACCCGCAAGATCGCGCGACGACAGCGCAACGCGCGTGGTCAATTCAGCGTCGCCCGGCACGAAGTTGATGACGCCCGGCGGCAAGCCCGCTTCCTCGAGCGCTTCGAAGAAAATGTAGTTGGCCAACGCCGACTTCTCGGACGGCTTCCATAGAACTGTATTACCCATGATTGCGGGTGCGGTCGACAGGTTTGCGCCGATAGCCGTGAAGTTGAACGGCGAGACGGCGTAAACGAATCCTTCCAGAGGACGCCAATCGATGCGGTTCACCGCACTGGCAACTGAGATCGGCTGCTCTGCGTACACGCGCTGCGCGTTATAGGCGTTAAAGCGCAGGAAATCGATGAGTTCGCAGGCGCTGTCCGGTTCAGCTTCTTCGACAGTCTTGCTCTGGCCCAGCATCGTTGCCGCGTTAATCTTCATGCGCGAGCGCGTCGCGACGATTTCCGCCGCCCGATGAAGAATGGTCGCGCGACTTGCGTGCGTCAGATTCGCCCAATCTCGCGCGACCGCCTTCGAGCTGGCGATGGCTTCGTTGATTTGGGCTTCAGACGGTCGATGAATACGGGCGAGCAATCGTTGGTGGTCGTGCGGCGCGCGCACTTCCACGACTTCGTTCGAGAAATAGCGCTTGCCGCCAATGACGGTCGGAATTTCAACGACGTCGCGTTGCTCGAGTGCTTTCGTCAGTTCGCTGGCAGCCGACGTTCCGCGGCCGAAATGCACTTCCGGCTCGTTAGCCGGCAAGGGGAATTGAGGACCTGAGATCACGCCTACTCCTTTAAATAAATCTATTCGGTGAACCGCCGGCAAACCCAGCTCGCATCGCGGGTTTTCCCTTATCGGACGGGGCTTTGCGGCCAAACTTGCTGCAACGGAGAGCTACACTTTCGAGAGTAGTCGCTGCAAAACGGACGGCTTTTTAGTCAACCTGCCGTTATGAATTGAATCTGACATGGTTATGGAGGCATCCGGAACGCAACCGGCCTTCGATACCTGAACATATGTTCAAATCCAACATTGCTCGTGCGTCACTATAGATCCGAAGCACAGCGCGTCAAAAACACTTTTTTCTCTTCCAGCGCCATGCTCCGGCGGCCGTGACGGTAACTTTCCGCCACGCCAATGAACAGCCGTTCAATATCAGCAGCGCTTATGCTTTGATTCAGTGGCAGCAATCACTGAACGATCGTTCAGCGAAATTCGATCGACTTACCCCTTCAGGACACGCCGAGCGACATTGCCGTATGGAGGATTGGATTGAGCATGCAGACACGAGAGCGAAGCCCGCAGTGAGCGATGCCACCGGGAGATCTGGAAGCCGAACCTGAGCGAATCGTCAACAGTGGCCAGTAGCGAGACTGCTTCGACTATTGGTCTTCCGGCAGGCAAACATCTTCGGGCTTCAGGGATAGCGCCTTCGCGATGTCGCGCGAGACCTGTCGCTCATAGGCTCGTCGAAGCAGGTCGTATAGGTCCGTAGGGAGGTGACCCAGTTCGTTTTCCCGGTACGCAAGAAAGAAAGAACGGCTAAGGCCTGTATAGGCGCGCCCGTGGTGCGAGAAGGCCGACAGCGGAACAACCCGCAAATCCGGGACATAGTGGCGCGACTGCCAGACACACAGTGGCGTGGTGATTGCAAAGCCAAGGCCCGCAGCGACAAGACTCAGCATCGGATCGGTCGCGTCGAACTCGCACGTCCGCTCGATGTTCTCCGAGTTGGCAGCCAGATAGGCATCGACATGCTGGCCAATGACAGAGCGAGCGCTGTACCGGATGAACTGCAGATGCCGGCTCAGATCAGCAAGGGTCGAGAAATGGTCGACCTCGAAATTCTTTGGCAGGACGACGAAGTAAGGCTCGGAAAAAAGCTTTTGTCTGCGAATACCAGGCGCTTGCGTGAGCCCGGTGGTCGTGACTGCCATGTCGAGCTGGCGCGCTTCGAGCTGACCGTCGAGCGTGGGAGTGATGCCGGACCAAAGGCGGATCTGATGCGATGTACCAGTCAACGCCTTAATGATGATTGGACCGATAGTCGCCGCGAACGAGTCCACGCAACCTAACCGGACAACGACGCGCTTTGCGCGAGTCACGTTGCGTACGCTCTCGACCATCTGGTCCGCGCCCTGCAACAGGACAGTCGCGTGTTCGAAGAGCCGCTGGCCCGCCGCGGTCGGCCGGGCAGGACGCGTCGCACGGTCGAGAAGCGTGGTGTCGAGAATCGTCTCCAACGCCTTGATGCGCTGCGAGACTCCTGCCTGGGAGATGGCGAGCCGATTTGCCGCATCTGAGATGGAACCAGCCTCGACCACCGCCACCCAACTGGCAAGCAGGTCCCAGTCAGGATACTGTTCGGGTACGCTCTCTTTCATGGTCGGCGGCGAGTGACAGCGAAGTCCGGTTAGTCGGCGGGCGGGGACGTGGCATCCCCGGACGCATTGTTTTAGCGCACTTCGGGCGCGAAGCCGACATGAGTGACCTGTCCATTTCTGGGCATCTTTCTCACTGCCGCATCCAGCGCATTCAATGCGTTGCCCAGCGCAGCATCATCGCCCGCCGGGACATGATTGGCGTCCGGCGACTCGCAATCGAGACGCCAGCGGCCAGCAACTTCGACCTCGATCACATGTACGCCGTCCAGAGGCATGCCGTAGTGTTGCGCGGCAAACGCGTCTGCGAGCTTCCCGTTGACTACCCAAGACCGGTTGAATTCCTGCACTGATTTCGTCATGGCGGCCACCAGAGCTCTGTCGCAGGCTGCGCCACGGTTGGTCCCTATATTACATTCTGCAACGCCCGGCTGCTCCCGATACGGCGAAAGCCATGAGCTTGCATGCGACATGAGGAGCAGAACATGGTCGTGCAGGCTACGCAGCCGCAAGAGTTCATTTGAGACTGCCGCATGAAAAGGCTTCCAGTACTCGTCCGCGCGCGCGCTCACGTCCGCCTCGGTCGGCTCGCGCCCTTCCATGTACAGAGCCTCGCCTCGCGAAGTATGGGTTCTGCACAGCCCGGCGCTATTGAGCCTTGACGACAGCGGGCGGCTGTCGAGCGCGACGTTAAAGTCGATGACGCAGGGATGATAGCGGGCGGAAACGCATGTGATGCCCCGTTTCAAGGCGGCACGCTTCAGAATCGCTCCGAACGGGTCCGCCAGACGACCCTCGACCGATACCCACGCTGGATTAACGAGCAACTCCGCCGGAACAGACGTTCCCGTGTGCGGCGTAACAACCAGCAGTGGCGAGTCTCCCTGGAAAATCTGGCCGTAAGACAGGTTCTGCATATTGGTACTCTCAGGTTCTTCGCACTGACCCGCGCCGGATGCGGCATTATTCGCGGGCAGGCGGTATCGGGAGGGCCTATCGACACGTCGCCTCATGTGAACGACGGTACATCAACCGATTCCTGCGCCGCTTTCCCTAAGCTTGGGTTTACCTGTTTATAAGCAGCTCTTACGAACTGCGGGCATTCAGTTCGCAAACTTGTTGTGCGGGAGTAAAAGATAACGGAACGCAATATCGTCGGTGCCAAATTTCGCCGAAATCCCGTCGAAAAAATCTATACTGCGGCGCAGCATTGCGTTCGACGCTTGGCGCACTCGTCCGATACCCACTCGGCTTGACCTTCAACAAGATAGTTCTCGTCTTGCACCTTCGAGACGTTACGCAGCAGCGCCACGTCCTGCGGCGTATTCGCGAACTCGTAGTCGCTGATCATCGCGCTGATCGGCTGGCCGCCCGGCGTGTCGTACTCCTCTATGTAGGTGAGGCGGTACAGGCCGCTCTGGATGATCTCCGGCGTATCCTCGAAGTCGCGCTGCAGTGCCTCCTTCGACACGTCAAGCACTTCGACGCGCGCGTTGCGGCGGAAGTCTGTCCGGCTCACGAGCATCTTGAGACCACGCCAGCGACCTTCGAGCGCCTGAAATTCCGGCGTATGCATCACTGCGTCGAGCTGCCGGCTGATCTGGCGGTCAATCTGGCCGATGTGGAAATCGAGCAGCGACTTGTCGAGCCGGTCGACCGGCTTGCTCGCCTTGCTCACGAGATCCAGGAATGCGCCCATGCCGCGCGCGATACGCTCGTCGGCCGACGCTTCAGAGAGCATGTCGTTGTCGCGGAAGGCCAGGAGCGGTCGCGCTTCGGCGATGGGCTTCAGGTTGATCTTGCTGCACAGGGACGCGTAGACGCTGTCGCTGCTGCTGTCATGATTGCCCTGGCGGGCGTCCAGCACGACGGTCTCGGTCGTGCCGCTTTGCTGCGATTCAGTGGGATTCATTTCATGTCCTGTCTGCGATGCTATCGCTACCTGCATATCTGTCCGGTTATGGAATGCGGTGAAGGCCGACTTGGGCCGACGCCGTTCAGGCATGGCCTTCAGGCTGCGTGGCCGCCGTCGCGATCTGTGCGAGTTCGCCGCGCAGCTTGTCAGAGAGCGGCTTATCCTTCAGAATCTTCTCAAACTCACGGCGGAACGTGCCGTTATCGAGCAGATTCGATTTCAGGTCACGCAGCAGATTGCGCACCGCCAGCAGCGCCTGCATCTCCGGGATCTGACGTGCCACCTGTTCCGGCTCGAAGTCTTTCAGCGAGCGAAACGAGAGGTTCACCGGCAGTTCCGAGCCGTCGCCAGCCAGGGTGTTTTCCGCAGCAACCTTGAGGTCTGGAGCGTAGTCAGCGAGAACAGCATCAAAATTATTCTTGTTGATGTCCGTCTTCTTGCGCTCGGCGAGCGGTGCCTGTTCCTTGCCCGCGCTGAAGTCACCGGCGACGAGCAGCTTTAACGGCAGCTCGACCTTCTTCTGGGCACCGCCCGTATGCAAATCTAACGTGATCGAAACCCGACTTTTCGGAATTTCGCGCTGGAAGCTGTCCATTAGCATTCCTTATTGAACGACGTTCAGGATCCCCGCAGAACTCGCCCGGTGCGATGCGGTGACCTCTTTCGAACGAGCGCACACGCATACGCGTGTTTCGCTCGCGAAGGACTCCTTGTGGTACCCCATAGCGCGGCCTCCATTCATGCGATCATTATTGCCACGCGCTATTAAACAGGTTTACCCGCGCCGAGTCAAAGAATGTCGGCGTTGTGAAATTGACATGGATTGTAAAGACACTGTGATCAGTGTTAATTATCATCAAGTCACTGAAATTTCATATTCGTCCCATATGAATAATTTCATAAATGCAGTATGCGAATACGTGACAGTGTTCACGAAACCCTTGCTGGCATGGGCTCACAAGGTCATGACAATCTCTGACAATCTCTGACAATCTTTCAATCATGGTGGTGGCAGGATGGCAACATAGCCCTATCCATGCATTGAGAATACTGCCTTCACTGGAACGGACAATATCTCAAAAATAATCATCGTCTATTCCAAGTAGTTCGCACGCTTAACTACTCGCGACTGTATACGGATCACGAGTCACGCGTATAGAATCGCCACTCACCATAATCCAAGATAACGGCACAATCACACCCATGCGGATCGATAAACCGCTCTTTCACGAAGGGCTGATCCTGACGCAACAGCACTTCCAGCAGCTGGGCCGAAACGTCGACTTCACGTTGAACCAGATCGCTGCCGCCTGCGTCGCCGAGCCGTGGGGCACGCAGGGCGCCGATATCGACGAGGAAGTGCTTGCGGCTGGGCGCCTGAAGCTCACCCGACTGAAGCTGCGTTTCCCGGACGGCACACTGATCGACTCCACGGTGACCGATGCGTTGCCGCCTGCACGTGATCTGACGCAGGGACTGCCGGCTGATGTGCAGAGCGTGGTCGTGCTGGCCGCCCTGCCGCTGTTCAATGCCACGGCCAGCAACTGCCGGTTCGACGAAGCGACGCTGGCGCGGCCGCGGCGCTCATACCGGGAGTTCATCAAGGTCATTGACCTCAACGGTACCGGCGAGGCCGAGATTGCCGCCGAACGTCATGCGGTGCGACTGCTGTTCGACTTCGAGTCGCATGCCGACGACACGGTGTGTGCGATTGCCCGGTTGACGCGTACCACGAGCGGGCAGTTTCAGGTCGACCACCGGTACGTGCCGCCGTGCCTGACGCTGGGCGCTCATGCGCTGCACGTCGAACGGATCAATCGTCTTGCCGACATCCTGCAGGCGAAGAGCGCGGCGCTGGGTTCGCGTAGAAGCGAACGGATCGAGCAGGTTGCCGAATACGGCGTGGCCGACGTGCAGCTGTTCTGGCTGCTCCACTGCATCCATACGGTCTGGCCGCAACTGCGGTTCTTCTCGACGCATCCTGGCCAGCCTCCCGAGCGGCTGTACTCGACGCTTGGCCAGCTTGCGAGCGTCCTTATGACGTTCTCGACCGGCTCGCAGCTCGGCGACATTCCGGCGTATGACCACGCACGTGCCGATGAAGTATTCGCCAGGCTCGAGACGCAGATCCGTGATCTGCTCGATGCGATCATTCCGTCGCGTGTGGTGTCGATCGGGCTCACGCACAGGCATCCGACGACATGGGCGGGCCAGTTCCTCGACGAGCGCATCGTAGCGAGTTCCGCCGACTGGTACCTGTCGGTCCACGCCGCGTCGCCTGCATTGGAACTCGTCGAGCAGTTGCCGAGGCTCTGCAAGATCGGTGCGCCGGACGATATCGGGCACATCGTCAATTCGGCGCTCCCCGGCATTCCACTCAAGGCCGTGCAGCGTGTGCCGGCTGCCATTCCGGTGCGGCTGGACAACCAGTACTTCGCGCTCGACGCGAGCGATCCCGCACACGCGCGGATGCTGGCCGCCCGCGCCTGCCAGATCTACCTGCCGACGTCGGTACCCGAGGCGTCGCTTGAACTTTACGCGGTGTTGCGCTCATGAGCACCCTGACGAACACGCTCACCCCTGCCCGCGACGAACCCGCCCTGATGGGCGGATTCGCCTCTGCGAACCGTACTTGCGCCGGTGGTATCCGGGACCTGTTGCGCGACACGGCCCTGCTCGTGACGCGATTGTCCGAGGGCGGCCACACGGAAGACCCCGGCACCCTGCGTCAACGTTGCAAGCAGCTGATGGAGGGTTTCTCAACCGCGCTCGATCAGCGCGGTTTTGCCGCGGACGTCCGCGAAGACGCAGAGGTTGCCCAATGCGGCCTGCTCGATGAGGCGGTGTTGCGCCACCTGAACGCAACGAACCGGACGGTTTGGGACGCACAGCCGCTGCAGGTCGAGCGCTTCGGCGAACACGACGCGGGCGAGCGCGTGTTCATTCGGCTTGAGCAACGGATGCGCGAAACGTCGCCGAACGTCGCCCTGCTCGAATGCTACGCGGCGGTCCTCGGGATGGGGTTCATGGGCCGCTACGCGCGTGAAGGCGAAGCCAGGCGTTCCGTGCTGATCGCCGCACTCAATACGCAACTCGAAAAACTGCGCCCGGTCGCTGCGCGCCCTTTCTTTGCCGATCGAGCCGGCAGGCGGTTCTCGGACTGGTTGTATCGCCTCTCGCCCTGGGCGATTGCCGGCCTCCCGTGCGTGGCGGCCGCGGTGATCTGGTTGATATGGGCACAGGTGCTCGATGCGCAGATTGCGCACCTCGTACCAGCTGTACCGACGGCGCGGCGGCCGTGAAGTCCGATCTGCACGAACCGTCCGGGCCGGCGCTCGGGGACGCGAGCCGCACACTGGACCCCGGGTCGGGTCAGATGCGGGGCCAGGCGCAGAGCCGCGCGCTGGAGGGCCTGGGTTACCCGTTCCGTGCCACCGTGACACTGATGGCCGCGCTCGCGCTGGCCGTTATCTGCCTGGTGTTGCCTGTCCCCCAGGGGGGCCTCCTTGGGAGGGTTGGACAGGGTCTCGAATGGACGCTCACTGTCCCCATCGTCCTTTCCTGGCTCGTATTGATCTGGCTGCGCACCCGTCAGCTCTCACGCGCGCGAACAGAACGTACACGTCCTGACTGCGCTTGGCGCCGCGACGCTTTGGCGCAAACTGTGTTGTGTGCTCATAAAAAAAAGGCGTCACGTTTCCGTGACGCCTTAAAAAGTTCTAGCCATTCCGAGGGCCGTGCTAGAACCTGAGAGACGGTATTTCGAAAGTTCGGCGAACGACGGAGCGTGCTATGCGGTGCGGAGCACGAACTGTGGCGATGGACCGGGAATACACTCGACCGGACACCGCGCTGGAGGCGGCAGCTCACACCGTGCAAATATAAAAGCTGATACCGTCTTTCGAAATGAGGTTCCATTTTTTACGGTTATGCTGACTAAGTCAAGCAAAATCTAAACAGCTTCGGCGCGTTGCGGAAAATTATTCCGATACAATGAATAATAGGACGAAATTCGCGCCACAGCCGCCGCCCGGGCGGCCTCTCACGCCGGAGGCAGCGCGGTCCCGCCGGGGCGGTGAGTAAGTAAACTGAAATGTTGTTCCAAAATCACATGAACGCACGAACGCGATCAAAAAACGCCGCCGACCCCGTCAAAGAGAAGGACGGCCCCGGCGACGAGGTCACCGCGCTGGCACGTGGTCTGACGGTGCTCCGCTCGATTGCGGCCGCGGACGCCCCGCTCAGCAACCGCGAACTCACCGAACTCACCGGCATTCCCAAGCCCACCGTCTCGCGCATCACCGCAACCCTCGTCGGCACCGGCTTTCTGTTCCGGTTGCCAGACAGCGAGCGCTTTGTGTTGACGTCGTCGGTGCTTGAACTGAGCAACGGCTTTCTGCGCAACTTCGATATTCGGGCGCGCGCCCGCCCGTTTCTGATCGAACTCGCCGAGCGCACGCGGCTTTCGGTGCATCTCGCCGTGCGCGACCGCCTCGATATGGTCGTCATCGACGTCATCCGGCCGCGTTCGGCGGTGCTCGTGTCGCGCCTCGAGGTCGGCGCGCGGATGAACCTGAGCCGTACCGCCATCGGCCGCGCCTATCTGGTCGCGCTCGATAAACCGGACCGCGAAAAACTGCTGACCGGCTTGCAGGCGGCCGAAGGCGATGACTGGGGCAATGTCGGCGGCCGGCTGGAAACAGCCTTGCAGGAGACGATCGAGCGCGGCTTCGCAATCGCCACCGGCGAATGGCATGACGGCCTGAATGCGATCGCGCTCGGCTTCACCGGACCGTCCGGCGAACGTTATGCGGTCAACTGCGGCGGCTCCGCCGACCAATGCCCGCGCGATTGGCTCGTTAGCCGCGCCGGGCCGGAGCTGCTCGACTGCGTCGCGCGAATCGTGCTGGAAATCGGTGGTACGCCGGGGCGCCGCCTCGATAACTGACGCGCTGCGGGCTCGCCGCGGTCAAGCGCCCACATCGAGCGCTAACAATCTCCCTACGTCCTGTAACCGGCGTAATCAAAAGAAAAATACGCGGGTGGACTGTTACAGAGGCCTCGACGTAGGATCATGCATTCCTGTCGCGGGGCGCCCGCGCGGCCTGGCGTCAAGCCGTTCGACATGGCCTGCCGCGGTCGGACCGATGGGTCCTGGCGGCGCACCGCGCGAACATCCTCGTCCGCGTCTCGGGTAGCATTCGCGCTGAACGCGCGTGGCGCACCCGCTGTCGAAACCGCCTGTCGTGCCAGTCGCACGGTAAGCGCCACGCGTCGATGCGGCACAATCGCGCGAACGCCTCACATCCAAGCCAGTCACTGACCGAACCGATGGACGAACAACAACAGCATTCGGAAACCTCACGCCCCGCCGCTCCGGCTTCCCCCACGCGCCGCAGCGGCACGCCAGGCCTTCCGCCGGAGAACTCACCCGGCGCGGTCAGAAGCCATCGCGGCCGTAACATCGCGTTGATCGTCGTCGCGCTGGTCATTCTCGGCTTCGTGCTGTGGCGCTGGCATCCGTGGGGCTCGCCAGGCGGCGCCGGCGCGGCGTCGGGCGCAAGCGCCGCGCATAGCGGCCGGCCCGGCCGCGGCGGTCCTGGCGGCATGGCCAACATGCCGCAACCGGTTCATGTGGCGACCGCGACGCAAGGCGAAATGCCGGTCGTGCTGACTGCGCTCGGCACGGTGACGCCGCTCGCGAGCGTGACCGTGTTGCCGCAGTTGAGCGGCACGCTTCAAGACGTGTATTTCAAGGAAGGCCAGATGGTCAAGAAGGGCGACCTGCTGGCCCAGATCGATCCGCGCCCCTATCAGATCTCGCTCGACAACGCGCAAGGCACGCTCGCCCGCGACGAAGCGCTGCTGCAGACCGCGCGTCTCGACCTCAAGCGTTATCAGACGCTGCTCTCGCAAGACTCGATTGCGAGCCAGCAGGTCGATACGCAGGCATCGCTCGTGCGCCAATATGAAGGCACCGTGAAGTCCGACAAGGCCAACGTCGATACGTACAAGCTCGACCTCGTCTACGCGCGCATCACGGCGCCGGTGTCGGGACGCGTCGGGCTGCGCCAGGTCGATCCGGGCAACTATGTGACGCCGAGCCTGACCAACGGCATCGTCGTGATTACGCAGTTGCAGCCGATCAGCGTGATCTTCACCACGTCGGAAGACAATCTGCAGCAGATTATCGAGCAGACGCAAGGCGGCGCGAAGCTCTCCGTCACGGCCTACGACCGCAGCAACACCACATCGCTCGAAGGCGGCGCGCTGGAGACGCTCGACAACCAGATCGACACCACTACCGGCACCGTCAAGCTGCGCGCGATCTTCCAGAACAGCAAGAGCCTGCTGTTCCCGAATCAGTTCGTGAATACGCGCTTGCTCGTCAATACGATCAAGGACGCGGTGATCGTGCCGACCTCCGCCGTGCTCAACGGCTCGATGGGTCAGTTCGTATACGTCGTCAAACCCGATAACAGCGTGACCGTACGCCCCGTGAAGATCGGTCCCGTGGATGGCGAGCGCACCAGCATCAAGTCGGGCCTGCAAGTGGGCGAGCGCGTTGTGATCGACGGTTCGGACCGCCTCAAAGAAGGCGCGAAAATCACCATTCCGGCCGACAAACCACGCGGCGCAAGCGGGGCCCGCGGTTCAAGCAGTGCAAGCGGCGCGGCGGCGGCCTCGGGTGCATCGGGCGCGCGCGCGCATCACGGCAAGCACGCGGCGCAAGCCTCGCAATAAAGGCACGGCACTTACCGCATGAATCCATCCCGCGCCTTTATTCTGCGTCCCGTCGGCACCGCGCTGCTGATGGCAGCGATCATGCTGGTCGGCCTCGTCGCGCTGCGCTTTTTGCCGCTGTCCGCGCTGCCCGAAGTCGACTATCCGACGATCCAGGTGCAGACGTTCTATCCAGGCGCGAGCCCGGACGTGATGACCTCGTCCGTCACCGCGCCGCTCGAGCGCCAGTTCGGACAGATGCCGTCGCTGAATCAGATGTCGTCGCAAAGCTCGGCCGGCTCGTCGATCATCACGCTGCAGTTCAGTCTGGATCTGCCGCTCGATATCGCCGAGCAGGAAGTGCAGGCCGCGATCAACGCGGCGGGCAATCTGCTGCCGTCGGACCTGCCCGCCCCGCCGATCTACGCAAAGGTGAACCCTGCCGACGCGCCGATCATCACGCTCGCCATTACGTCAAAAACACTGCCGCTCACGCAGGTTCAGGATCTCGCCGACACGCGTCTCGCGCAGAAGATCTCGCAGGTCGGGGGCGTGGGTCTGGTGAGCCTGTCGGGCGGCCAGCGTCCGGCCGTGCGGATCCAGGCGAACCCGCGCGCGCTCGCCGCATACGGCCTGAATCTGGACGATCTGCGCACCACGATCTCGAACCTGAACGTCAATACGCCCAAGGGCAACTTCGACGGCCCCACACGCAACTACACGATCAACGCGAACGACCAGCTGACCGACGCCGACGCGTACAGGAGCGCGGTGGTCGCGTACAAGAGCGGCCGCGCGGTGATGCTGACCGACGTCGCCACCATCGTGCAGGGCGCGGAAAACACCAAGCTCGGCGCATGGGTCGACGGCACGCCCGCGATCATCCTGAACGTGCAGCGCCAGCCCGGCGCGAACGTGATTCAGGTCGTGGACAGCATCAAGAAACTGCTGCCGCAGTTGCAGCAGGCGCTGCCCGCCGCGCTCGACGTGCAGATCGTCACTGACCGCACCACCACGATCCGCGCTTCCGTGCGGGACGTGCAGTTCGAACTGGCAATGTCGGTCGTGCTCGTCGTGCTCGTCATGTACCTGTTCCTCGCCAATATTTACGCGACGATCATTCCGAGCCTGTCCGTGCCGCTCTCGTTGATCGGCACGCTCGCCGTGATGTATCTGTGCGGCTTCTCGCTGGATAACTTGTCGCTAATGGCGCTGACGATCGCGACCGGCTTCGTGGTCGACGACGCGATCGTGATGATCGAGAACATCGCGCGCTATGTCGAAGAAGGTGAAGCGCCGCTCGAAGCCGCGCTAAAAGGTTCGAAGCAGATCGGCTTCACGATCATTTCGCTGACCGTTTCGCTGATCGCCGTGCTGATTCCGCTGCTCTTCATGGGCGACGTGGTCGGCCGCCTGTTCCATGAATTCGCGATCACGCTCGCCGTGACCATCGTGATCTCGGCAATCGTGTCGCTCACACTCGTGCCAATGATGTGCGCGAAGCTGCTGCGCCACACGCCGCCGCACGACAGCCACCGCTTCGAGGCACGCGCACACCGCGCCATCGACTGGGTGATCGCCCGTTACGCGGTCGCGCTCACGTGGGTGCTGAACCGGCAGCGCTCCACGCTTGTCGTCGCGGTGCTGACGCTCGTGCTGACGGCGCTGCTGTATGTGTTCATTCCGAAGGGCTTCTTTCCGGTGCAGGATACCGGTGTGATCCAGGCCATCACACAGGCGCCGCAGTCGGTGTCGTATGCGTCGATGGCCGAGCGCCAGCAGGAGTTGGCCGCTCAGATTCTCAAGAACCCTGACGTGGAAAGCCTGACCTCGTTCATCGGCGTGGACGGCAGCAATATCACGCTTAACAGCGGCCGCATGCTGATCAATCTCAAGCCGCGCGACGACCGCAGCAATACGGCGAGCGAAGTCATCCGGCAGCTGCAAGGTGACGTCGCGCATATTGCCGGCGCATCGCTGTACATGCAGCCGGTGCAGGATCTGACGATCGATTCGACCGTGAGCCCCACGCAGTACCAGTTCATGCTGACCGACCCGAACATGAGCGAATTCACGACGTGGGTGCCGAAGCTCATCGAACGGTTGAAGCAGTCGCCGGAACTCGCGGATATCGCCACCGACCTGCAGGACAACGGCCAGTCGGTCTACGTCGAGATCGACCGCGCCACTGCGTCGCGTTACGGCATCACGCCGGCCACCGTCGACAGTGCGCTGTACGACGCGTTCGGCCAGCGCATCGTCTCGACCATCTTCACGCAATCGAACCAGTATCGCGTGATTCTGGAAGCGCAGCCGTCGATGCAGCACTACACCGAGTCGCTGAATTCCATCTATCTGCCCTCTTCCACTTCGTCGGGCGGCCAGGTGCCGCTCTCGGCAATCGCGAAGTTCATCGAGAAGCCCGCGCCGCTGCTCGTCACGCACCTGAGCCAGTTCCCCGCGACCACCGTGTCGTTCAACCTGGCGCCGGGTTCGTCGCTCGGCGCGGCCGTCAAGGCGATCGAGCAGGCGGAAAAGGACATCGGCTTGCCGGCGTCGTTCCAGACGCGCTATCAGGGCGCGGCGCTGGCGTTCCAGGCGTCGCTGTCGAATGAACTGTTTCTGATTCTCGCGGCCATCGTCACCATGTATATCGTGCTCGGCGTCCTGTACGAAAGCTTCATTCACCCGATCACGATTCTGTCGACGCTGCCGTCCGCGGGGGTCGGCGCATTGCTCGCGTTGCTCATTACCGGCCACGATCTCGACATCATCGGGATTATCGGCATCGTGCTGCTGATCGGCATCGTGAAGAAGAACGCGATCATGATGATCGACTTCGCGCTCTACGCCGAACGCGAGGAAGGCAAGGCGCCGCGCGAAGCGATTTACCAGGCGTGCCTGCTGCGCTTCCGGCCGATCCTGATGACTACGCTCGCCGCGCTGCTCGGCGCGCTGCCGCTGATGCTGGGCACTGGCGCCGGTTCGGAATTGCGCCGGCCGCTGGGTATCGCGATTGCCGGCGGTCTGATCGTGAGCCAGTTGCTGACGCTCTTCACCACGCCGGTCATCTATCTCGCGTTCGATTCATTGGCCCGCCGCACGCGTGAGCGCTTTAACCGCGGCGGTCCGTCCGCGGGCGCGACGCCACCGGCCACGGATGCAGGGAGCTGATGCGATGAACCTGTCGCGTCCGTTTATTTCGCGCCCGGTCGCGACTACGCTGCTGGCGATCGGCATCGCGTTGTCCGGCATTTTTGCGTTCACGAAGCTGCCGGTCGCGCCGCTGCCGCAAGTCGATTTCCCAACCATTTCGATCCAGGCGTCGTTGCCGGGCGCGAGCCCGAACACGGTGGCGACCAGCGTGGCCAGCCCGCTCGAACGGCATCTGGGCTCGATTGCGGACGTCACCGAAATGACGTCGATGAGTTCGGTCGGCTCCACGCGCATCACGATGCAGTTCGGCCTGAACCGCAATATCGACGGCGCGGCGCGCGATGTGCAAGCGGCGATCAACGCCGCGCGCGCCGATCTGCCGGCGAGCCTGCGCAGCAATCCGACGTATCACAAGGTCAATCCGGCCGATGCGCCGATCATGATTCTGGCGCTCACGTCGGATACGCTCACCGCCGGCCAGCTCTACGACTCCGCGGCCACAGTGTTGCAGCAGTCGCTGTCGCAAGTGGAGGGTGTCGGGGAAGTGGACGTGAGCGGTTCGGCCAACCCGGCTGTGCGCGTCGAACTCGAACCGCAGGCGCTGTTCCACTACGGCATCGGTCTCGAGGACGTGCGCGCGGCGCTCGCCGCGGCCAACGCGAACAGTCCCAAGGGCTCCATCGAATTCGGCCCGAACCGCGTGCAGATTTATACGAACGACCAGGCGAGCAAGGCGTCGCAGTATCGCGACCTCGTGATCGCGTATCGCAACGGCTCGGCGGTGAAGCTGTCGGACGTGGCCGAAGTCGTCGATTCGGTGGAAGACCTGCGCAATCTCGGCCTTTTCAACGGCAAGCGTTCGGTGCTCGTGATTCTGTACCGCCAACCGGGCGCGAACATCATCGAGACCGTGGACCGCGTCACGGCCATGCTGCCGCAACTGCATGCGTCGCTGCCCGCCGACGTCGACATCTCGCCCACCTCAGATCGCTCCGTCACGATCCGCTCGTCGCTGAAAGACACAGAGTACACGCTGATGATCGCGGTGGCGCTCGTCGTGATGGTCGTGTTCCTGTTCCTGCGCAACTGGCGCGCCACGCTGATTCCGAGCGTGGCCGTCCCGATCTCGATCATCGGCACGTTCGGCGCAATGTATCTGCTCGGCTTCTCGATCGACAACCTGTCGCTGATGGCCTTGACGATCGCGACCGGCTTCGTGGTCGACGACGCCATCGTAGTGCTGGAGAACATTTCGCGGCATATCGAGAACGGCGTGCCGCGCATGAAGGCCGCGTTTCTCGGCGCGCGCGAAGTCGGCTTCACGGTGATGTCGATCAGTATTTCGCTCGTCGCCGTGTTCCTGCCGATTCTGCTGATGGGCGGCATCGTCGGCCGGCTGTTCCGTGAGTTCGCGCTGACATTGTCGCTTGCCATCGGCGTGTCGTTGATCGTCTCGCTCACGCTCACGCCGATGATGTGCTCACGCCTTCTGCGCGAGCCGCACGAACAAAAAGAGGAAGGCCGTTTCGGACGCTGGCTGGAACGCGGCTTCATGTCGATGCAGCGCGGCTACGAACGCACGCTCGGCTGGGCGCTGCTGCATCCGCGCCTGATCCTCGCGATTCTGCTGGCGACCATCGGTCTCAATATCTGGCTGTATATCATCGTGCCGAAAGGCTTCTTTCCGCAGCAGGACACGGGGCGGCTCGTCGGTGGCATTCAGGCCGATCAGAGCACCTCGTTTCAGGCCATGAAAGGCAAATTCGCGCAGATGATGGACATTGTCGGCAAGAATCCGGCGGTCGACAGCGTGGTCGGCTTCACGGGCGGACGGCAAACCAACTCGGGCTTCATGTTCGTCTCGCTCAAGCCGAAGAGCGAGCGCAAGCTTTCCGCCGATCAGGTGATCCAGCAACTGCGCGCGCCGCTTGGCGACGTCGCCGGCGCGCGCACTTTCCTGCAATCGGTGCAGGACATTCGCGTGGGCGGGCGGCAATCGAATGCGCAATACCAGTTCACGCTGCTCGCCGATTCCACGCCCGATCTGTATCTGTGGGGACCGAAGTTGACCGAGGCGCTGCAGGCGCGCCACGAATTGACCGACGTGAACTCCGACCAGCAGCAAGGCGGCCTCGAATCAATGGTGACGATCGACCGCGCGAGCGCGGCGCGCCTCGGCATCAAGCCCGCGCAGATCGACAACACGCTGTACGACGCGTTCGGCCAGCGCCAGGTGTCGACCATTTACAACCCGTTGAATCAGTATCACGTTGTGATGGAAGTCGCGCCGAAGTACTGGCAGAGCCCGGACATGCTGAAGCAGATCTACATCAGCACGTCGGGCGGCAGCGCGAGCGGCGCGCAGACCACCAACGCGCCGGCGGGCACCGTGACGAGGTCGAGCGCGTCTTCGTCAACGCCGTCCTCCACGAGCGCTTCGTCGGGCGGCACGGCGGGCACCACCGCATCGAGCGCGGCGACGATTGCCGCCGATTCGGCCCGCAACCAGGCGATCAACTCGATTGCGACGAGTGGCAAGTCGAGCGCTTCATCGGGCGCGGCGGTGTCGACGTCGAAGGAAACCATGGTGCCGCTGTCGGCCATTGCGAGCTTCGGGCCCGGCAACACACCGTTGTCGGTGAATCATCAGAGCCAGTTCGTGGCTTCGACGATCTCGTTCAATCTGCCGCCGGGCGTGTCTTTATCCACGGCGACGCAGGCGATCTACGAGACGATGGCGCAGATCGGCATGCCGGCGACGATCCACGGCAGTTTCCAGGGCACGGCCCAGGCGTTCCAGCAATCCATGTCGGACCAGCCGATCCTGATTCTGGCCGCGCTGGCCGCCGTCTATATCGTGCTCGGCATCCTGTACGAAAGCTATATTCACCCGCTGACCATTCTGTCGACGCTGCCCTCGGCGGGCGTCGGTGCGTTGCTGGCCTTGCTGCTGTTCAAGACGGAGTTCAGCATCATCGCGCTGATCGGCGTGATTCTGCTGATCGGTATCGTGAAGAAAAACGCGATCATGATGGTGGACTTCGCGATCGAAGCGTCGCGGCAAGGCCGGTCGTCGCGCGATGCGATTCACGAGGCATGCCTGCTGCGTTTCCGTCCGATCATGATGACCACGTTCGCCGCGATGCTCGGCGCGTTGCCGCTCGCGTTCGGACGCGGCGAAGGCGCGGAGTTGCGCGCGCCGCTCGGCATTGCGATTGTCGGCGGTCTGATTGTGAGCCAGATGCTGACCTTGTACACGACACCGGTGGTTTATCTTTATATGGACCGGATTCGCGTGCGATGGGAGTCGAGAAAGGCTCGTAGAACCGGCATTGCTCCATCTGCGTGATGGCGCTGCGTCGTGCATCCGCGGCGCACTGCTGATCAAAGAATCAGAGCCCGCCGCGCAATGTCAGGTCGCCGGTGCACGCGGCCTCAAAGGTTCTGCTCCATCGCCAGCAGAAAAATCCGCTGCCATTGCCTTGCCTGCCGCGCATTGTGCATAGGCAACAGCCACACGCCGCGTGCGGCGTCTTTGACCTTGAGCGCGACCTGCCATTGCGCCTCTCGACGCTGCACGTCGGCGCCAAGCAAATCGGCAAAAATATACGCGCCCTGCTCTGCGCCAAGACGAATCTCACATAGACGCTTGCCCGACGCGAGCCGCACCGAGCCCCAACTGCCGTCGAGCTGATGCGTCCAGTCGCCTTCGCGAAGGTTCGGCGCCACCTCTTTGCGGCGGCGCCACCAGTAAGCAACAGCGGCAATCAGCAGCAACGCGGCCAGCACCGCGACGCCGACGGCCACCGCCATGCCGAAAGCTGCCTGCAGCGCATCGAACACGCGCACCGCCCCGTACACCAGCGCGATCAGCGCCAACAGTCCAACCAGAATCGGCATTGCGAGCTCTCGACAAAAAATCCCTAAGGCTGCTTATGCGCCGCGGCCCAATTCTTCACGGCCTTCAAGGTGTTCTCGACGTGCTTCTCCGGTGAAAGGCTCGTGTACTCGTAGATGATCTTGCCGTCCGGCGCGATCACGTACGACACGCGATTGGCCATCGAACTATGCATCGGGAAACCGGCGTCGTATGCGCCGATGACCTTCGACTCCGCGTCCGCCGCAACGGGGAATTTACTGCGGCACTCGCTTACGGAGAACTTCGTCAACGTGGCGATGTTGTCGTGCGAGACACCAATCACACTTGCGCCGTATTTCTTGTACTCGTCCACCGCTTCGGCGAATTCATGTGCTTCGATCGTGCAGCCCTTCGTGAAAGCCGCCGGATAGAAGTACAGCACGACCGGCCCTTTCTTCAGCTCGTCGGCAAGCGAATACGTGTACGTCTTGCCGCCAAGCGATGCTTGCGCGGTGAACTGCGGAGCCGCATCGCCGGGCTTGAGCGTCGCGCAAGCCGTCAACGAATACGCTGCAAGCGCCACCGAGACGGCAGCCGCCAGCGCCGCCGGTATGAGTTTTCTCTTCATCTGCTGATCCTTTGAGCGTCGATACGCACGGTTGCCGACACGAGTCCACGGCCGCGCTGCCCGGCCCGCATGAAGCGGCATCGAGTGACATCATGCGGGATCGAGCGGCGGCCTCACGCTCTATTGGACCACGTACCCGGCAAATACGTGCGGACGCGTCGCAGGATGCAAACGTTGTCGGCGATCAGGCGGCCGCTTCCTCGACATGCGCGCCGAACCACGCTGCCGCGGACAGGTTGAGCTCGGCCAGCACCTCCGGCGTCAGCGCGGCGAAACCGGGCGGCGCATCGGGACCGATCGCGATCGATGCCGCGTCCGCGCCCTCGCCGGCCGCCTCCGCGATGCGCAACAACGTCCCGAGCGGCCCGGAGCGCGAGACGATTGCCTCGCGAATCTGCGGCGCGAGGCCGAGCTTTTCGAGCACGGCCTTCGGCGTGCTGCCCAGCAGCACGTGCACCAGAGAAAAGATTCCGGTCATGAATGCGGCATCGGTGAATTCGTCGTCGGCGGGACGCATCCAGCCTGCCGCCAGTTCCATGAAGCGCGAGCGGGTGCCGGCCAGTTGCACGAGCGGATCGGCGCGCCACGGCAGATCGCCGCTGTCCGCGTAAAGCAGCAGTTGCGCCCAGCGCGCAATCTGCCGCGTGCCTGTGGCGATGATCGCCTCGCGCAACGACGCGATGTTGCGCCCCAGACCGAACGCGCTGGAGTTCACGAGGCGCAGCAATTGCACGACCACGCTCGGATTCAGCTTCAGTTCGGCTTCGAGTTCGATAATGCCCGCATCGCGCGACAGCAGCGCGAGCAGACGCAGCAACGCGGGGCGCGGCGAGCGGTTGCGCGGCGCGGCCAGCACCTGCGGGCGCGCGAAAAAGTATCCCTGGAACAGATCGAAGCCGAGTTCGCGAGCGAGCGCGAAGTCCTCGCGCGTCTCGATTTTTTCGGCGATCAGCGTCTTGCCGTGGCCGCGCATGGCCGCGGCGAGTTCCGCGAGATGCGCACGCCCGGTTTGCAGGAAGTCGATCTTGACGATGTCCGCATGCGGCAGCATGGCGAGCAGTTCGTCCGAGAGTTCGGTCACGTCGTCGAGCGCGACCTGGAAACCGGTGCGGCGCAGCTCGGTCAGCCGGCGTGCGAGTTGCGCGTCGAACTTCACGGTTTCGAGGATTTCGAGCACGAAGCGCTCAGGCGGCATCACGTGGACGATGTCGTCGAAGAGCATCGCCCGGTCGATATTGACGAAGCCGCGATGCTGCCCAAGTACGGCGGGCACACCGATCCCGCCGAGCGCGCGCGCCACCACCTGCGCCGTCGCCTGAGCGTCGTCGGTGACTTCGGCATAGTTGTGCGCGCCGGCTCGAAACAGCAATTCGTACGCGTTGAGCGCACCCTCGCGATCGAGGATCGGCTGCCGGCCCAGGTAGACGAACTGCGCGGCGGACGCCGGGTCGGCATCCTCGCCGGATGAGTCGCGCACCTCGATGCGCCGGCCGGCGGCCCGGACCAAATGAAGTTCAGACATGTATCATCGGTGCAGCTTTCGAAGAGTTGCGCGGCAGCGGCGCACCGTCACCGCACAAGGGGTTTGCCGTATTAACGGACAACGGGCAGTCGCACTTTAACCGAATCGGCCGGAACCCGGCGCCAAGGCGCGCCGTCTTCCCTTACAGGATCTTTTTCTTGCGCGCCGGCTAAAGATTTCGGAGCGCAGGTCGTTATCTTGTTCTGATGGGGCGGCCTGATACCTTCCGACCGCTTTCACCAGGCGAATAGCAAGCCGCTCCGCCTGCAGACGAATACAGGTTGCCAGCGACAAACATGGAAGCGAACAGGATCACCGCGCCCCGCCGGGGCTCCTTGCGCACGGTCGTGAGCCGGCTTCTTGCACGCGGCCGGCGCGCGGACGACAAGGTGCAAACGGGCCCCGCCCGCACGCCGCAACTGGAGCAGGTGGTCGGCGCCGTCGACCTGCTGGCGCACGTGGATAGCGAACTGCGCTTTATCTATGTGTCCGACGCCAGCCTGCGCTTCATCGGCTATCACCGCGAGTATCTCGAGACGATCACGCTGCATGAACTGGTGGCGCAGGCCGACGTAGCGCGCCTCGACGCGCTGCTCGCCCGCGCGTCGGCTTCGGGCAATGTCGAGAAAGCCACGCTCGGGCTCATCAAGTCGCTGACCTACCCGATCACTGTCGAGTTGCGCGTGGTGCGCAACAGCCATCACGGCGTCGAAGGCTATGCGATCGCCGGCTTCGACGTGTCCGCCTGGCGCGCCAGCGAGGAGCGCCTTATCCAGGCGCTGCATCTGGACCGCCTGACCAACCTCGCCAATCAATCCGCGCTGATTCCCGCGGTGCTCGAGGCTCAACGGCAGGCCGACGCGCATGGCACGCCGGCCGCGCTGCTGCTGCTCGACATCGACGATTATCAGCGTGTGAACCGCGCGCTCGGCTACGACGCCGGCGATGAAATGCTGCGCGACACGGCGCGGCGTCTGCTCAACATGACGAGCCCGACCGAGACCGTGGCGCGCGTGGCAAGCGACGAGTTCGCGATTCTCGTGAAGCCCGCCGCCAACCGCACCGACGCGGCCGCCGCCGCCGAGGCGCTGGCGCGGCGTCTGTTGACCGCGATCCAGCAGCCCTATGTATTCAGCGGCCAGCAGGTGCATCTGTCGGCGAGCATCGGCATTGCGCTCTATCCGGACGTGCGCCATGCCAACGACACCGCCGCGCACGACACGCATCTGCTTCGCTGGGCCGACCACGCGTTGTTGCAAGCCAAGGCGGCCGGCGGCAACACGCTGGCGTTCTATGTGCCCGACGATAATCCCGCCGACGCGGAGCGCCTGAAGCTGGAGGCGGATCTCTACGACGGGGTTCGCAACGGCGAGTTCTCGCTGCACTTCCAGCCAATCACGAGCAGCCGCACGCACGGGGTGGTCGGGGTCGAGGCGTTGATCCGCTGGCTGCATCCGGTGCATGGCCTCGTGCCGCCGTCGATGTTCATTCCGCTCGCGGAGTCGATCGGCCTCATCAACTTTCTCGGCAACTGGGTGTTGAAGGTCGCCTGCATGCAGTTGATCCAGTGGGACGCGAAGGGCATTTCGCTGCAATACGTCGCGGTCAATGTGTCGCCGCAGCAGTTCCGCGATCCGCGTTTCAAGGACGCCGTGCGCGAAGCGATCAACCTGACTGGCATCGACCCGCGGCGTCTCGTGTTCGAGATCACCGAAAGCCTGCTGATGCACGACCCGGCGCACGCCAAGGTGTTGCTGGAGGACCTGACGGCGATGGGCATCCGCTTCGCCGTCGACGATTTCGGCACCGGCTATTCGAGCCTGGCTTACCTGCAACGGTTTCCCCTTGCAAAGCTCAAGATCGACAGGAGTTTTGTCGAGAATCTGCTAACCTCCCGAAACGATCAGGCGATCGTCAGCGCGGTGGTCGGCCTCGCCCAGACCCTCGACCTCGAACTGGTTGCCGAGGGCGTTGAAACGGAAGCGCAGCGCACCGTGCTCACCGAGATGGGATGCGACCACATACAGGGATGGCTCGTCTGCAAGGCGTTGCCCTCCGACGAACTGGCGCAGCGTTTCGAAGCGCGCTCGCTTCATCTGCACAGCGCATAGCGGTGCGGGTCAAGCGCTTACGCAGCGACACAAGCCGGCTTCATGCCGGCGTGGCATTCATTGGAACATGTATGGCTTTTGCGGGACTCACATGGTAAAGGCGGCGGTGCTCGACCGGCTCTGGACGCGAATGAGCGAGCGCGGCGATTTCCCCATGCTGTCGCAATCGTTGCGCACCACCATGACGGCGATGAACAACGACGACCTCGACTTCACCGGCCTCGTGCAGGTGGTGCTCTCGGACTTCGCGCTGACGCAAAAGGTGCTGCGGCTCGCGAACTCGGCCATGTATATGGCGTTCGGCGGCAACATCACCACGGTATCGCGCGCGCTGATGGTGCTCGGCATGGACGCCGTCGGCCATCTCGTCGTCGGCCTGAAAATCGTCGATCACTTTCATCACAGCGCGCCGCGCCGCATCGACGCGAAGCTCGAACTGAATCGCACGCTGCTGTCGGGATGCGTTGCGCGCAAGCTGACCGAACGCGGCGATCTGCGTGCCGGCGAGGAAGCCGTGGTCTGCACGCTGATGCGGCAGATCGGCAAGCTGCTGGTGGTGTTCTATCTCGACGCCGAATGGGATCAGATACGCCGGCACATCGAAACCGGCACGCTGGAAGCGGAGGCGTGCGTGCTGGTCCTCGGCGTGACCTTCGACGAAATCGGCGCGGAAGCCGCAGTGCGCTGGCGCCTGCCCGACATGATCCGCTCGGGCATGGGCGAGTTCGATCCGCAGGACACCGAGCAGCCACGCCAGGTGCAGTGGCTGCGCGCCATCACCAATTACTCGACGGCGGTCGCGGACGTTCTCACGCAGCAGAACGTGCCCGACTTCGAGCGCGAGGAACGCATCGCGGAACTCGCGCAGGAATATAGCCGCGCGCTCAACACCGATCCGGAAGTGCTGCTCGCGATGAGCGTCGCACTGGCCCGCGAGGAAGGCGGCGACGGCGTGATGCGCGAGATAGTCGAGTTGCGCGCGAACGCCGATGCAATGGCGCGTGAGGCGCTAGACCCGGAAGCGCGCATCGCGGCGGGCGTCGAAGATCTGCGCGCCCTGCCCGACAGCAGCTCGCTCACGCCGGCGCTCGGCATGGCCTCGGAAACCGTGCTCGCGGCGCTCGGCTTCGCGCGGACGGTGGTGTTCGTCAAGCACAGCAACGGCACCTTCCGCGCGCGCCTGGGGCTCGGCCCGAAGATCGATGCGGCGCTCCCGAAGCTCACATTCAGCTCGGCCTTCGAGCCTGACGTGTTTCATCTTGCCATCGCAAACTCGGTGGGCATCTTCATAGAAAACGCGCGCGAGCCGAAGATGGTGGCGCGGCTGCCCGAATGGTTCCGCCGTTCATTCGACGACGCCCGCGCCTTCGTGCTGCTACCAGTCGTGGATGAGACCGACCAGACTGTTGCACTGCTTTACGGCGACTGGTCGCATACTCAGGAGCCACGCCGCATCTCCCAGAAAGAGATGAGCGTGCTGAATGAACTGGCCAGGGAGTTAGGCCGTTTTTTCGGCCTGGGGCAGATGCGGGAAATGGAGACGATGTAAAGACGTGGCGTGATCGTTGATCACGGTGCGTGAGTTTCCAGTTTTTGTATTTGCCCGACGCCTGATTGTAGACGCCAGATTCGCGATGCCGGCCCGCACAGCATGCCGGCATTCTGTCGATTCGCGGCGTCAATCCTCGATTCTTTCCAACCCTTCCGCGCTGCGGTCCGCCACGCCTGCCCAGGCGCCCGCCGCGAGTCCCATCTGGGCGAGCTCTTCCACCGTCAACGGCGCAAGCTGTACGCAGAGCGCGGCAAGCTCGTCCCACGCGCCGTTTTCCAGCGCTTCGACGGTGCTCAGCAACAAACCGAGCACGCCCTCGCGTTGCAGAATCGCCGCCTGGATCGGACGCGACAGCGTCAGCACATTCAACGTGCTTTCGAGCGAGCCGCCGAACACCGCGTCGACGAAAGAAAACACGCCGGTCAGAAACGCCGCGTCGGCTTCGTCGCGGCCGGCTTCGGGCAAGCGTTCGATCGCCAGTTCCATGAAACGCGCGCGAGTGGCCGCGAGTTGCAGCAAGGGATCGTCCTCGAGCGCGACCTTGCGGCCGTCCGCGTAAAGCAGTAACTGCGTCCAGCGCGCGATGCGGTCGGTGCCCGTTGCGTTGATCGCGTCGCGTAGCGTCGTCACCTTATGACCGACCGCGAGCCCGCTCGAATTCGCGAGCTTCATCAGATGCATGACCAGCACCGGATTGAGCTTCAGTTCGGCTTCGAGCTGCGCGACTGTTGGATCGCCCGCCAGCAATTGCAGTAGATTCAGCAGCGCATGGCGCGGCGCGCTCACGCGGCGCGTCGTCGAGGTCTGCGCACGCGCGAAGAAATAGCCCTGGAAGCGGTCGAAGCCGAGCTCTTGCGCCGTTTCAAAATCGGCCTGAGCATCGAGCCCGGATGCGATCAACAGCTTGCCCGCCGACTTGAGCACGCTCGTCAGCTTGGGTAGCAGCGCGGCGGGCGCACGCATGAGATCGATCTTGATGGCTTCTGCGTACGGCAGCAGCTTCGCGAAGGTCTCGTTGGGCTGGGTCACGTCATCGAGCACGAAACGATAACGCCGGCCATGCAGCTGGATGATGCGGGCGATCAGTTCCTCGTCGACTGCCATGTTCGGCGACAGCTCGAACAGGAAGCGCTCGGCGGGCAACCGCTGGATCGCGTCGTCGAACAGCATTTCGCGGCTCGTGTCGACATAGGCCGGGTGCCCCGTCAGCGCGCCGCGCACATTGCCCTCTATCAGTCCGCGGATGATCGCGCTCGCGGCGCGCTGCGCGGGCGTGGGCGCGCGGCCTGGCCTGTCGCCGCTCGCCTGTTCCTCTTCCTCTGGAATGTCTGCAATGTCGGGGTCGGCATCGGACAGCGCCTCTGCCAGCAATTCCGGCGCGCGCACCTTCACTTCGTAACCGCACAGCATGCCGTCCCGATTGAGGATGGGCTGCCGCGCGAAGCTGGCATTCAATTGCGCCTCGTCCGTGGCGCCGGTACGGCTCCGATTTTCGACTGCGATGGTGCTCATTCTGGTCCCCCGCGAGGCGCCGCCCCGGCGCTTGCTGCTGTCTTGTGGTTATCGCTGCACGGATGCGCGCGGCCTGGCTTTGTCGTCGTCGACCGCGGCGTCTGGCGATTTTAGCGCAGGCCGTCTGGTCCGGGCATGTCCAGAAAACAATATCAGCAAATAATTGGCGAGCATTCGGACCGATGAAGCGTCGAACCGCCTGAAATGCAAAAACGGCCGCAACTAGCGGCCGTTCCTGCTCTCAGGCACCGCCCTGCAACGCCCTACTTCAGCACCACCTTTACGTCGAAATATCTGGCCGCGAAGCGGTCGATCGTGCCGTCCGCCTTCAGCTCTTTCAGCGCCTGGTTCAACGCGTCCTTCAACGCCTTGTCGCCCTTGCGGACGCCGAAGCCCACGCCCGCGCCGAGCAGTTTCTCATCGGAGACCGCCGGACCGGCGAACTCGAAGCCCGCGCCTTGCGGCTTCTTCAAAAAGCCCTTCGACGCCGCTTCGGCGTCCTGAAACGATGCATCGAGACGTCCCGATGCGAGGTCGGCGTAAATCTGATCCTGCGTCTGATACGGCACGACGTCGACACCGGCCGGCGCCCAGCGAGCCTTTGCGTACGTTTCCTGAATCGTGCCTTGCAGCACGCCGACGTGCTTGCCCTTCAACGAAGCCGGCGTGGGCTGCAAGCCGCTGCCCTTCTTCGCGATCATCTGATTCGGGATCGTGTAAATCGGATCGGTAAACTCGATCGCCTGACGGCGCTGGTCCGTGATCGTCATGTCCGAGTTGATCGCGTTGAACTTGCGCGCCTGCAACGCGGGAATCAGACCGTCGAACGAATTCTCGACCCACACGCACTTCGCCTTCAGCTTCGCGCACACAGCATTGCCGACGTCGATATCGAAACCTTGCAACTCGCCCGACGGCGACTTCGATTCGAACGGCGCATACGATGCTTCGACGCCGAAGCGCACTTCGTTGATCTCCGCTGCCACCGCGGAGCGTGCCGTTACTGTTATTGCTGCCGTCGCGAACAGCGCGAGCGCAGCCATGTTTCGCCAATTCATCTTCATTTCAGGTGTTCCTCTACGGTATTGAATAAGACGGAGCCGAATCCGGAGAGGCATGATTGCCGCGCCAAAATTGCGATTCAAACTCGTGCGGCCGATGTGGTGCAGCGCAGCAGCCGCGAGGCGGGGATTGTACAGGCGGCTGTGTCCCGCCCGCGGGCACCTCTGCAAGGGCGCTATTCGAAACGCGGGCCGGAAGCTAACGTGCGAAGCTGCAACTTGATGTCGTGTTCACGCAAAAACGTCAGCGCCGATGCAGCCGCCGCGGCGCACCCGAACGACGTCGTCAAAGGAGTTTCGACAGCGTATCCCGCGTGGTCTCGATCACCATCAATCCAGCGCGCAAGCCCGGTTTCACCGTGGCGTTCGGGAACACCAGACGCTCTTCGTCGTGTTGCACGACATAGCGATAGTCGCCGTCGCGTGCGAGCAAGGTGTCCTTCCCGAACGGCGTGAAGTTGGCAATGTCCGGCGCAACCAGCAATTCAAATGCGTCGCTTTGCTTCGTGATCTGATCGATCACGGTGAAGGCGCGCGGCAGTTCCGCTTGCGCGCGGCCATTCGTGCCGGCCAGCAGATGACGCAAGGCCTTATCTGCGCCGGCAAAACGCGTCAGGTCGTTCTGGCCGAACGGGCGGACTTTGCCCAACTCAAGCGTGCATGCTTCGGCTTCGCACGTTTGCGCGGTGAAATGCGAATACGTGTTGCCCTTTGTGGTGTGCAACAGCACGGCGCTGATGCGCGCTTCGCCGAGCCACTCGAACATCGCGCGAGAAAATGGCCTGCCCGTGTGCGGCAGCAACGCGAAACGTTCGAATGCGGACGCGCGGATTGCCGTGTGCATGTCGATATGCCAACGCGCGCCAGGCTGCCGTGACGCGGCGGCGAAAAACTGCGTCGCCGCTTGCTCGAGCGCCGCCGCGCGCGGCGCTTCGTGACTGTGCGGTAATTGCAGATGCCGGCCGCTAAAAAGGCGGTTGAGGTCGTCGTCGCGATAACGGCACGCGTCGCGCATTGCATCGACGTTGCCGAGAATCACCAGCAGACGGCACGTCAATGCCGCGTCGCCGCGCGCGATGTCGCGCACGAGAAACGACAACAGTTCGATCGGCGCCGTCTCGTCGCCATGCACGCCCGCCGACACGACCACGCTGCGCGTGTCCGCTGCGAGCGCCGCGGGCTCCATCTGCAGCACGCCGTCGTCCAGCCATGACCAGCGCACGCCACCGGCACACGTGCCTTGCATTTCGTTAGCGTCAGCCCGCGTGCCCGCCAGCGTGCAGGCGAGGAAATCGTCCAGCATCGAAGGCGGCGTGTTGCGCTCAGCGCTGGAAGTCATACAACGATCCCAGACCAAGAATCTGCGTGAGTTCGTCGAGTGCGCTGCGCGACTCGGCGAGCAGTTGCGGATCGGCCAGATCCGTCGGCGCCAGGCGGTCGCGATAGTGCTTTTCGATCCACGTGTCGAGCCGTCCGAAGAGCGTGTCGTTGATCCACACGCCTTGCGTGACCGCGGCGCGTTCGGCATCGTTCAACACCACACGCAGACGCAGACATGCCGGGCCGCCGCCGTTCTTCATGCTCTCGCGCAAATCGAACACGAGCACGTCGTCGATAGGACCGGTGTGCGATGTCAGATCGTCCAGGTAAGCGGCCACGCGCGGGTTTTCGCGGCACTCCTGCGGCACCACGAGTACCTGCTTGCCGTCGGGGCGCGTGAGCAACTGACTGTTGAATAGATACGACGACACTGCGTCCGCGACGCTCACCTGCGCGTCGGGCACCTGGATCACGTTGAACTCGGCTTTCAGGCCCGAGAGCTTCGCGCGCAATTCGTCGTACACCGCGCTCTGTTCGACGAACGCAAGCTCGTGACAGAACAGCGTATTGCGATTGCCGACCGCGATCACGTCGTTATGAAACACCCCCGCGTCGATCACTTCGGGGTTCTGCTGCGCGTACACCGTGGCCTCTTCCTGCAGACCATGACGGTGCGCGACCGCGCGGCTCGCCTCGAACGTTTGACGCGCCGGGAAACGCTTCGGCTCCGGCCCGCGACGATACTCGCTGCGGCCATACACGAAGAATTCGACACCACGTATGCCATATTCGGAACAGAAGCGCGTGTGATTCGCCGCGCCTTCATCGCCGAGCGCCGGCGTGCCCGGTAGCGCCTCATGCACCGCGAAGCGATCGGCGTCGTTGAACATGGCGCGCAACGTGCGGCGCGTCGACTCGTGCTCGATCGCGCGATGCAGCTTGCTGCACAGATTGGCCGGCGTGAAATGCACCCGGCCGTCGTGCGTGTCGGCAGACGGACTCACCGTCGCGGCATTCGCGGTCCACATGGCCGACGCCGAACTCGCCGCAGCCAGCAATTCCGGCGCATTCTTCGACACACGCGCCATCACCGTTGCATCGTCGCCGGAAAAACCTAGCTCGCGCAACAGACGCATCGACGGTCGTTCCTGCGGCGGCAACACGCCTTGATGAAAGCCGAGATCGGCCAGTTGCTTCATCTTGCGCAGGCCCTGCTTCGCGGCCGCCTTCGGATTCGCAACCGACTTCTCGTTGTTCTGCGACGCGACGTTGCCGAACGAGAGCCCCGCATAGTTGTGGGTCGGGCCGACCAGACCGTCGAAATTGGCTTCAGTGGCTTGCATCGTCGATCCTTAGAATTGAAGGCCCGGCGAAACGCTCGCGGGCATTTGCAGTTGCGCGCTTTCGACGGACGCCATCGGATACGCGCAGTAATCGGCCGCGTAATACGCGCTCGGCCGGTGGTTGCCCGAACGGCCCGGACCGCCGAACGGCGCGCCCGACGAAGCCCCATTGGTCGGCCGGTTCCAGTTGACGATGCCCGCGCGGATCGAACGCTGGAAATGCGTCCACAGCGATTCGTCGTCGGCAAGCAGGCCCGCCGAAAGACCGAACTCCGTGTCGTTGGCCTTTTCGAGCGCTTCTTCGAAGCTGCCGTAGCGGACAATTTGCGCAAGCGGTCCGAAGTGCTCTTCGTCGGGCAGATTCTTTACGGCGCTCACGTCGAGAATGGCCGGCGTGACGAAGCCGAGTTTCGGATCGCGCTGCTCCATCTTCAGCAGGGCTTTTGCGCCGTCGGCAAGCAAACGCTCCTGGGCCGCGACGAGACGCGAAGCCGCGCGTGCCGAGATCACCGCGCCCATGAAAGGCTGCGGCTCCGCGTTGTATTCGGCGACGCTGATGCGCGACGTGACCTCGGTGAGGCGCGCGAGGAAGCGGTCCCCGAACGCATCGTTCGGCACAAGGATACGGCGCGCGCACGTGCAGCGCTGACCCGCCGACAGAAACGCCGACTGGATCGTGTGATGCACGGCGGCGTCGAGGTCCGCGACCGGGCCGATCACGAGCGGATTGTTGCCGCCCATCTCAAGAGCGAGCACGATCTCGGGACGTCCGCCGAATTGCTTGTGCAGCAATGTTCCGGTGTCCGAACTACCTGTGAAGAACAGGCCGTCGATCTGCCGGTGATTCGCGAGCGCAATGCCCGCGTCCTTCTCGCCCTGCACGAGATTCAGCACGCCGGCTGGCAAGCCCGCGTCGCGCCAGATCTGCACGGTGAGCGCGGCGACGCCCGGCGCAAGTTCCGATGGTTTGAACACGACCGCATTGCCCGCGATCAGCGCCGGCACGATGTGCCCATTCGGCAGATGTCCCGGAAAGTTATACGGCCCGAACACCGCCACCACGCCATGCGGACGATGCCGCAATACCGCCGTGCCGTCCGCCATCGCCGAACGCTTTTCGCCGGTGCGCTCGTTGTAGGACTGAATAGAAATCTCGACTTTCGCGGCCATCGAAGCGGCTTCCGTGCGCGCTTCCCACAGCGGCTTGCCGGTTTCGCGGCCGATTGCTTCCGCAAGCGCTTCCTTGCGTTCCGTGACGAGCGTGGCGAAGCGGCGCACTACCGCGCAACGCTCGTCGAGGCTCGCTGCCGACCATGCCGCGAAGGCACGGCGCGCGCTGCGCACCGCGTGGTCAACGTCGTCAGCGGACGCGCTGTTGCCTTCCCACACCGTCGCGCCCGTGCCCGGATTGCGCGACGCGAATGCGGGTCCTGTGGCGGCGGCCCATTCGCCGTCGATGAAAAGCTCGCTCATGATCATCCTTGTTTGTGTTTCTGCGGCAGCACCCGCACGGTGTCGCCTGCCTTCACGCCGAGTGCCGACGCTTCGAGCGCGTTCATGAGGAACACGCCGTCGTGCGGCACACCCGCGGCCACCCCCACGCGAAAATCGCCAAGCGAGGTATTCGACACCATGGAACGCGGCGCATCCTGCGCTGCGCCCGCCGGCACCTCGGCAATCTCGACCGGCACCAGCACGCTTTCGCGAACCGTGCGCAAGTCGGAGATATGGCATTCGAGCACCGGACCGGCATCGAAAATATCGACGTGGTTCTCGTAGCGCAAGCCTTCCGCTTCGAGCATGCGGCGCGCGGGAATCGTGTCACTATGCGTGAGGCCGACGCATTGCTGCGCCTCTTCCGGCAACAGCTCCACATACACCGGATAGCGCGGCATCAGTTCCGCGAGAAAGGCTTTGCGTCCGTGCGAGCTGAGGTAATCCGCGGCGTTGAAATCGATCTGGTAGAAATGCGAGCCGACCGCGCGCCAGAACGGCGACGTGCCTTCTGCATCGAAATGGCCGCGCAATTCCGCGCATAAACGCTGCGGAAAGCGCTCGCGAAACTGCGCGAGAAACATGAAGCGCGAGCGCGACAGCAAGCCGCCCACACCGCTCGTGCGATAACGCGGGCTCAGGAATAGCGAACACACTTCCGCATAACCTGTCAGGTCGTGCGAGATGTTCAGCGCACGCATGCGCGTCCAGATGCCCAGATCCTGGCTCGCGTGCACCACCGTGCTCACGCGATAGTTGTAGAACGGCTGTTGCAGTCCGACCGCGGCTTCGATTCCGCAGACGCCGGCCACGTCACCGGTTTGCGTGTCTTCCATCACGAAGAAGTAGCCCGCTTCATGCGGCGCGGCCTTGTCTTCCATCGTGCGGCGCGCGCGTTCGACGCGCGCGGCGAGTGCTTCGCGATCGGGCTTGAACGTGGTAAGCCCTGGACCGGTTTCCTGCGCGAGCCGCATCAACGCGTCGACATCGCCTCGTTGCACCACGCGAACGACGATCATTGCGCGTCTCCCGATTGTTCATCCAATTGCGGTTGATGCAGCGGTACGCAACGTACCGCATCGCCGTCCTGCACGCCGAGCGCGGCACGCGCCGCTTGCGCGAGCGGCGCGCCCTCGTTGCTGGCCGCCGGCAGGCCGCCGAGCACGCAGCGGAATTCGCCGTCCGCGCCGTTATGCGCGATCAGATACGTCGAATCGTTCGACGCGGCCGCCGCCTCGTGTACCGCGCGCGTTTCGTTGCGCGTCACGCACGCGCTGCGATCCACCTGTGCAGTCAGGACCGGGCCTGCATCGAAGATATCGATGAAGCGATCGGTCTCGAAGCCCTCTTCAAGATGAATTTCATACGCGAGCAAGGCCTTCGAGTCCGGCTCGCCGAGCACGCGCTGCGCCGCTTCCGGCAGCAAGGGTACATAAATTGGATACGTGGGCATCACTTCCGCGATAAACGTTCTGCTGCGTCCGCCGGATTCGATTTCGATGTCGGCGAAATTGCGGCCGAAGAATTTGCGCCCCACGGCTTCCCAGAACGGCGACACGCCGTTGTCGTCGGTTACGCCGAGCAGCAGCGAGAACACCTCTGGCGTGAAGCGCTTACGATTGGCCGCGATGTACATCATCCGCGCGCGTGACATCAGATGCGCGGCGGCGTCGCCACGCAGCGACGGGTCGATGTAATAGCCCGCGAGCCGGCTCTTGCCCGTGAGTTCGTGGGACATGGTGAGCGCGTGAATCTTGCGGTTCACATGCAGCTCGCGCGACGCATGAATCAGCGCGTCGTTGCGAAACGCGTAGAACGGGTCCGAATAACCCGCGGCAGCGACGATGCTCGCCGTGCCCATCAGCTTGCCGCTCTCCGAATCCTCGAGCACGAACAGATAGAACTCCTCGCCCGGAAAATCGACGTCCGCGCGAAACGAGTCTTCCGACAGCGCGACGCGTGCTTCGAGCGCGCGCCGGTCGTGCGGCAGGGAATGCAGCACCGGTTGCGCGGTGCGCGCCATATGTTCGAGCGCATCGAGATCGGCGAGGCGGCCGGGGCGTACGAAGAGCATCATCGTTCCTGTTGAATGTGACGCATGAGTAGTGCGATGCGTTGAAACCGGCCGTTTATTTCGACGCCGCTTCGGCCTTCGCGCCGATCACTTCCGCGATGGCCTTGGCGAGACGCTCGAAGCCCTCGTTCATGTCGTCGAGCGGCATGATCAGCGACGGCACAAAGCGCAGCACGTCCGGGCCCGCCATTAGCATGATCACGCCATGCTGGCCGGCCGCCGTGACGAAGTCTTTCGCACGGCCCTTGTAGGCGTCGGTCAATTCGGCGCCGATTAACAGGCCCTTGCCGCGCACTTCTTTGATAAGACCGAAGCGTTCGTTGAGCTTCGCGAGATGACCTTTCAGCACTTCGCTACGCGTGCGCACGCCTTCCAGCAGCTTCGGATTGCTGACCAGTTCGACCACTTTCTCGGCGATCGCCGAGCCGAGCGGATTGCCACCATAGGTCGTACCATGCACGCCCACCTTGAAGTGCGCGGCCAGTTCGTTGGTGGTCAGCATCGCGCCGATCGGGAAGCCGTTGCCGAGTGCCTTCGCGGTGGTCAGAATGTCCGGCGTGACACCGGTTTCCTGATACGCATAGAAATAGCCGCTTCGGCCCACGCCCGTTTGTACCTCGTCAAAAATGAGCAGTGCGCCGTGCTGATCGCAAGCTTCGCGCAGCGCCTTGAGGAACGCAGGATCCGCGGGAATCACACCGCCTTCGCCCTGAATCGGCTCGACGATGACCGCACAGGTCTTCGCGCCGATTGCCTTCTTCGCCGCTTCAATGTCGTTGTACGGCAAGTGGATGATGCCTTGCGGCACCGGCCCGAAGCCTTCCGAATACTTCGGCTGACCGCCCACGCTCACGGTGAAAAATGTGCGGCCGTGGAACGACTGCGTGAAAGAGATGATTTCGAATTTGTCGGCGCCATGACGCTCGAACGCGACGCGGCGCGCGAGTTTCAGCGCGGCTTCGTTCGCTTCCGCGCCTGAGTTCGCCAAGAACGCGCGGTCGGCGAAGGTCAGGTCTTCCAGACGTTTGGCCAGACGCAGCACCGGCTCGTTGGTGTAGCCATTACCGATATGCCAGAGCTTCCCGCCCTGCTCGTGCAAAACTTTCAGCAGTTCCGGATGCGCATGACCGAGCGCGGTGACGGCGATGCCGCCGGCGAAGTCGATATAGTCGCGGCCCTGCGTATCCCAGACGCGTGAGCCGAGACCGCGATCCGGCACGAAGGCGGCGGGCGCGAATACCGGCACCATCACTTCGTCGAAGGTCTTGCGTGTCACAGTCAGGTCGTTCATGGCAAATCCTCGTTACAGGTGAGAGGTAGTACACGTAGTGTAGGAAAACGCAGGCGTTACGTCTTGCGCATACGCGACGCTTTCTATGAGGTTCCATGCGGGGCGCTGGCCGCATTGCTGCGCTCGCGCACGCTTACGGCGCGGCGGGCTCAATCGGCCTGATCCGGCCGCTCGATCAGCGCGCCCGCGCGCGGCTCGCTGGCTGCGGCGCCCGTCGCGCCGGTCTGTTTGTCGATCCAGTTGCGGCGATCCTCGCGCGGCGTCACGCCGAAGCGTTCGCGGTAAGCATTCGAAAAGTGCGCCGCCGACGAAAACCCGCAAGCGAGGCTGATCTGCACGACCGACTTGCTGGTGCGCTGCAATTGCGTGCGCGCTTTCGAAAGGCGCAGGCCCAGATAGTATTTGGACGGCATCGAGCCGAGATACTGGCGAAAGAGGCGCTCCAACTGCCGCCGCGATACGCCGACGAGACCCGCGATTTCATCGGTGGTGAGCGGGTCTTCGATATTCGCTTCCATCAGCAGCAACGCATCGTTCAGGCGCGGATGGCGCTCGCCAGGAGCGGTCACAAATGGAATGCGCTGACGCTCCTCGCCCGCGCGCAACACGCCGATGCCGAGCGTATCCGCGATACGGTCCGCGAGCTCGGGGCCGTGGTCGCGGCCGATCATCGCGAGCATGAAGTCGACGGTCGCCTGACCGCCCGCGCAAGTCGCGCGATCGCGGTCGATTTCAAAGATCTGCTGTGTGACGATGGAGCGCTCGAACTGCTCCGAGAACTGCTGATACGTCTCCCAATTGACGCTCACGCGATAGCCGGACAACTGCCCCGCCATCGCGAGCCACCACACACCGTGATGAATGCCGGTGACGAGCGGCGTACGCTGCCCAACGCGCGACAGGCTCGCGAGAAACAGGCGATAGTCGGCAAATTGCTGAAACCGCTCGCTGACGATAATCAACCAGTCGCACGCAATGGCGTCGCCGAATGCGGCGTCGGCGGGCCATTGCGCGCCGCCCGCAAGCGGCACTGCGCGGCCGTCCCACGAGCACACCTGCACGCGGTACAGCGCGCGGCCGTCGATTTCATTGGCGAGATTGAGTGCGTCGACAATCGGCCCGACGCCCGACATCGACACAGGCGGCAACGCAACGATTGCGACCTGCGTCGTGCGAGCCGGGCTGGACGTGCGGGCCATCGCTTGACTAAGACGCTGAGAGCGGGCCGCGTTACTTCAAGCTGCCGGAGAGGAACTGCTTGAGCCGGTCGCTGCGCGGCGTGGTCAGCACCTCGGCGGGCAGGCCTTCTTCTTCGGTGCGGCCTTGATGCAGGAACATCACATGGTTCGACACGTTGCGCGCGAAACCCATTTCGTGCGTGACGACGATCATCGTGCGCCCTTCTTCGGCGAGCTTCTGCATGACCTTCAACACTTCGCCGACGAGTTCGGGGTCGAGCGCGGAAGTCGGCTCGTCGAACAGCATCACGTCGGGGTCCATTGCGAGTGCGCGTGCAATCGCCACACGCTGCTGCTGCCCCCCCGACAGATGCGACGGGTACTGCTTTTCCAGCCGCGGCGCGAGACCCACTTTCTCGAGATATTCGCGCGCGCGCTCTTCGGCTTCGCGACGCGGCAGGCCGAGCACATGAATCGGCGCCTCGACGATGTTCTCGATCACGTTCATATGCGCCCATAAGTTGAAGTGCTGGAACACCATCGCGAGCTTCGTGCGGATGCGTTGCAGTTGCTTGTGATCGGCCACTTCGAGATTGCCGGCGCGGTCGGTTTTAGTCTTGACCGCTTCGCCGTCGACGACGATCTGCCCGGCGTTCGGCCGCTCGAGAAAATTAATGCAGCGCAGAAAGGTGCTCTTGCCCGAGCCGCTCGCGCCGATGATGCTGATTACGTCGCCCTTGTTCGCGTTGAGCGAGACACCCTTGAGCACCTCGTTGTCGCCGTAGCGCTTGTGGATGTCCTGCACGGCGAGCTTGCATGCTTCGGTTTGCGTGGTGTGGAGCAAGATGCTCTCCCTTTGAATATACGGATCGAACTTCGACGGCGCCGTTGTGTTGCGCCGAACGCGGCAAACACGGCGCGATCAATGCGTGCGCACCGCCAGGTAGCCCAGCCAGTGACGCTCGGCGCGGCGGAACAACGCGACCAGCGCGAACGACACCACGAGGTAGATCAGCGCCGCCAGGCCGAACGCGTCGAACGACTGGTACGTGGCCGAATTCGCGTCGCGCGCCACCTTGAGAATGTCCGGCACGGTGGCCGTGAATGCGACCGTGGTGGCGTGCAGCATCAGGATCACTTCGTTACTGTACAACGGCAAGGCGCGGCGCAGCGCCGACGGTATCACAATGCGGCGGTACATCGTGAACCAGCTCATGCCGTAGGCGCGGGCCGCTTCCACTTCACCGTGCGACGTCGAGCGAATCGCGCCGGCGAAGATCTCCGTGGTGTACGCGCAGGTGTTCAACGCGAACGCGAGAATCGCGCAGTGAAAACCGCTGCGAAAGAATGCATCCAGAAGTTGATGCGAACGCACGAATTCGAGGCTGTACATGCCGGTATAGATCAGCAGCAGTTGCACGTACAGCGGCGTGCCGCGAAACACGTAGGTATAGAGACGCACCGGCGTCGAGAGCCAGCGTTTTTTCGACACGCGCGCGACCGCGAGCGGAATCGCGAGACAGAAGCCAATCCCGACAGACAACACCAGCAGCCACAGCGTGACCGCAAGACCGGACATGCGCTGGCCGTCCCAGTAGAGAAACGCGCGCCAGAACTGATTGAGAATGTCGATCATGGTCTTAGAGCTCCGCGTGCCGCACGCCGATCGAATAGCGACGTTCCAGCCAGATCAGTGCGAGATTCGATACGGTCGTCAGCGCGAGATAGATCAGCGCCGCGATCAGAATGAAGAAGAACATGTTGAAGGTGCTTTTGCCCGCGTCCTGCGCGGCCTTGACGACATCCGCGAGGCCGATGATCGACACCAGCGCCGTCGCTTTCACGAGCACCTGCCAGTTGTTGCCGATGCCCGGCAACGCGAAACGCATCATCTGCGGAAACAGAATGCGTGCGAACACGCGCGCGCCGCTCATGCCGTAGGCGCTGCCCGCCTCGAGTTGGCCGCGCGGCACCGCCAGAAACGCGCCGCGAAACGTCTCGGTGAAGTACGCGCCGTAGATGAAGCCGAGCGTCAGCACGCCGGCAACGAATGGATCGATGTCGAACTGCGCGACATCGAGCGCGTCGGTCAGATTGTTGACCGCGATCTGGATGCTGTAGAACAGCAGCAGCATCAGCACGAGGTCGGGCACCGAACGGATCAGCGTCGTGTAGCCGGTGGCGAGCGCGCGCAGCGGCCGGTTCAAGGAGAGTTTCGCCGCCGCGCCCGCGAGGCCGAGCAGCACGGCGGCCGCCAGCGACAGGACGGACAGCTCGATCGTCTGGATCGTGCCGGCCAGTAATACCGGACCAAAGCCGTATAGCAACACGCGTGTCTCCATCCTGGTTCGTTTGAGAATCCCACGGATGTCGTCGGCTTGTGCGATCCCGACTCATCCGTCATGGCGCGGAGTCTCGCAAGCGAAAATTAAATTCTCAAAGGCACGCGTGAAGTTTGCTGCGTTGCAGCAAGTCAGGCTTAAGGGCGTCGCGTGGTTCGCGGGGCTTGGTTTCGCGGGATGTTGCGTTTTGCGAGGCGATGTGCGCACGGTGGGCGCCGCCGCGATTTAGCAAGTTTGCGGTCGCTTTTTCGATAGGCGGCGCGGCGCTCGTACAGGGCAAGGCGCCATGAAACCGCCGCGCGGCGGCTTGTTGTTCACCCTTCGCTAATCGATGCCGAGCCGCGAGCGAATCGCCGGCAGCATGTATTCGACCGCCGCGCGCCCTTCCTCGATAGCCGGTGCCGCGCGATGAAAATCGAAGATCCCCATGCCGCCCAGGCGCGGCTGAATCAGGATGTCCGCGGGCTCTCCCGCGAGACGGCTGCGCGTGATCCGCACCTGCATGATGTCGATGCTTTGCGCGATCGAACTCAGCATGGAAGGCACGCGCGCGCTCGGCGCGGGCGGCACGCGCACGTCGTCGGTGACGCGCTCTTCGGCGGGCGCGAGCCAGCGCGGCCAGGGCTTGCCGTTACGGCGCAGCGAAACGGGCGGCGGCGCAGTCGGATCGATGGCGGGCGTGTCCACGACTGCGCCGCCGAAATCGCGTCCGTTGAGAATGTCGTTGTTCAGATCGACGGCGATCACGCAGTCCGCCCGCATGCCGCGCGCGACCGACACCGGCACCGGATTGCTCAGGCCGCCGTCGACGAGCCACACACCGTTATGCCACACCGGCGTGAAAATGCCGGGAATCGCAATAGATGCCCGCACCGCGTCCACCACGCTGCCGTCCTGCAACCAGCTTTCGCGGCCCGAGTCGAGTTCGGTCGCGACCGCTGCAAACGGCATGTTCAATTGCGCGATCGAACGCCCATCGAATTTGTCCGCGAAAAGCTGTATCACTTTGCGCCCGCCGAGCAGGCCGCCTGAGAGGCGCAAGTCGAGTAATCGCACGACCGTCTGCCACGTGAGCCGCGAGACCCATTCCTCGAGCCAGTCGAGATCGCCGTTCGCATACACTGCGCCGACCAGCGCGCCGATCGATGTGCCGCACACCACGTCGGGCTTGATGCCCGCATCGTGCAGCGCGCGAATCGCGCCGATATGCGCCCAGCCGCGCGCCGCGCCGCCCCCCAACACCAGCCCGATACGGCTGTATCGACGTCGACGTATCATGATTCCCCGCCTTTTTTCGCCTATCTGCTTTTCGTTGCTTCTAGCGCCCGCGCACCACGTCCGAACGCGACGTGGTGTACACCTTCCTGTTCTGATCGAAGTGCACGTTGAAAATTCCTTCTTCGCTGACACCGCCTTCGCGCCACTTCCAGCTCCACACGGTCTCCGGCTTCAGCGGAAAGACCGCGATTTCGCCCGGTTTGCCGAGCAGGCGCCGCACTTCGTCCTCGCTCATGCCGATGCGGATCTTGCCGAAGTTCGCCGCGGTCAGCACCTGCGTGATGGATTGAAGCTTACCGTCACGGTCAATGTCGACCATGTACGTATTCAAACCTTGCGGACCACGTGGATACTCGAAACGTTTCGAGCCGTCCGTATAGGTCCGCTCGGTTTCGGGCTTGCCCATCTGCGCGCGAATCTGCGCTTCGGTGGTCACGCCCGGCGTCATGTCCTTGAGCAGCAGTGCGTCGGGCTTTACGGCGTTGAAAAGTTCCTTGATCTTTTGCACGGCGCGCTCGCTCTGTTGGTCGTCGCAAGCGGTCAGCGCAATGCACGCGGCCAGCATGGCGGCAATAGGCAGTTTCAGGCTCACAGCGAATTTCCTGTATCGATGCGAGCGCGAATGCGCGCATCGGTTGTGTAGTAACCGCCACAGGATAACCGCGTCGAGCAAAAACCGCGAGCGTAGGCCGGCACGGCGAGCGCGTGCCGTGCCAACCTGAAGTTCGGAAAACGGAGAGCGTGAAGTGCTTCTGGAGGAAGGCGCTGTCTGCGCGAAATTCATTGCAAGCAGCAGAACGAGCAAGCAGAAGGAACAAGCAGAAGCAAAAAGGCGACGCTGTGCAAAGCGTCGCCCAGGCCTTTCGGCATCGATGCGGCCAATACGGCAGGTACGGTCAGTACACCGGGAAGGAAAACGAAGCGGACGACGCGCAGCGGTCCGGTTCCGGCGCAGCGATGAACGACCTTGGCCGCACACCTTGCGCCCTCGCCGGAAGTGACGGACCGCTGCTTGTTTGGCCGCCCTGGTCCCTCGATAAGCCTTCCAAGTGACGTTAATCTAAACGGATTGGCCGCTTTAGACGAGAGCGCGTTTACACCGAATTTGCAGAGGATTTATCGCGAAGGCGTTAAGGCGCGGCGCCCAACAGCGACCTGAAACCCGCACGTCCCGCGCCCTGCAATACGGTGTCGTTTTGCGGCGTGTGAATCTGCGCACGCCGCGTCGCGATAGTCGAAGGCAAGCCGCCGCGCGCGGGCGTGCCGAGTTCCGGCTCGACGCGCGCGACCGCCCGCACCACTTTCAACGCGTCTGCGCTAGATTTGCACCCGCGCCCCCGAGCGATGCCGGGACGGTCAGCGAAAGCAGATCGAATTCGTGCAGCCGTGCGAGATTCTTGTACGGAAATTCGACGATCCTGTCGTGACGCGCGGCACTTGGGGCGAACTCGTTCGTGAACTGCGCGAGCAATGCATCGAACGCATCGCTGTCGAGCGGCGGATGACACCGTGTCACCGCGCTATCGGCAATCGGGGCATTCATGCTGACGCTCCGGATGAACACTGCGAGCGATGCTCAAGGCAACGGGAAGCTGCGGTCGAAGCTCGTGCGCACGTCCAGATGCGCGCGAATCACGTTGGCCGCTTCGTATGTGTCGGCGGTGCGCTGCTGCGCGGCCAGCACGCTATCGTCGATGGCGACTGGATGTACCTGGCCGCGCTGATAGACCGTTTTCAGCACGTCCGTCGGCAGGCCCGTGACGCGCGATTGCATCGCCGCCACTTCGTCGGGATGCGAGAGCGCCCAGCGCTGACCGATTGCCACGCGCCGCAGGAAGTCGGCGAGCTGCGCCCGCTTGCTTGCGATCGCGGTCTCGGTTGCGACCTGATAGCTGAGCCCTTCCGACAAACCAACGCCATTCGCGATGATGCGGTTATGGTCGCGCGATTCGCCGAGCGCCGTGTACGGGTCCCACACCGACCACGCGTCGACGCTGCCCGAGGCGAGCGCGGCCTTCGCATCGGCGGGCGCGAGGAACACGAACGTGACGTCGCTCGCGGGCACGTTGGCCTTTTTCAACGCGGCGAGCGCGAGATAGTGGCCAATCGAGCCCCGCGTGGTCGCAAGACGCTTGCCTTTCAGACTCGCGACGTCGTTCAACGGCGAATGCTGCCCGACCACGATGGCCAGATCGAGCGGATTGGAGCGCGTCGCGGCGACTGCCCGCACTCGCGCGCCGGCCGCGAGCGCGAACACAAGCGGCGCATCGCCCAGGCCGCCCACATCTACGGCGCCCGCATTCAATGCTTCGCCAAGCGGCTGGGCCGCCGGAAAATTGAACCATTCGATCTTGTACGGCAGGTCTTTCAACTGGCCGGATGCTTCGAGAATGCCACGTGTCTGCAACGATTGATCGCCCACTTTGAGTACGGGCACATCGGCCGCATGAACGGGCGCTGTGCACAGCAATGCGGATATCGTCAGCGCCGCGGCGGCGAGCAGTTTGGACAGCATGCGTTGCAGGACCGGGAAGATTGCGGAAGAAGAGCGGGAAGGCGTCATCTAGATGGCGTGCGGGTGAGTTTGCATCGACGATAAGCCAGCGACTCCTATAAGACAAACGCATTATTCTTCTATGCAAATATGCGAATTTTTGTTGGCCGCCCAGCTTCCGCGGGCGGCGATGCCGGTATCATCGGGCGCACGAATCACCTCATCGCTCACCATGAAGATCGACGAAATCGACGCCTACGTCACCGTCATTCGCTGTCAATCGCTGCAGCAGGCGGCGCTCTCGCTCGACCTCACGCAACCGGCCATCACGCGCCGTCTGCAGAATTTCGAGGAGGCGCTCGGCGTCGAATTGCTCGACCGCAACACGCGTCCGCTGAAGGCGACCGCGACTGGCCGCATCGTCTATGAACAATGCCGCGTGATTCAGCGTGAGCTGGACGTGCTGCGCGAAATGGTCGCCACCGATACACCGCCGGTCGGCACGCTGCGCGTCGGCGTTGCACAGACCATCGCCGATATCGCGCTCGGCGAGGCGCTGCGCGCGGTGAAAGCGGCTTACCCCGAATTGCAGGCGCGCGCGTCGACCGGCTGGGGCAGCCAGTTGCTACAGCGGCTGGAACAAGGAGAACTCGACGCCGCCGCGATTCTGCTGCCGGCCAACAAGACCTTCGACGAAACACTGTCGGCGAGGTCGCTTGGCCGCATCAAACTCGCGGTGGTCGCACAGAAGGGCTTGCTGAAAAAGCGCGCGCATTCGCTCGCGCAATGCCAGTCGATTGGCTGGATATTGAATCCCGATGGCTGCGGTTTCCGCGACGGCGTGCAACGCGCGCTGACAGGCCTCGGCCTCGCGCTCAAGCTCAATCTGGAAACGCTCGGCACGGAACTGCAATTGCAGCTTGTCGCGGACGGCAACGGCCTTGGCCTCGTGCCGTTGCCGCTGCTGCAGGCGAGCGCTCATGCCGATAGGCTGGATGTGGTATCGGTTAGCGACTTCAAACCACTGATCGACATCTGGCTCGTGCATCCGCGTGTGCTCGGCAAATTGCAACAGCCGGTGGAGCGGTTCGGCGCGGCCATCGAGCGGCAGTTCAAAGACGCACGCGCACAACGCGCGGCTTGAAGCGCGCTGCACCTTCGGCTTGGCCCTCGTCTTCGCCTTCGCGCCGCCCATTGCTTGCATCGAGCGGGGTCGGCCCCGCTCGCGCCCTGCTTGCGTCCTTGGCTTCGATAGCGCCGTCAGATCACATGGAATCCGTGCGTGCCGTCGCGAGCCAGTTGCGCGACGAGCCCATACTCCCACTCCAGATACGCGTTCATCGCTTCGCGCGCGTTATCGGTGCCTTCATAAGGACGCCGGTAGCGATCAATGCGCGGCGACGCCATCCGCGTCTCGCCGCTCTCAACCGGCAGCCCCGCTTCGATCCACGCCGCCGTGCCGCCAGTCAGCACCTGCACCGGCTTGCCGGTCAACCCTGCCAGTTCCGGCGCGGCGAAGCGCGCCAGCAGACTGCTGCCGCACGTGACGACATAGCGCTGTGCATCCGGCAGCTTGTGCAAGGCCTTGTCGAGTTGGCTGCGGATCACGAACCAGGCGCCCGTAATATGACGCTTCACGTAGTTCGCGCTGCTCGTGAAATCGAGCACGACCGTGCCCGGCGACTGAAGCAGCGCCACCAGTCCGGCGGGCGAGATTTCGTCGACGGCAGGCGGCTCCGGCGCAAAGCGCGCAGCGGGCGTCGCGCCCTTTTCGGCGAAGTCGGCGGCGGTCAAACCGTCCACCACATACACCTCGACGTTCATTTGCGCGAGCCACGATGCGGTCATGTTCGCGCGCACGCCGTCGCTGTCCGCGAGAATCACGCGCGCGCCGCGCACGGGCGCAAACATCTCCGTTTCCTGCACGAGCTGGCCGCCCGGCGCATGACGAAAGCCGGGCACGTGACCCGCTTCGTATTCTTCCGGCGTGCGCACGTCGAAGCGATACACCGTGCGCACGGCTTCATCGGCCCAGCGGCGCGCTTCGTCGCGTGAGGTCCGTCCTACTTTCGCGCGATCCGCGACCGCGCGCGCGCCATCGGCCGCGACGAGCCGCAGCGCGTCGTCGACGAGCGGCTCGGGCCGGCGCGAACTGCCGTGCGCGAGCGGCTGCCCGGCCAGCGTCCAGCCGATCGTGCCGTTGCGCAGCGCCGCGACCGGATTCGGCAAGCCCGCGTTGATCAGCGACTGCGCGCCGATGATGCTGCGTGTGCGCCCCGCGCAATTGACGATGATCCGCGTCGTGGGGTCCGGCGCAAGCTCGCGCGCGCGCAACACCAGTTCGGCTCCCGGCACGCTGATGCTGCCGGGAATGTTCATGGTCTGATACTCGTCGAAACGGCGCGCGTCGAGCACGACCACGTTCTCTTCGCGATCAAGCAGCGCCTGCACCTGCTGCGCCGGCAGCGACGGCGTGTGACGCACGCTTTCGACCAGTTCGCCGAACGCCTTGCTCGGCACGTTGACGTCCTGGAACAACTCGCCGCCGGCCTTGCGCCAGCCTTGCAAGCCGCCTTCGAGCAACGCGACATCGGTATAGCCCAGTTCGCCGAAACGCTCGACGGCGCGTTCGGCCAGCCCTTCGCCGTCGTCGAGCACGACGATCGGCACGTCGCGGCGCGGCAGGCGCGCCGGCGAATCCAGTTCGAGCCGCGACAGCGGCAGGTTCCCAGCAAACAGCGGATGACTGCGCGCGTGCGGATCTTCCTCGCGCACGTCGACGAGCGCGATTTCCTCGCGTTCGAGCAGTGCACGGCGCACGTCTGCATACGACCGGGTACGAAAATCTTTCACGAAAGTCATAGAATCGGGGACTCCTTCGAGACATTCCAGATGTTCGGCAACACGTCGTTCGAGTAGCCGGAGATAAAGGTCTTGCGGCCAGTGCCGCCCGGGTAGACAGAACGCGTTACCGCTCCGATATTTCCACCGTACACGTGAATGCTGATCGACGTACGGTCACTAAATCCGTTGCTCACGCGATGTATGTCGCCGATGCGCGGCGACACCGCATCCACGGCGCCCGTGTCGAGACGCTGCGGCGTGCCTTCTTCGACGAGTTCGCCCTGAGCCGTGACACGGTAACGCTGCGCAATTTCCGCGCCACGCAGCACCCCGATTAAACCCCATACCGTATGGTCGTGGACCGGCGTTGCCTGCCCCGGTCCCCAAACGAAACTGACGACCGAAAAGCGCTGCCGCGAGTCCGCGTGCAACAGGAATTGCTGGTAGCGCTCGGAATTGGGGCGCGCGAAAGCGTCGGGTAGCCAGTCGTCGTGGGCAATCAGTTCGCGCAGCGCGGCGCCGCCCGCTTCGAGCAGCACCGCTTCGGGCGTTTCATCGTCGACGAGCGACGCGATCCGGCCGACGAACGCGCGCAGCCGGCCGGGCCTCAGGGTTTGAGTCATCAATGGCGGTTTTAAAGAATGGTCGGAAGAGAACGTGAAGCCCAGTGCTTATGCAGTTCACGCACCGTGAGCGAGCGCGGCGTTGAAGGTATCGGTCCATAGCGGTGCAACATCGACACGCCGCTCGATCACGGCGGCCCGAGCGAACGTGTCGGCCACCTGCTGTTCGCTCGCAATACGGCGGGCGTTACGCTGCCGCGACGGCGTTCGCGATCAAACCGGTGCTCGCGCCAAGCAAGGCCGCGGCCGGCAGCGAGGCCACGAGCCGGCGGCGCCGGTTCGACACCGGCGATGTGGTGAAGCGTTGGGTCATCTTGGAAGGCGCTCAGGTAAGGACGTCGGGCTCGGCTTCGACGAGGCCCTCCAGCAGGCTCTGGAAGGCAAACAATGCGCCGTTTGCGCGGCCGACCTGCTCGTGCGTGAGCGTGGCGACCTCGTGCGAAATGGCTTGCGGCGTGCCGGCCGCTTCGGCGAGCAGTTGCGCGTGGCAGGCGTTGTCGAGCGCGATATACCACCATGCCGCCGCTTCGACGCTCGGACCCGCCGTCAGAATGCCGTGGTTCTTCAGGATCACCGCCTTGCGCTCGCCGAGCGCCGCCGCGATACGCGCACCTTCGTCGGTGTCGAGCACGACGCCGCGGAAATCGTCGAACAGCGCGTGGTCCTGATAGAACGCGCAAGAATCCTGCGTCAGCGGATCGAGCGTGCGGCCCATCGTCGACCACGCCTTGCCATACAGCGAATGCGTGTGCGCCGCCGCGACGACATCGGGACGCGCTTCGTGAATCGCCGCATGAATCGCAAAAGCGGCCTGATTCACGGGCCCTTCGCCAACCACGATCTCGCCTTGCGCATTCACGAGCAGCAGATCCGACACGCGCATACGGCTGAAATGCTTGCCGAACGGATTGACCCAGAAGTGATCGGTCCATTCGGGATCACGCGCGGTGATGTGACCGGCTAGCCCCTGATCGAAACCGTAGTGTGCGAAGAGGCGAAACGCCACCGCGAGCCGCTCCTGCCGATAACGGCGTTCGGCGGCGATGCCCTCGCGCGGCGGCACGTCGTCGAACCAGAATTTGCGCAGCGGAGCATGGCGCTGCAATGTCGATGGATTGCCGGTGGGCGCGCTCTTGGCGCGGGTCAGAGGTGCGAGAGAGAGATCGGTCATCGCGACTCCGTTCACGCGGCCACCGACTCGGCGTTCGCCACGTTCGCCACGCGGGCGATGCGTTCGCGCGTCGCGGGAATCAGTTCGCGGCCGTAGTCGATAGCGTCTTCAAGCGGATCGAAGCCGCGCACGAGGAACGTCGAGACGCCGAGCGCGTAATACTCCGCGAGCGTCTCGGCAACCTGTCCCGGCGTGCCGACCAGTGCGGTCGAATTCGAACGTCCGCCGATTTCCTTCGCGATGCCGGTCCACAGGCGTTCGTCGGCGCGATCCGATTCACCGGATGCCGCCAGCAGCCGCCGTGCGCCTTCGCTTTGCGCGGGCCCGCCGACGCTGAGCCCCTGCTCTGCGCGCAAGCGCCTCGTTTCAGCGAGGATGTGCTCGGCGCGCTCCCACGCGGCCGCTTCCGTGGCCGCGAGAATCGGCCGGAAAGAGACCGAGAAGCGCACTGTGCGTCCGTGCTTCGCGGCTTCGGCGCGCACACGCGTCACCTGTTCGCGCACCTGGGCCTTCGATTCGCCCCACAGCGCGTAGACATCGGCATGACGTCCGGCGATTTCAAGCGCGGGCGCCGACGCGCCGCCGAAAGACACCGGAAAATGTGGCTGCTGCACCGGCTTCACTTCGGAGAAGCCCTGTTCGAAACCATAGTACTGACCTTGGTGATCGAACGGCTTCGTCTCAGTCCAGATGCGGCGCAGGATATGCAGATATTCGTCGGTACGCGCGTAGCGTTCGTCGTGCGAGAGATAGTCGCCGTCGCGGCGCTGCTCGGCATCGTCACCGCCCGAAATGATGTGCACGGCAAGACGTCCGCCGCAGTAGTGATCGAGCGTCGCGAGTTGCCGCGCGGCGAGCGTAGGCGCAACAAAGCCGGGGCGATGCGCAAGCATGAAATGCACGTTGCTCGTCACGCTCGCGGCATGGGTGACGGTCAGCAGCGCGTCGGGACTCGTGGAATGATGCGGCACGAGAATGCGATCGAAGCCCGCCGCTTCATGCGCGCGGGCGAATTGCCCGACATAGCCGATGTCGATAGCCGGCCCTTGCGGCGCGTGCGTTTCCGATACCTTGCGGGTCTGGATCATGCCGATGAATTCGATGGACACGCGAGTGCCTCCGTGAATGGTTGCTGCCCGGCGGGGCGGTGGCGTTGCTGGCTGAATGCATTGCTTGCTTCGAGGCGTTTAAGGTAGCAGCGCGCCATGCGCTTGTTAAATATTGATCGACCATATCTATATCGAATTTGCATGTAACGGCGGGGGCGCATGTCCGGCGTTTCAGTGGTTGTTCAGCGGCTTTGCTCAACCAGACCCTTTCGCGAACGTGGGCATCGCGGCGTCGCCAGCAGAAAGCCGGAAGCTTTGCGAGAATGCGCCATCGCGTGAAAGCGCCAGAAAGAGCAAGTGAACAGACAATGATTCCCTTTTCGGTCCTCGACCTCTCGCCGGTCATCGCGGGCGCCACACCCGCCGATGCCTTCAGGAACACGCTCGATCTCGCGCAGCATGCAGAACGCTGGAACTACCGGCGCTTCTGGCTCGCGGAGCATCACAACATGACCGGCATTGCGAGCGCGGCCACCGCGGTCGTGATCGGCCATGTGGCCGGCGGCACGAAGACGATCCGCGTCGGCTCGGGCGGCGTCATGCTGCCGAATCACGCGCCACTCGTGATCGCGGAACAGTTCGGCACGCTCGAGTCGCTGTATCCCGGCCGGATCGATCTGGGCCTGGGTCGCGCGCCCGGCACCGATCAAAGCACCGCTCGGGCGCTGCGTCGCGATCTGCAAAACAGCGCGGATTCTTTCCCCGACGATGTCGTCGAATTGCAGCGTTATTTCGCGGAGCCTGTCGCGGGCCAGCGCATTCGCGCGGTGCCGGGGGCGGGTTTGCATGTGCCGCTATGGCTGCTCGGGTCGTCGCTCTTCAGCGCGCAGCTTGCGGCGGCGCTCGGCTTGCCGTTCGCGTTCGCGTCGCATTTCGCGCCGGATTACATGCTCACGGCGTTACAGGTTTATCGCTCGCAATTCCGTCCTTCTGAAACCCTGGATAAACCTTACGCAATGGTCGGCGTGAATCTGTTCGCCGCCGACAGCAATGAAGAAGCGCGGCATCTTTTCACGTCGCTTCAGCAGCAGTTCATCAATTTGCGACGCGGCACGCCGGGGCAATTGCAGCCGCCGGTCGAACGGCTCGCCGCTTCGGAGATGGAATTGAGTTCAGTCGCGCATTCGCTTTCGTGCACTGCGATTGGCGACCGCGATGCGGTGCGAGAGGGGCTGAAGTCGATCATCGATCAAACCGGCGCCGACGAATTGATGCTCACCGCGCTGATTTACGATCACAAGGCGCGGCTGCGGTCGTTCGAGATTGGGGCGGAAGTTCGCGAGGAATTAGCCAGCGCAAAGTAAGCTGCCGGCGCATGAAAAAAGGGCGGTTCATAAACGACCGCCCTTCTTTTTTCACGCGCTTTCAGTGACTGGAATTCAGCGATTGCCCGGCACCGACGCCATTCCGTCGAGCAACGCCTTATGGAACGCATCCGGGTCCTGCATCTGCGGCGCGTGGCCGAGATTGGCGAATTCCACCAGCGTCGCGTGCGGTATCGCTTTCGCCGCGGCCTTGCCCAACTCCGGGTAGCGGCCGATTTTGGCGCGCACTTCGGGTGACGAGGCGTCCTTGCCGATCGCGGCGGTGTCCTTCTGGCCGATCAGCAGCAGCGTCGGCATGCTCAACTGTCTGAATTCGTAAACCACGGGCTGCGTGTAAATCATGTCGTACAGCAGCGCCGAATTCCACGCGACGATCTGCTTGCCCGGTCCCCGATACATGCCCGCGAGCATCTGCACCCACGGTTCATAGTCCGAGCGCCACTGGCCCGCGTAATAGGTCGACTGCTCGTAGCGGCGAATGCCGTCGGCGGTGGTCTTCAACTCGCGCTCGTACCAGTGATCCACCGACAGCGACGGCACCCCCTTCGCCTTCCAGTCCTCGAGCCCGATCGGATTCACCAGCACCAGTTGCCGCGTCTCACGCGGATACATCAGCGCATAGCGCACGGCGAGCATGCCGCCGGTCGAATGGCCGATGATCGTTGCGTCCGTCACGCCGAGCGATTCGAGCAGCGCATGGGTGTTGCGCGCGAGTTGCTGAAAACTGTACTGATAGTGCTCGGGCTTGCTCGACTTGCAAAAGCCGATCTGGTCCGGCGCGATCACGCGATAGCCCGCGTCGCTCAGCCGATGAATCGTCGTGTCCCACGTCGCCGCGCAAAAGTTCTTGCCGTGCAGCAGGACTGCGGTGCGGCCATTTGCATGCGCCGGTTTGACGTCTATGTACGCCATATGCAACGCAACGCCTTGCGAAGTGAAGCCGTATTGCCCGACCGGCGCGGGATAGTTGAAGCCCTGGAGTTCAGGACCATACGCAGGGCCGAGATTGCCGCCGACCGGAGCCGCCGGAGCCGCCGGAACCGCGGTGCTCGCGGGCGAGGCTGGCGACGCAACGGGCGCAGTCGGCGCCGAATCCTCGGGGAAAGCCGAGGCGGAATCCGCCGACGCGGCACGGACCGCGACCGGCAAAGCGCTCAACGCACCAGCGCACAGGGTTGCAATCAATGAAAGGCGGCGAAAATTCATGGAAATTTTTTGCAAGGGAAAGCGACGGAAAGCTTGCGGTTTTTGCGGCTGCAAGTGCCGGCGTGAGTGTGGCGTCAGGCGCGGCTCCAAGCGCGGCTGCATCTGCGGCTGCAAGTGCGGCCTTAAGCGCGATTGACAGCATGCCGGCAAGCGGATGCTCACGTGACACCCAGCAGCGGGCGGCCGGTCGCCGAACGATTCTACGACGACCACCGCTCCAGCGCAGCGGCCCGCGCAACGCCGGCAGTGGCGAGCGGAGTCGGCAAGCGCGATTTGGCACGCATATTGCGCTTGTCACCTCGCTCGCTATGTGTCGTGGCGTACGGAGCGCCTGCGTGTAAGGGTCGATCGTTCGCAGTTGGGCGCGCAAGCGGCTTGCGCATGATAAACCCTGCCCGCCCAAGGCAATTCAGTGTTAGAACTACTGGACGGGCCCGCCAGCGAAGCCGCCCGGCAGCGCAGACCAATCGTGCTGAGCCAGCGACCAACACCATCCGGGGCATACTAATCAGGAGACAGACATGAATACTCCGGCACGGCTGAATGACCTGCAACGCACGACCCTCGCCATCGTCCTCGCGGGCGGCCGAGGCACGCGGCTCGGGCCGCTCACTAACAAGCGCGTCAAACCCGCAGTCCACTTCGGCGGCAAGTACAGGATCATCGACTTCGCGCTGTCCAATTGTCTGAACTCCGGCATCCGGCGCATCGCCGTGGTCACGCAGTACAAGGCGCACTCGCTGTTGCGCCATTTGCAGCGCGGCTGGAGCTTCCTGCGCGGCGAGTTCGGCGAATTCATCGATCTGTGGCCCGCGCAACAGCGCGTGGAAGGCGCGCACTGGTATCGCGGCACGGCGGACGCGGTGTTCCAGAACCTCGACATCATCCGTTCGATCCGGCCGAAATACGTGGTGGTGCTCGCCGGCGATCACATCTACAAGATGGATTACACGCGCATGATCGCGGATCACGCGGACAGCGGCGCGGATTGCACAGTCGGCTGCATCGAGGTGCCGCGCATGGATGCGGTGGCCTTCGGCGTGATGGCTGTCGACGAACACCGGCGCGTGACCGGCTTCGTCGAAAAGCCCGCCGACCCGCCGGCGATACCCGGCCGCCCGGATACGGCATTGGCCAGCATGGGTATCTACGTGTTCAACGCCGACTACCTGTATGCGCTGCTGGAAGAGAACATATCGGCCGTGGATACCGATCACGACTTCGGCAAGGACATCCTGCCGCGCGTCGTCACGCGAGGCACGGCGATCGCGCATCCGTTCAGCATGTCGTGCGTGTCCTCGGACCCGAACGTGGAGCCGTACTGGCGCGACGTCGGCACCATCGACGCGTACTGGGCCGCCAATCTCGACCTCGCCTCCACGATCCCGACGCTCGACCTTTACGACCGGAGCTGGCCGATCTGGACGTATCAGGAACAACTGCCTCCCGCCAAGTTCGTGCGAGACATGAAGGGACTGCAAGGCTCCGGCAACAATCTGCTCGCATGCGGCGGCTGCGTGATCTCGGGGTCGCAGATTTCGCGCTCGGTGTTGTCGTCGAATGTGAAAGTCAGTTCGTTCTGTAACATCAATGAGGCAGTCTTGTTGCCGCAGGTCACTGTCGGCGCGAGTTGCCGGTTGCAGAAAGTGGTTGTGGACCGCGGCTGCGCGATTCCGGAAGGGACGGTGATCGGCGAAGATCCGGTGCGCGACGCCGAACGGTTCTATCGCACCGACGACGGCGTCGTACTGGTCACGCCCGAGGCGCTGCGGCAGGACGTGAGCTGACGCCTGCTGACCGCCGACTGCTTGCCGCTTGCCGGGCCTGGCCCGGCGCGCGGACCGTACCGCAAGTATTGATTCCAGCCATCATCCAAGGAACGAGACCGAGCCTATGACGATTCGCGCCCTGCACGTCGCCAGCGAGCTGTATCCGCTTCTGAAAACGGGCGGTCTCGCCGACGTCGCCGGCGCGTTGCCGCCCGCGCTGATCGAGCGCGGCGCCGACGTGCGCGTGCTGCTGCCCGGCTTTCCGGCGGTGGCCGCCGGTTTGCGCGACCTGCGTCCGGTCGCGCAACTGGGCCGCCGTTTCGATGCGCCGGGCGTCACGCTCGAGCAAGGCACGCTGCCGTCGAACGGATTGACTGTCTACATGATCCGCGCGGCCACGCTGTACGACCGGCCGGGCAATCCCTATCTGAACGACGAGCATGTGCCGTACGGCGACAACGCGCAGCGTTTCGCGCTGCTCGGGTGGGTCGCCGCGCAACTGGCGCAGCAACTCGATCCGGCCTGGTCGCCGCAGATCGTCCACGCGCACGACTGGCACGCAGGGCTCGCCGCCGCCTACCTGAAAGCGGCCGAGCGGCAGCTTGGCCGTGCCCCCGCGCGCAGCGTGTTCACCGTGCACAACCTCGCGTATCAGGGCATTTTCCCCGCGCATCAGTTCGGTCAGCTCGGCTTGCCGGACGATTTTTTCAGCATGCACGGCGTCGAGTTCTATGGGCAGTTGTCGTTTCTGAAAGCGGGGCTTTACTACAGCGATCGCATCACAACGGTGAGCCCGACGTATGCCCGCGAAATCCAGACGCTCGCTCAGGGCGGCGGACTCGACGCGCTGCTGCGCCATCGCTCGCACGATTTGAGCGGCATTCTGAACGGCGTCGACTATACGGTGTGGAACCCCGAGAGCGATGCGCTGCTCGAGCATCGCTACGACGCCACGCACCTCGCCGGCAAGCTGGCGTGCAAGGAGGCGTTGCAAAAACGTTTCGGCCTTGCGCAGAAGAGCGATGCGCTGCTGTTCGGCGTCGTTAGCCGGCTCACCGAGCAGAAGGGCCTGGACCTGCTGCTCGAAACGGTGCCGGAGATCGTCAAACGCGGCGGTCAACTGGTCGTGTTCGGTACCGGCGACCCGGCGCTGGAGAATGGTTTGAAACGCGTCGCGCAGACGCATCCCGAGTCCGTCGCCGTGGAACTCGGCTTCGACGAGACGCTCGCGCATACGATCATCGCGGGCAGCGACGTGGTGGCCGTGCCGTCGCGTTTCGAGCCCTGCGGGCTGACGCAGCTCTACGCGCTCGCCTACGGTTCGCTGCCGCTCGTGCATTGCGTGGGCGGCCTCGCGGACACGGTGGTGGACGCATCGCTTGAAAATCTCGCCGACGACCTCGCCACCGGCTTCGTCTTCGAGCACTTCCAGCCGCAGGGTTTGAGCGCGGCAATCCGCCGGGCCTTCGCGCTCTATGGCCGCCGCGCCGAGTGGAAAGCGGCCCAGCGGCGCGCGATGCGCCAGGACTTTGGCTGGGGCGCGTCCGCGGACCGCTATCTCGCCCTGTATCGGGAGCTTACGTGAACCGCGGACGTAGCTGAGCCGCAAGCTTGCGTGAACAGCGGACATGTCTTAACCGCGAGCTTGCCTTAACCAGCTCGCGTGAACAGCGAGCGCCACCGAACAGCGAGCTTGCGCGCCCAACGTTACGCGCACCGCTGCGGCCATCGCGTGGTCTCGCGGCGCCAAACCGCGCGGCGCCGCGCATATTTGTGATGGTTCGGCGCAACAGCACGGGGACGGATCAACCTGCCTTGCTGCAAACTCATGTATTGTTTCCAGATGATGCAGACCGTGCACTATTCTTGCACCGTCTAAGGCAGTCCTGCGCGCGATACCTCCGGCTCATGCCGACGCACCATCGCGACGCACCCTTCCCGTTTCCACCGATCGCGCACGACCGATTGCGCGAGCCATACCATGACGAAGAACGTTCTGAGCATTCAGTCACATGTCGTCTTCGGACACTCGGGCAACGGCGCGGCCGTGTTCCCGATGCGTCGGCTTGGGGTGAACGTCTGGCCGCTGAACACCGTGCAGTTCTCGAACCACACGCAATACGGCCATTGGACCGGCACGGCGATCAACGCCGCGCAGATGGAAGAGCTCGCCGAGGGCATCGGCGCAATCGGCATGCTGCCGCGCTGCGACGCCGTGCTCTCCGGCTACCTCGGCACACCGGAGCAGGCGCAGTCGGTGCTGGAAATCGTCAAGGCCGTGAAGGCCGCGAATCCCCGCGCCTGGTATTTCTGCGACCCGGTGATGAGCGGCTCGGGCGGCTTCAGGGCGGAGCCAGGCATCCAGCAATTTCTCGTGCGCACCATGCCGGAAATGGCCGACGCGCTCGCGCCGAACCATACCGAGTTGCAGCGCCTCGTGGGCCGTGAGATCGAGACGCTCGAAGAAGCCGTCACCGCGTGCCGGGAGATCATCGCGCGGGGACCGAAGCTCGTGCTGGTCAAACATCTGCTCGACCGCAATAGTCCCGCGGACCGCTTCAACATGCTGGTCGTCACGGAACGCGAGGCGTGGATGGGCCAGCGGCCGCTCTATCCGTTCGCGCGGCAACCGGTGGGCGTCGGCGATCTGACGAGCGCGGTGTTCGTCGCACGCACGCTGCTCGGCGATACGATTCGCGCGGCCTTCGAGCATACGCTCGCCGCCGTCAACGCGGTCGTCAAGACCACCTGGCAAGCCGGCCGCTACGAACTGGAACTGGTGGCCGCGCAAAACGAAATCGCGCAGCCACGCGAGTGGTTCGACGCATGGGTGGCGGAAACCTCGTAGCATTTATGCCCGCCGCGCGCCGCAGCGATGCCCGGCTTTGCGCTTGCATGGAACCTTGTCTGACGGCCGCCCGTCCTATAATGCGTGCCGCGTGCGAGCGATCGTTGTCATGACAACACCCTCACGCAACCATTTTTCAGGCATCCGGTATTCAGCAGACGAGGCATCGATGGACGGTTATATCCGCAGCGAGCGGGAAGAGTTTTTTGAGCAGTTGTGCATCAGCGTGGACGCTGACGAAGCGCACGAACAGGAAGCCATCGAGTTCTTCGAAAACCAGTTCGATCAGCCCGACTTCGATCCCGCGCAGTGGCTCGACATCGCGCTGTATTACTCGCCGGCGGTGGCGCGCGGCATCATCGAGATGGTGACGGCCGACGATAAGGCGCGCAGCAACATCGCCGAAGTGATCGCCGACAACCTCGACATTTCGTACGGCGAGGACGAGTGCCAGCAGTTCGCCGAGACCATCGAGTTCGCGCTGAACAACGGCGTGCCGGTGGACCTCGATCTCGTGCTCGACGGCTGCCAACGCGCGATCGACGATCTCGACACATGGGCCGACGAAGAAACGAAGGCGCCGCTGCTGCGTCTGCGTGAGGAAATGTTGCGCCAGCAAGGCGAGCGGTAAAAACGCGGGCTGCGGCCCGCGAGCGTTCCGTCGAACGCACACCCACGCGCATCCCCCGAACGCGGCCCACGGACCGGCTCATTGCTCCGCCATGGAACCCGCACGCCTGTTAAGCATGTGCAGTAATCCGCATCGCCACCTCTCCCCCAAGCACGCTGCCCGCGCCCTCCCGCGCGGCTTATGCCGAAATCCTCATCCAAAGCGCCGCGAAATGCCAAGACGGCCGCATATTGGCTTTCTATATTCGCGCCACATGACCGGCGTTCCAACGCGACTGCGCGTATTCCAGCGTTGTTAATCGCGGCGCATCATCCGTAGTCTCACGAGGCGCGCCGCCTGAAACCGCTTCAAATTGTGGCGCGTGGGACCCGCGTTATAGCCTTGCCGCTTTCATAACCTGGAACTGTCGAAGTAAGGAGAGACCATGAGTATTAACAACACGCTAAAACCGCTTGCTCTGTTGGTTGGCGCCATGTTCGCAGTCGCGCCGCTCGCCAGTTTCGCCGACGACATGCCGGTGAAGATCGGTTTCGCCGCGCCGATGACGGGCGCCAACGCCGGCTACGGCAAGGACCTCGAGAACGGCGTGCGGCTCGCCATCGAGGAAGCCAACGCGCAGAAGATCAAGATCGGCGACAAGGTCGCGCAATTCCAGATCGTCTCGCAAGACGACCAGGCCGACCCGCGCATCGGCGTGCAGGTCGCGCAGAAGCTGGTCGATTCGGGCGTCTCGGTGGTGGTCGGCCACTTCAACTCGGGCACGACGATTCCCGCGTCGCAGGTTTATGAACAGGCCGGCATTCCCGTGATCGACCCCGCCGCGACCAATCCGATCATCACCGGACGCGGTTTCGCAAACACCTTCATGGTTATCTCCACCGACGCGCAAAACGCCGGCAACGCGGGCGTCTACGCGGTCCAGGTGACGAAGGCCAAACGCATCGCGATCATCGACGACCGCACCGCGTTCGGCCAGGGCGAGGCCGACGAGTTCGAGAAGGCGGTGAAGGCGCACGGCGGCAACATCGTCGCGCGCGAGTACACCGACAATCACGCGGTCGACTTCAGCACCCAGCTCACCAAGATCAAGGCGACCAACGCGGACCTGATTTTCTTCGGCGGACTGGATACGCAGGCTGCGGGCTTCGCGAGGCGCATGAAGCAACTCGGCATGACGGCGCAACTGGTGGGCGGCGGCGGCGTAGAAGACCCGGAATTCATCAAGCTGGCCGGCGATGCAGCCGAGGGCGTGATGGCCTGGGAATACGGCCGCCCGCTCGCGCAACTGCCGGGCGGCAAGGACTTCTCGGTCAAATTCAAGAAGCGCTTTGGCGGCGAGATTCTGTCGTACGCGCCGTTCGGCTATGACGGAGCTTGGGCTGCGATCAAAGCGATGCAGCAGGCCAAATCCACTTCGCCCGCAGATTACCGCTCCGTGCTCAAAGGAATCGAGTTCGAAGGCGTGACCGGCAAGATTTCGTTCGACAATACTGGCGCGCTGAAGAGCGGTGCGTCGACGTTGTATCAAGTCAAGAATGGAACCTGGATTCCGATCGTGACCAAGAGCGGGACCTGAGCGCGGCGCTATTTGGCGCCGGCGGCCTTGACGGTCTTATCGAAGTTAGCGGTCTTATCGAAGTTAGCGGTCTTATCGAAGTTAGCGGTCTTATCGACGTTAGCGGCCTTGACGACGATTTGCGCGTCAAGGTCGCGCTCGATGCGCACGAGGTCGTCCTTCATTCCCGCGAATTCTTTTGCCGAGCACATCTGATGTCCGAAGGCGGCGCGAAGCTGCCGCCTGATCTGCAACACACGCGCTGCGGGGTCGAACACATAGCGCGATGAAAAACTCATCAGGCTGTTTTGCACCTCGGTATCGGCCGGCGTGTCCGTCACCTTGACGAAGCGCGGCAGCGTAATCTCCAGGGTCTCGTCGAATTCCCCGCCGACACACGCCCAAGGCTGCGTGCGCATTGGCTCGGCGAGCCATGCCTGCACCTGCGATCCCATCCCGCCGGCGAAGCTCGTCAGCGCCGGCATTGCCGTAGTGCCGTCGCTCCACACGAAGTGCTCCACCTTGCCTTGCATCGACGTCGCGAACGGTCCGTCCGTCACGGCGACGTCGCTCGTGCGTAATTGCGCGCTGCCATGCAGGCCCGTTTGCAACAGACGATTCGCGGCGATCTGTTGCGCGCGCTGGCGCGTTGCCCGCCGAAACATATTGCGTTCGATCTCGGCCGTGAATCCCGCATCTTCCACGCGATAAGCGTAATTCGCCGTGCCGTTTTCATCGACGTCGATCTGCACGCGCGCGGTTCGCTCGCGCAATTGCGTGGCAGGCGTGCGCGACAGCACGCCTTCGCCGACCAGCAGGACGGGCCGGTCCATCACGCCCGTCGGCAGATAACCGAAGCCCACGCCGCCCGCCGTCGTGTCCGCATACAACGATAGCTCAGGAATCCAGACGATCGCGTGATTGATCGCACTCACGCCATAGCCCGGCACCTCCGGCAAGCTGTAGTACGGGCCGAGATTGAGCAGCACCGCTTCGCTGCGAATACCGACAGCCGCCAGCAACGCGCCATACAGCGCGACGTGGTCCTTGCAGTCGCCATAACGGTTGCGCAGGATGTCGGCCGCCTTGTGCGGGACCGCGGCCGTCTCGCCGATAAAGAGCGCGACGTAACGGATATTCATCCGCATCCAGTCGTATAGAATCTGCGCCTTCGCACGCGGATCGTTTGCGCGTGCCGTGAGCGACTGCGCAAGCCGCACGATAGCCGGATCGTCGACCGTGGTGTCGGTCGCGGGCCCGCGATAACGCGCGGCGAAGTTCGCGAAGTCGGGCACGGTCGACACCATCAGCCGGTCGCCCCAATTCGCGTAGCCGACCGCGCCCGCTTCGAGCCGCGCATACGGCCCGTGCCGGTAATCGAATTGGTAACGCGTGCGGCCATTCGCCGTAACCGGCGGCAATGCCGTGTAGCCGCGTGCGTCGGCATACAACGGGACGTCGGCGGGAAGGTCGAAGATCAGGCGTTGGTCTTCGACCGGTTCGCGTGTCGGCTCCACGAGGTACCCAAATGTGCCCGCCTGCAAGGGCTTTGCACGCGTCTTGCGAAACGCGAGATGTACACGGGAACCCGGTTCGACGCCGGGAAAAATCACCGTACGCAACACGCCGTCCTGGAAGCTCGGCGCGCCCGCCGAGCGCGGTTCCTGCACATCGCGAATCGCTTCGGGACCGACCGCATGCGTGGCGCCGTCGGGATCGATCGTTTCGGCGGCGAGCAACTGCACCTGCTCGATGTCCTTGTTAAACCACACAGAACGTTGCGCGATGTCGTCGACGCCGCTCGCGGTATTCGCGCGCAACACGCTGTCGTCGTGTTCCTCGATTGAGCCGTCTTTCTGGATCGTGAAGAGATGGACATCGCGCTCCGTCGTGTAGGGCGCGCGGTCGTCGCTGGGTGCGTCTAAGGGTGCATCGTCCGCGAAAGCCGCGGTGGCTGCCGCGCATAGCGCGAGCGCGGCGGCTATGCCCAGGTACGCCGTGCAGCGCGTCATGAATAATGTTCCCCGCCCCGCGCGCGCCATGTGCCCGCGGCGCGCAAGAGCTGCAACGATTGCGCGCCTGGATGCGCCGCCCTTCGCCCCCTTCATGCTACTCACCCTGCTCACGCCGCTGATCACTCGCCTTCACCGATCTGTCCAAGCAAAGCCTGCAATCTCTCGACATGCCTGAGCAGCAGATGGCGATGCTTCTCGATCTGTTCCAGCCGCCCGGCAAGATCGGCCTGGATCGGATCGTCGAGATCGGCGGCGGCAATCACATCTTCGACTTTCGATCGCAACGACGCCAGCTCGACGGGCGCATGAACAAGATGCCGCTCGAAGCGCCGAACCTCTTGGACCGCGAGCTCACGGACCTTGCGAAAATGCGCCTGGCGCCGATGCGCTTCCGCCTCCATGGTTTCGTCTTCGATGCGTTTTGCGGGCGACGCCTGGCCAAAAATCGGCTCCGGCGGCCGCAGCACGGTTTTTTTTCGCACGGGATGCGCAGTGCCGCGAAAGCGCGCGAGCGGCTGCTCATTGTCGATCGCCGTGCGCGCGTTGGCGGGAATTTCCGCTTCGGTGTGCGCCGTGTTCATCCAGCCATTCGGCAAACCGGTCACCGCTTCGATGCCGCGTACGAACTCCTCGCTGAATTCGCGCTGGCCGGACAGCATCAACTTCAGGTAGCTCGCGGAGAAAGTCATCATGCGTGCGAGGCGAGTTGCCGCGCCGACCTCGCGCGTCAGCAGCACGAGATTCGCGCGCCAGACCGGGAGCAGCAATTCGTCGGAATCTTCCATCGCTGGGTCTTCCATCTTTTTTGCCCGAGGTAGAGATGACGCCGTCGCCGGCGTCATCGTTTTGAAAGGGTAGCCGTTGCACGGCCTCGCTTGCAAGCGGCATGCGCGACGACGCAAGCATCTGTGTCGAATTTACACGCATTGCGCAAGCTCAATCCACACGGCACCTTGCGCCGTTGGACACACGGATTGCCATGTGTATCGCGACGGTGTGCCTGCGCACCACGCGTCGATGTGGCATGCTTGTTAGTCGTGCGGCATATATCGTGCTGCATCGCGAGTACCACAACACTGACTTAAGGGTTTTGTAATGAAGAAAATCGTTCTGGCCATTGCCGCAGCCGCCGCTGCCCTCAGCGCAATCGCTCCCGCACAAGCTTATGAGCATCATCACCCGGTTTGCCATAAGGTGCGTGTGCATCATCACTGGGAACGCCACTGCCGCTAATCGTTGCCATCACGCCGATGGTAACGAGATCGCGCCGCAGCCTATGCGTCGCCCGCATCGCAAAGCCCCGCTAAGTGCGGGGCTTTTTCGCATCGACGGGTTGGCGCAGCGCGGGCGAACGCGTTCGCGTGCTAACGCCATCACGCTATACGGTGTGCGTGAAAGGCGCAGCGCGCAATCGCGGACACACGCTGTTACACCTTCGCGGTGTGAGCCGACGCGGCACGGCCTTGGCGAATTACGCCAGCACCGCTAACCGCGTGGATATGAGAGGAAATGCAGCTAAGTGTATTGCTTCGCGCGGCCTTCAATAGGAAGCCTGCCCTCAGGCTGCTTTGACGCGCTCCAACGCCGTCACGACGAGCTGCTCCAGTAGCGGTTCGACTTTCGCGGCGAGCGTTTCGTCGTATGCGTACGGCGGCTGTTCCTGCATATAGGTGATCTGCGATAACTCGAGTTGCACCGCATGCACGCCTTGCGACGGCTGGCCATATTGCCGCGTGATGTAGCCGCCCTTGAAGCGCCCATTAGCAACGGCCGAATAAGCACGATGCCGCTCAACGACAGCCGCCAGTTCCTCGCCCAAACCCGCCACGGCGCTCGCGCCGTTCGACGTGCCGAAATTGAAATCGGGCAAGCGTCCTTCGAAAAAACGCGGCACGTGCGAGCGGATCGAATGCGCCTCCCACAGCAGCACCTTGCCATGTTGCGCTTCGAGCGCGGCGAGTTCGTTCGCGAGAGCGTCGTGATACGGCTTCCAGTAAACGTCCCGACGGCGGGCCACTTCCGTCTCGTCCGGCAGATGACCTTCGAGGTACAACGGTTCCTTGTCGAACGTATCGACGGCCAGCAGTCCGGTGGTGTCCTGCCCTGGATAGAGGTTCGCGCCGTCGGGCGGACGGTTCAGATCGATCACATAGCGCGCACAAGTGGGCATGAGAATCGACGCGCCCATGCGCTTTGCAAACGCGTAGAGCCGGTCGAGATGCCAGTCGCAATCGTCGGTGCGCTGCGCGACCGGCGTCATGGTCGCGGCAATGTCGGCGGGAATCTGCGTGCCCACATGCGGGATGGAGATCAGCATCGGCAGGCTTCCTCGATGCAGCGAGAAAACCGGCGGAGTGTTCGGAGCAGTCATGTCAGTCCTGGATCGAAGATCTTTACAGCGAGCGATACACGTAACGCACGCGCGTCACATCAGGTCAGGTCAGGTCAGGTCAGGTCAGGTCAGGTCATTTGAGCAGGTCGGCGAGCGCCACGCGATAGCGCGCATAAGCGCCCTCTTCGTCGCGATGCCGGCGATTGTCGACCACCTTGTCGCCGCCCGCGTACACGTCGCGAATCGGCGTCTCACCATGCTCGCAGAATACAACGCCCGACAGCCACGCGTCGGGCGCATGTTCGGCGATGCTCGCATGATCCGGGTCGAGCACCAGCCAATCGGCGCGATGGCCGGCCTGCAATGCGCCGACCGCGCGACCCGTGGCTCGCGCGCCGCCTTCGAGCGCCGCGTCGAAGAGACGATCCGCGACATGCGTCGCGTGTGCCGACGCCAGCACGTTGCGCTGCCGGCGCGTCAAACGCTGCCCGTATTCGAGCAGGCGCAATTCGGCGCGCCAGTCGACGCCAATATGGCTATCCGAGCCGACACCCATGCGCCCTTGCGCGTCGAGATATTCCTGCGCGGGAAAAATGCCGTCGCCGAGATTCGCTTCCGTCGTCAGACACAAACCGGCGACCGCGCCGCTCTTCGCGAGCGCGAGCGTTTCGTTCGTATCGACATGCGTGGCGTGCACGAGGCACCACCGACTGTCGACATCGAAACGATCGAGCAGCCATTGCACCGGCCGCGCGCCTTCCGTTTCGATGCATGCGTCGAGTTCGGCGGTCTGTTCGGCGATATGGATGTGAACGGGCGCGCTGCTATCGACGCCACCGAGCAATGCACGCAACGATTGCTCCGACACCGCGCGCAGCGAATGGGGCGCCACGCCATAGCGCAACGCCGCACTTTCGGGCCGCGCCGCGCGCAACGTGCCCAGCAGATCGAGCAGACTGTCGGGCGTATTGATGAAGCGCCGTTGGTCGTCGCGCGGCGCACGCGCGCCGAAGCCGCTGTACTGATATAGCACCGGCAGCATGGTCATGCCGATGCCGCTCGCCGATGCGGCATCCACCACGCGTTGCCCGAGTTCCGCTGGATTCGTGTAACGGCAGCCGTCCGGCGTGTGATGCACGTAGTGAAATTCGCACACCGATGTATAGCCCGCTTTCAGCATCTCGATGTAGAGCCATTGCGCGACGCTCGCCAATCCTTCCGGCGTGATCTGCGCGGCGAAGCGATACATTAGGTCGCGCCAGCTCCAGAAGTTGTCCGTGGCGCCTGTACCGGACGTAGCCCGATATTCGGTGAGGCCGGCCATCGCGCGCTGAAACGCATGCGAATGAAGATTCGGCATGCCAGGTAATATTGGACCTGCGGCTTTGGCTACATCTGCGGCCGCGTTGCGCGTGTCGGGCGTGACGGCCGTCAGTGTGCCGTTTGTGTCCCATTCCAGCAGCACGTTGCGGCGCCAGCCGTCCGGCAAATAAGCATGGTCGGCGAATAGGGATTGTTTTAGTTGTGTCATCTCTCAGCCCCTGGCTCAATTCACGCCGCGTAAAAACGGTCTATAAACGGTCTCGCCCCCGCGCACGACGCGCGCGCACAAAGGGCGTCCAATCCAGTACGCCAGTTCCGCCAGCGAGTCGACAGACCACACCGCGAAGTCAGCCGCGCGGCCCACTTCGAGCGAGCCGTGCCGGTCCGCCTTGCCGAGCGCGCGCGCCGCGTGCGATGTCACGCCTTGGAGCACTTCCGGCACGGTCATACGGAACAGCGTGGTCGCCATGTTCATCATCACCAGCAACGAGGTGGCGGGCGACGTGCCGGGATTGCTGTCGGTGGAAATGGCAATCGGCACCTCGTAACGCCGCAGCAATTCCAGCGGCGGCAACTGCGTCTCGCGGATGAAGTAATACGCGCCCGGCAACAACACGGCGACCGTGCCCGCCTCTTTCATTGCCGCGACGCCGGCTTCGTCGAGAAACTCCAGATGATCGGCGGACAACGCATGATGGCGCGCCGCGAGTGCCGTGCCGCCGCCATTCGACAACTGCTCCGCGTGCATTTTCACCGGCAGCTTGTGGCGCGCGGCGGCGTTGAACACGCGCTCGCTTTGTTCCAACGAAAAGCCAATGCGCTCACAGAAGACATCGACCGCGTCGACGAGACCTTCGCCTGCGAGCGCGGGCAGCATCGTGTTGCAGACCTCGTCGATATACGCGTCGGCGCGGCCCGCGAATTCCGGCGGCAACGCGTGTGCGCCGAGAAACGTCGTATAGACCGTGACCGGATAGCGCTCGCCCAACTGGCGCGCGACGCGCAGCATCTTGCGCTCGGTCTCGAGATCGAGTCCGTAACCCGATTTGATTTCGACGGCCGTTATGCCTTCGGCAAGCAACGGTTCGAGCCGCGCGGCCGATTGGCGGAATAGCGCGTCTTCACTCGCGGCACGCGTGGCGCGCACCGTCGAAACGATACCGCCGCCCTGCCGCGCGATTTCTTCATAGCTGACGCCCGCGAGGCGCTGCGCGAATTCATCGGCACGCTGGCCGCCATACACGAGATGCGTATGACAATCGACGAGGCCCGGCGTGACCCACGCGCCCTGCAAATCTTCGCGCGGCCACGCGGCGTATTCAGCGGGCAATTCGGTAGCCGCGCCGAGCCATACGATCTTGCCGTCTTCGACGGCTATCGCGGCATCGGCCAGCGTATGTTGTGGATCGCCCTGCGGGCACAGTTTCAGTTGATGCCAGACGGTTTGCTTCATCGCGTGCTCTTTGCAGCTTGTTGCGTGTCTGTGGAGGTTCGCGTGCGCGCGTTGTTGTGCGGCGAGGCGTGCGCGCGAATCGTCGTTATCGTTAGGCAGCGTAGCGGATGCTGATTGCGAGCAACGCGCCCGTGCCTTCCATGTTGCACGGCAGAGCATTCGGCGTGTCGATGCGCAACGCGTCGCCAGTTTGCAGCCACTGCGCGTGGGCGTTGGCCAACGTGACGGCAAGTGGACCCTTCGCGCAGTAGAGCAGCACCACGTCGGCGGACAACGTGCGTTCGTGCTCCGCTGCGTGCTGTGCTTCGTGCTGTGCCTCGTGCTGGGCGGCGCGCCACACTTCGAGTTCGCCTTGCGCCGACTCGCGACGCACCATCAGATTGAAGTCGCGCGTCGCACCGTCGACTAGCCGCGCGTCGATCTGCGCCTCGCCATTGAAGCGCGCGATATCGAGCGGTCGTGTCAACGCGTGGGTCTTCACCGTATCGTCGCATTGGGCTTCATCGAGCAACATACCCGCCCCGGACAACAGCACGAGCGTGCGATCGATGCCCACGAATGGCGAGAACGGACCCGCTTGCGCGACGTCGGCCACACTCACGCGCCACACGAACGTATCGAGCGCCGCGTCCGCAGGAAACGCCGCCACTTCGCGCGTGATGCCGCCGCCGTTTTTCCACGGCGCCGCCACAAGCTCTGCACCGCGGATCAACGTAACGGCGCCCGTAGAGCCGCTCGCAACAGCGCCCATGCTCCGCGCAGGCGTCATGCTCAACGGCCCAGCATCGGCAGGTTGAGGCGCGCCTCGCGCGCCGTTTGCTGCGCAAGTTCATAGCCCGCATCCGCGTGACGCATCACGCCGGTCGCCGGGTCGTTGAACAGCACGCGGCCAAGGCGCTCCTTCGCGGCATCCGTGCCGTCCGCGACGATCACGACGCCTGAATGTTGACTGAAGCCCATGCCGACGCCACCGCCATGATGCAGCGACACCCACGACGCGCCGCCCGCTGTATTCAGCAGTGCGTTCAGCAACGGCCAGTCGCTGACTGCGTCGGAGCCGTCCTTCATCGACTCCGTTTCGCGATTCGGGCTCGCCACTGAACCGGTGTCGAGGTGATCGCGGCCGATCACGATCGGCGCCTTCAGTTCGCCGTTCTTCACCATCTCGTTGAACGCCTGGCCCAAACGGTAGCGATCCTTCACGCCGACCCAGCAGATGCGCGCGGGCAAGCCCTGGAACGCGATGCGTTCGCGCGCCATGTCGAGCCAGTTATGCAGATGCGGATCGTCGGGAATCAGCTCCTTGACTTTCGCATCGGTCTTGTAGATATCCTCGGGATCGCCCGACAGTGCGACCCAGCGGAACGGCCCCTTGCCTTCGCAGAAGAGCGGCCGGATATAAGCCGGCACGAAGCCCGGAAAATCGAATGCGTTTTCCACGCCCATTTCTAGCGCCATTTGGCGAATGTTGTTGCCGTAGTCGAGCGTCGCCGCGCCGCGTTCCTGCAGCGTCAGCATGGCTTGTACCTGTTTGGCCATGGATTGCTTCGCCGGCGTGACGATCGAATCCGGCGCAGTCTTCTGACGCTCGCGCCAGTCTTCCAGCTTCCAGCCTTGCGGCAGGTAGCCGTGAATTGGATCGTGGGCGCTCGTCTGATCGGTCACGCAGTCCGGCGTGATGCCGCGCGTCACGCACTCGGCGAATACGTCCGCGGCATTGCCGAGCAAACCGATCGACACCGCGTTGCCCGCCTGCTTCGCTTCGTCGAGCATGGCGAGCGCTTCGTCGAGCGTCTTCGCTTTCCTGTCGACATAACGCGTCTTCAGACGGAAGTCGATGCGCGTCTCGTCGCATTCCACCGCGATCATCGAGAAGCCGGCCATCGTCGCCGCCAGCGGCTGCGCGCCGCCCATGCCGCCCAAGCCGCCGGTCAGAATCCAGCGGCCCGTCGGATCGCCGTTGAAATGCTGGTTGGCCACCGAGAAGAACGTCTCGTACGTGCCCTGCACGATGCCCTGGCTGCCGATGTAGATCCAGCTGCCCGCCGTCATCTGCCCGTACATCATCAGGCCCTTGCGATCGAGTTCGTGGAAATGCTCCCACGTCGCCCAATGGGGGACTAGGTTCGAGTTCGCGAGCAGCACGCGCGGCGCGTCGGCATGCGTACGGAACACGCCGACCGGCTTGCCCGATTGAATCAGCAGCGTCTCGTCTTCGTTCAGATCCTTAAGCGACGTCAGAATCTGGTCGAAGCAATCCCAGTTGCGCGCCGCACGGCCAATACCGCCATACACGACGAGCGCATGCGGATGCTCGGCTACTTCGGGGTCCAGATTATTCTGAATCATCCGGTACGCGGCCTCCGCGATCCAGGTCTTGCAGGTCTTTTCCGCTCCGCGCGGCGCACGGATCGTGCGGGTGGGATCGAGACGCGGGTCGAAGTGTTTCGGGTTGTTCATGGTGGCCCTCGGAATGCCTGAAGATGATCGGAAAAATGTCAGGAAAGAATCAAGGAAGAATCAGGGAAAGCGGAAATCAGAAATGTCCGGTGAAGCGGTAGCGGCTGCCCGGATGCCAGAGGTTCGCGATCGATGCAACCTGGCTTTGCGACCACGTCCGCCGATGCAGCACGAGGCAAGGTTCGAGTTCGTCCATGGTCAGAAGCTCGCGGGTGTCGCCGTCCGCCGCTAACGCCTCGATGCGGTACTCGACGCGCTGCAACGGCGCAACCCGCACGAGATACTGGTTCGGCGTAGTGTTCGTGAAGTCCTGCAACGCATACTCGGGTGCGACAGCTGGATTGACCCAGCGCTCTTCGAGCTGCACCGGCTCGTCGTTCTCGAAATGCAGCACGCGCGAATGGAATATCGGACTGCCCGCGCTCACCTGCATTTCTTCGGCGAGCGCCGCATCAGCGATGCTCGCACCGATGTGCAGCACCTTCGCCTGATAACGATGACCGCGCGCGACGATTTCGTCGGAAATGCTGCGGATCGCCACCAGCGTCGATTCGTACTTGGGACGGGCCACGAAGGTGCCCGAACCCTGCACACGCGTGAGCACCTGCTCCGAGGTCAACTCGCGCAACGCGCGGTTCACCGTCATGCGCGCGACGTTGAATTCGCGCGCGAGCTCGTTTTCGGAGGGCACCTGGTCGCCTTCGCCCCATTCGCCCGCATGAATGCGCGCGAGGATGAAGTCCTTGATGCCCTGATAGGCCGGTGCGTTCATTGGCTGCTGTGCCTCATGGTCCGAACGGGTCCGCTCGCTGTCCGCTTACTGCTCTGACACGAACGAGAACGGGCTCAACTTCGCGATCGTGCCGTCCTGCACGAGACGCGTAACGGCCGCGATGTCCGGCGCGAAGTAGTGATCGAGTTCGTAATGCGCGACATCCTTGCGCACCACGTCCATCACTTTCTGCAAGCTCGGGCTGGTCCTGTGCGGCGCGCGCAGATCGACACCTTGCGCGGCGGCGAGCAGTTCGATCGACAGAATGTTCGCCGTGTTCTCGGCAATGTCGCCGAGCTTGCGCGCGGCAAAAGTCGCCATCGAAACGTGGTCTTCCTGGTTCGCGGACGTGGGCAGCGAATCGACGGAAGCCGGATGCGCAAGTGTCTTGTTTTCCGATGCGAGCGCGGCGGCCGTCACGTGAGCGATCATGAAGCCCGAGTTCACGCCGCCGTCGCGTACGAGGAACGGCGGCAGGCCCGACAGCGTCGCGTCGATCAGCAACGCAATGCGGCGTTCGGCCAGCGCGCCGATTTCGGCGGCGGCGAGCGCGAGATTGTCCGCGGCGAATGCGACCGGCTCCGCGTGGAAGTTGCCGCCCGACAGCACTTCGCCGGTGTCCGGGAAGATCAGCGGATTGTCGGAAACCGCATTGGCTTCCAGCAGCAGCACGTCGGCAGCATGGCGCATCTGATCGAGACATGCGCCCATCACTTGCGGCTGGCAGCGCAGGCTGTACGGGTCCTGGACCTTGTCGCAACCGGCGTGCGACGCGTTGATGCCCGAGTCTTGCAGCAGCGAACGGTAAGCCGCCGCGGCATCGATCTGACCTTGATGGCCGCGCAATTCGTGAATGCGCGCGTCGAACGGTTTGACCGAGCCGGCCGCCGCATCCACCGACAACGCGCCCGCCACCAGTCCGGTGCGGTACAGGTCTTCGATTGCGAACATGTTGTAGAGCGCGAGTGCGGTCGACGCCTGCGTGCCGTTCAGCAGCGCGAGACCTTCCTTCGCCTGCAGCGTGAGCGGCTTCAGACCGACGAGCGCGAGACCTTCGGTGGCCGGCAGGCGTTCGCCCTGGGCGAACACTTCGCCGACGCCGAGCAAGGCCGCCGACATGTGCGCGAGCGGCGCGAGGTCGCCCGATGCGCCCACGGAGCCTTTGACCGGAATGACCGGCAGCACGTCGGCGTTGTAGAGCGCGATCAGCGCTTCCATCACTTCGCGGCGAATGCCCGAATGGCCGCGGCCGAGGCTCGACAGTTTCAGCGCGATCAACAGACGCACGACCGGACGCGACATCGGCTCACCCACGCCCACCGCGTGCGACAGCACCAGATTGCGCTGCAGCAGTTCAAGCTGATCGTGCGGAATATGCGTGCTGGCAAGACGCCCGAAGCCCGTGTTGATGCCATAGGCGGGCTCGCCCTTCGCGGCAATGTCGGCCACGGCTTTCGCGCAGGCGTCGATAGCGGCGTGGCTCGCGGGATCGAGTCGCAGCGGCACATGTTCACGCGCGATCTGGCGCAATTGCGGGAGAGTCAGGTAGCCGGGCTTCAGAGTCATCATGGTTGTCGTCCTGTCTATACAATTTCAATGAAGTCTAGCGGCGCCGTCTTGTATATACAACTTATTTTTAATGCTTCGGGCCCCAGGGCTTTCCACTAAAGCGCTGCTGTCCTGGCCTGCAGAGTGCCTGTGCGTTCACGCCTGCCGATCCTGGCATGACGGCAACTGGAGTCCGGCGCGCTTCACGAACCGTCAACTTGTATATACACATCCAAAATCCACGCCGCCAGACGGACAAAGACATCGCCTGGGTTGATAAGCGGGTTATAGAAACATCCGCCCATAACGCAAGTAAGCCCGCGAACTCATACGAGCCGCGGGCTTCCTTCACGACGAGCGACTGCGATGCGCCGCTACAACTGAACGCGCGCCGCCATGAAATCCAGAAAACACTGCACGCGTCCCGCGAGAGACGCGCTCTGGTAATACACCGCGCTCACCGGCTGACGCTCATCCAGCAGAAGGTTGCCGAGAATCGGCACGAGACGCTCTTCGCGGATGTCGGCGGCGATCATGAAGTCCGCCAGACACGCGATGCCCCAGCCCGATAGCGCCAGTTGCCGCAACGTCTCGCCGCTCGACGCAGTGATCGACGGCTCGATTTTCAACGGCTCGGCTTTGCCCCTCACATGAACCTTGCCCTTGCCTTGCTCGCGCAACGGCCAGCGGTTCAGATGCTCCGGCGCGGTGAAGCCGATCAGCCGATGCCCGCGCAACGCGTCGACCGATTTCGGCTCGCCTTGCGCGGCCAGATATGCAGGACTCGCAACAACCAGCAGCTTGCTGCTGCCCAATGCGCGAGCGTGCAAGGTCGAATCCTGCAAGGCGCCGATCCGGATCGCGATATCCACTTTCTGCTCAAGCAGATCGACGATGCGCTCGTTGCTCGTCAACTCCAGCCGGATTTCCGGATACAGCGCGGAAAATGCCGTCATATGCGGGGCGACGCAGTGAAGCATGAACGGCGACGCCGCATCGACACGCAAGCGCCCCGAAGGCCGCCGACGCGTTCGCGTGACGGATTCCTCGGCTTCTTCCATGGCATCGAGAATCGCGCGGGCGCGCTGCAGGAAGCCTTCGCCCTCTTCAGTCAACTGCAAACGGCGTGTCGTGCGCCGCACCAGCGCAGTGTCGAGCTTCTTTTCCAGGCGCGTGAGCGCGCGGCTCACACCGGAGACGGTCTGCCCCAACTTTTCCGCAGCCGCCGTGATCGAACCGCTGTCGATCACGCTGACGAATATCAGTAACTCGTCGGTGGAGGTTTTCATTGTTGATTTTGAGTCAAGGTTGATTTGAGACTAACACGCTTTTTGCGAGAATCGAGACGATAGATACTGCGTGCCTGTCATCGCATTTCCACTCAGGAGAAGGTTTTGAAAATTTTCATCACAGGCGCAAGCGGCTTTATCGGCGGGTCCATCGCGGCGCATCTCGTGCGCACCGGTCATCAGGTGCGCGGTCTGATCCGCAAATCCGAACATAGCGACGAACTCAAGCGGCTCGGCATCGAGCCGGTGATCGGCACGCTCGACGACCGCGCGTTGCTAATCGCCGAAGCGCAAGCTGCCGACGCCGTCATCAACGCGGCGAGCAGCGACCACGAAGGCGCGGTGAGCGCGCTGATCGAAGGACTCACGGGTTCGGGCAAGCCGTTCTTGCACACGAGCGGGTCGAGTATCGTCGGCGACGCGTCGGGCGGCGAAGCGGCGCAGGCGCGCATCTATCGCGAAGACGCGCTGCCGGAGCCGACCGCCGACAAGGCGGCGCGCGTCGCGATCGACCGCCAGGTGCTCGAAGCGGCGCACCAAAACATCCGCTCGGCGGTGCTCTGCAATACGCTGATCTACGGCCACGGCGCGGTGGCGGGCAGTGCAAGCGTGCAGTTGCCGCGCCTCGTGCGGCAGGCGCAAAAGAGCGGCGTGGTGCGCCATGTCGGCAGCGGCGGCAACACGTGGTCGAACGTGCATATCGACGACGTCGCCGAACTCTATCGGCTCGCGTTGGAGAAGAGCCCGGCCGGCATGTTTTACTTCGTCGAAAGCGGCGAGGCATCGTTCCGCGACATGAGCGCCGCCATCGCACGCGCGATGAAGCTCGGCGAGCCGCAAGACTGGCCGCTCGAACAGGCGCAAAAGGAATGGGGCTACGAAATGGCTTCGTATGGGCTCGGTTCGAACAGCCGCGTACGCGGCGAGCGCGCGCGCAAGCTGTTGGGCTGGCAGCCTGAGCGCACCTCCGTGATCGAGTGGATCGAGCACGACATGATGTCCGGGGAGACGGCGTAAAACCGCGGAGTTGCTTCGTAATTTGTGTAAGCGTCGGCGTTGCAAATCCGTAAGCTCGGCTCGATAGAATCCCGCTCATCTGACCCGCGCGGTTCACACTTCGAACCGCACACGAGCCCGGATTTTTTATCGATGACCTTGGCGTTGAATTTCGACTGGCTGACCAACTTTCTGGCGATTCTGTTCGTCGTGGCGTGCCTTTACGATGCACGCTACGACGAATACGGCACGTTGACGCTATCAGCGGCCTTGATGGGCCTCGTCGTGATGGCAATCGAACTGTTTCTCAAGCCCGCGTTCGAGATGGCGTTGTAAGCGCACCGCCACGCGACGCAGCGACCTGCCCGCCGACTCCCGTTCTGCATTTCGCTCACGAACCGCAAGCGGCACAACCGCCGCCCTGCGCGTTCTCTTCATAGCGGTCGTGATGCTTGACCCAGTCGACGAGACTCGTCGCTTCATTGCGGCCTTTCGGTGTGACGTCCAGATGCGCGTACGTGTTGATGAAGCGCTCGTCGCCGCGGCCGTAGCAGGAATACGTGTGATACACATCGCCGTTCGCATCTTTATAGAAGACGCTGTGGCCATGTTGTTCGTCGATGCCGACGTCCTGCTCGGTGAAGTTATAAAAGGCCTTCTTGCTCTCCAGTTGTTCGGGCGTGAACGACACGTGATAGTCGAAATTGAAATCGCTTCCGTCCGACGACACCCACGGGAACGTCCAGCCCATGCGTTTTTTAAAGGCTTCGATCTTCGCGAGCGGCGCATGGGAAACCGTCACGTACGACACATCGTGATGTTCGAGATGCGTCACGATACCGACCATGTGATCCGATAGAAACGAGCAGCCCACACAGCCCTCTTCCCAATCCGGGCCCAGCATGAAGTGATAAATGATCAACTGACTGCGTCCGTCGAAGAGATCGGCAAGTGTCTTGCGACCCTCTGGCGTATCGAATACGTACGTCTTGTCCACCTTCACCCACGGCAGTTCGCGGCGCTTGCGGGCGAGTTCGTCGCCGGCACGCATGTGGGCTTTCTCCTCCACCAGCAGCGCCCTGCTCGCTTCCAGCCATTCCTGCCTGGAGCCAATCCGGTGTAGCGGGTCGCGATGCGATTGCATTGGTGATTGCATTGGTGATTGCATTGGTGATTGCATTGGTGATTGCGTTGGTGATTGGGTCTGCGGTTCCATCTGCGTCTCCTTCACAGTGACATGCACGGCATGTGCAATTCGTCGACGAATCGTGCAAAGCGAAACTGGATGCGCGTCATGAATCGCGCCGCTTTCTCGCGGACGCGGAAGACTTGCGCGGGTGAGGCGCTGACAGTGCTGCGACCCGCGCAGCCGGCTTTCGCGCGCGCGGCGCTTCGTCTTCTTCGACGAAAGCGGCCAGCCGATCAAGCGATTCGGTCCAGAAGCGCTGATAGCGATCGAGCCACGCCATCGCTTCTTCCATCGGTTTCGCGGACAGGCGGCACGCGACCGTGCGGCCGTTCTTGCTGCGCGTGATGAGACCTGCCGTGGAGAGAACGTCCAGGTGCTTCATCACCGCAGGCAAAGACATGGCGAACGGTTCGGCAAGCTCGCTCACCGACAGTTCGCATTTCGACAGACGCGCGAGCAACGCACGCCGCGTCGGGTCCGACAACGCGGCAAATGTGCGATCGAGCAACGCTTCGTTAAACTTAACCATGAGGTTAAGTTTAGAAACGAACTCGCGGATGTCAAGGCGCGCGGCGATGACCCAAAATCAGATCGCCCAGCCGCCGAGATAGAACCCGACCAGCACGATCGCAATCGCAACCGTCCCCACATTCAGCTTGCGGTACTCGCCGCTCACCACGCGGCCAATCACGAGCGTCGCGAAGCCGAGCATGATGCCGGTCACGATGTTCGCCGTGAGCACGATGAATACCGCGCACATGAGGCCGGACATTGCGTCGACCATATCGTCCATATGCAGCTTGCTGACGTTCGAGAGCATCAGCAGCCCGACATACATCAGCGCGGGCGCGGTCGCATACGAAGGCACGAGGCTCGCGAGCGGCGAGAAGAACATCACGCCGAGAAACAGCAAGCCGACCACTGCCGCCGCCATTCCGGTTTTCGCGCCGGCCGCCACGCCGACCGTCGATTCGATGTAGGCCGCGGCCGGTGCGCCGCCGAGCAGACCCGAGAAAATCGAGCTGACCGAGTCGGCCGTCAACGCGCGACCTCCGTTGATGATGCGGCCGTTTTCATCGAGCTGGCCCGCCTGTCCGGCCACCGCGCGAATCGTGCCGGTCGCGTCGAACACGGCGGTCATCACGAGGGCCAGCACGCTCGGCAGAACCGCCATCGACAGCGCGCCCTTGATGTCCATCGCACCGATCAGCGACTCGTGGCCCGGCGCGCTCAGCGACGGCACGGCGAACACGCCATGAAACGACACCGCCGGATCGATGAGCAGCGCGATCGCCGAAATCGCGACGATCACAATGAGGATCGAGCCCGGCACGCGGCGGCGCACCAGTCCAAAAATCGCCGCCAGCCCCGCCACCGACATCAAGGCCGGCAACGCGGTGATATTGCCGAGCGAGACCGGCAACCCAGCGCCCGGGTTCTTGACGACGAGACCGACTTCGTTGGCCGCGATCAGCAGCAGGAATAAACCGATGCCGATGCCCGTGCCGTGCGCGATGCCCGTCGGCAGATTACGCAGAATCCACGAACGCACGCCCGTCACCGAAATCGCGGTGAACACGACGCCCATCAGGAACACGGCGCCGAGCGCGACCGTCGGATGCAGGCCCTTGCCGAGCACGAGACCGAACGCCGTGAACGCGGTTAGCGATATCGCGCAGCCGATCGCAATCGGCAAGCGCGCCCACACGCCCATCAGCAGCGAGCCGAACGCGGTGGTCAGGCACACGGCGACGAACACCGCGCTCGTGTCGAAGCCGGCCTTGCCGAACATGCCCGGCACGACGAACACGGAATAGACCATCGCGAGAAAGGTCGTGACGCCGGCAACGATTTCCTGGCGCTGCGAACTGCCGCGCGACGAGATTTCGAAGTAGCGGTCGAGAAAGCCCTTGGTGTCGAATGATTCGGCGCCGACATCAGAAATCGGCTGGGCGTGGGGTTCCATCATGATGAGTGCCTCCTTTATCAGCATGCTGAAACGGCCGTCGAAGTGGCCGTCATCAGGTTCGTCTCGTGGCGTTGGTTGATGTGTGCTGCTTTTTCTGTCTCGAAATGTAGGGCAACACAAATATGTCTCCAATCGCATGGATGGCATGCCGGTCATGTCGCGACGCTTATATCGTTCAGGCGACGGCATGGCGCGTCGACGTGCCGCGCGTTTACACCTACGGTTCAGCGTCGGCAGATGAAAGCGTTTTCAGAGCTTTCTGCGGGGCTCGCGCGACACACAAAGCGCACGAACAGAGCGAACCGAACGCGACGCGGCATGAGGCGTGCTTCGCGTTGGCCGGTCTGACAGCTCGCAAAACGAGGCCGCCCAGCGCCGCGGGTTAAACTCTCGCCCGTACTGTTTTAACCGCGGCGGTCCATAGCGCCCGCCCGCACCGGTCCATGGAGTTCTCCCCGATGAGTGGCGGCTTTTCGCTTCCTGCCTGGCGTCGTCTGATTCTTGCCGCGTTCGCTGTGCTGGCGCTGTTCGCGCTGTCCGGTTGCGGCAGCTTGCTATGGGGACCGCAGCAGGCGCCCATCGTCGAGGCCACGGTCATGCCCGTGGAAGCCGCGAGCGCGCCCGTGGCCGCTTCCGCGCCCGAGCCGGTCGAGACCGAAGCCGCCGAACCCGAGCAGCCAAAGAAGCCGAAGAAGCCGGTCGTCAAGCCGCACAAGGTCGAACCGCCGCCGCCCGTCGTCGCGCCCCCGCCGCCG